>CANJLF010000020.1 GCA_947475295.1 Fidelibacterota bacterium
TATTACAACACGAAGAGACCCCATTCGGCGCTCGGCTATAGACCACCGGCGCCGGTGGCATATAGCCCGATTCCAACGCCACTCGATCAGACCGCTATCATGCAGTAAACTAACATTACGACTGGTACAGAAAATCGGTCAGGTCACGTGCGCCTCAAGGACGTGGAAGACGCGCAGAACGCCGTCGTCACGCTGGCCAAGGAGCTGTCAAACTCCGGCCAGATCACCATCTCCGAAGGCAAGGAAGAAGGCGAGCTGGTTTACTAACCGGCCGCCTTTCTGCTGCACCAGCTGGCAGGCGCCAGCTTCTTCGCAAGAAACTCCGCCAGCACTTCAATGCGCGCAGGCCTTGGTCCGCCGGGCGGCGTGACGATGTACAGCCCGCCCGACGGAATCGTCCAGTCGGTCAGCACGGCTTCGAGCGTGCCGTCGGCCAAGGCGTCGGCGACAAAAAACTCCGGCAACAGCGCGAGACTCACCCCCGCCAGCAGCGCCGGCATGACGGCGTCGCCGTTATTGGTGCGCAAGGGGCCTGAGGGCCGCACGGCCGCTTCTTCGCCCTTGGCATTGACGAAACGCCAGACATCCGGCGTGCTCTGATAGGCGTAGCCGAAACAGCTGTGCTCGCTGAGATGCAAGGGATGCGTCGGCTTCCCATGTTTCTTGAAATAGCTGGGTGCGCCGACGACGAGGCGTGTGATCGGGCACAATCTCCGCGCCACCAGCGATGAGTCGGACATGATGGCGATGCGCAAAGCCATATCGAAGCCGTCGCCAATGATGTCGATGGTGGCATCGCTGAGATGCAGATCGATGGAAACTTCCGGATAGGCCGCGAGGAATTCCGGCAATAGCGGCGCGACCCAGCGCAGGCCGAAGGACATGGGCACGGCGAGGCGGATCACTCCGCGCGGTGTGCTGGACTGTGCGAGGGTCTCGCTCTCGGCGGCTTCGCCGTCGGCCAAAAGGCGGGCGGCCCGCTCGGCCAAAATGCGCCCGGCGTCGGTGAGCGCCAGACGCCTGGACGTCCGATTGAACAGCCGCGTGCCCAGCTTGGCTTCCAGGCGGCTCACGGCCTTGGACACGGTCGGTTTGGAGAGCTGTAACTCCGCCGCTGCGCCTGCGAAAGAGCGCATCTCCACCACTTTGGCGAAGACCGCCAGGCCCTCGAAGTCGGGGAGCGTGGACATTATGATTTTAGCATCAAAATATTGAAACAATGAGTTTCATTAGTTTCTATTTATGGCCTATTCGGGGAAGCCTATCAAGGGCGGGTTAAACACACCCATTTCAAGGAGGCTCTCATGTCCAAAGTCCACTCTTCCAAAGTACTCACGGGCAAAGTCGCTCTCGTCACCGGCGGATCGCGCGGCATCGGCGCCGCCACCGCAAGGGCTCTCGCCGACGCAGGCGCTGACGTCGCCATCAGCTATGCCGCCTCGACCGATAAGGCCAATGCCATTGTCAAAGAACTCGAAGCCAAAGGCGTGAAGGCTGCGGCCTTCAAGGCCGACCAAGCCGATGCAGCGGCGGTGACTAAGCTGGTGAAGGACGTTGCCGCCAAATTCGGCCGCCTCGATATCCTGGTGAACAACGCCGGCGTCTTCACGTACGCGCCGGTGGATCAGGCCGATGCCGATGTGGCGGGCTTGCGCCGCCAGCTCGCCATCAACGTCGAAGGCGTTTTTGCCGGGGTCCGCGCGGCGTCGCAGATCATGGGCGAGGGCGGGCGCATCATCACCATGAGCTCCGGCCTTGCCGTGCGCGGCATGGCGGGCGTTGCCGAATACTCAGCCACCAAAGCCGCTGTCGTCGGCTTTACCAAGGGCGCGGCCCGCGATCTCGGTCCCCGCAAGATCACCGTGAATGCGCTACAGGTCGGCTCGATCGATACGGATATGAATCCGGCGGATGGTCCGTCGGCTGATGGGCAACGCGCCTCCAATGCACTGGGGCGTTACGGCACGCCTGAGGAAATCGCTGCCGCTGTTGTGTTTCTGGCGAGCCCAGCAGCGTCCTTCGTCACCGGCAGCTTGATGGCGGTGGACGGCGGCTACGGCGCCTAAGGAAAGCGAAAGGAAAATTGTCATGATTGAACGCAGATCCTTCGATACCCTGGGCGGTGCCAACCACGGTTGGCTCAACGCCAAGCATCACTTCTCGTTCGCCGAGTATCACGATCCGGCGCGCGTGCACTTCGGTGCACTGCGCGTCTGGAACGACGACGAGATCGCGCCCGAAACCGGCTTTCCGCCGCATCCGCACGCGAACATGGAGATCATCACCTATGTCCGCAAAGGCGCCATCACCCACGAGGACAGCCTTGGCAACAAAGGCCGCACGGAAGCCGGCGACGTTCAGGTCATGAGCGCCGGCACCGGCATCCGTCACGCCGAGTACAATCTGGAGAAGGAACCGACCACGCTGTTCCAGATTTGGATCATGCCGACGCGTAACGGCGGCGCACCGTCCTGGGGCGCGAAGCCGTTCCCGAAGAGCGACCGCTCCGGGCGTTTTGTGACGCTGGCCAGCGGCTTCCCCGAAGACAAGGACGCACTGCCCATCCGCACCGATGCGCGGGTGCTGGGGGCAACCTTGAAGGCGGGGGAGGTGATCGAGTATCCGCTGGGGGCCAGCCGCAAGGGCTATCTCGTGCCGGCCGTGGGCGCGGTCGAGGTCAACGGCGTGCGCATCAACCACCGCGACGGCGCGGCCATCTCGCAGGAGGGCTCGCTCAAGATCAAGGCGCTGGAAGATGCCGAAGTCGTGATGGTGGACGCGGCGTGACGCTTTAACTCAGGACGTGGGCGAACCGCTTTCTCGCCTCACTTCCTGGGTTTCCAGATCAAGATCGGAAAGTTGGAATCATTTCCGTTCAAGTCGACGATAGTTTTGTGCAGTTCCGCCGCAGATTCATCGTCAGAGCACCGTCTATTTAGCTGTCGACCGTCGCTTACTTTTCACCCCTTGCTTTGCGCGAACGCCAAGGGAAGCGAGCTTCTTGAGATAAGAGGAAATCTCAAATCCCTCAAGCAAAGTAAAGCCAAGCGCCAACGCATTTTCGATGACCGTTGGGCTGTGACAATGCAGGATCACGCATCTATCTGATCCCAACTTCGATAGGCGCCAGTCATTCGACGTGACTTCAGCCGCATCAAATGAAGGCTTGTCCAAAGGGAACGAATTTCGCCAGTCGAATTTGTATTGGCCGTAGATGTCTGGCAGCCCTTCTGTCGAGCCGCATAAATATTTTGCAGGCACGCCATCGACGATGACCGACCACCCGGCGTCATGTATTGAACGCACAGCCGATGCCGCAGCTTCCGGAAAGGCCTGCATTTCCGCAAAATCAAATTCAGCAGAAAGCTTCGGTGATTGTGGCTCATTATTCAAAGCCAGAATCCCTTGGAACTTGTCAGATAGTACAGTTTGGAGATGTAGGTTCACAGAAACGGGCTCATGCTGCTGCAGCCGATCGCGAAATAGGTGCGCCAGAACTCGATAATCCAGAATTCTTGTGACCTCAGAAAACAGCCAGGGCTTCTTCTTAAGATTGACGCGGGCTAATCGCCCAAGCTCAGACATATCGACAACCAACTCGCTCTGCACGATGCGAGGTTGATCGGGTCCGCTAAAGTCGTAGACGGGTCGCTCACGAATGAGGTTGCTCATGTCCGCTACTCTGAGCATTTGCTCAATATTGATGAGGTGATCGACATCTTTTACCCGACTGGTGTCGACTTGTTCACTCGTTGCCAGATCCGATTGAGTCTCAAATGGGTCTGATCCAAGGGCCGCAAATATCTGGTGCGATTCATTTGGAATATGAAACGACTGAAACGTAAGTTTCCCGAGGTGCTGCGCAGTCAGGAAATCGTCGATCTTCCGCATTTCCTGCAAGATGCGCCGGGCCGAGCGCTCATCGGTGACAATAGCGGACTGCCAGTTATTAAAGGCGATAGCGGTGCTAGTATCAGAGCCGCCTAACGCGAGGAGTTTCATTCTCATGGAATGTGACGTGCTAGACTGCTGTTCACTTTCAGGCACAGCGAAGGTCGCGACAATGGCGACGCCTTTTGTACCCAAAGCACGCTTGTGCTTGATCTGCTGCAATAGCTCGTTGCGAGGGTCCGACATTGTCAAATTTCACCAGTCATTCGCATTCGGATCATATTGATGGCCCGAATCGCGAGAGGGAATCATATCCGCTAGCCGCCGTGCGAAGACTTAAGGCATGTCTTTTAGTGCTTTCATGCTGTCGTCTACGACGTCTTCGCTTAGATTAACGTCGCGATCAGCGATCAGGGTCCCTATGACAAATTCTTTCGTCAAAGCGCGCCGATAAGGCCTTGAATTCACTATCGAATCTAACGTATCGGCGGCTGCGATAATTTAAGCCCCCTGAAGGATGGCTCCATTCTTGAGCCCTCGCGGATAACCACTTCCGTCCAGCCTCTGATGATGTTGATAAGCGATTTCGGCACCGGGAAAATCTGTCTCAATTGGCTTGGGAATTTCATATCCATGTCGGGCATGAGTCCGAATGACTTGCATTTCAAGATCCTCCAGTCTGGAAGTCTTTGCTAGGTCATCAATCGGAATAGCAGTCTTTCCGACGTCGTGGACACTGGCGGCAGCCACTGTCACCTCACGCCCCACATTTGAAAGCCCAATGTTTACGGCAATGCGCTCGCTCAACGACGTTACAAAGGAATGGTGCCTCGCGGTGGGCGCATCACGAGTTCCTAGCGCCTCGCCCAACGCTTGACCTATTTTTCGATGCAGCATGTACAGCTTGTCTTCGGTCTCCGTCGCATTGCGTTCCGCCAGTCTCCGATCTGATATATTAGTGATAAACCCGATATAATAGCTGGGCCGTCCGTCATCTCCCGGCTCGCCAGCCTGCACACCGACGGCAACGTCGAGTATTTTGCCCGACTTTGTTTTGTAGCGCACTTCCAGCGCCGGCGCCTCTGCCGGGCCCCACGAAAGATCCCCGAGTGTTCGAGGTGCGGCTTACTAAAGGTTTTTGAGCGCTTCGTTGTAGGTGACGAGCACCCGGCGCACGCCGTCCGTGATATGGCGCGACGACAGCGTGGAGCCCGAGATCGTGGGCACGTAGCGCCGTTCTCCCGCCCTTTGCCCAATGAACTGAGCCCGCCATTCCGGCATGGTGACGGCGTTGTAGTCGGCCAGGCATTCCAATATTTCGATTCCCCGCACGGCTCCGGTGTCGTCCAGTGCGACGGCATAGGTAATAGTGTCGTCCTTGCCTTGGACTTGGTCGAGGATGAACCAGCCGCCCGCCGCGCCTGAAACGCGCCAGGCCTTGACCTGATAGTCGTACACCGGCACGCGGGCATCTTCGGCAATGCCCTCCGCCTGGCTGTTGCTGAGTCTGACGAACTGCTCTGTGAATGTCGCGCCGGGAAACAGCAGGGCCTGCGCCTGGCTTTGGCTCATGAAGATCGTGGCGCCGGCCGGTGCGGCCATAACCAGGGCGGCGGGGATCAATAGGAATTGCGCGCGCATGACGTCACTATAACGCGGGAATGGGGCAGAAGTTTGCGAAGGCTCAACCCTTGAGTTTATCGAGGAGCTTGTGCCATGCCGGCCAGGCTTCCACCACGGCGGCGAACTCGGCGTATCCGGCCGCGCCGGGATGTACGCCGTCGCCGGCCTTAGCTTCACCGTGCCACTGTTTGAAATCCGCCGAAGCCGCGCAGGTATCTAAGAAAGGGACGCCGAGGCTGTCGCACAACTCTTTAATGGCGCGCGTCCTTGCAAAAGTTTCATCGGTCTCATCGCGAGAGCGCGGCGAAGCGATGAACAAGACGGGCCACTGCCGCTGGGCAGCAGAAAGAATAGCCCGGGTATTATCGATCTGCTGTTCGGTGCTCACGCGCGGTGCCCCTTGTTCTATGCGCTGGTCATTGGCGCCGAAGGAAAACACCACGCCGCACTTGAATTCGGGTGGAAGGCGCACGCCGGCTTCTGCGTGCCAGATCGCCCTGACGTCCTTGCTGGTCGCCCGCCGGATGCCGCAGTTATAGGCAGTGACATCCTCGCCGCGCGTTCGCGCGCTCGCGCAGATGCGTCCCACCCATCCCTGATACAGCGGATCGCCGAAGCCGTTGACAAAAGAGTCGCCGAAAAAGGCGATACGCACCTTAGCGCGTTCCTAAGTACGCGCAGCTTTCATCGGCGCGCGCGCGGGCGGTGACCCGGTCATAGAACGCGCCGGCCCGCTCGATCATCGGATTGACGTCGCTGCCCAGGATCAGCTCCTTTTCCGCCAAGGCCAGCGTGGCGGCGGCAAAGGCTTTGGTATAGGCCTCGCGCGTGGGATAGCGCTCTTTGATCGAGGGGCGCGGATCTCCGCCCGCCAAGCGCTCGTTCTCATCGACCTCGAAGGGCAGGAAGCTGCCGTCGGCGCGGGCCAGACGCTCGGGCGCTCCGGTGGCGGCGTTCTGCATGTTCCAGCCAACGTAAGTGCCAAGCGGCACGCTGATGGCGGGCAGGCGGATGCCGCCTTTGTCCAGCCCGTCGGCGTCGGCCAGCGGCACGAGGACACTGAAGGTCTTGCCTATGCGCGGCGGCACAATGTCGGCCACGCCGTCGGTGGCCAAGCGCGCGCCGAAATCCAAACGCGGCGGCTCCAGGGTCCGCGTCGGGCTGCGCTGTCCCGGAATCTTGGGGAATTTCTCGAGATACTGAGCGATGCGGCCCAGACTTCCGTCGGCCAATTGCGGCAACATGGATGGCGGCGGATCTTTCTTCAGGGTCACCCAGCCGTCGAGGTGCAATAGCATGGCGCGCAGCAGGGGCCGGTAATCGAGCGGATCGCGGCAGTTGGCAAGGGTGCCGCGTTCACCGGCAGCGCTTAAGGCCTGGGCGCCGCCGGCGATCATATAAATGCGCGCGCGGGCGTCGGCCGCCAGATCGGCGCTGCCGTCCACGGCCGTGTGGGTGAGGGACGCGCCGTGCGCCCAGTATTCCGTAGCGGTGTTGATGTAGAATAGCTTCGGCACGCTGCCCGCCGCCGCCGCGCGATCCAGAACGCTCGCGGCTTCTTTAGTGATGGGATCGGTTTGCGCCGCCGTGGCGAAGGGAAAGCTGTCGCCCGGAAAATCCAGATCAACATCGGAACTGAAAGCGCGCCCGCCTTGCGCGAAGCGGGCGTTGAACGCGCCGCGCCCCGCGCCGGCCGCGCCCAGTAGCGCACCGTCGAAGGCCATGCGCCCGCGTCCGTCGGCGGTGAGACCGTAATAAACCAGGCTTTGCAGCACCCGGGCACTTTGCGTGTTGCCGAAGGCCAGCACGGCTTTTGGCAATTCCCCGCCGCCGGCTGTCAAAGGATTTGGTGCGCCGCTGCGATCCACGCGCTCGTGACGGAAGAACAGCAAGGCGTCGCGGATCGCGGCGAGGCCAAGCCCCGCCACACGCGGTCCGCGCACAGTATAAGTGAGGGAATAAATGAGCCCCGGCTTGAAGCCGCCCTCCAGCGTAATGACGGCAGGATCAAAAACCGTGCGCCCTTCGGCGTCATAGCCGAAGTGCCAGCGATTGCGCGCGATGGCCGTGCGTGGACCCAGCGCGGTTTCGCGCACCGTCAGCAGGTCGTTGGGATCGTCGGGCGAAGCCGGTTCGATGCCGATGGTGCCCGGCGCCACGTGGCGGGCAGAGTTTGCCGGCTGGTTGACGCTGACTTCACCGCCCGCGCGGCCATACAGCGGTTTGCCGCCGTCGCTTGCCACCGGCAAGTCGGCCCGCAAGCGTCCGCCGCCCAGCGGCACGTCCCAGCTCCAACCCGTGGACAGGACGGCGTAGCCCTGTTCCATGAGAAAGCCGTTGCCGGCGTCGGCCGCCGTCAGCGGCAAGTTGTTGGCGCCGGCATCGTTGAGACTTCCCAGGAGGGTGAAGTCGCCGCGGTTGGCGGGCTCGAACAGCAAGCGGCCGTTGCCGCGCGCGGGGTCGAGCGGCTTTAACAGAATGAAATCGGCGGCGAAGGTCACGCGCCCTTGCGCATCGCGCGGGGCGAGGCGGATATCGGCAATAGCTTGGTTCTCGGGTGCCGCGGCTTCGACGGCGAAATAGAGGCGTCCGCGCAGGCGCTCGTAAGGTCCGACGTTGCCGAAGGATTTGCCCTCGGCCAGCACCGTGCGTTCCAGCACCTCGATGCGGTCGACTTCGGCCGAGGCCCGCGCGCTTATAAAAAGCAGCGCGCCCAACACCACGGCATATAGCCCCGCGATCACATCTCTCATCTCAAGCCCTCTGGACAGGTCCCTTTCGCAGTATGCCCAATCTTTGGCTATAGTCCCAAGCTGGAATTTGGAGGGGACGGCTTGGAAGCGGAGCTGGAAGAATCGCTGCCGATCATTGCGGCGACGCGGCCCGGTACGAATGCGGGCATCGATGCGGCAGCACTGCGCGGTGACATGACCGGCGCACTTGTGGTCGCCATTGTCACAATTTCGGAATCGGTGCCCCTCGGGCTTTTGACCTTCGCCGCCCTCGGCTCGTCCTTTGTCGGCATGGGCGCCATCGCCGGCCTTTACGGCGCCGTGGCCGCCGGACTGGTGGCGGCCCTTCTGGGCGGCGCGCCGCGCATGATCTCGGGCCCTCGCGCCTCCGTGGCGGTGATCATGGCGACCATGGTTTCCACGGCCGCCAGCGCGCCGGGCCTCGACGAACACGGCGGCGCCATGACCGCGATCGCCCTCGCGCTATTTGGGATTTTTCTCGCCGGATTGCTGGAAGCGCTGTTCGGCATGGCGAAGCTGGGGCGCGTCATCAAGTTCATTCCCTATCCGGTCATCGCCGGTTTCATGAACGGCGTCGCGGTTCTGCTGCTGCTGAGCCAGGCGCGCGGGCTGATGGCGCTGCCCGATGATTTTGCCTGGGCCGACTGGCGCGATATCCCCAGTGCTGCCGGCGCATGGGGCGTGCTGACCGCGGGCGTGACAATGTCGATCATCGCCCTCGCGCCGCTGATCTCTAAGCGCATCCCCGGCCTGCTGGCGGGATTGGTGGGCGGGCTCGTCTTGCACTATGTGCTCAGCCTCAATGTCGACACTGCAGCCCTGGGCCCGACCATCGGCGCCATTCCCCCGGCGGTGCCGTCCTTCGCGCTGATCCATCTCTGGGCCGCCGCGTGGGACCCTTGGATCGTCGAGGCGCTCTCCAGCATCTTGCCGTCGGTCGCGATTCTGGCGGTGATCGCGGCGATTGACTCGCTCATGGGCGCAGCCGCCCTCGACAGCGTCACGGCGGGGCGTCACGACAGCGACCGCGAACTGCTGGCGCAAGGCCTCTCGAACATGGCGTCGGCGGTCATGGGCGGGCTCGCCAGCTCCGGCGCCGTGGGCCGTAGCGCCGCCAGCCTCAAGGCCGGTGCGCGCAGCCGTTTGTGCGGCGTGCTGAGCGCGGTGTTCGTCCTCTTGGGAACCTTCGCCGCGGGTCCGTGGCTCACCTATCTGCCGCGTTCGGTCCTCGCGGCGGTCTTGACCACGGTTGCGCTCAGCATGATGGACAGCTGGAGCCGCGAAATGGTGTCGCGCTTGCGGTTCTCGGGCCCCTTCCGCCGCGCCATTATCGCCAACCTCGCGATTGTCGTCGCGGTGGCCGCCGTGACGGTGATGGTTAACCTGATCACCGCCGTAGCCGCCGGCCTCATGATTGCAATGGTTATGTTCGTGCGCGACATGAGCAAGCCCATCGTGCGCCGGTCCTACGACGGCGCGGCGCGAAGGTCCCTAAAGGTGCGCGAGCGGGGCGGCGCCGATCATCTGGCCGCGCGCGGGCACGAGATTGTCGTCGTGGAGCTCGATGGGCCGCTGTTTTTCGGCACGGCCGATGCGCTGTTCAGCGAGGTCGAGCGCCTGTCCGGCAATGCCAAGGTCATGATCCTCGATTGCGGACGTTTGGCGGACATGGATTCCACCGGCGTGCGGCTTTTGCAGCAGCTGTTCCAGCGTCTGATCGCGCACGGCAAGACCGCGCTGATTTCCCATATGACGCGGGATGATATGAACGGGCGCTTTCTCGGTGTGATCGCCGGTGAGCGCATCTTCGATATCTGCCGTCTGTTCGCCGACACCGATGCAGCTTTGGAATGGGCCGAGGACAAATTATTGCAAGCGGCGGGCATAGCCTCGGCCGATCATGTTGAACTGGATCTTCGGCAGTTCAGTATCGCTACGGGCCTTGATGAAGGCGAACACGCCGCGTTCGCCGCTCTCACGCGCCGCCGCGAACTGCCCGCCGGCACCACGCTGTTCCGCGAGGGCGATCACGGCGATGCCTTTTTCATGCTGGCCAAAGGCACGGTCACTATTCGGCTTGTCAGCGGCCGGCGCGCGCCGGTCCGGCTCGCCAATCTGATTCCCGGCGTGGTGTTCGGCGAAATGGCCATGCTGGAGTGCGAGCACCGCTCGGCCGATGCGGTGGCCGATTGTGACGTCGTGATCTATGAAATGAGTAAGGCCGATTTCGAGAACGTGCTGGCCACCAGCCCGGCGCTGGCCGCCAAGCTATCGGCCAATATGGCGCGCGAGATCGCAGCAAGGCTACGGGTGACGAATAACGAGCTTAGGATGATTAGTTGAGGGTGGCGGTTTGCGAGAGTAAATGCCGTTTACGCCGCTTCATCTGGGACCATGGCTGCTCTTCAAAATGGCTGCTCTTCAAAGCTATCGGCGGACCCCGTTTCAGTTTTACGGTCTTTGGCGGCTCGCAAGTCCTCATGGACATTGAGCCGCTCGCGCGCATCATGCATGCCGATATGAACCCGCTGTGGCCACTCGCTTTGGGAAACGGGTTGCTCGGGCCGATCTCAGTCGAATGGCTTCACGTCGCCTGTGTGCTCGGCGGCGGACTTGGGGCCGCGGTTCTAATGGTTAATGGTAAAACGGAACCGCCCTAATTTGTGCAGCGGCCAAACAAAATGGCGCCGTTTGCATGCAAGGCCAACCTGCTTTCGCCCGTAACAGAATTGGATGCCAATGGGTTAGGTATGCTGCAATGCGGCAGGTGACCATTCACTGGTGGGAACGCTCCTCTGTGGATGACAGAAGCCCATTTCGGCGTAATACTGCTCCGGTACAACTTTTCTGGGAGGATACAATGGAAGTCTCATTACTCGGCCGCACCGCGTTGATCACGGGCGGAAGCAGCGGTACTGGCCTTGCTATGGCGCGGGAATTTGTGCGCTCCGGTGCCAGCGTGGCGATCGTCGCGCGCGGCCAGGAGAACCTCGACAAGGCGAAGGCCGAGTTACTAAAGCTCGCCGCCGGCCACGTGAAGTCCGCCAAGGTTGTCGCGTTCAGTTGCGATGTCGGCGTCGCCGCGCAGCGTGCCGCGACCTATGCCAAGGTCCGCGAAGCCTTGGGCCCGATTGATATCCTCTGCAACAACGCCGGTGAATCGCGCTCCGGCGGGACGTTCGAAAACATTCCCGAAGAAAACTGGCGCCTCGACTTGGAAACGAAGACGGTGGCGCACATGCACTTCGCGAGATTGTGCTGGGACGACATGAAGGCGCGCAAGCGCGGCGTGATCCTCAACACCGGGGCAATTTCCGCCAAAGCGGGCAGGCCCGCCGCCATGCCCACGTCCGTCGCGCGTGCGGGCGTCATGGCCTTGACCAAAGGTCTGGCCTTCGATGGCGGCCCGCACAACATCCGTGCCAACGCGCTGCTCATTGGATCTCTCGAAACCGGACAGACCGTGCGCCATTATCCTAACGAGGCCGAGCGCAAAGCAGCCCTCGCGAAAACCGGTGAGCACATTCCGCTCGGACGCGTGGGCACGCCTGAGGAATTCGCGAATCTTGCCACTTTCCTGGCGTCGGATAAGGCGTCTTACATCACGGGCTGTGCCATCAACGTCGATGGCGGCTCGTGTCCCGTGGTGTAAGGAAAAAAATCATGACCGAAAATTCAGATCGCGTTTTATCCCGCCGGTCCGCCTTCGCTGCTTTGGGCGCCACGACGCTCGTGGCCGCCAGCGGCGCGGCTGCTCAGGCGGCTACCATGAGCACCGTTGAGGAAGCCAACCTGAAGCTTTGCGAAGCCGCTATCGCGTCCCGTTCGGGCGACAGCCAGAAGCTCGCGGGATATCTAGCCGATGATTGCGTTTTGCGCCTTGAAGACGCCAAGCAAACCATCGTTGGAAAACAGAATATCTCCTCTGTGTTCCAGGACTTCAGCGCCCTGGCCGAGATGACAGCCAAGACCCAGGGCTCCTTGGCCAAAGGATCGCTGGTGGTGATTCACCGCAATGACACCATCCTTTATAAGGACGCCGCAGCTCCGGCGAAGACATTTGTGGTCGCTGGAGTGTTCACGGTCGAGGGCGGCAAAATCCAGCAATGGGTTGATGTCGTGGTAGATACAAAAAACGTTGGCGTTTAACGCGCTTCTTAACGAGTCCAAATAAAAACGGCGCCGTTCCTTTCGGGACGGCGCCGTTTTCTTTAGCGCGGACGCTTTATTGCAGGATCACCAGAAGGTCTTCGCCGGCGCGCTTGACGGCCAATACGGTCTGCCGTTCGGAGTTTTTTACGGCCGTCGTGAAGTCTTCCACATTGGCAACGCCCTTAGTGTTGACCGCAACGATGACATCGCCGGTCCGCAGCTTGGACTGGAACGCCGGGCTGTTGGGTTCGACACTGACAACGCGCACGCCCTTCATTTTTTCGCTGGGATCGATGTTGCCGAAGGTCGCGCCCATCAGCGCCGGGCGGTCTTCAGCCTTAGCTTCGATGATCTGCTGGGCGGGCTTGCCGATGGTGAGCTTGAAGTCCTTCTTGGCGCCACCCCGGAGGACGACGACATTGACCGACGTGCCCAACGTCATCATACCGATGCGGTTGCGCAGGTCGGACATGCCGTGCAGGGGCTTTCCGTCCAGTTCGATGGCGACGTCGCCGGCTTTAAGCCCGGCGGCTTCTGCCGGCGAGCCTTTGACGACGCTGCCAATCAGCGCACCCTCGGTCTGGCTGATGCCCAGGTTCTTGGCCAGCTCCGGCGTCATATCCTGGATCTGCACGCCGATTTGGCCGCGGCGCACTTCGCCGTAGGCGATCAGTTGGTTCATAACAGACTTGACCATGGTGGTCGGCACGGCGAAGCCGACGCCGACGTTGCCGCCGGCAGGTCCGATGATGGCGGTGTTGATGCCGATCAGCTCGCCTTTCAGGTTGACCAGGGCGCCGCCCGAGTTACCGGGATTGATGGAGGCATCGGTTTGGATGAAGTCCTCGTAGCCTTCGATGGACATGCCCGAACGGCCCAGTGCCGAGACAATGCCCGAGGTCACGGTCTGTCCCAGGCCGAAGGGATTGCCGACGGCCACTACATAATCGCCGACGCGGAGCGCGGTGGCATCGCCCATGGGCAGTGCGGAGAGGTTGCCGGCGGTCACCTGCAGCAACGCGACATCGGTCTCCTTGTCGGAGCCTACGACTTTGGCCGTCAGGGTGCGTTTATCCTTCAGCGTGACGACGATATCGCTGGCGTCGTCGATGACGTGATGGTTGGTGAGGATGTAGCCTTTCTGGGCGTCGATGATTACGCCCGAGCCGACGGAAGAACGCTCTTGCGGCGGGATCTTATCAGGCAGGTCGAAGAACCGGCGGAACTTCGGGTCCTTCATCAGCGGATTGTCTTCCATGTCCAGCTTCGACTTCACCGCAACGCTCACTACCGCCGGCGTCACCTTCTCAACCAGCGGCGCCAGGGTCGGCATGCCGTCGCGCATCGGCACGGTGATGTCGGCGGCGAACGAAAGCGGAGAGCAAGCGAAGGCTGCAACAATCGCCGCCGTGGGCAGGAGGCGAGAAATTCGTACGGTCATATGAATGTGGCCTTTCGTGCCGGTTTTATCGCGCGTCATTCTGGAACAGCGCGCGGATGAAAGTGAGTGTGAAGGGCACGGTCCCCCCGTGTTTTTATATAAGCTGCGTCCTAACCCTGGATCATAGGGATGTTATCGTGCGGCTAGGGCAGGATCAAACCGGGATAACAGCTATTTAATGTCGTGAATTCGGGGAAACCGTAAGCTTTTTCAATGAGGTTGGGGATGTCCACACCGCGCTCCGCGCGGCTGTCGCCAGATCCCCAGACGGTCGGCGTTACGCTGTTTCGCTTGACACTCAAGGGCCCGGAAACCGACCGTAGCAGCCGCTTCGATGCTGCGCATGAAGGAGTCCTGCCATGAATCGCTTTCCGCCCCTGACGCGCGCCGGCTTTCTGAAAACAGTGGGCGCCGTGGCGCTATCGGCGGCGATTCCGGTCCCATTGGCGCTGCCGGCTTTCGCCGCGGCCGGCGGCCCGCTCGCCACGCGGAAAATTCACAAGAGTAAAACCGGCGAGCAGCTGCCGGTCATCGGCCTGGGCACGCGTTCCATGAGCCGCCGCGATGCGAAAGCCGCGGCCGGACAGAGCGATGTGATCGCCACACTGTTGGCCGGCGGCGGCAAGGTCATCGACACAGCGGCGAATTATACCGGCGGTGACTCCGAGGATTTCATCGGCGAAGTATTGGCGAAGACGAATGCGCGCAGCAAGGCTTTCATCTCCACCAAATTCGCCGAGCGCGGCAAGGAAAACGGCCTGCGTTCCATCGAGACGTCCTTCAAGCAACTGCGCACCGACACCATCGACCTGATGTACATCCACAACATGGTCGATATCCCAACGCAGCTTCCGACGCTCGAGGACTTCAAGGCGCGGGGCAAGTTCCGCTACATCGGCATTTCCGACACCGGCAACAATCAGGACGAACTGATAAAATGGCTGGATCGCCTCGACTTCATCCAGTTCGCCTATGCCGCCGATTCACGCGAGGCGGAAAATAGATTGCTGCCGGCAGCCCTCGACAAAGGCGTGTCGTGCCTGATCGCTTTACCGCTGGGGCGCGGTCGCGCGCTCAGCGCCGTGAAGGGCAAAGAGGTGCCGGCCTGGGCGAAGGAAGAACTCGGCGTCGAAACTTTTGCCCAGCTTCTGCTGAAATTCGTCGTCAGCCATCCGGCGGTGACCGTGGCCATACCCTCGACGCTGGATCCCAAGCATATGGCCGAGAATGTCGCGGCCGGGCAGGGGCCCATTCCCGACGCCAAGCAGCGCGCCAAGATCGCCGCCATCTGGGAAAGCTAAGGGTTTCCCGCAAGTGTTTGGGTCCGAGTTAGGACATTTGCGGGCATTTCCGTTTACGGGCTGCCGGAACGCGGAGAAAAATCTTCCCCAATCTAATACCCTAGTAAAACGATAGGGATATAGTTGTTACGCCCGGCCCGGGATTTCCTATGCTCCTCGCCAGTCGCCGACTCGTGCGATGTGAATAAGAGGACAGACCATGAGCCGCTTCCGCGCTCCCCGGATTTCCGAAACCTTTATCGCCCAGGCCGCCGCCATTTCAGCGTTCATTATGGTGGCTCTGGTGGTACTTGGCTTTGCCCATCCGGTGAAAGCGGCTCAACGCCATACGCCTATGGCCGCACAGAGCGTCATGTGTATGTCGGTGTCGTGTAGCCCGCCCGGCCTCTGACGTTTTTTTGCCGATAATGTCTACTTATTACATCAACAAATAGAATTAAGTACATGACCACGCATGACGGCCGCACGAAGCCTGGAACCCGCCCGCCTTTGCGGCGCACGCTGCTCGGCGCGGGCGCCCTTGTGACCTTGTTGGCGCAGGGCGCGGCACCGACCTTGGCGGACGATGCTGAACAGCAAGTGGCGCCCGCCGCGCCGGCGGCCCGGCAGCAGATTCAGGAAGTCACCGTGACGGCGCGCCGCCGCGAGGAAGACGTTCAGTCGGTTCCTCTGGCCATTTCTGTTGTCGGGGGCGATGCGCTTGAGGAGCAAGGCATCTTCAACTTGAGCCGCCTGACGCAACTTCAGCCGACCTTGCAGTTTTACTCGACCAACCCGCGCAACACCTTCGTCAATATCCGCGGCATCGGTGCGCCGTTCGGCCTGACCAACGACGGGTTCGAGCAGGGGGTTGGCATCTACATCGACCAAGTTTATTACAACCGTATTGCCTCGGCGACGCTCGACTTCGTGGATGTTCAGCAGATCGAAACCCTGCGCGGACCGCAAGGTACCCTCTACGGCAAAAATACCACCGCCGGCGCCATCAATATCACCACGCGTCCACCCAGCTTTGATTTTGAAGGCAAGGCCGAAGTATCGCTGGGCAACTACGGCTTCAAGCAGGGCAAGGTCTCGATTTCCGGTCCGCTTGTGACCGACAAGGTGGCGGCGCGCTTGAGCATCTCCAATACCGACCGCCGCGGTACGGTTTACAATACCACGACCAATACGCAGGTGAATTCGCAAGACAACCTGGGTGTGCGGTCCTCGGTACTCTGGAACGCCAACGATAAGCTGAATGTCACGTTTACGGGCGACTACAACCTTCAGAATCCCATCTGCTGCGCCCAGGTCTATGCCCGCGTCGGCACCACGCAGCGGGCTTTGAACCGCCAGTATGCTGCCCTGATCGCTCGCTTCCCCGGCTACGCGGTTCCCAGCACTGATCCGTTCGACCGTTTGACCGACGTGGACGCTCCGCTTCACGCCCGCAACGAAATGGGCGGCCTTTCGGCGCTGGTTAAGTGGAATGTCGGTTCCGGCACGCTGACATCGGTTAACTCTTGGCGCTATTGGGATTGGGGTCCGAAGAACGATCGCGACTTCACCGGTCTGCCTATCACCACGGCGTCGAATAACCCGACGCACCAGAACCAATATTCCCAGGAAGTTCGCTATAACTACAGCGGCGAGAAGCTGGACTTCGTTGTGGGCGGCTTCGGCTTCAATCAGAAGATCCGCACCAACGGCCTCCAGGATAGCGGCACGGCCGCCAGCGCCTGGTTCCTGGCGCCCAGCAATGCATTGTCCAATAACCCGGCGGTGCTCAATCACCAGACCGCGATCAACGACATTCGCCTCAACAACACCAGCTTTGCGGTCTTCAGCAAAGTGGACTGGAAAGTGTTCGATAAATTCACTGTGTCGCCCGGCCTTCGCGTTAACTACGACAAAAAGTGGGGCCTGTATGACTCTGTTGTTACGGGCACCAATTCGCTCGGTCAGCGTGTGGTCATCAGCGGCGATCCGACCAGTCCGTCTTATAACGACCCCTGGACGGCGGCACAGCGCGGCGTGCAGGCCTCGCAGAACTTCTCGGCTCGGTTCAGCAAATGGAACGTGTCTTACGACGTCAACCTTGCCTATGAAGTGACTTCGGATATCAACGCTTACGCCACCTATGCCCGGTCGTTCAAAACCGGCGGCATCAACCTGAACGGCGTGCCGGCTGCCGCTAACGGCGCCCCGCAGACCGACGTTGCCCTGATTAAGCCGGAAGACGTCAATCACTTCGAAACCGGCGTGAAGACGCAGCTGTTCGACAGCTTCGCGACCTTCAACGTCACGGCGTTTTGGACCGATATCAAAAACTTCCAGGCCAGCGTGGTGAGCGGCGTTTCCGGAAGCACGTTGTTGCGCGGCTATCTGGCCAATGCTGATAAGGCGCGCGTACGCGGTCTTGAATGGGATCTGACGATTCGTCCGATTGACCGTTTGACGGCGTACCTCAACACTGCCTACACCGATCACGAGTGGGTGCGCTTTACCAACGCGCCTTGCCCGCCGGAATTGGCGGGTGGCGGCACCGGTACGCCTGTGGGTCCGGCGGCCACGCCCGGCGCCAACAGCCCCGCCAACTGCAATGTCTCCGGCCAAGGAATGCCGGGCATTTCCAAGTACGCCCTCGCGTGGGGCACCGAGTACAATTCGCCTGCGAAGTTCTTTGGCCTCGACGGGGCGATTTACGGCGCCTATGACGCCAACTTCCGTTCAGGCTTCTCGTCCAACGCGTCGCGCTCCAACTACACGGATGTGCCGGGCTACGCCCTGCATAACTTCCGCGTCGGCTTCCGCACGGATCAGTTCGATCTCTCGGCTTGGGTGCGCAACGCCTTCGACAAGGGCTATTTCGAATCCCTGGCCGTCGGCTCCAACAGCACAGGTCTGATCTCCGCCCAACTCGGCGACCCGCGAACCTTTGGGGTCACCCTTCGTGCGACGTTCTAAGTCCCTGCATGTCTGTCCTTCCACCCGTCGCGGGGAAACCGCGGCGGGTGAGATTGCCGGCTTTCGGGATCGCCGCAGAAACATTTCCGGGCCGAAAAGAGCCTCTAACACAACCCGATACAACAGGTGCTCCATATATAAAGTTCTCCAGGCGTGTGTGTGGCCTATTACTGGCCGGAATCGCCGCATCCGCGCTATCTACCCCGGGCTTGTAAGCTTGCCTGTTGACCGGCTATTGTCCAGTCAGGTGATCGGGATTTCGACATGTTATCGCAACGCTCAAAATACGCGCTCCGCGCCATGACCATGCTCGCCGCCGGCAAGCCCGGCGAATTGATTCTCGTGGCCGACATCGCCAAGCAGCGCAAAGTGCCGCGCAAGTTCCTGGAACTGATTCTGCTCGACCTCAAGAAGCGCGGGCTTCTGCACGCCAAGCGCGGCAAGAACGGCGGTTATTGCCTGGCAAAACCCGCCAATAAAATCACGTTCGGCGAAATTGTCCGCATCACCGACGGCCCGCTCGCTCCTTTAGCATGTGCGAGCCTGACGGCTTATCGCAAGTGTGACGATTGCGAGGACGAGAGGTCCTGCGCTATACGAAGAATCATGCGCAGTGTCAGGGACGCTACCGCCGCCATTCTCGACAAATCCACCCTGGCCGATGCTCTTAAGAAGTAATCTGGCAAGAAATAGTGCGGCCGTTTTAAATCATGGATTTTCTCGAGACCATCAATCCACTTTATTCCCTGTCCGGCTTGGCTGTCGGCATTCTGGTCGGCATGACCGGTGTCGGCGGGGGCTCGCTGATGACGCCTTTGCTGATTCTGCTATTCGGCATCCATCCCGCCACCGCCGTAGGCACGGATTTGCTTTATGCCGCCGCGACCAAAACCGGGGGGACGTTTTTCCACGGCTTCGCGCGTACCGTCGACTGGCGCGTGGTGTTGCGGTTGGCGGCCGGCAGCGTACCGGCCACGGCGCTGACGATCTTTGTGCTCAGCCGCACCGATATCCAAGATTCCGCCGCGCGTAATACAATTACTATGATTCTGGGCGGCGCGTTGTTCGTCACGGCGCTGGTGCTGATTTTTCACAGACGGATTTTGGCGGCCTATGCCAACCGCGTCGGCGTGCTCAGCGACCGCCGCACAATGTTTCTGACGATCACTGTGGGCGTGATCCTCGGCGTGCTGGTCTCCGTCACCTCCGTCGGCGCGGGCGCGCTTGGCGTAACGGCCCTCATCGCCTTGTACCCGCGCTATCCGCTGGCGCGCATCGTCGGCTCCGACATCGCCCACGCCGTGCCGTTGACGCTGCTCGCGGGGCTGGGCCACTGGATGCTCGGATCGGTAGATTGGCCGTTGCTGGGCTCGCTCCTGGTGGGGTCGATCCCCGGAATCCTTATCGGCAGCTACGCCGCCGGCCGCGTGCCCGATCATGTGCTTCGTTTAATCCTGGCGGCGACGCTTCTGCTTGTGGGAACCCGGCTTATTATGTAGTCCTGAGCGTCGCTGTCACAGAGGTTGGATATAATGGCCGCCGTTCTTCGCCTCCTGATGCTGGTCCTATTCACGGCGGCTCCGGCCCTCTCGCAGGACTCCACCGAACCGCCGCCGCCCAAGGCTTCGCCTGTCATCAGAGTCAGCGAAGAGTCGCTGCCGCGCGCCGGCGGCATCCTGGTGTTCGGCGCTACCGGCAAGCTCGGCCTTGAGGTCGTCAAGGAACTCGTCGCCCATCACGAGACCGTCTCGGTTCTGACGCGGGCGTCGTCGGACACCGCCGCGCTCAAGGACATGAAGATCAACATCCTGACCGGCGATGCCCTCGATCCCGAGAGCCTCAAGAAGGCCTTCACCGAAGGCCCGTTCCGCGCCGTGGTTTCGGTGCTGGGCGGTCATGGCGGCGATTACCGCGTCGACTCTGAAGGCAACAAGAACGTCATCGACGCCACCAAGAATGCCGGCCTCGCGCGCCTGATCCTGGTGTCGTCCATCGGCGCCAGCGACAGCGCCGACGCATCGCCGTGGTATGTGCGCTACTTTCTGAAGGACTATTTCGCGGCCAAGACCGTGGCCGAGAATTACTTAAAGGCCAGCGGCCTCGATTACACCATCATCCGTCCCGGCATGTTGCTGAACAGCACCAAGGCCGGCGAGGTGTCGTTGGCCGCAGCCGCTCCGACGTCCATGGGCGGCATTACGCGCGCCGAGCTTGCCAAGCTGGTAGCGGGCACGGTCGAGGACAAGAGCACCTTTAAACAGACCTACGCCGCCGTCGATGCCAAGCGCGCGGGCCTTTGGGCGCTGCTGACTTACTAAGCGCGCAGCGCAAGCCGTAAATTCGCCGCGTCTAAAAACGATACCGCATCATATTGAGAAAGAATGTGCTAATCGGCGGCGGCTCCATAACGATTTTGGAGCAATCGTCGTTGGCGCCGGGTTGCCGATAGCCCGTAGGCTGAGAATATTCCGACAGGATTCGGGGGTCATTGCGCAGGGATATTTTCATGACCGACCGCACAGCTTTGCCGCCTTGTTCTTGCGTGTCCGAAAGGTCAAGAGTCATCTCGAATCCGCGCAAACGGAAAGACCGCACTTTGCCAAATTGCGGATAGTTGCCGCAGGCGCCGAGAAGACCGGCTTTCCAAAAATATCCGCGTGTATGCCATGGCCGCCAATCGTCCTCCGCCAATAGCGTTGCGTCGGTTTCTTGATCGCCTTGGTTCAAAATACACGTCAACGGTCCAACATAGTTGATGCCATTGGGCCTGTCCGAAAGCGCGTCAAGGCGTGCATCGTCCGTTCCGCCGCGGCAGATCAGACGATAGATGATCGCGTTGGTGGTATCGACAATCGGCATATCGATATCAAGGCGCGGCGCGTTCCAGTCGATGTCGATGATTTTCTGAAATTCGCGCGCGACCGGCCATGGTCCGGATGCCACCGCAGACGGCATTGCGAGCACTAGTGCGGTAAATCCGATCATCGCTTTTATGCTTGGGGACATTGCATTCCCTTGGGCAAACGAAGCGTCACTGTTGTAACGCCTTCATCCTTTCCGTTGACCAACTCTAGCAGAATCGCACCTGGGTTTAAATCTTTGAGCCTGTCTCGGACGTTCGAAACCTCTTGGCTACCAATCACATCGGTTAAGCCCTGAAATGACTGACCGCTAGCCGTTTGGCCGGAAACTTGGCTGCCGTATTGCCGAAGAATGCCCTTCCCACCCCACTGTAAAGGGTCTACCGCGGCCGAGCCCGTTGTGACGGGAAATCTCCCGACGGTGTCGCCCGTAAGGCCGCCCGTTGGACCGACTTTATCCGGATTCCCGCCTAGCACCCGCGCCGTGATCGTACACGCCTGCGTTTCATCGGGACCATCTTCAGCAGGTTCATCAGGCCTCGATGAATTGTTATAGAGCACGGAATTTCCATCGGCGTCGCCGAAAACGGATTCACCGGCATTTTCAGCGGCGGTTTTGCGGGGGTCGAACTGGATTCCAGCGGCCTATCCAAGCTGCTGGGTAATACTTTGCTGGAAAAAAGGTCTTGGTCTTATCGACATCTCGTCCTCCTTGCTGCGGTCGCGCAAATGCGGATCGGCCTGCTCTCCAAATATATTTTTGGAAATTGAGGTCAAGAAAACCGGATTTACCTTCCCCCATCCCGTTGATGAATAGGAAGAATGGACGTTCCGCATTATTGAAGAAGAAATGGCGGGAGCGACGGGACTCGAACCCGCGACCTTCGCCGTGACAGGGCGACGTTCTAACCAACTGAACTACACCCCCGCGAGGGCTTGGAGCCGTCGTTGTGGAATCGTGTCGGCGATTCCGGCTCACATGAGGGCCGGGTTTTAACAGGTGTTCTCCGCCCGCGCAAGCATTCCCCGTCGCCGAAGCTCTCGAAAAACACGCGCCTTTTGAATGACTTGGCGGATATATCTCGAACCTTCTTTCACCGGCCAAAGCCCGTTATAGTCGATTTGAGTGAAAACCATTTCGTCGTCCATGGTCAAAACGACAAAGCCCAGCGCATCCGGTGAAGCGGGTGCGGACCTGCGCGAAACCAAGCGCGCCGGCCCGCCCGCGCGTTCCTCCCTGCCTGCGCAACTGCTGCATCTGGCTGAAAATGCCTGCACCATGGGCCACTGGTACGCCGACCTTGCCACAGGCACGGTCAGTTGGTCGGCGCAGGTGTTCCGCATTTTCGGGGTCGACGAGGCGACCTTCACGCCGGACCTGCATGCGATCTTAAGCGTCTGTCATCCCGATGACCGCGCGCGCGTTGAACAGACCATAAAAGACGCCATTGCCGGCAAAGGCGATTTTGAATTCGACTGTCGCATCGCGCGCCCCGACGGCACCTGGCGCACGATCGTGAGCACCGGCCGGGCGGAAACGGATGCCGCTGGAAACGTCGTCGCGCTGTTCGGCCTGGTCATCGACGTCACCCAGGCCCTGCGGCGCAGCGAAGACGAACTGCAACGCCGCACCTTTGAGTTGGAGCAGCTCAACTTGCAGAAGGACAAGCTGTTCTCGATCATCGCCCACGACCTTCGGAGTCCGTTCAACAGCATCATCGGCTTCTCCGACCTGCTGGTGAGCAACGCACGAGATCTGTCCCATGGGCAGACCGTCAGCTACGCCCAGATCGTGCGTGAATCCGCCATCGGGGTTCACAACCTGCTCGACAATCTCCTGGCCTGGGCGTCATTCCAGATCCGCGACGGCGCCTTGAAGTTGGAGCCCTTGAATATGGCGGCCGTGGCCGTCGCCAGCCTGGAGCCCTTGGCCTATATGGCCGAGACCAAAGGTGTCACGATTTCCAACGGTATTGGCGATGTCACAGCGCTGGGCGACGAGGCCCTGGTGCGGATCGTCATTCGCAATCTCGTATCCAACGGCATTAAATTCTCGCGCAACGGCGGCGTGGTGCAGCTCACCGCGGCGCCTCTCCTGGAACTGGGTAAGTCCATGATCCGGGTCAGCGTGCGCGACGACGGCATCGGCATGTCCGGCGCGATTTTGGAGAACCTGTTCACCCTGGACCGCACGGCGTCAGCCCCGGGCACGCGCGGTGAGCGCGGGACCGGGCTGGGCCTGTTTCTTTGCCGCGATGTTATTGCCCGGCACGGCGGCACCGTCAGCGTCGAGTCGACGCCCGGAGCCGGCACGACCTTCCATTTCACCCTGCCCTCAGGCCTTTAAAAGCTCGGCTTTTGATAAATCTGCCAACCGCAGTAAAGTGCGGGTGGTTGCGTGTAACCGCATTTGGGAGGAGGGCACTATGAAACTTGCAGGAAAGTTGCTTATCGCCGGGGCCATGGTTGGCGCGTGCGCCATCGGTTGGACCGCCCGGGATGTCATCGGCGCGGAAAGAAAGGCGCCGGCCGTCATGAAGCGCATTTATTCCGGCGCCGACGGCCAGTCCTATGTCGAAGACATTCCCTTGGATGTGAATTCGATCATGGAAAAGGTGACCAAGCTTGAGATCAAGGTGGGCGAGCCCGGAAACTTCCAGCCCCCCCATGTCGGTCCCCAGCGGCAGTACATCATCAATCTGGAAGGCAGCGCTGAGATCGAGGTTGCCAACGGCAAAATTCAATTGCCGCCGGGTTCTATCGAGCTCATCGATGACCTGACCGGCAAGGGCCATACCACGCGCGTCACGAGCAAGGAGCGGCGCGTGTCGCTCTGGCTGTGGTTCGAAGACCAGAAGCCGCACCCCGGCCCCATGAATAGGTAATGAGCACTTTGCGCGGCGATTTCAGGCCGGCCGCCGTTTCGTGCCATCGTCGATAGATCGTCCCCTCACGTGGGAGGATGCTGGTTCCCACGCCGACGGGGAACGGTGGTGGCTGGCTCACGCCCATGACGAGGGTGAAGCCGGTGTGCGCGATTTTTTCGTCGCCGAGGATGACATCAGCGGCACTCTCGTCGGGATCGTCCGCCTGCGCGCGAACGCTACCTACCGCGTCGTCGCCGCCGCCCTTCTCAGCGACGCCGTTCATAAAGCCGATGCGGTCACCACCATCAAAGACCAGATCGCCGGCTGGCTGGCCTCGCCGCGTGATGCCGCGACGCTGGGCTTCGTCCGCCGGTGGCGCCGCCGCCGCTTCTGGATCATCCTGCGGGCCAACGTACCGCTGGCCATCGGCGCGGGCTTGGTCGGCGGTGTGCTGGGCTTGATCGTTGCTCTGTTCGCGCTGTCGTCGGGACTTGTGGGCTGGCCCATGCTGGTGGCTGGGTTGCTGATCGGCGCCGGTGCCGGTACGATTTTGAAATTCATCGCAGACCACAAGCCGGCCCCCGGTGCATCGGCCGTGCTGGCCGGGTCCTGGGCGCGTTTCGCCGTCGCCACCATTGCCGCGGTCGCCGGCGCGGGCCTCGCCGCCGGCGGCGTGCTGACGCTATTTACCAGTTAGCAGTCAGCCCCTCCCCCCGCGAAGGGGAGGTTAGTCAGTCTTAGACCTTTTCGGTCGCTGCCCGCATCAATAGTTGAGGTTCGGCGCCAGCCAGCGTTCGATCTCAGCCACGCTCATGCCCTTGCGCTTGGCGTAGTCTTCCACCTGGTCGCGCTCGATCTTGCCGACGCCGAAGTATTCCACGTCGGGGTGGGCGAAATAAAAGCCGCTGACGGCCGCCGCCGGCCACATGGCGAAGCTGTCGGTCAGCTTGATGCCGGCGTTGCGCTCGGCATCCAAGAGCTTCCACAACAGCGCTTTCTCGGTGTGGTCGGGGCAGGCGGGATAGCCGGGGGCGGGGCGGATGCCGCGGTATTTCTCGGCGATCAGCTCTTCGTTGGAAAGCTTTTCGTCGGGGGCGTAGGCCCAGAATTCCTTGCGCACGCGTTGGTGCATACGTTCGGCGAAAGCTTCCGCCAGGCGGTCAGCCAGGGCTTTGACCAGGATCGAGTTGTAATCGTCGTGATCGCGCTCGAACTCGGCGACCTTTTTTTCAAGATCGAGGCCCGAGGTCACGGCAAAGGCGCCGATATAGTCGGCCACACCGCCGTCTTTGGGCGCGACGAAGTCGGCCAGCGACATATTGGCGCGCGCGCTATCGCCTTCGCGGAACATCTGCTGGCGTAAATGGTGCAGCGTGGCCAGAACCTTCGTGCGCCCGGCATCGGCATAAACCTCGATGTCGTCGCCGACGCTGTTGGCCGGCCAGAAGCCAATGACGGCCTTGGCCGTCAGCCACTTCTCGCCCACCAAGCGCTGCAGCATGGCTTGGGCGTCGTTGTAAAGATTGCGTGCGGTTTTGCCGACTATGGCGTCGTTCAGGATATCGGGATATTTTCCCGCCAGTTCCCAGGTCTGGAAGAACGGCGTCCAGTCGATGGTGCGCGTCAGCTCCGCCAGGTCGTAGTCCTCGAAAACCGTCAGCCCCATGGTCCTGGGCTTCTCGGGCGTATAGGCCGCCCAGTCGATCTTGACCTTGTTGGCCTGGGCGGCGGCGAAAGTCTGGCGCTTCTTGTTCTGCTGCTGGCGGGCGTGGGCGTCGCGCATGCGCGCGTATTCGGCCTTGATCTCGGCACCGTACGCGTCGCGCGCCGTGGCGGACATCAGGTTGCCGGCGACACCAACCGCGCGCGAGGCGTCGGGCACGTAGACCGTCGAGTGCGAATAACCCGGCGCGATTTTTACGGCGGTATGGACTTTGGAGGTCGTCGCCCCGCCGATGAGCAATGGAATGGTAAAGCCTTCGCGCTCCATTTCGCGCGCGACGTAAGCCATCTCGTCGAGGCTGGGCGTGATGAGCCCCGAGAGGCCGATGATGTCGGCCTTCACTTCGCGCGCGGTCTCAAGGATCTTGGCGCAGGACACCATGACCCCGAGGTCGACGACCTCGTAGTTGTTACACTGCAGCACCACGCCGACGATGTTCTTGCCGATGTCGTGCACGTCGCCTTTGACGGTCGCCATCAGGATCTTGCCGTTGTTCTTGCTGGCGTCAACGATGCCCAGCGCGGCGTTGCGGGCCTTCTCCGCCTCAATGAACGGGATCAGGTAAGCCACCGACTTCTTCATGACACGGGCGCTTTTGACCACCTGCGGCAGGAACATCTTGCCGGCGCCGAACAGATCGCCCACCACGTTCATGCCGTCCATGAGCGGGCCCTCGATGACGTCCAGCGGCCGCCCGCCGCTTTTCTCGGCGTTGGCGCGGGCTTCCTCGGTATCGGCGTCGATGTAATCAGTGATGCCGTTGACAAGGGCGTGGCTGAGCCGCTTGTTGACGTCGGCATTGCGCCAGGTGAGGTCGGCGACACGGGCGGCACCCGCGCCGGCTTTATATTTCTCCGCGATTTCCAGCAGGCGGTCGGTGGCGTCGGGCCTCCGGTTCAGAATCACGTCTTCCGCGCGCTCTTTCAGCTCCGGCGGAATGTCTTCATAGACCGCGAGCTGCCCGGCGTTGACGATGCCCATGTCCATGCCCGCCTTGATGGCGTGATACAGGAACACCGAATGCATGGCCTCGCGCACCTGCTCGTTGCCGCGGAAGGAGAACGAGATGTTCGAGACGCCGCCCGAGATATGGCAGTGGGGCAGGGTAGCCTTGATGCGCTTGGTCGCATTGATGAAGTCGATGGCGTAGTTATTGTGTTCCTCGATGCCCGTGGCGACCGCGAAGATATTGGGATCGAAGATGATGTCCTCGGGCGCGATGCCGACCTTCTCGGTCAGGATCTTATAGGACTTGGTGCAGATTTCGACCTTGCGCTCTTCGGTGTCGGCCTGGCCTTTTTCGTCGAAGGCCATCACCACCACGGCGGCGCCGTAGCGCTTGACCTTCTTGGCCTGGGCAATGAAGGCTTCTTCGCCTTCCTTCATGCTGATGGAATTGACGATCGGCTTGCCTTGCACGCACTTCAGGCCGGCCTCGATCACCGACCACTTGGAGCTGTCGATCATCACCGGCACGCGGCTGATGTCGGGCTCGGCGGCGATGAGGTTCAGGAATTTCACCATCGACGCCTCGGAATCCAACATGGCTTCGTCCATGTTGATGTCGATAATCTGCGCGCCGCTCTCGACCTGCTGGCGTGCGACATCCAGCGCTGCTTCGAAGTCGCCGGCCATGATCAGCTTTTTGAACTTGGCCGAGCCGGTGACGTTGGTGCGTTCGCCGATGTTGACAAAGGTTGCGGTGGCCGCAGGCTTCTCGTCGGCCGTAAGCGTATCGCTCATGAGGCCAACTGGAACGGTTCGAGGCCAGACAGGCGCATGCTGACGGGCGGATGCGCGGGCTGGCGCGGGGCGACGCCTTTCACGCTCTCGCAGATCGCCTTGATGTGCTCGGGCGTGGTGCCGCAGCAGCCGCCGACGATATTCACCAGCCCGTCCTTGGCCCAGGCGCCGATATGCCCGGCGGTGGTGTGCGGCAGTTCGTCGTATTCGCCAAAGGCATTAGGCAGCCCGGCGTTGGGATAGGCGCTGACCAGCACATCGGCGATGCGCGAAAGCTCGGCGACATAGGGCCGCAGTTGAGCGGCCCCCAGAGCGCAGTTAAGGCCGATGGACAAGGGCTTTACGTGCCGCAGCGAATTCCAGAAGGCTTCCGGCGTCTGTCCCGATAGGATGCGGCCCGACTGGTCGGTGATGGTGCCCGAGATCATGACCGGGATTCGCACGCCGCTTTCCTCAAAGAACTCGTCGATGGCGAACATGCAGGCCTTGGCGTTCAGCGTGTCGATGATGGTTTCCGCGAGCAAGAGGTCGACACCGCCGGCCACCAGACCTTCGACCTGCTCGCGGAACGCCGCGCGAAGCTCGTCGAAGGTGACGTTACGGAAAGCCGGGTCGTTCACATCCGGCGAGATCGACGCCGTGCGGTTGGTGGGGCCGATGGCGCCGGCGACAAAGCGCGGCTTGTTCGGGGTTTTCTTGGTGTATTCGTCGCAAGCCCGGCGGGCCAGTTTCGCGCCTTCGAAATTCAGCTCATAGACCAGCGATTCCATGCCGTAGTCGGCCTGGGCAATGCGCGTCGAGGAAAACGTATTGGTCTCGACGATGTCCGCGCCGGCTTCAAGATAAGCGCGGTGGATATCAAGGATGACTTCGGGCTGCGACAGGATCAAAAGGTCGTTGTTGCCCTTCACGTCCTTGGGGTGGGCAGCGAAACGCGCGCCGCGATAGCCGGATTCATCGAACTTATGGCGCTGGATCATCGTGCCCATGGCCCCGTCCAGCACGAGAATGCGGGTTTTGAGGGCCGCGTTCAGCGCTTCAATACGTTGCGCGCGCTCCGTGTTGTTGGCCGCGTCGCTGGATGTGGCGGGCATGGTTCGTGTCCTAGGGTGTGTCGGGATTACTTAATGAAAAGGCCGCGCTCATGCAAACTGGTGATGCAAACCTTGCGGGCCATTCTTTCCGGGCCAGGGGCCTGTGCTATGCCCGCTAGCTTTGGCGGCAAAGTTTACCGTGGGGGATGGGTAGACCTTAAGCCGGGAAGGGCCGGCGACTCGGCCTTTGGCGAATGTCAAAAAACCCGCCGAAGAGCCGCCTAAGGGGCATTTCACATATGAGTTGGTTTCGAGTCCTAATCTGGAGCCCCAAATTAAGTTATTATAAATCAATGGCTTATGATTGAGGCCCGCGGCCAATATACATGTATGGCCCTTGCGTTCTGCTGGCGTTTACTTTATTAATCAAGACTGCACAGAAGAAGTGCGAAAGTTTTCGTCGGCCAGAAAGGGCGATGAAATGACGGAAGTGGTCACCTCCTCCGCTGCTTTCCAGCAGCTCAACCTGCTAGCCCCCCCGGCAGCAGGTTTTCGTCGTTGAGCGTCAAGGCGTCGATTCTGGCTTTGCCACCGCTGATATCGCTCCGACCTCCGTTGAGACGTCCTCCGACAGTTTGTCCCAATTTGACTCCTCCGGGAACGACCAAAACCCGGTCAATCGCCACCAGGACCAGGCGCAAGCCCCGTCGCGCCCCGATCCCGCGATTTCGGGCCCGTCCAAGGCGCGCATCGAGATCAAGCATATCGACCTGGGCCTGACGCCGTCCGAAGTCGTCGGCACGCCCGACATTCTGCAGCGTTTCGACAACAACGGCGATGGCCGCGTCGATTTGATCGAAGCCGCCCGCGCCGGATTGGCCAGGGAAGGCGTCTTCACCTTTGCCGGTTTGGCGGGTGGATCGCAGACGGATGAGCCCGCCGCACCCGCACCCGCGCCCATTTTGGAACCGATTGCCAGCGTCGCCGCGCCCCAAGCAACGCCGGTGGCGGTTGACGATCAGGGCGACAAGAAGATCTTTACCTCGGCTGACGTCGCTGGCGCCGCGCAAACCAAAAAGTTCTTCGTTGCGGCCCAGGCCGCTGCTGCGCAAGGCACCGCTAGCGGCGTCGCCGATGCGCCCAAGAAGTTCTACGGCCAAGGCGCTGAAATCGTGGTCGGCAAGTTCGCTGTCGCCGAGGCGCAGCCTAAGTTCGTCGAGAAAGCCGCCGAAAAGGCCCATGTGGCCATCACGGAAGACGGCGGCGAAACCAAGGTCCACACCAAAGTCGCGCAAACCGACACCGATCAGTCTCAAGGCAAGGCCGGCGGCGAAACGTCCAGCGGCTCGACCTATGAGAAAGCCAAGGCTATCGAGGCCGACGGCCCGGCCAAAAAGGTCCTGGTCGAAGTCACCGCCTATGCCGACGCTTCCGCCATTATCGACGCCGCCGCTTCCGAAGTTGCCGCCACGGCCGTGACCGCCTAAATCAGGCCGTTGTCGCAAAGGTCGATCCGGAGGGCTGGGCCATGGGTTCAGCCCTTTTTTTATGCCTAAACGCGCTCAGGACCCGGCCCTTCTGGACCCTCAGGCCTATCCGCGCTAAGTCCAGGGTTATGAAACACTTGTCCTATGCGCCGGAGCAGGTTGAGGCTGGCCGCAAGCGCGGCGACTGGCAGGTTATCAAATCGCTGCTGCCGTTTCTGTGGCCGCGCCGGGACGTGCCCGATGCGCTGGAAATCAAAGCGCGCGTGGTGCTGGCGCTGATTTTCATCGTGGCGGCGAAAGTTGCTACCGTCTTTGCGCCGATCTATCTCAAACAGGCCGTGGATGAGCTGGCGCCGGCCGATGCGGCTGACGCCGTTGTCGTCATTCCGCTGGCCCTCATTGTCGCCTACGGGGCAGCGCGTTTTTTAGGCCAGGCTTTCGCCCAGTTCCGCGACGCGATCTTTGCCAAGGTCGGCGTGCGCGCGGTGCGGCGCTCCTCGGCCGCGGTGCTGACGCACCTTCACCGGCTCTCCCTGCGCTTTCACTTGGACCGGCGCACCGGCGCCCTGACGCGCTCCATCGAGCGCGGCCGCAACGCCATTGAAAGCCTGGTGTCGATCTCGCTGTTCAACGTGCTGCCGACGATTCTGGAGGTGGCGCTGGTGTTTGGCGTGCTGTGGAAGGCCTTCAACATCTGGTTCGGCGTGGTTTCGCTGCTGGTGGTTGTGGTCTATGTCGCCTTCACCGGTTTCACCACCGAATGGCGCTTGAAGTACCGCCGCGAGAGCAATGCTTTGGACAGCCGCGCCAGTACGCGCGCCATCGACAGCCTCTTGAACTATGAAACCGTCAAGACCTTCGGCAACGAAGAGCTTGAAGTGCGCGAATACGACCGGGTCATGGGCCAATACGAAACCGCCTCGGTGCGGACGCAATCGACGCTGGCAATGATGAACGTCGGTCAGGCGTTCATCATTTCCGTGGGTCTGGCCGTACTGATGGCCATGGCGGCAGCCGGCAAGATCGCCGGCACCATGACTGTGGGCGACTTTACCCTCGTCAATCTCTACATGCTGCAGCTCTCGCAGCCGCTCAACTTCTTCGGCTTCGTCTACCGCAACATCAAACAATCCCTGGTCGATATTGAGAAGATGTTCGACCTCATGGATGTTGAGCCCGAGATCAACGACAAGCCGGGCGCTGAACCGCTGCGCGTCGCGGGCGGCGAAGTGCGTTTCGACAATGTGACCTTTGCCTACGATCCGCGCCGGCCGATCCTGAAAGACGTTTCGTTCACGGTGCCGCCCGGCAAGATGACGGCTTTTGTCGGCGCGACCGGCTCCGGAAAATCCACCATCGGGCGGCTCCTGTTCCGCTACTACGATATTGCTGCCGGCCGGATTTCCATCGACGGCCAGGATATCCGCGATGTCACTCAAAGCAGCGTGCGCGCGGCCATCGGGGTGGTGCCGCAGGATACGGTGCTGTTCAACGACACCATCCGCTACAACCTCTCCTACGCCAAACCCAATGCGCCGCAGGAAGATATCGCGCGCGCGGCGAGCCTTGCGCATATCCACGATTTCATCGGCAGCTTGCCCGACGGCTACGAGACCCTGGTCGGCGAACGCGGGCTGAAGCTCTCGGGCGGCGAGAAGCAGCGCGTCGCCATCGCCCGCGTGATTCTGAAAGGCGCGCCGATCCTGTTGTTCGACGAAGCCACCTCGGCCTTGGACACCCATACGGAAAAAGAGATCCAGGCCAACCTGCGCGAGGTCAGCATCGGTCGCACCACCCTGGTCATCGCCCACCGCCTGTCGACCATCGTCGATGCCGATCAAATTCTGGTGCTGGGTGACGGCGAGATCATCGAGCGCGGCACCCACGAGGAATTGCTGCGCCAAGGCGGCTCCTATGCCTCGGCCTGGGCCAAGCAGCAGAAGTCCATGGCCGTGGCGGCCGAAGACCGCGACGATTTCCTGCCCGCGACGCGCGTCGCGGAATAAGTTTTCTCAATAAATATAAATCGCTTATAACTTCAGGCCATCCCTGAAACAATAATTCCGCGCCGACCCTCAAATATCGGGCATGGAACACATTTTTAATCATCCCGTTCTAGGCTGGCACCCGGGTGAATCGGGATGAGCGGCCGCCTGCCGTCTGTCCCGGCCAATAACATTACTCCCAGCAAACGGGACACACGGGGAAGCGGATCATGGCCCATCAGACCGACGACATGCACGACGACGCGAGCTTGCCGAACGGCAACGACGCGCACGGCGGGGCGCCGAAGATCACGCTGAAGTCCGGCAATACGCGCGGTGCAGCGCGCGTCAAGAAGCCGCCTTTCGGCGCGCCCAGGTCAGCGCTGGTACAAACAGCGCTCGATATCAGCGAGCCGCTTGACGTCGGCATGGACATCGATCCCGCCGCGCCCCAGGACAGCGGTTTTGAGCGTTGGTGGCGCGAATCCGGCAAGGTTGTCGCCGGCGGCATCATTCTCTCCGGCGTCTGGGCCCTGGCTTTCTCGGTTTACATCACCAGCGCCATCGGCTGGCGTCAGCTCTACGCCCTTCTGCCCGATCAGTTCGGCAGCTTCATGGCGACGTTCATGTTGCCGCTGGCCTTCCTGTGGCTGGTGGTCGCTTACCTCGACCGCGGCCAAGAACTGCGCCGCGAAAGTGCCGCGCTCCGCCGCCACCTCGCCCAGCTCACTTATCCTTCGGTCCAGGCCGAAGGCCGCGTCAACATGGTTTCGGAGTCCCTCAAAGCCCAAGCGCGCATGCTGGTGGACGCCAGCGAGGCCGCCGTCCGCAACATGCAGAAGCTGCAAGCCGGCTTCATGCGCGACACTGAAAAGCTCGCCAGCGTCACCGGCCAGTTGGAAGCGGGGGCAGGTTCCGCCGCCGCCGCGGTCACCGATCAGGTCGCCAAGCTGCAGCTGGTCATCGATTCCGCCGCCGACGTGAACCTGAAGATCGAGGACGCATTGCGCCGCCAACACGAATTTGTGCGGACCTCCAGCCAGAAGACCCTGTCCGAGGTCAACAGCATGGGTCAGACCCTGGCCGGTCACGTTAACACGCTCTCCACTGCCACCGAGCGCGCCCGCGGCATGAGCGCCGCCATCGCCCAGCAGCTGGGCGAGCAGGAAAAAGCCCTCGCCAAAGCTGGCGAAACCGCCAAGACCTATGCCGACGAAATGGGCAAGGCCGTCGCGTCCAACGCCGAACAGGTCGAAGACGCCGCCAAACGCGCTGAGAACACCATCGCCGATATGGCCGATAACCTCATGGGCAAGGCCCACAGCTTGGAAGCCCTGTTCGACAAACAGCGCGCCGAATTGTCCGCCGCCGGCGACCGCATCGAAGACCAGGCCACCAAGGTAAATATGCGTCTCGGCCAGCAGACCGCCAACCTCGATCAGGTCATGGAACGCGTGCTCAGCCGCGTGAAGATCGTCGAAGAAGCGCTGGCCATTCAGACCAAGGAACTCAGCGCTGCCTCCGACGGCGCGGTTGCGAAACTGCGTCTGGTTGAGAACATGGTAAAAAAGCAGGCCGAAGGCGTAGGCGAAGCCGCCACACGCGTCGAGACCCGTCTTGCTGTCGCCGCCGACGAATTTGGTCTGCGCTCGCGCATCGTCACCGAGAAGTTCGACCGCGCAACCGCCGATCTGGAGAAGGCCTCCAACGTCGCCATCGGCCGCGCCGAAGCCATGGGCACGATCTCCGACACCGTCATCCAGAAGATCGATACCGTCGGCGTGCGCGTGCGTGAACACGCCGAACAGCTGGCCAACTCGGCCAGCCGCGCCGCCGTTCAGGCCGATACTATTCGCGACACGCTGCGCCGCCAGAACGACGAACTGGAAATGGCCGCTAACACACTGACAACTCACGTCCGTCTGTCCGAAACCGCCCTGGCCCAACAGGCTCGCCAGATGGGCTCGACCTCCGAGCAGGTCTTGGCCCACGTGCGGTCGATGTCGGACATTCTCAGCCAGAATTCGTCTGAGCTTATGCAGCTTTCGGCCCGCGTCACCAAGGAACTGGAATCGATCCGCGAATCCCTGGAAGCCACCTCGCAGAAGGTCCAGGACACCGTCACGCACTCGGTCGCCAAAACCAAGGACGTCAGCCGCGAGATCGGCACCGAAGTCTCGGCGCTATCTTCCGTCGCAGCACAAGTCTCCAAGGACATGCAGGCGGTCTTGGGCACGCTGGACGAAAGCAAAGACGCCCTGCGCTCGGCTGCCGACGCCGCCGGCGCCAAGCTCAAGGACGCGTCGATCTCCTTCCACGACCAGGTCGCCTTCATCGACAAGGCCGCCAGCCACGCCACCGAGACCATGGCTGTGGTCGGCGACGGCCTGCGCCAGCGCTCGGCCGGCATCGCCACTGCCGCCGACGACGCGCAAGTGCGCCTCAACGGCTTCCGCGACGCGCTTCAAAAACTCATGCTCGACTTCGAGGACTCCACCAACCGCGGCGCGGCGCAGGTCAGCGTCGCCGGCGAAAAGATGCGCCAGTCCCTGGGCGAGTTCTCCGAGACATCGGAGAAGATCGCCGGCGGCACGCGCGCTACGGGCGAAGCCTTCCGTCAGCAGCTGCTCACCTTGGGCAAGTCCGCCGACGAGGCCGTCAACCGCGTCGAAGTGGTGCTGAAGACCTTGCGCAAACACGCCGAAAGCTTGGTGGAAGCCAGCAACGGCATCACCGAACAGACCGGCAAGGCCGGCCAGACCTTCGGCCGCCAGGTCGATCAGCTCATGGCCAGCGCCGGCAAAGCGGCGGAAACCGCCAAGCAGCTGGAAGAGGCCCACGACAAAGCCCACACCGGCCGTTTCCTGGAGAACACCACCTATGTCATCGAGCAACTGCACAGCATCTCGGTGGATATCGCCCGCATCTTCCAGCCGTCTGTCGAGGAAGAACTCTGGAAGCGCTACTACAAAGGCGACCAGGGCGTATTCCTGCGTCACATCACCAAGACGCTCAGCCGCCAGAAGTTCGAAGCCATCCAGCGCAAGTACCAGACCGACGACAAGTTCCGCGGTTATGTCATGCGCTACTTGAAGGAATACTCGGCGCTGGTGAAGCATGCCCGCGCCACCGACCGCGCCGAAGTGTTGACCACCACCTTCTCGACCTCGGACATGGGCAAGCTTTACATGCTGCTGTCCAAGGCCATGGACGGCGCGGCTATGGAAGGCGCTGCGGAGTAGCCTCTTACAACCAGCCGGACTTCTTGAAGCGGTAGTACAAGAAGATGCAGGCCGCCGCGATGGTGAACAACGCGAGTGGATAGCCGTAATACCAATCCAGTTCGGGCATATATTTGAAGTTCATGCCCCAGAGGCCGGCAAAGGCCGTCGGTACGGCGAACATGCCGGCCCAAGCCGCCAGACGTTTTGTGACTTCGTTCTCTTCGATGGTGACGATGGCGAGGTTCACCTGCATGGCCGAGGCGATGGTATCGCGAATCGTATCGAGCGACGAATTGAGCCGGGTCAGGTGATCGTAGACGTCGCGGAAGTATTCCTGGGAATTGACGCAGATCTGCGGCACGCGCCCGCCATAAAGCTTGCCCACGGCTTCCATCAGCGGAAAAACCGCGTGCTTCATGACCAGGACTTTTTGCTTCAGTTGATAGAGATGTTCAGTGTTGGCGCGGGCAGACCCCTTGGAGAAGATTTTCTCCTCGATGGATTCCAGCTCGGACTCTAGCGCATCGATGATCGGGAAGTAGCGATCCACCACCGCGTCCATCAGCGCGTAGAGCACAAAGCCGGCGCCCTGTTTCAAGAGATGGGGCTCGCGCTCGCAGCGGTCGCGCACGCCGACGAATTTCTGCTGGCTGCGGTTGCGCACGGACAGGACGTAGTTGCGCCCCACAAAGACGTCGATCTCGCCCACGTTTAGGCTGTGGTCGACCACCTCGATCAGTTGGATCACCGCGAAAATCGAATCGCCGTATTCCTCGATCTTCGGGCGCTGGTGACCGACTTGGGCGTCTTCCACCGCCAGCTCGTGCAGGTCGAACTCCTCGCGCATCTCCTTCAGCTCATCAGGTGTGGGGTCTTTCAAGGCTACCCAGACAAACGTGTCGGGCTTGGCCAGAAAGTCGCTGACCTGCGGCACCGATATATCGGCGAGCTTTTTCCCGTCCTGGTAGGCAATGCAATTGATCAACATGGCAGCGGTTCCCCGAGGGCCGGTAGAGGCAGCTTATGCCCCGAGATTACGGCGCTTTTGGTGCCCCGGGCCAGCATCAAACGCCATATCCCGCATGAGCCACCTGTAATGGAAACGGGCCAATGGAACAAGACGGGGCCGGCCCCGCGTTGCGGTTGGGCTTCCATTAACCAAGCCTTGACCTATCGCGGGCACTCTTAGAGTTCGGGCTCCCTCACAAAAGGCGCCCGCCCTTCTCACGGTTGGTCAAAAGAGTTCCCGGGAGCGTCCTGTTGAACGTATCGGTTCCCACATCCCGCCCGAGAGTCCCGCCCGAGATCAAGCTGGAGCTTGCTGGACAGGACGGCTTTATGGCGCGCATCAAGCAGATCATCAGCGGCACGGCCGCCCTGGCCAGCGCGGCCGGCGATCCATCCGACGACCTGAAAAACCTGCAGGGCTATCTCGCCGGCGGCGACGCCATGGTCGTGCATGCCCGCATGGGCCGCACCTTGGTGGGGTTCCTGGTGCTGGATTCGACCAACGGCGCGGCGCCCTTTTCATGGGTGGACCAGCGCTACCGCAATAAAGGTTTGGGCGAACGGTTTTATTCCTTCGCCTGCATCAATTTGGCGAGGACCACACCCGAATTCCGCTTTCACAAGGACATGCTGGAGGAATATGCCGGTGTCCTGAGAGCTGCCGGCTTGCAGCCCATGCTGAAGGATTCGTTCTACACCGTGCACGGCGCCGGCGCGCCGGCGGAAAGTAATTTCGAGCCCTTGCCGGCCCAAGCACCGGCGGCTTCAGTCCGCGCGCATCTGCGAGAAGGCGATAAGGGCCCGGGTGCGGGCGGTCTTGTGATCGACGATGGGAACTGGATAGGTTTTTCCAAGCACAATGCCCGCCGCCTGAAGCTGCGCTTCGGGCAGTTCCCACGGCTTGTGGAGGAATGAGTTGGGCAAGGCGGCTAACTCCGGCACCCAACACCGCACGTAAGCCCCATCGCTGTCAAACTTCTCGCCTTGCAGCACCGGATTGAACACGCGGAAATAGGGCGCAGCGTCGGTGCCGCACCCTGCGACCCACTGCCAGTTCGCCGCGTTATTGGCGAGATCGGCGTCCACCAGCGTATCCCAGAACCAATCCTCGCCCGCGCGCCAGGGCAACAATAAGTGTTTCACAAGAAATGACGCCGCGACCATGCGCACGCGGTTGTGCATCCAGCCGGTGTGCCACAGCTCGCGCATGCCGGCGTCGACGATGGGATAACCCGTCAGGCCGCGCCGCCAGGCTTCGAGCGTGTCGGTATCGCGCCGCCAGGGAAACGCGGCGAAGTTCTCGCGCAAGGGCCGATCGGGCAGGTGCGGGAAGTTATAGAGCAGGTGGGCCGAGAACTCGCGCCAGATGATCTGGCGCATGAAGCCGGTGACGCCGCCGCCTTGCTCCCAGCGCGCCGCCCGGTGCCAGACCTGATGAGCGCTGATCTCGCCAAAGGCAAGATAGGGCGACAGCCGCGAGGTGCCGGTAATGCCGGGCACGTCGCGATTGGCGATATAGTCGGATACAGCGTTATCACGAAAAGTATCGAGGCTAGTGAGAGCAGCGGTCTCGCCCGGTGTCCAGGTCGCGCGTAAGTCTGTCGCCCAATCCGGCTTTACCGGTTGCAGCGCCCAGGAAGCCAGGGGCTCACTCGCAGGAAGTGACTTCGGCGCGCGCAAGATTTTGGGCGCGGGCAGGGGCGGGCGCGGCGGCGGCGCTTTCAGGGCCGTGCGGCAGAACGGCGTGAAAACCTTGAAGGGCGTGCCGGTCTTGGTTTTCATCTCCCAGGGTTCGAACAGCAGCGTGCCGTTGAAGCTTTCCGCAGCGACGCCGGCCTTTTGCAGTTTGCTTTTGACAGCCTTGTCGCGGGCCATGGCGTGCGGATCGTAGCAGCGGTTCCAATAGACACCCGACGCTTGGGTCTCCCTGATCACCGCATCAAGCACCGCCGCTGCGGCACCCCGCCGCAAGATCAAAGGCGCCCCAAGCTTGGCGACATCGGCGCCGAGGGCGCGCAAGGATTCATGCAGCCACCAGCGGCTTGCCCCGCCCAAAGCCCAGGGCCCGCGCGCATCATCGAGGATATAGAGGGGGATCACCGGCAGGCCTGTGGCCACGGCGGCCTGCAGCGCAGGGTTATCGGCCACACGCAGGTCGCGGCGAAACCAGACGATCAGCGGCCGTTCCAAATCTCTCATCCTCGTTTCAGCTTCAGAACACTTAACCGGGACAAAATAGCCCGCGCAGGATTTCCTGTCTGTATCCGTCAAGGATGAACAGGATTACGGCACCGCCTGCCGCCAGTCCGATGGGTCGTGGAAAATTTCCGAAGCGCCCGCGCCCTAAGCGCGCAAAAAGAAAGTGTGCGCTAGCCGAGACGTCTAGGACAGCGTATCGACCATATTGAGTGCGCCGGTCAAGGCGGCATCGTCGTTGGCCGCGTTCTTGTCGTTGTCGGCCGCCGTCAGATAATTTAGCAGCGTCTTGCCACCGGCGCCAGCGAGCTCATCGCCGCCCAGCATCAGGGTGGTGTCGAGCGAGGCCTGCTGCGTCTGCAGCTGCAACAAAAGCGCGTTGATCTTCTCAGGACTCAAGGCTGGGTCCAGAAGCTCGGCCGAGACGGGTGCGGCCGTCACCGCATCCGCTTGGCTGTTTGTGCCTGTCTGGCTGTCGGCGCCCGGCAGATTCTGCCCGTCGCTTGCGGCCTGGGCCTGTCTCTGCTGGGCATTAGCATCGGCCCGCGCCTTGGCGGACTGCTGTTGCAGCATGTGGATAAGCTGTGATTCCTGTAAGGAAATCAAATTGTTAACGCCGGACACGGTCATAGCAGCCTCCGCCGCATTCGCGCACCTGCCCTTAGCGTCCCAACGCCGGGTTCATTTCGCGCGATGGCTTATATCTATGGAGGTGCAGAAAGCGTGCCAGGAAGGGCGGCTACTATGCCGCTGCTACTGGCCCGTAGGTGGGGCGCAGGTGAAGCCCAAGGCTACATTGGTGCCGCGGAAGGCTGCACCCGAGGCAGGCACTTGATCGGCGTTCACCATTTTATCGGCGCCGCATTTGTGCTGGAAATAAAGCTCTTCGGGCGTGCCGCGATAGACATAGGTCATGCGCTCAGTGCCTGGCGCCGCGCCGTAGCAGAGGAACGCAAGGTTGGCGATCGGGCAGCGGTTTTGCGCCGGCAGGCGGCCCGAGTTGATGCAGCTCACCTGCAGGCCGCGCAACAGCACCGGGTCTTGTTTGCCGGTGAAGCCGGTCTCGATACACGACTGGGTGCCGGCGGCGAGTTCCTCGGGCACATCGACTTCGCTGGGCGCGCGCGTGCCGCCGTCGCTCAACGTGCCGCCCTGGTTCTGCATGAGGGCGGCGACGACATTCATGTTGTTGGCGTTGGCGTCGACGATGCGCGCGTCGCGCGATTGCCGCGCTTTCGCTAAGCCCTCCAGCATGCGCGCCTGCTCCGCCGGATCGGCTTCCGCGGCCGCCAGGGTTTCCAGCTGCGCGGTCTCCTGGTCGAAAGCAGCACCCATGTCGCGGGCGAGATCTTCTTTCAAAATCTGCGTGGCCGAAGCTTGTAGGTCGGCGAGGTCGCCGGCGTATTTCAGTTTCTCAGTCCACGTTGCGGCGGCATCGATCTTCGCCTGCGTCGAGGCTGACACCAGCGGGAAAAGATTAGTCATGGCGTCGTCCAAGGCGGCCTGGGGCAGGGGCAGATTGGCGGTGCGCGCCATGAAGCGCAGATCCACAAATTGATCGAGCGTGTCTTCCGTCGCCGACCCACCGGTTTTAAGGGCCTTGGCGGTGGCCCGCTTGACCAGATCGGCGAAGGCCGTGGCGGCATCGGCGGCGATCTGCGGCAGACTGTACTGCTGCGCGCTTTCGGCGATGCCGAGCAGTTCGTAGGCGGGATCGAGCGCGTCGCTGATCTTGGCCTCGCGCGCGGCCTCGCTGAAGGCGATGCGCAGACTGGCGGCAGCCTCGGGCGCGTTTTGAGTGTAGGCAGCTTGAACGCCATTGAGCGAAAGCACTAGTGCCGACAGCCCCCCGATCATCCCGAGCATCAGCAGCCGCGCCGACAGCAGCTGTCGGCGGCGTGAGGGAAGCTCGGCATTTGGAGGATGGTGGCTCATGCAGTTTCAGCGCGCTGAACTCGACCTTCTGTCAGCCGCGCGAAAGCTTATCATGCGCGCAAATTGCCGCGTAAGCTCGCCGCCGAGCGGATTGCGCAAATATTTGGGGTGTGTCTTTGCCGTCACGCCCGCTTACGGCCTAAGTGTGGATAAGCGCCGGTTTAAGCGCCAGTTTCAACGGGTAACGTCGTATCGGTGCCCCATTCCACCCAGCTTCCGTCATAAATCGCGGCATCGGTTTTGCCCGCTATGTATGCACCCAAAGCCAAGGCGCAGGCGGTAACGCCCGATCCGCAAGTTGTTACAAGCGGCTTGGAAAGATCGATACCGGCGTCGGCGAAGGATTTCCCGAGAGCGGTGGGGTCTTTCCAGGTGCTCGAAGCCGCGTCGATCAAATCCGCCGAGGGCAGATTGCGGCTGCCGGGAATATGACCGGAGGCGAGGCCCGGGCGCGGCTCCGGCGCCGCGCCTTCAAAGCGGCCCTTGCTCCGGGCATCGAGCACTTGAAACGCTGGCGCGCGGGTGTTCACAAAAACAGCATCCTTGCCGACGACGCGGCCCGGCACTGCGCGCGCACTGAAAGCTGTCGGCGCGAACGTCGGGATGACGTGCGTGGGGATATCAGATGTAAGAGGGCGGTGTTCCGCGCTCCACTTGTCCAGGCCGCCGTCCAGCAACGAAACCCGGTCGTGGCCGAAGGCGCGGAACATGAACCAGGCCCGCGCTGCGGCGCATGTGCCGCCCAGGCGGTCATAAACCACGACGTGATGCTGGTTGCCGATGCCAAGCTTTCCGGCATTGGCCGCGAAAATCGCCGCCGTGGGAAAAGCGTGCGGCTTGGTCTTGCTGGTATCGGCGAAAACCTCGATGTCGAAAAACCGCGCGCCGGGAATGTGACTCTCATTGTAAAGCGCCTGCGCTTTTTCCACGCCGCCTTGCAGGAAATAGCTGGCATCGATGATCCGCAAGTTCGGGTCTTGCAGGTGTTCGGCCAGCCAGGCCGTCGTAACAAGGGTATGCACTGCTACCTCCACTTCGCGAGAATTTTGTCGCGGTTCAAGAAGAACCACTGGGCGGCAATGACCGTCGCGGCATTGGTAAGCGCGCCCGCCTCCATCAGCGCCTTCAGCTTGGCTTCCTCCATGACGCTGACGCGAATATGCTCGTTTTCCTCGGGCAGGCCGAAGATCCCGCCGGCACCCTCCGCCGACACGCGGCCCAAATACAGATAGATGCTCTCCGACGAACCGCCCGGCGTGGCGAGATAGCGTTGGATGGGCCACAGCTCGGTGATGGTGCGCCCGGCTTCTTCCACCGCTTCGCGCCGGGCGACGTCTTCCGGTGCTTCACCCTCGTCGATAATTCCGGCGACGATCTCCAGCTGCCAGGGGTTCATGCCGCTGGCATGGGCGCCGACGCGGAATTGCTCGCACATGACGAAGGCGCGCAGCTTCGGATCATAGGGCAGTACGGCGATGGCGTGGCCGCGCTCGAAAATCTCGCGAGTCATCTCGCCGGTCCAGCCGCCGTCGAAGCGGCCGTGACGTAGCCGGTACCGGTCGATGCGGAAATAGCCTTGGAAGACCGTGGTTTTCTCCAGGATCTCGACAGGCGGCATGTTGGTCGGCGTATTCATCGGACCCTAAATACTGCGGTTGCGGCTGCCTACTCTAGGGCTATGATCGCGCTTCGCAAAGCATCGCTGGGAGGATTTATGCCATCGGTTGACGTTGTTCTGTCGGGTCGCGGCAAGTTCGCGGTCGATATCACGGTGGGCCCCCACGGCTTGGTGGGCGACGAGCCCTTGGATGTCGGCGGCAACGATCTCGGTCCCATGCCGCACGATTTTGTCCTGGCGGGGCTGGGGGCCTGCACCTGCATGACACTGCGTATGTACGCCGACCGCAAGGGCATTCCCTTGACGGGCGTGAAGGTCCGCCTCACGCGCCGCAAGATCAAAGCCGCCGATTGCCCCGACTGCGTGACGAAGGAAGGCGAGGTGGAAGAGATGACCCGCGAAATCACGCTCGAAGGCGACCTCGACGCCGCAACCCGGGCGCGCCTCCTGGAAATCGCAGACAAATGCCCGGTGCACAAGACGCTGACCGGCGAAATCAAGATCAGATCCTCTCTGACACCGGCTTAGTCCGCCGTCATCACCTGATTGCGTCCGGCGTGTTTGGCTTTGTACAGCGCGCCGTCGGCGGCTTCGGCCACTTCCAGCACGCTTTTGTACTGCGGATATATCGAAATGCCGCAGCTGAAGGTTACATGGAATGCGCCCTGTTCGGCCTTGTGCTCCAGCTCGCCGGCGGCCTCGCGCAATTTGTCCATGACTTCCTTGGCCTGCGCCGCATCGGTATTGGGCATCACCACGGCGAATTCCTCGCCGCCGTAGCGGCCCACATAGTCTACCCGGCGCAGGCGGTTGCGGATCAGGTGTGTCACACGCATGATCACCTGATCGCCCACCACGTGGCCGTAAGTGTCGTTCACCGACTTGAAGTGGTCGATGTCCACCATTGCGAAGGCCACCGGCTGCTGCGAGCGGCTCGCCACGCTCATTTCGCGCTCCAGGTTGCGCAGGATATTGGTGAGGTTGAGTAGGCCCGTCAGGCTGTCGCGGTCGGTGAGCTTTTTGAGGTCCCGACAGCGATTGGCGCGGCTGGTGATGGCCGACAGCAGCTGGCCGGGAAGCAAGGGCTTGGGAAGGAAATCGTCGGCGCCCAGGTGGCGGGCGCGCAGCTGCAAATCCAATCGCGATTCCGTCGACAGGAACAGAATCGGCACGGTCGTATAGGCCGGGAACTGGCGGACGATCTGCGCCAACTCGAGGCCGGTGCATTCCGGCATATACAAATCCATGATGATCAGATCAGGATCGAAGCCGGATAGGGTGTCGAGCAGTTTCGACGGACGGCGCACCACGCGGGTTTCCATGCCGGCGTGTTCCAGCGTCAGCTGATAAAACGAGGCCAGCGGTCCGTCGTCCTCGGCGATGACGACGCGGTAGGGCCGCTCGTATTTGGCCTCCTCCAGGAAACCCAGGCGTTCCACCAGTTCCTCGGTCTCGAAAGGCTTGGGCAGAAAAACCGTCGCGCCGCTTTTCACGGCTCTCAGGCGGGCGTCGAAGCCGGTGTTGGATGATGTGAGGATCAGCGGCAGATGGGAAAGAGCTAGTGTTTTGCGCGCGATCTTCAGGTGTTCGTCGCCGTTGGAGATGTCGGCCAGCATCACGCCGTTGGCGCCCTGGCTGAGCTCGGCGGGAATATCAAGCGCGGTATGGATGACGTGGCAGCGGTAACCGTAGCCGTTCAAAGCCTCCTGCAGCGGCGCGGGCGTGGCGTCGCCGGGTGCGCCGAGGATCAGCACATAGGTGGACTCGCGGCGCTCGGGCACATCGCCATGCAGGTTAATGATGTCGTCCAATGTGATCGCCTCGCGCGGCGCACAGATGGCGTCTTCCACGGCCTGGATCAGCACCTCGATCTGGGCGATTTCTTCGCCGGTCAGGCTCTCGCCTTGCTCCGCGACCAGGCGGAACAGGCCGTCCAAGGGCGCGGCGGCTTTGCTGACCTGGGGAAACCCGAAACTCTCACCGGACCCGGCCAGGGTGTGAACGATGTCGTGGATTTTAACCAGCGCGGCGCGGGCTTCGCCGAGCGAGGGTGCGGCCGGCACCAGCGACCAAATCCGGCGGATCTCCTTGACCTTGTCGGCCAGGGCATTGCCGAACTCGACGCTCAGGGCCGTCAGGCGGTCCTGCAGATCGGCGGTTTTGGATGTGGGGCCCGGGGCTGGACCGGCTGTGGCCATGATGGTGTGGCCCCCCGGGGCCGACGCGTAACGTGAAACAGGGCTAATCGCCGCACCTAATGCCCGTCCTTGGCCTGCAAAGCAACAGTGGCCCTAGTGCCGCGGTCAGGTCAATATCCCGGTTTCCCTCCCGGAAAAGGTCTATTCCGGCTGAAAAAACAGATTGTTCCCGGGTTCGGGATGGGCGCCGGGGCGGGGGTTAGTTTTCGCGGACCCGTAACCGTGGTGTAAGGTGGCGTCGCCTCCGGCGCGTCGGGCGGGGCGCTCCGAAGGTTGACGTATGGCTACGCCTAAGAAAATCCAAGCGGTCGATAGCTTCTTCGAGATGCCATTGGACAAGTGGCCGATCTTCGACAGCAAGACCATCGCCAAATCCAAAATCGTGCTGTTGCACGACCTGAAGCCGGTGGTCGACATGTTCAACGCCGAGGGTGTCGGCATCGGCGTGCGCACGGCGGCGGAAGTCATCACCGAGGTTGGCCTCAACACCCACGACCGCCAGCGCCTGGTCGCGCTCATGGGGGCCCGCAGCTTCGACGTCTATTCCGTCCGCGCCGTGCTCAACGACTTCATCACCGACGCCGAGTTGGAGCAGATCCAGATTCCCAAAAAGGAACAGGAGCGCCTCCAGCAATACATGAACAACTATTCGCGCGGTCTGCTCAGCGTGATTCTGCAGGGCACCGATATGAAGGTCACTAGCCGCTCCTCGCTGTCGGGGATTCTGGAGGGCGCCAATCGCGGCGCGGTGTTGAAAAACCTTATCGATATCGCCTCGCGCCTCAAGATCGATCCCACCGAGATCGTGGTTTATATCTCCAAGCTCAGCGAAATCATCCTCGCCATCTCATACTACCAGCGCGTCTACGACGGCATGCTGGCCGACCTGCGCGAGCTTCTGGTGAGCATCAAGGAGCTGCGCGACCAGGATACGCTCAACAATCGCTTCCCCGGCATCAAGGACGAAACCCTGGAAGCCTTGAACACCGGGCGCGGCACCATCCTCACGCTCAACGGCTATTTCGACCAGTTCCATAAGGTCGAGAAGTTCTTCGACGACATCACCCCTGAGAAATTCCGCACCATGCGCGAGAGCGTGGAAATCCACTACCGGGCCATCGGCATGATCGTGTGCTTCTGGCAGATCAAGATCAACGAATGGCGGCGGCGCTTCTGGGACGACCGCGGCCGGCGGCGCGATTCCACCTGGGAACAGCGCTACAACTTCTTCAAGGATACGGTGTACCACAATCTGTACACCATCGAAGACAACATGGAATTGATCAAGAACGCGAAGCTGGATCTCTAGAGGATATTGAGCACGTTCTCCGGCGGGCGGCCGATGGCGGCTTTGCCGTTGTTCACCACAATCGGCCGCTCAATGACGATGGGGTTCCTGACCATCGCGGCAATCAGCGCCTTTTCCTCCATCTCCACGGGGTCGATGCCGGCATCCACCGCTTCGGTCTTGCGCACCAGCTCGCGCACCGAAAGGCCCAGCATGCGGGCGATGTTTTTCAGTTCAAAGGCCGTGGGCGGCGTCTTTAGGTACTCGACCACGCGCGGCTTAAAGCCCTTCTTTTCCAGCAGAGCCAGGGTCTCGCGCGATTTGGTGCAGCGCGGATTGTGATAGATGGTCAGCGTCATTTCGTGTTCCCGCAATCTTATAAGAGGCTGGGACTTTGCGGCGGGAGCGGGCGAGGCACAAGCAAATTACCTGTAAGCCTTCCGCGCAAATAGAAACCCCGGGCCGGCCCTTCTGGCCTGATCCCGGGGGTGTGGTCACCTCGTGAGACTTGCGGGTTTAGGCCGCAAGCAAAAATTGTGGGAAGGAGGTTTATTCCTTCACGACGCCGCGCACTTCGACGAGCTGCGAGGCAATGGCCTCGTTCAGTTCGTTGTAGGCGGCTTCGAGTTCCTGGATTTTCACGCGCATGTTGCGCAGCTGCTCCAATTCCGCGTCCGTCATGGGCGTGCGGTTGGAGGCGATGGTCAGCGTCATGCCGATGTATTTGGCTTTGAGCTCGGCGAGCATTTTGGCCAGGTCGATCATCTCCCGGGGGTCGATGACGTCCACGTGGCGCTTTAAGGAGCGGCGCATCTCATCCTCGATGATATGGGTGACATGGCGGGTGAATTGGCTGGCGGTCAGCGGCGCCTGGGTCTTGCCGGTTTTGTCGGCGGCGAAGGACGGGCCGTCTTCGGACTTGGTGTTGTCCTGGCGGCGGCGCACGGCAATGAAATCGATCACGGACATGGTCTGTTTCCTTAACTGGCCCTCGGCCGCTCATGCGGCTCTTCCGACCTACCTTAAGCAACATCCATGCCATGAAGGTTTACAGGTATTAATTCTTGTATATTCAATGAGTTAACATAAATTCCCAGGCGCTTTTATCGCCGCACATAGACGCCACCTGCGCAAAGCTGCCGTGCCGGGGCGCCCGACTAGGAAACCTCTGCCGAGCGAGCCGGATAAATGCACCCATAATCGCCGAATGGGCCGGTTGCGGTGGGGCAGGGGTGTCTTTAACGTCACATCTGGGGAATGACGTTACTCACACCAACAGGGGTGGTTCACATGTCGGCAGGCACGCCAGGCGGCAATCGGTTCTTCATCAAGAAGTCCATCGATCAGATTCAGCGCGAGGCCACGTCGCATCACTTGAAGCGCACGCTGGGCCCCCTCAACCTGGTTTTCCTTGGCATCGGCTGCATTATCGGCGCCGGCATTTATGTCATGACCGGCAACGCCGCCGCCAACTACGCCGGACCCAGCGTCATGCTGTCCTTCATCATCGCCGGCACGGCCTGCGCCTTCGCCGGTCTATGTTACGCCGAACTGGCCTCGACCATGCCGGTGGCCGGTTCGGCTTACACCTACTCCTACGCCACCATGGGCGAGTTGATCGCCTGGATCATGGGATGGCTTCTGGTGCTGGAATACGGCGTGGCTGCGGCCACTGTGGCGGCCGGCTGGTCCGGCTACGTCACCAGTTTCCTCAAGGATTTTGGCATTCTGATTCCGCCGGAGTTCGCGCATTCGATGATCCAGTCCTCGGCCGATGCCACCGGCCATTTGATTTTCCAAGTCACCGACAATTTCAACTTTGTCGCCACTGGCGGCATTTTGGCGGTGACGGGGCTGCTGGTATTGGGCGTTTCGGAATCGGCGACCGTCAACAACGTCATCGTCTTCATCAAAGTCGGCGTGCTGATCGCCTTCATCGCCATGGGCGTGGGCTTCATTCATCCCGAGAACTGGACGCCCTTCATTCCGCCCAACCAGGGCGGCTTTGTCTATGGCGTGCAGGGCGTGTTCCGCGCGGCCTCGGTGATCTTCTTTGCCTATGTCGGCTTCGAGGCGGTCTCCACGGCCGCGGCCGAGTCCAAGAACCCCGCTCGCGACATGCCTGTCGGCATTCTCGGCTCGCTGGTGATCTGCACCATAATCTACATTGCCGTCGCCGCCGTGCTGACCGGCGTGGTCTCGTACAAAGAACTGGGCGTGCCGGAGCCCATCGCCGTGGCGGTGGACCGCATGGGCATGCCCTGGTTCTCCTTCCTCATCAAAGTCGGCGCGGTCGCGGGCCTCACGTCGGTGATGCTGATTCTGACCTATGGCCAGACCCGAATCTTCTTCTCCATGGCGCGGGACGGGCTGTTGCCGAAGGCCTTTGCCGTCGTTCATCCGAAGTTCCGCACACCTTGGATCGGCACCATCGTGCTGGGTGTTTTGATCGCCGTCGCGTCCTCGCTGCTGCCGATCACTATTTTGGGAGACCTCGTCAGCCTCGGCACGGCCTTTGCCTTCGGCATCGTCTGCCTGACCGTCATGCATCTGCGTACAACGCGGGCCGACCTCCATCGCCCGTTTCGGGTTCCCTTGGGCGGCGTGTTCGTCTCGGCCCAGACGCGGGTGCTGCTGACGGCGCTGCTGGCCTTCGCTGGTCTCGCGGTCTTCAGGTTCCTGATGCAATCGCCTTGGACCGACTATGGCGCGGCCGTTGTGGTCTTAGCGTCGGCCACCTGGCTGGTGCGCTCGCGCGGCGACAAGGGCAAGTACTGGCTGGGCACGGCGCCCATGTTGGGAATCCTCTTCGCCGCCATCATGGCCGGCCCGCTGATCGAGGACATCATCACCAAGGCGCTGGCCGATGACCCCATTCCGGCGATGATCCTGGGCGGCTATCTGGTTCTGGGCGCGGCGATTTACCTGTTCTACGGCTTGCCCAACTCGCGCCTCGCCAAGGGCCTCGAGATTATCGACGATTCCGCGCTGCCCGGACCTCTGGAAGCCGCGTTGCACGGCGTCGACGAGCGACGCTGATCCGCCCGTCATGACAGCTCCCGCTAAAAACGCTGGCGTTGATTTGCGCATCGACGGCCGCGGCGGCGTCGACCTCGGCGGCGGCGAGGAGGCTAGGCGTGCCTTCCGCGACACGCTCGGGCATTTCGCCACCGGCGTAACCTGCATGACCACGCTTTCTCCGACAGGCGGGCCGGTCGGCATCACCGTCAGCTCATTCAATTCGCTGTCCCTGGACCCGCCGCTCATCCTGTGGAGCATCGCCAAGGTCGCCGCGACCTTTGCAGGCTTTCAGGTGGGTGATCGCTTTGCCGTCAATGTGCTGTCGTCCGATCAGGAACATCTCGCCAATAAGTTCGCCCAGGCCGGCGGCGACAAGTTCGGCGGCGTGGATATATACGTCGGCCTGAACGGCGTGCCTTTGATTGCCGGCTGCGTGGCCTACTTCGAGTGCACGGCCGAGGCCCGCTATCCGGGCGGCGATCACGACATCATTGTCGGGCGGGTGTGGCGCATCTTCAACATCGGCAAGACCCCGCTGCTGTTCCACGGCGGCGCTTTGCGCACGTTCGGCTAGCATGACATTCTTGATCGTTACGGGCGCCGATCAGAAGTACTTCGGGCTGCTGCAGGGTTTGCTCGGCTCGCTGGGCGACATGGTGGCGCATACGGCGGTTCTGGACTTGGGTCTGACGCCGGCGCAAATCGACCAGCTGCGCGCGCAAGGTGCCCAAGTCGCGCGGTTTCAATATCCGCACAGCTATCCCGCCCACGATCAGGTCGCGCGTGAATTTCCCGGCTTTGGCGCCATGCTGGCGCGCCCCTATTTGAACGAAATTTTTCCCGACGTCGAAATGCTGATGTGGATCGATGCTGATGCCTGGGTGCAGGATCCCGGGGCCATCACGGAAATTCTGGACGCTGCGCGCGTTCATGGCATCGCCGCTATTCCCGAAGTTGACCGGGGTTACTTCAAGTTCAGACACGAAGGCAAACACGTCTGGCAGCTGGAGCAGGATACCTACAAGCGCTGCTTCGGCGAGCGCATCGCGCACCGCATGACTCTCGTGCCGGTCGTCAACAGCGGCGTCTGGGCCGCGCAGGCCGCATCGAAGCTGTGGCCGGCCTGGAAGCGCCAGCTTCAGGACGGGTTAAGCCGTCTGGATAAGATCGACGATGAGACCCGCATCATCGAGCAGGCGGCTTTTAACGTGGTCATGGAAAGCGAAAATCTTAAAGTCGCGCGGTTTCCCGCGACCTACAATTGGATGGCCAGCGCCGCCGCACCGGCGTGGCATGTGGAAAAAAAGCTGCTGGCCGATCCCAATCCGCCCCATGATCCCATCCGGATCATCCACATCTCGGCGCACTTTGTCGCCGAGGGCATCAAGCTGCAACTGGTCGGACGCCCGGGGCAAAGCGTGGTAACGCATTTGGGGCGCGAAAGTATCCTCGGGCTTCCGAGCGTCGTTGCGGCCCTGTTTAGGGATTAATCGTTTCTTCGCCGGAGCACGCGATTAAAGAAGGTACCCAGCTTGCGCCGAACGGCCGACTGCACGGCCACAGTGGACAAGGCATCCAGCTGCAAGCCTACGCGCGTCACGCGGTCTTCGTCCACTTCGCGCGCCACCACCACCGCGCCGCCGATGGGCAGGTGATCGCCGACGTCGGGCTTGCCATCGAAGCGCGCCGTGAATAACTCGGCAATGGTCAGATCGGCAATTCCCGATTCAATCGGCAGGGCATAGAACGCCACCACGTCCTTCAGCTTGACGTCGCCCGGGAAGGCGAACTCGCCGAAGAAGGGCTCGTCGGATACCAGCAGTTCGGCGTGGGCCGCGAACAGCTGATCCAGGCGGCGCACGCGGTCGGGCGCTGCCAGGAAATAGCCGTAGTCGCCGGTCTTCAGCGCGCCGGCCTGGGCGGGCGTCAAAATGTTCTGATTGCGGATCACAAAGGCGGGCCGGGCCCACACCGGCACCGCGGCGCCGTTCATGACCGCGCTATCGGCCAGCACCGGGTAGCCGACCATTTCCAGCGCCAGCTGTCCGGGCAGGTCCATCTCGAACCTCTGCACCGGCGCGTTGGTGCGGGGTAGGGCGAGCTTCAACAGCCGCGCGGCCGGGTTCAGCGTCCAACCCTGGATCAGCAGCGACACCAGCACCACGACGAAGGCCACGTTGAAATAGAGCTCGGCGTGCGACACGCCGGAGAGCGTCGGAATGGCCGCGAGGAAAATGCTCACCGCGCCGCGCAAGCCCACCCACGAGACGAAGGTCTTCTCGCGCCAAGAGAAGCCGAACGGTGTCAGGCACAGCCACACCGCCACGGGCCGCGCCACCACCAACAAGAATAGTGCGGTCAATCCGGCGGGCACAGCATAGACGAGCAACTTGCTGGGCGTGACCAAGAGGCCCAGCACCAGGAACATGATGATCTGCGCGAGCCAGGTCGCCGCGTCGTTGACGGTGACAATGCTGGCCGAAGCGCGCAGGGGCCGGTTGCCGAGGATCATGCCGGCGAGATAGACCGCGAGGAAACCGCTGCCGTCCAGCACCGACGTCGCGGCGTAGATCAGCACGGCCATGGCAATGGCCAGAAGCGGATGCAAGCCGCCGGGCAGGTTGACGCGGTTCAAGAGCCACGATGCGCCGAGGCCGCCGATCAGGCCGCCGAGGGTGCCGATCAAGGCATGGGTCGCCAGCGTGCCGATCAGCGCCAGCGCGTCGGCGTGCGGCGCGGACCCGTCCCCGGTCGCAAGAATGATTTCGGCCAGCACCATGGTCAGGAACACGGCCACGGGATCGTTGGTGGCGGATTCCATCTCCAGCGTCGCGGCGACGCGGCGTTTCAACTCCAAACCCCCGGTTTGAATCAGGAAAAACACCGCCGCGGGGTCGGTGGAGGCGACAATCGCACCCAAGAGGAAACCGTAGATCAGCGGAATATCGAAAATATACACCGCCGCCAGGCCGACGAGGCCCGAGGTGATGAGTACGCCGACTGTGGCCAACATGGCGGCGGGACCGACGGCGCCGCGCAAAGTGCTGAGATGGGTACGCAAGCCGCCGTCGAACAGGATTACGGCGAGCGCCAGCGAGCCGATCATGTAGGTCAGGCGATAGTCGTTGAAGATGATGCCGCCCGGCCCGTCTTCGCCGGCCAGCATGCCGAGCGCCACGAACACCAGCAACAAAGGCGCGCCGAACCGCGTGGCGATCAGGCTCGACAGAATGCCGAGCATGACCAGCAACGCGCCGAACAGCAGCAGGCCGTTGATAAGGCCGATGCTTTCCATGAACGGCGGGAACCCCTGATGAAGTTAGAATGATGCAAAAGTATTGCAGACTTCACTGCAAATAGAAAACAGGTTCCGCCCGCGGTCAGCGGACGGAACCTGTGGTGTCTGCGGCGGTAACGCTAAGGCTTGCGTCTAAGCGCGGGTTTCGAACGCTTTCAGGCCTGCTTCCATTTCGGCCAACACGCCGCTTAGCATCTTGTCCTTTTTGACGTTGGCCCAGTACTTGTTGAGCTTCTTGTGTCCGGTGAAGGGATTGGCGATGCCGATGCGCGGCATCACGCTGCCGAGCCAGAACAGCGCGGGCACGGCATAGACGTCGGCGATGGTGAGCTTGTTGCCGGCGGCATAAGGCTTGGGCGAGATCAGCTTTTCCAGCGCGTCATAGGCGGTCTTGAGTTCCGCGAGCTTGGCGTCAAACACGGCCTGGTCGCGTTTGGCGGGATCCATTTGGCGCCACAGTACAAAGATGTTCGGCTGTATGTATTCGCCGACCACGGCGGCGATCAGCCGTGTATGCGCCGCGGCCTTGGCGACCGTGGGCACCAGGCGCTTGGATTTGTATTTGGCATCCAGATACTCGACGATCACGCCCGACTCATACAGCGTCACGGCGCCGTCTTTCAGCACCGGCATTTTGCCGAACGGGTTCATCTTCAGGAAGGCCGGGCTCTTGATGCCGTCCTTCGGCATGGTGACTTTGTGCTTGAGACCCTTGTGACGCGCCGCAATGACGGCTCTCGCCATGAAAGGTGAAAATATCAGGCCGTAGATATCCATTGGTGTTTCCCCGATTGGTGTTTGAGTTTGTTGGTTATTTAGGCGAGTGCATTTTTGAAAAGATCGACGGTGCGGCTGTGGGCCAGTGTACAGGCCTCGGCATTGTAGTGACGCGGATCAGTGCTGCGGCAGAAGGCATGGTCCGTGCCCGGATAGACATAGACTGTGACCTCGGGGTTGCTCTTCACCCCGGCTTTGATCTGGTCTTGGACCTCTGCCGTAATGTAGGCGTCGTTGCCCGCGAGGTGCAGGATTGTCGGCTTCTTGATCTTGTCGGCTTCGTCCAGCTTGGTGTTGATGCCGCCGCCGTAATAGCTGGCGCAGGCGTCGGTATCGGTGCGGGCGGCGGTCAGATAGGACACCAGCCCCCCTAAGCAAAAGCCCAAATTCCCGACCTTGCCGGTGCAGCCGGGCAGGCCGCGCAGGGTGGTGATGGCGGTCTGGACGTCTTCGACGCCTTTATCGACACTGAACTTGCCGTACAAGTCGAAGCCCACCTTGAAGTCGTCGTCCTTCATGGGATCCAGGATCACGCCCGGCTTGATGCGCCAGAACAGGTCCAAGGCCAAGGCCATGTAGCCCTGGCCGGCATACCAGTCGGCGACACTGCGCACCCACGGATTGACCCCGAAAATTTCCTGGATAATGACCACGCCGGGGGCTTTACCGCCTTGGCCCTTGCCGCTGGCGGGCGTCGCCAGATAGCCCCCGAACGCGCCGTCCTTGCCGTTCATCGTAATGTCTTTGCCAGCCATATTTGTATCTGCCTGAATAGTGTCGGCTCCGATTGTATTGTAGGGTGACGGACACTTGGCTTCCACTTTGATTTTGAAGGCCTCATGGCGTCGCGTTCTTTTAAGATACCCGGCAAAAAACCGGCCAAAAAGCTGCCCCTTTCCCGTGACATCTCCGGTGATTCGGGCGCCAACCGGCTGATCGTCGGGATCAGCGGCGCGTCAGGCATCATCTATGGCGTGCGCCTTTTGGAAGCCCTGAAGGGCACAGGCATCGAGACCCATCTTGTCATGTCCAAGTCGGCGGAAATCACCCTGGCCTACGAGACCAACTTGAAAGTCGCGGCCGTCAAGGCGCTGGCCCATAAGGTCTATGCCAATAGCGATATCGCCGCCGCCATATCGTCGGGGTCCTTCAAGACCCGCGGCATGATCATCGCACCCTGTTCGATCCGCACGGTCTCGGAGATCGCCACCGGCGTCACGTCATCGCTGATGTCGCGGGCCGCCGACGTGGTGCTGAAGGAGCGCCGCCGCCTGGTGCTGATGGTCCGCGAAAGCCCCTTGCATACCGGCCACCTGCGCACCCTGACCACGGCGTCCGAGATCGGCGCAATCATTGCGCCGCCGCTGCCGGGTTTTTATGCTAAGCCGGAAACCATCGACGATCTGGTGGATCATACGGTAGGGCGCGTGTTGGATTTGTTTGATATCGATGTCGGCTTGGTGCGCCGTTGGGGCGAGCAATGAACGCACCTCAGCCCATCGCCAAAGGCAATCCGCTGTGGGACTTTGTCAGCTGGGCTTATGCCGAGCCGGGTGTGGAGAAAGCCTGCCTCGCATTACAGAATCGCCTCGGCGCCGACGTCAACATGGTGCTGTTTTGCGCCTGGCTCGCCTACCGGGGCACCGGCACCACGCATCTCGCCAGGTTCCTGGGCGCGGCGCTGAAGCTGTCGCGCGACTGGCAGCGCAATCTGGTCGAGCCCTTGCGCGGCTGCCGTGAAAATCTCAAGGACGTGATCGAGACCTCGTCGCTGGTCGGCAACGACCGGGTCGCGGCAGGCGCGCTGCGCGAACGCATCAAACAATGCGAAATGGACATGGAACAGCTGCAGACGCTGGCGTTCTATTCGCTGGTCAGCGACGGCGCCGACGAGGCTGTGGCGCGCGCGCCGTTGGAACAGAAAGACGACGCCTTGAACAACCTCACGGTCTACTTTTCGGCCACCGGCGTGAAGCTCGACCCCTTGGGCCAGACGCACGTCATGCGCATTCTGACGGCTGTGTTCGGCGCGTAAGCCCGCTCACTTCACCGACTCACTTCACTGGCGGTTTGGCCGGTATGCCGGCGCCGACGTCAATCCACCGGCGTTGCGAGATGGCCTTGAACTCGCCGCGCGAATCGTTGTAGCCGGTGGTGGAAACCTCCGCGGCAAAATTGAGCAGGCGCGGCGGCAAACCGGCATCGTTGGCGACCGGAACCGCGATGTGCTCCATCGTCAATTCGCGCCCGTTCGGCGTCACATAGTCGGCGACGCAAGTCATGCCGCAGGGATGGTCCATTATGGTGGTCATGTTGCGGCTGGCGGTCGGCCTCATGTGTCTCGGCACGAGGAGCAAATAGTCCTTGCCGGTCGGATCCTCGCCCCATATCAGGGCGCGCGATGTCCCCATGAAGCGGATGATGAATATCGCCTCTGGCGTTCTTTCCAGGATCGTAATGCACGGCAGGATTTTGGGGGAAAGCTCTTGGAACGCTGTACGGAAATGCGGTGTCGGGGTTTCGCGACACAACGCCAGCCACGCCGCTAGTGTCCGTCGTCAGATCATTTGGGACAGATGCGGGCGTGATTTAGCGGAGTGTTGGCCTCATCTGGTTGGTCGATCCTAAGCGGCGAGCTTGCGGTGAAGCAAGCGACGATGTTCGATAGTTTTCTGTTTGATGCGGTGTCGTTCCTGCAGAATCGCTTGGCCCCTGCCGAA
>CANJLF010000021.1 GCA_947475295.1 Fidelibacterota bacterium
CCGTGAGACAGCGGAAAATAAGGCGCGATACGGCGCATCTGCGCCTCTGAAAGCATAAACAGATCGTCCATGGCGACACCTCCGTGTGCGTCGCCATTGAATCAATCGATCACTCAGCTCGCAAGAGATTTAATGGGTCCTGACCCTAGCTAAATGCAGCGCCCGACGTAGGCACACGCGCCAACACCAACGCATCTACCGCCGAGGCGCCGGCCATGAGAAGCGTCTTCGCACAAGCGTCGGCGGTGGCGCCGGTGGTCAAAACATCATCGATCAGCAACACGCGCTTGCCCGCAATTTGAGCGGGACGCTGCACAGCGAAAGCTTTGGCGACATTGCGCCGTCGTGCGACGCGGTCGAGCCGCCCCTGGCTGGGCGTAGCTTTGATACGCACGAGGGCATCGGGCACGGCAGGTTTGCCAGATAATTTAGCCAGCGCATTGGTGAGTAGTGCCGCCTGATTGTAGGTGCGCATGAGCAAACGCCAGCGATGCAAGGGCACGGGCACGATAACATCGCAGCGCGCGATGAGTTCGGCACCAGCCCGCCGCAGCCAGCGCGCGAGATGCACGGTTGCATCAGTGCGGTCGGCATGTTTGAGTTTCAAAACCAGCGCACGGCTGTCGGCATTGTAGACAAAAGCGGCCCGCGCGCGTTCAAAAGCCGGACGGTCGGTAAGGCAAGCGCCGCAAACGAGATCGCCGATCACAGCGCCTTCAAAGGGAATACCGCAGTGCTCGCAGCACGGCGGGGTGATGAAGGTAAAGCGCGAGAAACAATCGGCGCAGAGACTGCCGGGCCTGTCTACCACCGCATTGCAGTTCAGGCATTGCGGCGGCAACAGCGAGTCCAGAAACAATCGCGCAGTGGTTCTGGCTATGTGCGCGGCAGTGGCGAGTGGCATGACTCTCTCTCCTGCTTCAAAGAGCCTGCTGAAAGTGCCATAAGAAGACCATGGCGGACAATATGCAGGTGTTTGACCGGGACTTAGTGCGGCGGCGGCGCGACCGCGCGGCATCTGGCATAGCTGAGAACGATTTTCTGCTGCGCGAAGCCGCAGTACGGCTGACCGACCGCCTGCTGGACGTGACGCGCGATTTTCCCATGGCCTTGGATCTGGGTTGCCATACCGGACAGATCGCCCAGGCTCTTGGATCGTCGCCGAAGATCGTCACCCTGATCCAATCGGACTTTTCTCCCGGCATGGCGAAACTCGCCCGCCGCACCACCGGACGCGCGACGATCATCGCCGATGAAGAAATGCTGCCCATCGCCGACGGCGCGCTTGATTTGGTGCTCAGCAATCTCTCGCTGCATTGGGTCAACGATCTGCCGGGCACCCTCGCCCAAATCCGGTGCAGCCTTAAACCCGACGGCCTATTCCTCGCAACCATGTTCGGCGGCGAGACTCTGCGCGAACTGCGCACGGCACTTTTGGAAGCCGAAGCCGAAACCACCGGCGGCGTCGCGCCGCGCGTGTCGCCCTTCACCGATGTGCGTGATGCCGGCAACTTGCTGACGCGGGCGGGCTTTGCCCTGCCGGTCGTGGATGCCGACACCATCACCGTGACCTACGGCGATATGTTCAAGCTCATGGGCGACTTGCGAGCCATGGCCGAGACCAACGCCGTGCTTGAGCGCCGAAAAATTCCCACGCGCCGCGAGACTTTCCTCAGGGCCGCCGAAATCTACCGTGAACATTTCAGCGATAGCCGCGGCCGTCTGACGGCGACATTCCAGGTCCTGACCTTGACGGCCTGGGCGCCGCACGCCTCGCAGCAGAAACCGCTTCGTCCCGGCAGCGCCACGGCACGCCTCGCCGATGTCTTGAAAACCCAGGAAGTCGAACTGGGCGACACAACAGGACTTCCGAAAGACAAGAAATCGCGATGAAGTTTCCTTCTCCCTTGATCGAAGGCGTGCTCGTCAACCGCTACAAAAGATTCTTCGCCGACGTGCGTTTGCCGACGGGCGAAGTCGTGACGGCGCACTGCGCCAACTCCGGTTCCATGCTGTCGGTGAAGGAGCCCGGCGCGCGCGTATGGCTGTCGCCCGCTGCCAACCCCGAACGCAAGCTGCGCTACACCTGGGAAATCATCGAGATCGCCGGCGGCCTGGTGGGCATCAACACGGCCCACCCCAATCTCCTGGTGGCCGAGGCCATCGCCGCCGGGCAGATCGCTGAGCTGAAGGGCTATGCGTCCCTCAAGCGGGAGCAGAAATACGGCAAGAACTCGCGCATCGATATTCTGCTGGAAAGCCCCGGCCCAAACGATCCAGAGAGGCCGCCCTGTTACGTCGAGGTCAAAAACGTCACCCTGAAACGGGTGCTTGAGCCCGACCACCCCGCCGAATTTCCCGATTCGGTCACCGACCGAGGCGCCAAGCACTTGATAGAAATGACGGATATGGTCAAAGCCGGGGCCCGGGCGGTGATGGTTTATCTTGTCCAGCGCGGCGATTGCCGGCGGTTTACGGTCGCCGGCGATCTCGATCCCGCCTACGCCAAAGGATTAACAGCCGCCATGGCCGAGGGGGTAGAGGCGGTCTGTTATGGTTGTGAGGTGACCCTCGATGGTATAACCATCGCCAAGCCGTTGACGATGGATTTACCTAAATAAGACCATAAGTAAGAGCCTAGTACCTGACACAGCATTTGAAAAATTGGCGATGAGAGAAGCAGCTTTAAAACGTCCCCGCGATGTCGAGATCCACGGCCCCGAAGCCTTTGTCGCCATGCGCAAGGCCGGACGGCTGACCGCAGAGATGCTGGATTACATCGCGCCGTTTGTGCAGCCGGGCGTCACCACCGGCGAAATTGACCGCCTCTGCCTTGAGTTCCATAAAGCCCACAACGCCATTCCCGGGCCTCTGAACTATCGCGGCTTCCCGAAATCCATCTGCACGTCGATCAACCATGTGGTCTGCCACGGCATTCCCGGCGACCGCCTCTTGAAGGACGGCGACATCGTCAACATCGACGTCTCGCCGATTGTCGACGGCTGGTTCGGCGATTCAAGCCGCATGTTCTTCGTGGGCGACGTAAAGATCAAAGCCCGCAAGCTGGTGGAAGTCACCTACGAAGCCATGATGCGCGGTATCGCCTCCGTGAAGCCGGGCGCCACTTTGGGCGATGTCGGTTACGCTATTCAAAGCTTCGCCGAGAGCCACCGCTTTTCGGTGGTGCGCGATTTCTGCGGCCACGGCATCGGGCGCGTGTTCCACCAGTCGCCCAACGTCATGCACTTCGGCGAACCGGGCGAAGGCATGATCCTGGAAGCCGGCATGATCTTCACCATCGAGCCGATGATCAACGCCGGCCGCTACGAGACCAAAATCCTCGACGACGGCTGGACGGCCGTGACCCGTGACAAGTCGCTCTCGGCCCAGTTCGAACATACGGTGGGCGTGACCGAGACGGGTGTGGAGATTTTCACGACCTCGCCCAAGGGTTACAATTGTCCGCCCTATAACTCTCCCAGCGCGGAATAAACGCCGATCCCTATTTGGTGAAGCGTTCGAGTTCCCGCCGACGCACGACCGCGCCCAACAGCGCCCCATTGTAGAAGCTGATCGCCTCCGCGCCGCTTGGATCGTTGGTGGTGGCCTCGGTATCGGGAATGAAGGCCGTGATCTCGCCGGTCGTGGCACTGCCGATCCGTATACCCTTTTTCCAACCTGGATTGCGATCACCGCCGGATTCGGAATCGGTCACATACATCGTGCCGTCCTTGGCGATCATGATGCCGCTGGGCCGGCCCCACTGCTTCCATACCGCGATCAGGCCGCCGTCCTGGTCGAACACCGAGATGCGGTTGTTGCCCCGGTCACAGACAAACAAATGCTCTTGTGCATCGAAGGCAAGGCAATGGGGGATTTTCACCTGGCCCGGCGCGGTACCGCCGGTGACGATGGTCTTGATGAAAGCGCCGTCTTTGGTGAACTTGCTGATGCGGTTGGCGATCTCGCCGTCATGGCCTTCGGCGATAAAGATCTCGCCCTTGCTATTGATGATGACTGCGGTGGGTTGAGTGAAAAGCCCCTTATCCGGTGTGCCGGCGACGCCTGCGCGCCCCAGCGCCATCAGCTGTTTTCCACCCTTGTCGTATTTCAGAACCTGGCTGCCTAGACCGGGCGGTGTTCCGCCGGTGGTGGTTCCGGCGCCCGCGGCGTCGGTGAACCAGATGTCGCCGTTGGACTCCATGAAGTAGCCGTGGGGAAAAGCGAACAGGCCAACGCCCCAGGTCTTCACGACCTGACCGCTCGCATTAAAAACCAGAACCGGCGGCTCTTTGCGGCCAACGCAGGAATTCTCGAAACAGCGGTGCGACACGTAGAGCAAGCCATCGGGACCCGGCAGCGCTCCGACCACCGCGCCCCATGGCATGCCGGCGGGCAGCTTGGCCCAATCGATGGTGCGCGCCGGATAGGGATTAGGAAGGCCGTCGCCCACAGGCTTTGGGTTGGCCTCGCCTTGCCGGATGGTCTGGGCAAAAGACCCGGCGCCGAAGAACATGAATACGGCAGCAAATGTAATGCGTGCGAATACAGGAATAGCCATGGCGTCCCCCCAGATTTAGGCGGGCTCCAGGATATCATAGCGGTCGCCCCGGCAGGCTATTTGATGTAGCCTGATGCGCGTTTTTTGTGTTGGGGGGAGCTATGAAGAAGCTAGTCGCAGTCGCGCTTGTTGCGGGATTTGCTGCGTGGTCAGCGTCGCAAACGGTTGTTCTCAGCGCTGATGATGGACCACCGCCATGGGCCTGGGGATTTACGACACCGATGCCCGCAAACACGCCGCCCCCCACTGCCGCGCCTGCAACGCCCGCACCCGCTCCGGACCCGACGCTGCACAAAATTCCGGGCTCCAAGTTCTCTTTCACGACGGCGCAGATCAACAGCCGCACAGCCCCTGCGGACTGGATTCCCGAAGATCATCCGGTCATGCCCGACATCGTCGCACATGGCCGCGAGGCAGCGGATCCGCAAATTTATGCCTGCGCCCTGTGCCATATGCCCAACGGTAAGGGCCGTCCGGAAAACGCCGCCGTCACCGGATTGACCTATGAGTACATCATGCAGCAGCTGATGGACTTCAAGAACGGTCACCGCAAGACGTCGGACAACCGGAAAACCAATACCGCGCTCATGGAAGGCTTTGCCAAGTCCATGACACGCGAGGAAATGGAGGCCTCCGCCAAATACTTCGCATCGATTCCGGCGACGCCGTGGATCAAAGTAATGGAAAGCCAAACCGTGCCCAAGACCTTCACGCGCGGCGGTGTCTTCTTTGCCATCACCGGGCCACAAGCCGGCTCGGAGCCCCTGGGCAACCGCATTATCGAAACCCCGATTAGCGAAGAGGCCTTCGAAACGCGCAATCCGCGCTCCGGCTTTATTGCCTATGTGCCGGTCGGCAGCCTGAAAAAGGGCGAAGCCTTGGTGAAAACCGGCGGCGGCAAGGTGACCGCTTGCACGACCTGTCACGGCTTGGACTTACGCGGCTTAGGGCCTGTGCCGCGCCTTGCGGGACGTTCGCCCAGCTACCTTGCGCGCCAGCTTTATGACATGCAGCAGGGTAATCGTTCTGGGGCATGGACGCCGCTTATGGCTTCGGTCGTCGCCGCTATGACCCCCGATGACATGCTAGAAGTTTCCGCATATTTGGCGTCGCTGACACCATAGCAGATACGCACAACGACAACACGCGAGGGGACCATGGAAAAATTGAAACTCCTGAGCCGACGCAACATGATCAAACTCGCCAGCGGTGGTGTCACCGGAGCAGCGGCGCTCAACGCGCTTCGGCTTGCAGGCGGCGGCGCGCTCGCCAGCTTCGTCGCCGGTTTGCCAGATCCGGTACAGGCTGCGCAGTCGGCGACGCTGAAAGGCGGTATGCCGCGCCTGAAGATCACCGACATTAAAGTTTTCCTGACGGTGGTCAACAACACGCATATGTGCAACGTCAAGGTCTACACGAGCGAGCCGGGTCTGTATGGCATCGGCCACGCCGACCACGCCGAGCGCGTGTGGATCGAGAAGGAATACATTGAAAAATTCCTGAAGCCCGCCGTCGTGGGCCGTTATTGCGACGAAATCGAAGACATCTGGCAGATGGCCTGGGTCGCGCCTTACTGGCGCAGCAGCGTCGATTCCAATAACGCCATGAGCGCCATCGATAGTGCCCTGTGGGATATTTTCGGCAAACGCGCGGGCGTGCCGGTCTGCAATTTCTTCGGCGGCAAGGTGCGTCCGAAAATACCGATGTTTGCCAACGTCGGCGGCGCGAGCCTTCAACAGCAGGAAGAGAACGCACAGAAATTGATTGCCGACGGTTATCAATTCCTGCGCGTCGCCGCCGTGGGAAAAGTCGGCAGACGTCCGGTCGATCCTGCGTTCGCCAATTTGCGCGGCCAAGGCAACCTGCCGGGCGGCGGCGGGCAAGGCGCGCCCGGGTTTGGCGAGCGCGGTCCGATCTACGTCAACCGTATCAGAGAGGGCGAGTACATCACGGATCAGGTGGAATCACTCGAGCACTTACGCAACAAGATCGGCTTCAACATCGACATGCTGGCCGAAGCCGACGCCATGATGTCTCCGGCAAACGGCATTGTGCTTTCCAAAGCTTTGGAACCCTTTCGCCTGTTCTGGCTCGAAGAAGCTTTCGGCTCCGAAGATATCGCCTGGCACGAACAGCTGCGCCAGGTCAGCGCCACACCCATTGCCTTGGGTGAAGTTTTCGTCAGCCAGCACGAGTGGCTGCCGCTGGTGAACCGCCGTTTGATGGATTTCATGCGCATGCATGTTTCGGCCTGCGGCGGCTTGAGCCATGCGCGCAAAGTGGCGGCATTGTGCGAGTTCAACGGCGTCAAAACCTCCTGGCACGGTCCGCCAAACGTCTCGCCCGTGGGCCACGCGGTCAACATGCATCTCGATCTCGCCCTTCCCAATTTTGGTCTCGGCGAAGGCGCGCCGTTCAATCAGACTCTGCAGGATCTATTTCCGGGTATTCCGGAACGCCACAACGGCTTCACGTTCCCGAATGACCGTCCGGGGCTTGGTATCGACATCGACGAAAAAGTCGCGGCCAAACTCGCAGCGACGACGCCGGGCTCGGATCGCGGTACGCGCTGTTACGACGGTTCACCCTGCAAGCCATAAAAGGCCATGGGACAAAAGGATTTAGGCGAAGCCTCTGCCCTCTTCGCGGTGCCGGCCGACAAGCCCGACTATCACGGCCACCGCGACCGCTTGCGCGCGCGGTTTCTGGCTAATGCGGAAAGCCTGCCCGATTATGAGCTGCTTGAACTCTTGTTGTTCGCGGCAATTCCCCGGCGCGATACCAAGCCCATCGCCAAAGCGCTTCTCAAGCGCTTTGGCAGCTTCGGCGAGGTGATTTCCGCAAGCCCGGACGATCTTAAAGACATAGAGGGCATCGGCGACAGCGCGGCCGTGGTCCTGAAGGCCGTGCAAGCCGCGGCCCAGCGCCTTCTGCAAACCAAAGTTAAATCCGGGCCGGTGATTTCAACCTGGAACGATCTCATCGCCTACTGCACGGCGCAGATGGCCTATCAGCCCATCGAGCAATTCCGGGCGCTCTATCTCGACCGCAAGAACAAGCTGATTCTCGATGAAGCCCAGCAACAGGGCACCGTCGACCATACGCCGGTCTATCCCCGTGAAGTGGTGAAACGCGCGCTGGAGCTGAATGCCAGCGCTTTAATAGTCGTGCACAATCATCCAAGCGGCGATCCCAAACCTTCACGCGCCGACATCGAGATGACGCGCAAGATCAAAGAGGCCGCGGCGGCAGTGAACATCACGCTGCACGACCATGTGATCGTCAGTCGCGGCGGGCACGTGTCGTTCAGAACCGAAGGGCTGATATAGCGTTGCGGCGCATACTGATATATGATGCCCCTCTGCATTGGCATCTCGGGAGGGAACAATGAGCAACCGTAAGAATTCGCGACTTTATCGCAATTTTTTAATAGGTGCAGGATTTGCAGCGCTTCTGGCCGGTCTGATGGCTGCACAGTCCGGATTAAAGAACAGCGCCGCTGCCGCAGCTGCCGGCGCGGCGGTTCAGGCGCCGCGCTTCGAAGTTGATCCGCTCTGGCCGAAGCCCCTGCCGAACCACTGGATCCTGGGTTCCGCCATCGGCGTCTGGGTCGACACCGACGACCACGTATGGATCATCCATCGCAGCTCCGCGACGTTGGCCGCCAACGAAAAGACGCTTGAAACGAAGCAGGGTGAATGCTGCGCCGGCGCGCCGCCCGTGCTCGAGTTCGATCAAGCTGGCAATCTGCTGCGGCATTGGGGCGGGCCCGGCGAGGGCTATGATTGGCCCGAGTCCAATCACGGCATTTTTATCGACTACAAGGGCAACGTCTGGATCGGCGGCAACGGCGGCGGTGACTCTCAGATTCTGAAGTTCACCAAGGACGGCAAGTTCCTTATGCAGGTCGGCAAGAAAAATGCGCGCCGCAAGCCAGGCGCGGTAGCGGGCGGCAACGAAGGCGACGTCAACGGTTTTGTCGGCGGCAGCAACGACGAAGTGAGCTTCGGCCGTGTTGCCAAGATCTTTGTCGACCAAAAGGAGAATGAGGCCTACATCGCAGACGGCTATCTCAATAAGCGTGTGGCCGTTATTGACGCCGACACCGGCAAGATGAAGCGTTGGTGGGGCGCTTACGGCAATAGGCCGGATGATACGCCGCTGGCGGCCTACGATCCGGCAATGCCTCCGGCGCAGCAATTCCGCAACCCGGTGCACTGCGCCGATCTTTCGGTCGACCGGCTGCTATACGTCTGTGACCGCGTCGGCGACCGGATGCAGGTGTTTACGCCCGAAGGCAAGTTCGTGAAGGAAGAGTTTTACGAGAAAAATACACTAAACGCGGGCTCCGTCTGGGACATCGCATTCTCCAAGGATCCGCAACAGCGGTTTATCTTCATGGCGGACGGCGTGAACGAGAAGGTCAAGATCATCGATCGCCAAACGCTGAAGGAGATAACGACTTTCGGCGACGGCGGCCGCCAACCCGGGCAGTTCTTCGGCGTGCATAGCATCGCCATCGATTCCAAGGGCAATCTCTATACGACCGAGACCTACGAGGGAAAGCGGCTCCAGCGGTTCAACTATAAGGGTCTCGCGCCTGTGACCAGGTTGAACCAAGGCATGGAAGGTCTCTGGCCTGCGTCCAAATAAGTCGCCGCGTTTCATCCTAGCCGGCAGGGTTTTACTCTGCCGGCTAGTTCTGTTTTTGGCGGTCGCCGCGCTCTGGACGGTGCCTATTCTTGCCCACGACATCCCGATGGATGTGACGGTACGGGCCTTCGTCAAGCCCGAGGGACACACTCTGCGCCTTCTGCTGCGTATGCCGCTCAAAGCTATGACGGACGCCGAATATGCACGCCGCGAACGGGATTTTGTGGATCTTGCGCGCGTCGATCAATCTCTGCGCGACGCCGCAAAGATCGCACTGGTTGACAACATCTCCCTCTACGAGGGCGACGCTTTACTTGCACCTCCCACGATCGTCGAAACGCGCATGTCGCTGGAATCGGACACATCGTTCGCCGCCTACGACAAAGCCCTGGCGCACGTTACTGGTCCGCCGCTGTCCGCGGAGGCAACGATCTTCTGGGAGCAGGGACTTCTTGACGTCCTCCTCGAATATCCCATCCAATCTGATCGATCGAATTTTTCCATCAAAGCGGACCTCGATCGGCTGGCGCTCAAGGTTGTTACTTCGCTTCACTTCCTCCCGCCCGGCGGGGTCGACCGTGCCTACGAACTCGAGAACAACGCGGGCCTGGTTAGGCTTGATCCCCGATGGACCCAGGCCGCCGCGCGATTTATCGACCTCGGATTCCTTCACATCCTCGATGGCACGGATCATCTGTTATTCCTGCTCTGCCTCGTTATCCCATTCCGGCGCGCACGCACTGTCATTCCGATCGTCACGGCATTTGCCGTAGCACATTCGGTCACGCTCATCGCCTCGGCGTTCAACTTCGGCCATGATGCTCTATGGTTCCCGCCGCTGATCGAGACGCTGATCGCGATGTCCATCATCTACATGGCGCTTGAGAACATTGTCGCACCACAGATGCGGCTGCGTTGGATCATCACTTTCGTCTTTGGTCTCGTGCACGGATTCGGGTTTTCTTTCGGCCTTCAGCACACGCTTCAGTTCGCGGGATCGCATCTGCTGACCTCGCTGATTGCGTTCAATGTCGGCATCGAACTCGGCCAACTGCTTGTGCTGGCGGTGCTTATCCCCATCCTGGACGTCCTATTCTGCTACGTCGTCGCCGAACGCCTGGGAACGGTCATCCTGTCAGCCATCGTCGCCCATACGGCTTGGCACTGGATGATCGAGCGGTTCGATGTGCTGCGGCAGTTCCCGTGGCCGGAGCTCTCTTTCACGCTTGCCGCCGCCATGGACTGGCTCATCGCTTTCGTGGCGATAGCGGCGGGTATCTGGTTGGTGAGTCTCACCCGGGGGCGCGCGAGCGCATCGCCCGCGGACGAGGCGGAGGATCTGAAGCGCTAAGCCTTCATTCGGCTGTCCACCCGCCGTCGATGATCATGCTTGTTCCGGTCATCAGCGCCGACGCATCAGAGGCCAGAAACACCACCGCGCCCATGAGGTCTTCGACCTTGCCCAAACGGCCAATTTTGATCTTTGAAAGCACGGAGGCCATGAAGGCTTTGTCTTCCAACATCGGCCGGGTCAGCGCCGTCTCGGTGAAGGTCGGGGCAATGGTATTGGAGCGAATGCCGTGCGGTGCGAGTTCCAGCGCCAGGGCTTTGTTCAGACCCTCAAGGCCCCACTTCGACGCGCAGTAAAGCGTGCGGCCCGGTCCGCCGATGTGGCCCATCTGCGAGCCCATATGAATAATCGATCCGGCAATGCGCTCGGCGAGCATGCGCTGCGCCGCGGCCTTCGCGACGAAATAGGCGCTTTTGAGGTTGAGACCCAGCACCGCGTCATAGTCGGCCTCGCTGACGTCCGTGATCGGTTTCGGACGATTGGTGCCGGCGTTGTTCACCAGAATATGGAATGCGGGTTGCGCCGAGAAGAAAGCCTCCACGGCCTGCACATCACTCACATCGAGCACCGCTGCTTCGGCCTTGCCACCTGTGGCGCGAATCTCCTTGGCATTGGCTTCGACCTCGCTCTTGGTGCGCGCCACGAGGAAGACGTGAGCGCCGGCCTCGGCCAGGGCCGCCGCCATGCCGGCGCCGATGCCGCGCCCTGCCCCGGTCACGAGAGCGCGCCGTCCATTAAGTCTAAAGCTGGGGGTGCGGGGCAGCGTCATAGGGTCAGACCGCCTCCGCTTTGCCGGCGTAAGGCACGTTGCGCCCACCATAACGGCGTACGCGGATATTGGCCTGCTCGCCGTGACCGGAGAATCCTTCCAGCGCGCAGAGCCGCGAACAGTATTCGCCGATCATGGCCGAAGCCTTGTCGGTCAGGACGCGCTGGTAGGTACAGGTCTTTAAGAACTTGCCGACCCACAGTCCGCCGGTATAACGCGCGGCCTTGCGCGTCGGCAGTGTGTGATTGGTGCCGATCACTTTGTCGCCGAAGCTGACATTGGTGCGTGCGCCCAGGAACAACGCGCCGTAGTTGGTCATGTGCTTCAGGAAATAGTCCGGATCGCGGGTCATGACCTGAACGTGTTCGGAGGCAATCTCGTCGGCGATCTTGACCATTTCGGCTTCGCTCTCGGCAACGATGACTTCACCGAAGTCCTTCCATGACTCGCGCGCGATTCCGGCGGTGGGCAAAATGGTCAGCAGACGGTCAACCTCGGCCATGGTGGCGCGCGCGAGCTTCTCCGAGGTCGTCAGCAGAATCGCCGGGCTGTCGGGGCCGTGTTCCGCCTGCCCCAATAGATCCGTTGCGCAAAGCTCGCCGTCGACGCTGTCGTCGGCGATGACCAGCGTCTCAGTAGGGCCGGCAAACAGATCGATGCCCACCCGTCCGAACAATTGGCGCTTGGCTTCGGCGACATAGGCGTTGCCGGGACCGACCAACATATCGACGGCCTTGATGGATTGGGTGCCGAGCGCCATGGCGCCGACGGCCTGGATTCCGCCAAGAGCATAAATCTCGTCGGCGCCGGCCAAAGCTTGCGCCGCGACGATGGCCGGCGCGGCCTTGCCGTGAAACGGCGGCGCGCAGGTGACGACGCGCGGAACGCCCGCGACCTTGGCCGTAATCACCGACATATGGGCCGAGGCCAGCAGCGGATACTTGCCGCCCGGTACATAGCAGCCCGCCGAATTGACCGGCAGATTCTTGTGGCCGAGCACGACGCCCGGCAGGGTTTCGACTTCAACGTCCTTGATGCTCTCGCGTTGGATGCGCGCGAAATTCCGCACCTGGGTTTGCGCGAACTCGATATCCTTGAAGTCCTGTTTGGAGAGTTGATCGATGCAGTCTTGAATCTCGGCTTTGGACAACCGGTAATCTTTGCGATCCCAGTTGTCGAACTTCACCGACAGTTCATGGACCGCCACGTCGCCGCGTGTGCCGATGTCGGCGAGAATGCCTTCAACGGTGTCGCGCACCTTACGGTCGGTTTCCGCCGTGGCGCCGGCGCTGGCGCCCTGCTTAAGCCAAATAGCCATTCAAAGCCCTCCACCCAAACTCTTTGAATACCTTTATCCACGCTATACCATTCGCGATGAAGGCGAAAGTCTAAGCCATACACACGCTCTAGTAGAGGGGTCGTTCTGTCTGCTGTGAGTTCGCTAAACAGCGTGAAACCTCTTGCTCTTGCTCTTGCTCTACTAGAGCAATCCCCGTGCCAGCCGCGCAGACTAAATAAGTCATTGATAAGTAATAGTTATTATTTCGAGATATGAAGTTGTTTTTAAGATAGCGCTATAAAGTTGTGATCCCCATTATTATTTAGCAAAAATGTGTCGGCAGCGATCAAAGCTCCTGTGTGGTTAGGTATGTCATTGATCCAAAGGGGATTATTTGCCCAATCCAAGAGTTGTCTTTAGCGTCTCTGCCGCCTATACATTTTGCCTAACCTTTAGGATCGCACCGCATGATCCCGCGCTATGCCCGGCCCGCCATGACCAAGATCTGGGAGCCGGATAATCGGTTCCGCATCTGGTTCGAAATCGAAGCTCACGCCTGCGACGCCCAGGTTCAACTGGGTGTCATCCCCGCCGCAGCCGCCAAGGCGGTCTGGCAGCGCGGCAAGTGGGACATCGAGCGCATCGACGAGATCGAGCGCGAAACCAAGCACGACGTCATCGCCTTCCTGACCAACCTCGCGGAGTACGTCGGGCCGGAAGCACGCTTTGTCCACCAGGGCATGACCTCATCGGACGTGCTCGACACCTGCCTCTCGGCCCAGCTGGTGCAGGCGGCCGATATCCTCTTGAAGGACATCGACGAGCTTCTGGCGGCCCTGAAGCGCCGCGCGCTTGAGTACAAAATGACCGTCGCCATGGGCCGCAGCCACGGCATTCATGCCGAGCCGGTGACCCTTGGCCTCAAGTTCGCCAGCTTCTATGCCGAGTTCGTGCGCAACCGTGAACGGCTGACGGCTGCGCGCAAAGATATCGCAACTTGCGCCATCTCGGGTGCCGTGGGCACCTTCGCCAACATCGACCCCTTCGTCGAAACCTATGTCGCCGAGAAAATGGGCCTGCAGGTGGAGCTGGTCTCAACTCAGGTGATTCCACGCGACCGCCACGCCCAGTATTTCGCCACCTTGGGCGTCATCGCCAGTTCCATTGAGCGTCTCGCCACGGAGATCCGCCACTTGCAGCGCACGGAAGTACGCGAGGCCGAGGAATACTTCTCGCCCGGGCAAAAAGGCTCGTCGGCCATGCCCCATAAACGCAATCCGGTGTTGACGGAAAATCTCACCGGTTTGGCGCGCATGGTGCGCGGTTACGTCATTCCGGCCATGGAAAACGTGGCGTTGTGGCACGAGCGCGACATTTCGCATTCCTCGGTCGAACGCTTCATCGGCCCCGACGCCACCATCACCCTGGATTTCGCGCTGGCGCGCGCGACCAGCGTTATCGACAAGCTGGTGATCTATCCCGACGCCGTGGCCCGCAATCTCAATTTGATGGGCGGTCTGGTGTTCTCGCAGCGCATCCTCTTGGCCCTGACCCAAGCCGGCGTCAGCCGCGAAGACTCATATTTCTACGTTCAGCGCAACGCCATGAAGGTCTGGAACGACGGCGGACAATTGCTCGACCACCTTAAGGCCGACAAAGACGTGACCGCGAAGATTCCGGCCAAGGACCTGGAAGGCCTATTCGACATGGGCTATCACACCAAACATGTCGATACGATTTTTAAGCGGGTCTTTGGCGACAGCTAAGAAGAACCAACAGCTAAGGGGCAGGTTTGTTCTTTTCCGCGGCGATCTGTTGGGCAGCGATGGCATAGCACTCGCGCAAGGCCCGGATGAGTTCGTCGTCGGCCAGTACGACATTGCCGAAACTAAAATCGGCGGTCACTTTGCCCAGCATGTCGTCATCGCCGAGTTTTTCAAAGTTTGTGTCGACTACGGCCGTGGCATAAGGCTCAAGCGCCGCAGCGGAATAGCCCAGCTTACGCCCCGCCCATTGGCCGAACAGCTTGTCGCGGCGTGACCGGAGCCGGAATTCCTCGTCCTGCTCCATGACGAGTTTGCGCTCAAGGGCATCTTCGTACCGCTGAAACGGGTCGCTCATGAAATCCTCGATGCCAGCGGTTTTCGCGAAGTAACAATACCGCGATGTCTTAGAGCCCCGCAACTGGCGCGGATGGGCCCGGCGCACTAAGTTGGGGATCCATGTGCACCGTCGTCATCCTTCGCCGCCCGGGCCACGCTTGGCCGCTGCTTCTCGGCGCCAATCGCGACGAGATGCTGAACCGTCCGTGGAAACCGCCTGCCCGCCACTGGCCCGACCGCGCCGACGTAGTGGCCGGTCTGGACGAACTGGCCGGCGGCACCTGGATGGGCCTAAACGAAAGCGGGGTCATGGCGTGTATCCTGAACCGGCATGGCTCCCTCGGCCGAGCACCCGGCAAACGGAGCCGCGGTGAACTGGTGCTAGAGGCCCTCGATCGTACCGATGCCAACGACGCCGCCGGCGCGCTGCGCGGCATCAATCCGGCGGCCTACCGGCCTTTCAACATGCTGATCGCCGACAACCGCGATGCCTGGTGGCTGGCGCTGACCGATATGCGCACACCGATGCGCATGGAGCGGATTCCCGAAGGGCTGTCGATGTTCACGGCCTATGACCGCAACGACCGCCAAGATCCCCGCATCGCTACCTACCTGCCCCGGTTCCAAACCGCACCCGCGCCCGATCCCGACGTCAACGACTGGAAAGCCTGGCAGGCGCTGCTGTCCTCCACCGAAGCCGACGGCACCCCGCGTGCCATGAGTTTCCGCACGCCAAGCGGCTTCGGCACCTCGTCGTCGGCGCTCATGGCGCTCCCCTCGGCCGAGGCCGCCTTTGGGCCCGACAAAAAGCGCCCGGTCTGGCTTTTCGCCGGCGGCGCGCCTGATAGCACCGCATTCGCCCCCGTTCAGTTAGGTCATAGTGTTAACTAATCGAGATATGCGCTTTCAGGCGCACTTTCCTAAGTATTGCCGACCTTCAAGCCTGCCGGGCTCCCGAGTCTGCGCCTTTCGAGCCTGTGGATATCCCCGGGACCCCTCGCCCAGCTATACATTAGGCCGGTTTTCCGCGATTCCTGACTGCCCGGACACGCTCGTTGTGGCTGATGCTGCCGCCTGCTATATCGACCCCTATACCGCTCTGAAAACCCGCGCGATTTGCGTCGTTAATTTGTTAGGAATCCTTCATGGCGCGCCGCAAGCAAATCTACGAAGGCAAGGCCAAAGTCTTGTTCGAAGGCCCCGAGCCGGGAACGCTGGTGCAGTATTTCAAGGACGACGCCACCGCCTTCAATAATAAGAAAAAAGGCACCATCACCGGCAAGGGCGTGCTTAACAACCGCATCTCGGAATACCTGATGATGCGCCTGGAAGAGATCGGCATCCCGACCCACTTCGTGCGCCGCCTGAACATGCGCGAGCAGCTCGTAAAAGAAGTCGAGATCATCCCGATCGAAGTCGTGGTGCGCAACATAGCTGCCGGCTCGATTTCGACACGCTTCGCCATTCCCGAAGGCACCCGCCTGCCCCGTTGCATCGTCGAGTACTATTATAAGAACGACGAGTTCAACGATCCGATGGTTTCGGAAGAGCACATCACCGGTTTCGGCTGGGCGGCGATCCATGAGATCGACGAGATGTTGAATATGTCTTTGCGCGTCAACGACTACCTGACCGGGCTGTTCCTCGGCATCGGCATCAAATTGGTCGACTTCAAGGTCGAGTTTGGGCGCCTCTATCACGAGAACGGCGACGTGCAGGTGGTGCTGGCCGACGAACTGTCGCCCGACAACATGCGCCTGTGGGATTTCAAGACCAACGAGAAGATGGACAAGGACCGCTTCCGCCGCGATCTCGGCCGCGTCGAAGAGGCCTATCAGGAAGTCGCCCGACGCCTTGGGATTCTGCCCGAGAGTGGCCCGACCGACGTTAAAGGTCCGTCCACGCTGCAATAAAGATTGAGGAGCGTTCGTTGAAAGCTAAAGTCCACATCACCCTCAAGAACGGCGTGCTCGATCCGCAGGGCAAGGCCGTAGAACACGCCCTGCACGGCTTAGGGTTTCCCGACGTCGGCGGCGTGCGCCAGGGCAAGTACATAGAAGTCGATCTGCCGAAGCAGAAAGATAAAACCCAGGCCAAAGCCGACGTTGAGAAGATGTGCAAAGCGCTCTTAGCCAACACGGTTATCGAGAACTTCAGCGTCGAGGTGGTGGACTAGTTTAATGCGTGCCGCCGTTATCGTCTTTCCGGGCTCCAACTGCGACCGCGACATCGCCGTAGCCCTTGAACAAAGCATCGGTAAACCCACCACCATGATCTGGCACCAGGATACGGACATACCGTCCGACCTGGACTTGATCGTCGTGCCCGGTGGTTTTTCCTACGGCGACTACTTGCGCTGCGGCGCCATGGCGGCTCACTCGCCGGTCATGCGCGAGGTCAAACGCCGCGCCGAAAAGGGCATGCGTGTTCTGGCGGTCTGCAACGGCTTTCAAATCGTCACCGAAGCCGGCCTTTTGCCCGGCGTGCTAATGCGCAACCGCGGGCTCAAGTACGTCTGTAAGGATGTGCACTTGCGGGTCGAGGATTCGCAAAGCGCCTTCACCGCCAAATATAAAGTCGGCGACGTGCTGCGCATTCCCATCGGCCACGCCGAGGGCAACTATTTCGCCGACGAAGCAACACTAAAACAACTTGAAGACGAAGGCCGCGTGGCTTTTCGCTACTGCACGACCAAGGGCGAGATCACCGACGACGCCAATCCCAACGGCTCGCAGCGCAATATCGCCGGCGTATTAAATAAGGCGCGCACGGTTCTGGGCATGATGCCGCACCCGGAACGCCTGGCCGACAAAAAGCTCGGCGGCACCGACGGCCGCGCTATGTTTGAAGCCCTGGTGGAGACACTCGCGTGAACCACGCCCCCGCCAAGCGCATCACGCCGGAAGATATTAAAACTCACGGCCTTTCAGACGACGAATATAAGAAGGTCTTGGAAGTCCTGGGTGGGCGCGAGCCCAATATGGTGGAGCTGGGAATCTTTTCCGTCATGTGGTCGGAACATTGCTCCTACAAATCCTCGAAGAAGTGGCTGAAGACCCTGCCCACCAAGGCATCATGGGTGATCTGCGGGCCCGGCGAGAATGCGGGCGTCATCGACATCGGCGAGGGCTTGGCCGCCATTTTCAAAATGGAAAGCCATAACCACCCCTCCTTCATCGAGCCCTATCAGGGCGCGGCCACGGGCGTTGGCGGTATTTTGCGCGACGTCTTCACCATGGGTGCCCGTCCCATCGCCAATATGAATGCGCTGCGCTTCGGCGACCCGAAACATCCCAAGACCAAACATCTGGTGGCGGGCGTGGTATCTGGCATCGGCGGTTACGGCAATTGCGTCGGCGTTCCCACCGTCGGCGGCGAAGTCAATTTCCACCCCAGCTACAACGGAAACATCCTGGTCAACGCCATGACTGTGGGTTTGGCGCAGAAGGACAAGATTTTCTATTCGGCCGCCGCGGGCGCTGGAAATCCTGTTGTCTATGTCGGCTCCAAGACCGGGCGCGACGGTATCCATGGCGCGACCATGGCCTCGACCGAATTCGATGCCAATTCCGAGGACAAGCGCCCAACGGTTCAAGTCGGTGATCCGTTCACCGAGAAGCTTTTGATCGAAGCCTGCATGGAGCTGATGGCAACCGACGCCATCCAATCGATCCAAGACATGGGCGCCGCCGGTCTCACCAGCTCGTCCTTCGAGATGGCCTCCAAGGGCGGTATGGGTGTCGAGCTCAACATGAACGCGGTGCCCCAACGCGAAGAAGGCATGACGCCCTACGAGATGATGCTCTCCGAAAGCCAGGAGCGCATGCTCATTATCCTGAAGCCGGGCAAAGAGGAGCTCGCGCGCAAGATCTTCGAGAAATGGGAATTGGATTTTGCCGTCATCGGTCACCTCACCGATACCGGCCGCATGGTGCTAAAGTTCCACGGCGAGACGGTCTGCGATCTGCCCATCGATCCCCTCGCCCAGGCTTCGCCGGAATACGACCGCCCCTGGTTGGCCTCGACCAAACAACCGGTCGTAGCGGCGAAAGACGTAAAGAACGTGCCCTGGCGAGATGCGCTGAAGACGCTGATGGGCTGCCCGGATGTCGCCAGCCGCCGCTGGGTCTGGGAACAATACGATCACATGGTGATGATGGACACGGTCCAACGCCCCGGCGGCGATGCGGCGGTTGTGCGTATTCACGGCTCCAACCGCGCGCTCGCCATTTCCACCGACTGCACGCCACGTTATGTGAAAGCCAATCCGTTTGAGGGCGGCAAACAGGCCGTGGCCGAGACCTGGCGCAACATCACGGCGGTGGGCGCGCGGCCGCTGGCCATCACCGACAATCTCAACTTCGGCAATCCGCAGAAGCCGGAGATCATGGGCCAGATCGTCGAAGCCATTCAGGGCATAGGCGACGCCTGCGTGGCGCTGGACTATCCGGTCATCTCCGGCAACGTCTCGCTCTATAATGAGACCGACGGCAAACCCATCCTGCCAACTCCTGCGATTGGCGGCGTCGGCCTGCTCGACAACCTCGACCAGATGACGACGCTAGCCTTTAAGGCCGAAGGCGAAGCGATTCTTTTGCTCGGGCAAAAAGATGACGCGGGCTGGCTCGGCCAGTCGCTATACTTGCGCGAAGTCTGCTTTGAGGAAAAAGGCGCGCCGCCGCCGGTCGACCTCGCCCACGAACGTAAAGTCGGCGACTATGTGCGCGGGCTTATTCACAGCGGCAAGATCACGGCCTGCCACGACCTCTCCGACGGCGGCCTTATGGTGGCTCTCACGGAAATGGCGCTGGCCGGAAATCTCGGCTGCCGTTTGGAGAATATCGCAGCGCCCTTGCATGCCGCACTGTTTGGCGAGGACCAGGGGCGTTACATTGTCACCGTCAAGGCGGCAGACGCCGTTGCGACGCTGGAGGCCACGAAGGCCGCCGGTGTGCCGGCGAAACAGATCGGCGCCGTCGGCGGATCAGCGATCTTCCTCGGCGGCGAGAGTGTTGAACTGGAAGCCTTGCGCAAATTGCACGAAGGCTGGTTCCCGGCCTATATGGCCACCGCAACTTAAAAGGACACGCCGTCATGGGTATGGCTGCAGCCGATATTGAAGCCCTGATCAAAGAGGCTTTCCCCGACGCCGAGGTCTCCATCAATGACCTGGCCGGCGACGGCGATCACTATGCCGCGACCGTGGTCTCCAGCGCGTTTGCGGGCAAATCTCGCGTCCAGCAGCACCAGATGGTCTATGCCGCCTTGAAGGGCAAAATGGGCGGCGAACTGCACGCCTTGGCGCTCACCACCACCGCGCGCTAAGTCCCTGAAATAACATGGAGTCTTTGCTGCTCTCTTGTGCTTTGACCTGATCGGCTTATATTCCGCCCATAGGTGCTAGAGCCCTTCAACAACGAGGACATTTATGACCACTGCCATCGACACCATCAAAAAAGACATCGCCGAGAACGACGTCGTCCTGTTCATGAAAGGCACGCCCGTAGCACCCATGTGCGGCTTCTCCGCCGCCGTGGTGCAGGTGCTGACCCATGCCGGCGTGAAGTTCAAAGGCGTGAACGTGCTGGCCGACAACGAGATTCGCCAAGGCATCAAGGACTTTTCCAACTGGCCGACGATCCCCCAGCTTTACGTTAAGGGCGAATTCGTCGGCGGCTGCGACATTGTGCGCGAAATGGCCGAAGCCGGCGAGTTGGAAACCCTGTTCAAGGAAAAGCAGGTCGCGACGGCGTAAAGGCGTCACTTAGTCGCCAAACGTAAAACGGGGCTCTTTTGGGAGCCCCGTTTTACGTTCGGTATGTTCGGCGCTGATTAGCGCGAGTAGAACTCGATCACGAGGTTCGGTTCCATCTGGACGGGGTACGGCACATCCTTCAGGCCCGGCACGCGCTTCAGCGCGCCGATGAACTTCGCGTGATCGATTTCGATGTAATCGGGCACGTCGCGTTCGGCGGATTCAGAGGCTTCCTTCAGGGTCGCCAGTTCCTTGGACTTGGGGCGCACGGCAAGGGCGTCGCCGACCTTCACCATGAACGACGGCACGGTGACGCGCTTGCCGTTCACGGTCATGTGACCGTGACTGACGAATTGGCGCGCGGCGAACACCGTGGGTACCAGCTTCATGCGGTAGACGATGGCGTCCAGGCGGCTTTCCAGGATGCCCACCAGGTTTTCGCCGCTGTCGCCTTTGCGGCGCAGCGCTTCGGCGTAGTACTTGCGGAACTGACGCTCGGAGATGTTGCCGTAGTAGCCCTTGAGCTTCTGTTTGGCCATCAACTGCACGCCGTAGTCGGACGGCTTCTTGCGGCGCTGGCCGTGCTGGCCGGGACCGTATTCGCGCTTGTTGATGGGAGATTTGGCGCGGCCCCAGAGATTGACCTGGAGACGGCGGTCGATCTTGTACTTAGACTCAGTACGTTTAGTCATTTCGCATCCTTATATTTTTTGTCCCGGTAGTCCGTCGCAAACCGTTGCGCGGCGATGAGGAAGCCCGCTGGATTGGTCCAGTCGGTGCCGCCACATGCGTTCCCGGAAATAAGCCGGGGCATCATAGGGATGGGGGTGGTGAAGTCAATGCGGCATAAGGGCCGCAATTCTCGATATATTATAACTCTATATCAATAGGTTAGACCTTATCGACCTTATATCCCGGCTGGCGTTTGGGACGGTCTTCGCGCCGGCCATAGCGTAGTTCCTTGATGATTCCGTGCAAAGTGCGCACTTCCTGGACCGTCAATTCGGCCCGCTGCAGCATGTTGCGGATGTTTACGACCATGCTGGGACGCTTCTCGTCATTGCGCAGAAAGCCGCAGAGATCTAGTTCCTCCTCAAGATGATCGAACAGTTCCTGCAGCAGTTCCTTGGTGACGGGCATGGTCTTGTTATAGGTCGTGACGGCGTCGGGGCCGTCGTAACCCGCCTGGAACCATTCGTAGCCCACCACCAGCACGGCCTGGGCGAGGTTGAGCGAGGAATGCTCCGGGTTCATGGGCACCTCCACCAGAACATTAGCGAGGCCGAGTTCATGGTTGGTGAGGCCGATGCGTTCGCGCCCGAAGAGAAGGCCCAAGCGCTGCGCGGCGGCGCCGCGTGTGCGCATGTCGCCGGCGGCGGCGCGGGCGGTCATGACCGTCTTGACCATCTCGCGGCGGCGCGCGGTGGTGGCGTAGACGCACTCAAGATCGGCGATGGCGTCTTCGACCTTTGTGAACTTCTGGGCTTTTTCGAGAATGGCGTCGGCGCCCGACGATGCGCCGCGGGCCTTTTCGCTTAGCCAATCTTCCTTGGGGTCCACCAGGCGCAGATCGTTAAGGCCGCAGTTCATCATGGCCCGCGCCGTGGTGCCGATGTTCTCGCCCAGCTGCGGCTCAACCAGAATCACGGCGGGCGGATTGGCGCCGGGCTTCGCCGGCAGCCGCGCCTTGTCGGCATATGACGTAGCTTGTGTGCGTCCCAGAGTCATGACGGCAACGTCACGGAGCTGACACCTTCTTGGTGTAAGGCGGGCGAACGCTGCCGTCCGCAGCGTACATTTCGTCGAAAGCCACCCGCGTGCTCTCCTAAACACTTACATACCTATACAAAGCATATCCCGTGCCAAGTCCAAGAACCTAGATATTCTATGGCTTTGGGACAGGATCGTGGGGGCATGCGCCTAATTTTTGGGCGTCCTGCAAATTTCTTATACGGAGGGCGCCACCGTGAGGTTAGGAGCCTAAACCAAGCTATCCATGATGAAATCGGCCATATCGGCGGGCTTGAGCTTGGGGACCTTGGAATCGCGGCCTTCCATGGTGCGCTTGATGACAAGGTTGGCCTCGACCTTGCGCTGCTCCAATTTGACGATGTCCTTGGCGCCTTTGATCTTGGGATAGTACAGCGGATCGAGCACTTTCTGCCGTTCCGAGAGCCGGGTCAGCAGCGCCAATTGATCCAGGCCCGTAACCGGGCGCGCCCCGGCCAATTCCCAGTCCTTGTGACCGGCATAGCCTTCGTCATTCAGGGTTTGAACGGCGTCCTTGGGCTCCTCGTCCGTGAAGCCGGCTTTATACAAGTGCTTGCTGACGCCGACGTCGGAGCCCCATTCCTTCATGAGCGGACTGAAGGCGATATAGATCGAGGACATGGCCAGTGCCTTTCAAAGGGGCCGTTTACTTCGTACCCCTTGGTACTGACAAGTCCGCCGCAAAAGTGCAAGAGCGTAAGAGTTCAATCGGCCTAGTCGACCTTCACATTGACCGGCTTTGGAACCTTCACAATGCGGCGCTGATCCTCGATTTCCTGAACGCCGCGGATATGTGCCACCACCCGTTTTCAGATGCCGGCGATTTCCTGCTCATTGATTTCCATATAGGCGTTGACGTGGCGCTCGGCCTGCACCACGGCATCCTTGCCGTAACAGGCGCGCATAAAACGCGCGAGCGTGACCGTATTGAAGTAAAGCGCATCCTTATCGGAGTCTGAGCGCATCGCCTTACATGTCGAAAGCGACACATCTTGCGTATCGTGGGTCATCGTTCTGCCTCGAGTACTGCGAGCCCAAATCCCTTCCCCAGCGCGCCATAAACGCACGGGGGCGCTCGCGGTTGCAACTAACCGTGGCAAGAACATGGGAAAGTTCGCGCGGGTAGTGCGCCGCAACTCTCGCGCAGCACGGGAATTATTGCGCCTTTGCGTAGGCGTCGCGCAGGCCGACGGTGCGGTTGAACACCAAGCCGGCGTCGGAATCGCGGCAGAAATATCCTAGGCGCTCGAACTGTACGGTTTCACCGACCTTGGCATTGGCAAGTTCGGGTTCCAGCTTGGCCTCGACGATTTCCAGCGAGTTGGGATTGAGATCCTGCACCGGATCGCCGTCGGCGCCGGGATCGGGACGCGTGAACAGCGGATTGTAAAGACGTACTTCGGCTTTCACCGCGTGAGCCGCAGACACCCAGTGCATGGTCGCTTTGACCTTGCGGCCGTCGGGCGCATTGCCGCCTTTGGTGGCCGGGTCGTAGGTGCAGCGCAGTTCAATCACATTGCCCGCCGCGTCCTTCACGGCCTCGCGGCAGGTGATGAAGTAGGCGTAGCGCAGACGCACTTCGGTGCCGGGCGAGAGACGAAAGAACTTCTTGGGCGGGTTTTCCATGAAATCGTCCTGCTCGATGTAGAGCTCACGGCTGAACGGCACCTTACGGGTTCCGGCGGCAGGGTCTTCGGGATTATTGACCGCTTCCAGCTCTTCGCCCTGCCCTTCCGGATAATTCTCGATGACGATCTTCAACGGGCGCAGCACGGCCATATAACGCGGAGCGGCTTTGTTCAGGTACTCGCGCACGGCGGCATCGAACATGGCGATATCGACAACACTATTCGCCCGAGCGATGCCTGCGCGCTTTACGAAATCCAGCAGCGCGGCCGGCGGCACGCCACGGCGGCGCAGGCCCGCCAGGGTCGGCATGCGCGGATCGTCCCAGCCCTTGACGTGCTTGTCGCGCACGAACTGGGTCAAGTGGCGCTTGGAGAGAATGGTGTAGGTGATGTTAAGGCGCGCGAACTCGGTCTGCTTGGGAAATGCGGGTACCGGGAGATTGGCCAGCAGCCATTCGTACAACGGTTTGTGATCCTCAAACTCCAGCGAACACAGCGAGTGCGTCACATGCTCAATGGCATCCGACTGTCCATGGGCAAAATCGTAGTTGGGATAGATGCACCAAGCATCGCCGGTACGCTGATGATGGGCATGCAGGATGCGGTAGATCACCGGATCGCGCAGATTTATGTTGCCCGCGGTCATGTCGATCTTTGCCCGCAATACGCGGGCGCCGTTGGGAAACTCGCCTTTGCGCATGCGGCGGAAGAGATCGAGGTTTTCCTCAACCGAACGTGCGCGGAACGGGCTGTTGGTGCCGGGCGCGGTCAGAGTGCCGCGGCTGATGCGGATTGCGTCGGCGGTCTGATCGTCGACGTAGGCCAGACCCTTCTCGATCAGGTGCTCTGCCCAGACATAGAGCGTGTCGAAATAGTCCGAGGCGTAATACAGGTGATCGCCCCAGTCGAAACCCAGCCAACGCACATCGGCCTGAATGGAATCGATGTACTCCTGCTCTTCTTTGACTGGATTGGTGTCGTCGAACCGCAAATGGCAACGTCCGCCGAATTCCTTGGCGATGCCGAAGTTGATGTAAATCGCCTTGGCGTGGCCGATGTGCAGATAGCCGTTGGGCTCGGGCGGAAAGCGCGTGATAACGCTCTTATGGCGACCCTCCGCCAGATCGCTTTCGACCAAGCTCCAGAGAAAGTTACCAACAGGCGCAGCGGCTTCTTCAGACATGTCGTTTCCTAGGCAGATACTTACTGGGCCGAGCCGTCGCCCAGAAAACCGTTGGTGATGGGATAGCGGTAATCGCGGCCAAAAGCGATATGGGTGATTTTCACGCCCGGCGGCGCCTGGCGGCGCTTGTACTCGGCCGTTTTCAACATGTTATAGACCCGGCGTACAACCGCCTCATCGAAGCCCTTGGCGGCGACGGCGGCGATGCCCAATTGGCCTTCGATCAGACCTTTAAGGATACCGTCGAGGATTTCATAAGCCGGCAGCGTGTCCTGGTCTTTCTGATTGGGCTTCAGCTCGGCCGTCGGCGGTTTGGTGATGACGCGCTCGGGCATCACGGCGCCGGACGGGCCCAGCGCGCCCGCGGGCTTATGGGCGTTGCGCCACCGGCAGACGGCAAAGACCGTGGTCTTATAGACGTCCTTCAGCACGGCATAGCCGCCGCACATGTCGCCGTAGAGCGTGGCGTAGCCGGTACTCATTTCACTTTTGTTGCCGGTGGACAGCACCATCTTGCCGAACTTGTTGGATAACGCCATGAGCGTGACGCCGCGCGCGCGTGACTGAAGGTTTTCTTCGGTGATATCCGCATCCCGTCCGACGAAAAGTGGCGCGAGCATATTGCTGTAGGCTTGCATGGCGGGGCCGATATCGATCTCGTCAAGCCGCACGCCGAGAAGCTTAGCAACCGCCGCAGCATCTTCCAGGCTATCGTCCGACGTGTAAGGCGACGGCATCATGACGCAGTGGACCCTGTCGGGCCCCAAAGCATCTGCGGCAACGGCGGCGGCCAGCGCGCTGTCGATGCCGCCGGACAGTCCCAGCACCACGCCGGGAAAATGGTTCTTGGTGACATAGTCGCGCAACGCCAGAACCATAGCCTGATATACGTTCTCTAGACGCTCGCCCGGCGCGGCGAGTTTTTCACCGGCGCAATGCCAGCCGTGGACTTTGCGGGTCCAGGTGGTGAGCGCGATATCACTGCTCCACCAGGGCTGCTGAACCGCCAAGGTGCGGTCGACGTTAAGCACAAACGATCCGCCGTCGAAAGCCAGATCGTCCTGGCCGCCGACTTGGTTGACATAGATGAGCGGCAAGTCGATTTCAGTGACGCGCGCGACGGCATGGGTCACGCGCACATCGGGTTTGTCGAGTTCATAAGGCGAGCCGTTGGGCACGATCAGCAGTTCAGCGCCGGACTCGGCCAAGGTCTCGGCCACATCCTCGAACCACATGTCCTCACAGATCATGACGCCGAGGCGCACACCACGGAACACCATAGGCCCCGGCACGGGACCGGCGGCGAACACGCGGTATTCGTCGAAGACGCCGTAATTGGGCAGATGGTGCTTGAATCGTGTGCTTGCGATCTTGCCGCCGTCCAGCAGCAACACTGCGTTGTAGGTCTCGTCATTATCGCGCCAGGGCGCTCCAACCAACATGCCCGGCCCGCCATCGGCGGTGGTTGCGGCGAGGTCTTTGACCGCCGCAGCAACGGCATCGAGGAATGATGCACGGTAAACCAGATCTTCGGGCGGATAACCGCTGACCACCAGCTCGGAAAACACCACCAGATCGGCGCCGGCAGCGGCGGCTTCAGCGCGAGCGGCCTTGATCAAAGCTACATTGCCGGCGACGTCGCCAACCGTGGGGTTGACCTGCGCCAGAGCGATCTTGAGAACGTCAGCCATGGAAGACGCCAGTCCTATGCTCGCGCTTATTGCGCGGCGGTGATGCGCGCGTCCTTGCCGTGTTGAACCCGCTCGTCCTTCAGCGCTTCGGCGATGAGGAACGCCAGTTCCAAAGCCTGCGATGCATTGAGGCGCGGATCGCAATGGGTGTGATAGCGGTCGCCGAGGCTAGCTTCGGACACGGACTGGGTGCCGCCGACGCATTCGGTGACGTCTTGGCCGGTCATCTCGAAATGTACGCCGCCGGGATGCGTGCCTTCGGCGCGGTGGACGGCGAAGAAGGAACGCACTTCGGCAAGGATATTATCGAAGCGGCGGGTCTTGTAGCCGGTCGAGCTTTTGACCGTATTGGCGTGCATGGGATCGCAGACCCACACGACTTTGCGCCCCTCGCGCGTGATCGCGCGCAGCAGCGTCGGCAGATGTTCGGTGACGCGCTCGGCGCCCATGCGGCTGATGAGCGTCAAGCGGCCCGCTTCATTCTGCGGGTTCAAGGCATCGCACAGCGCCAACACCTCATCGGGCGTGGTCTTGGGACCGATCTTGACGCCGACCGGGTTCTGAATGCCGCGCATGAATTCCACATGGGCGTGGTCGGGCTGGCGCGTGCGTTCGCCCAGCCACAGCATGTGGGCCGAACAGCCGTACCACTGGCCGGTGGTGGAATCGTTGCGGGTCAGCGCTTCCTCGTAAGGCAGCAGCAGCGCTTCGTGGGAGGTGTAGAACTCGGTTTCGCGGATCTGCGGCACGGTTTCGCCCGTCAGGCCGCAGGCTTCCATGAATTCCAAAGTTTCTTGGATGCGGTCGGCGAAGCGGCTGTACTTTTCCGCCGTGGCGGCATCGGCCATGAAACCCAGTGTCCACTGGTGGACTTTGTGCAGATCGGCGTAGCCGCCCTGTGCAAAGGCACGCAGCAGGTTGAGCGTGGCGGCGGACTGGTTGTAAGCCTGCACCATGCGCTGCGGATCGGGCACGCGCGCGGCAGCGGTGAACTCCATGCCATTGATGTTGTCGCCGCGATAGGACGGCAGCGTCACGCCGCCGATGGTTTCATCGGGCGCGGAACGCGGCTTGGCGAACTGGCCCGCCATTCGGCCGACTTTGACAATCGGCAGCGCGCCGCCAAAGGTCAGCACCACCGCCATTTGCAGCATGACGCGGAAGGTATCGCGGATGTTGTCGGGGTGGAATTCGGCGAAGCTTTCCGCACAGTCGCCGCCCTGGAGCAAGAAAGCCTTGCCCTCGGAGACTTTGGCTAACGCAGCCTTCAGCCGGCGCGCTTCGCCCGCGAACACCAACGGCGGATAACTGCGCAACTGCTTTTCCACAGCCGTCAGCGCGCCCTGGTCCGGATACTCCGGAACCTGGACGATGGGTTTTGTCCGCCAGCTCTCCCGGCTCCATTTGCCGGTTTCGAGCCGTGATGTGGGGGCCGCCATGGCGCGCCTCGTCTCAAAGCCGGGCCAAAACCCGGAAGGTTAAAGAAAGGAACGAACCCTATAATAACTCAAGAGCGGGTTTTCCAGTGCAAAAGCCGGAAAACCCTCAAAAACCCGAGGAAAACCGCGGATTCCAGTGTTTTCGGGAGCCGTCCCGGCCATAGCCCTAGTTCGGGCGGCGGTGGGCGGAAAACAAGGGCTGCAGACTGGGCCTTAGCGTTTGCCCGCTTTAACGTTTATCCGGCGGGGTGGTCCGCAAGCGGGCCGACAGGGCGACGATCTCCGCGACCGTATAGGACAAGTGCACGCGCGTGGTGGACGCCGGCCGCTTAACGACCGATAGGCCGGGACGCCATTCGGTGGCGGGGCGGATCGGGCGCGGCACAAAACCGCCGCCGCAGTTGGGACAAACATTGTCGAGCTTGGTCTCGACGCAGTCGACACAGAAGGTGCATTCGTAACTGCAGATGCAGGCTTCAGTCGCGTGGGGCGGAAGGTCTTTGTCGCAGTATTCGCAGTTGGGACGAAGTTCCAGCGCCATGGGACCTCCTACTGCTCCGCCGCCGCCGGGTCCTTTTCCGGGACCGGGTCGCGCATGGTGACAAATTCCTCGGCGGCGGTGGGATGAATGCCGACGGTTGAGTCGAACTGGGCCTTGGTGGCGCCGCACTTCAGCGCGACCGCCAGACCTTGGATGATCTCGGGCGCGTCCTCGCCGACCATATGGCAGCCGAGAACTCTGTCGGTCGCCTTGTCCACCACAAGCTTCATCATGGTGCGTTCGTCGCGGCCCGAGAGCGTATGCTTCATGGGGCGGAAGCGGGAAATGAATAGACGCACCTTGTGCGACGTGCGCGCCTCGGCTTCGGTGAGGCCCACCGCAGCCACCGGCGGCTGGCTGAAAACCGCCGAGGCGATATTCGTGTAATCCAGCGCCATGGGATTTTTGTTGAAGAAGGTCTCGGCAAACATGCGGCCTTCATTGATGGCCACGGGCGTGAGATTGATGCGGTCGGTGACATCACCGACGGCGAAAATGCTCTCGACGCTGGAGCGGTTCCATTCGTCCACCTGAACGGCGCCTTTTTTATTCAGTTTCACGCCGGCTTCAGGCAAGCCAATGCCGCTGGTATTAGGCATGCGGCCAGTGGCGTACATCACACAATCGGCGATGATCTCCTCGCCCAGGTCGAACATCACTGAATAGCCGGCGGCGGTTTTTTCGATGGACCGGATCAAGCAGTCGCGATGGATCTTAATGCCGGTTTTTTCCAGCTCCTCGGCCAAGGTCGCGCGCACATCCTGGTCAAAGCCGCGCAGCAAGTGGCCGGACCGTATGATCAAATCGACTTCGGAGCCCAGCGCATTAAAAATGCCTGCGAACTCGACGGCGATGTAGCCGCCGCCGACGATGACGATACGCTGCGGCCGCTTGGGCAAATCCAGCGCTTCGTTGGAGGAGATGACGTGCTCCTTGCCGGGGAAGTCGGGGATCGCCGGCCAGCCGCCCACGGCCACCAGGATTTTGTCGGCGGTGATCGCCTTGCCGTTCACTTCGACGGTGTGGGCATCAGTCAGCTTTCCGCGCCCGTCCATCAACGTCGCCCCGACATCGCGCAACATACGGCGATAGATGCCTTCCAGCCGCTCCAGTTCCTTGTCCTTGGCGGCGATCATAGCGCCCCAGTCGTGGGCGGCACCCTGCACGCTCCAGCCGAAACCGACCGCGTCCTCGAAATGCTGCGCGAAATGCGAGCCCATGACCAGCAGCTTCTTGGGCACGCAACCGCGCATGACGCAGGTGCCGCCGTAGCGGCTTTCCTCGATCACCGCGACCTTGGCGCCGTATTTTCCGGCGAGGCGCGAGGCGCGCACACCGCCGGAGCCAGCGCCGATGGTGATGAGATCGTAATCGTACTTGCTCATGACTTATTCCACCGTCACGCTTTTGGCGAGATTGCGCGGCTGGTCAACATCGGTGCCTTTGAGCATGGCGGTGTGATAGGCGAGCAACTGCACGGGGATCGAGGCGACAATCGGCACCACAAAGGGATCGGTCTTGGGTATTGTAATGGCGTGGGTTGCAAGCTTACCGATGCGCGCAACGCCAATTTCGTCGGAAATCAGGATCACCTTGCCGCCGCGCGCCACCACCTGCTCGATGTTGGAGACGGTCTTCTCAAACAGCGCATCGGTCGGCGCAATCACCACGACGGGCGTATGTTCGTCAATCAGCGCGATCGGACCGTGTTTCATTTCGCCGGCGGCGTAGCCCTCGGCGTGGATGTAGGAAATTTCCTTGAGCTTCAAAGCACCTTCCATGGCGATGGGGAAGGACGAGCCCCGGCCCAGGTAAAGCACGTCACGCGCCTCAACCAAAGTCTCAGCGATTTTGGCGATGGCGGAATCCATGTGCAGCATATCGGCCACACGCGACGGCACACCCAGCAGCGCCGAGGACAGCCGCGCCTCGGCGGCATCATCGATCGTGCCCTTGGCTTTGGCGAAGGTGATGGCGAGGCAAGCCAGCGCCATCAACTGTGTGGTGAAGGCCTTGGTGGAGGCAACGCCGATTTCCGGGCCGGCCAGTGTCGGCAGCACGGCGTGGGATTCGCGCGCGATGGTGCTCTCGGGCACATTGACGACCGAGAGAATTTTCTGGCCGCGCTCTTTGCAATATTTCAGCGGCGCGATGGTATCGGCGGTCTCGCCCGACTGCGAAACGAACAGGCCAAGGCCGGCCTTTGACAGCGGCGGCTCGCGGTAGCGGAATTCGGAACCGACATCGGCATCCACCGGCACCTTGGCCAGCATCTCGATCCAATACTTGGCGACCAGGCAGGCATAATAGGCCGTACCGCAGGCCACCGCCGTGACACGGTCCACGGCCTTCAGATCGAAGGGCATGGCGGCCAGCGTGATGGAACGTTCCACCGGGTTGTAGTGGGCGCGCAAGGTATCGCCCAGCACTTGCGGCTGTTCGAAAATTTCCTTTTGCATGAAGTGGCGGTATTCGCCCTTGCCGATGATGGCGCCGGAGACCGCGCTTTGCACGATCTTACGCGTGACGATCTTGCCGTCCTTGTCGCGCACCACCGCGCCGTCCTTGGTGATCACCACCCAATCGCCGTCCTCGAGATAAGCGATGCGTTGGGTCATGGGCGCCAGCGCCAAGGCATCGGAGCCGATGTACATGGCCTCCGTTCCGTAGCCAACGGCCATGGGCGGACCCTTGCGCGCACCCACCAGAATATCGGGGCGGGATGCAATCAGGATGGCCAGCGCGAAAGCGCCGTCAAGACGCGCCAAGGCGGATTGCAGCGCATCCTCGGTCTTGGGTGCGGTCTTTAAGTAGTCGCTGACCAGATGCACGATGACTTCGGTGTCGGTATCTGTCTCGAACGTGTAGCCCTTGCCTTCCAGCTCTGACTTCAGTTCCTGAAAGTTCTCGATGATGCCGTTGTGCACCACCGCGACCTTGCCGTCGGAATGCGGATGGGCGTTGGTTTCGTTGGGAATCCCATGCGTGGCCCAGCGCGTATGGGCAATGCCGATGGTGCCGCTGAGCGGCTGTTCGGCAAGCTTCCTGGCGAGGTTGATGATTTTCCCGGGCGCGCGGCGGCGCGAAATGACACCGTCAACCAGCGTGGCGATGCCGGCGGAATCATAGCCGCGGTATTCCAGGCGCTTAAGCCCTTCGAGCAGACATTCCGCCGCGTTGTCGCGCCCGATGACGCCGATGATTCCGCACATTATTCTTTGGCTTTCTCTTTCTCGACTCTAGCTTGTAGAACTTTCTTGAGTTCCGTTCTGTATTCTCGGTACCAGGCTGCGAACCCCTCACGTACTTCCTGGCGCGCGGAATTGATCGCCAGCGCATTGGCCGGCACGTCCTTCCTCACCACCGCCCCTGCCCCGGTCATGGCGCCGTCGCCGATCTTCACCGGCGCAACGAGCACGGTGTTGGAGCCGATCGATGCGCCGGCGCCGATATCGGTATGGGACTTGGTGAAGCCGTCGTAATTGGCGGTGATGGTGCCGGCGCCGATATTGGCCTTGGCGCCGACGCGCGCATCGCCGACGTAGGACAGATGGTTGACCTTGGCGCCGTCTTCAAGATGCGCGTTCTTGATTTCGACGAAATTGCCCACATGGGCGTCTTTGCCGACGACGGCCCCGGGACGCAGCCGCGCATAGGGACCGATCACGGCACCCGCCGAAATATGCGCGCCTTCCAAATGGCAGAAAGCCTTGATCGTGACGTTGTCGTCGACCACGACCCCAGGACCGAAGACCGCGAAGGGTCCGATCTCGACATCGCGGCCGATTTTGGTATCTGCGGAGAGAAAGACCGTCTCGGGCGCAACCAGCGTGGCGCCGTTTTCCATGGCGCGGCGGCGCAAACGCCGCTGGAAAATCGCCTCGGCTTCGGCCAGTTCGATGCGGCTGTTGATGCCAAGCAGTTCTTCGGTATCGCCTTCCACCACGGCGCAACCCAGTCCGGCCTTGCGCGCGAAGCCGACGATGTCGGTGAGATAGTATTCGCCCTTGGCATTGTTGGGCCGCACATCGGCCAGCAAGTCCCACAGTTCCTTGGCGTCGGCCAGCATGATGCCTGAATTGCACAGGCGTACTTCGCGCTCGGCGGGCGTTGCGTCCTTGGCTTCGACAATGCGTTCCAGACCGCTCGCGCCGACAATCAGGCGGCCGTAGGCGGCGGGATCTTGGGGCGAGAAGCCCAGCACCACGACGGACGGTTTTTGGCCGTTCTTGTTTTCGCGCAGCCGCGCGGCGCGCATCTTGCGCAAAGTCTCCGGCGCAACGAAGGGGGTGTCGCCGTAAGCAATCAGGATGTCGCCCTTGAACGCCGCTAAAGCATCCTTGGCTTGCAGCACGGCATGGCCGGTGCCGAGCCGGTCTTTCTGCATGACGCAGACGCTGGGCGCCACCGCCTTGGCCACGGCGTCCATATCCGGCCCTATCACCACCACCACCGGCGCGATCTCGGCTTCAGCCAGGGTGCCCAGCACGTGCGCGACCATGGGCCGGCCGGCAATGGCATGCATGACCTTGGGCAAGGCCGAGCGCATGCGGCTGCCGATACCGGCGGCCAACACGATTGCCGCCGTCGGTGCGGCCGTGGGAGGTGACTGATCTGAGGCCATATAGTGTCGGGGGCTTTTCGCAGGCGTTAGGGCGGCTCAAGACTGACGTTTCGGGATTATTGTAAGCCTTTTCAAGCGGAAAGCGAAAATGGCATGGCCTTGGGGCAGGATAAAGGCCGAGTTACGCCTGGGTGTGAGGTGGGGTGTGAGGCTGGGGTGCGCCGCAGGCCGCCCAAAAATGCTACTCCGGACCCCTCAAAAAACGGTGGGTAAAGCGGAGGATATTGGGGAATGGGCACCGAAGGCTCTGTCCCCCCGCCGCAAACCCGGCCCATAAGGGCCTATAGGCTGGCGCCCGCGCAGTTGACAGGTTTGGGGCCGGACTTTAAGAACCCAGGCTTCGTACCAATGGCCTCGTTTCCGAGGCTTCTTTTCGGCCTTCCTTTTGGAACCCGAACGGGCGGTTAGCTCAGCGGTAGAGCACACCCTTCACACGGGTGGGGTCACAAGTTCAATCCTTGTACCGCCCACCATTCTCCCAATGACCTCGAAAGCCGCGGAAAGCGCGGGTTTTGGCGCGTTAACACCATGATCCCTGGAACCCGGAATCAAGCCTCAAAATGCGGTGTTGGGGGCGCGGGTTACGTGCGAATTACTCGGAAAACCCCTCACACACAAACGTAAGCGATATTTCGCCTAATCCTGCATCACAAAGAAATTGATTCTCGAACGAGCTGCGCCAAGTCAGTCCGCAATTTACCGGAAATATTGCGGCCTATACTTGTGTTAATAATATTTTCCTGCTCCCGTGGGTCTTTCTGTAAGTCGTACAGCTCGTCGTATTCAGGATACATATTCCAGTGAACATATTTGTGATGATCTGTTCGAATGGATTTGTAGTCGGCATCAAGAACCCATGGGAAGGGTAAATCATCGCTAAAGTTCTCTATTAAAACGGACGAGCGTTTTTCGGCCTTCCCATAACCTTTTGCTAACAATGGCACGAACGACCTCCCCTGAACGTGGCTTCCGATCGTAGCCTTACCAAAATGCAGGATCGACGGCGCGATATCTATCATTGAGACAAGCGAGCTCACTAACATTCCAGGCTCAATTGCGGTGGGATATCTCACAAGCAACGGAGACCGAATAGACTCTTCGTAAGGAAGACGCCTTTCAACACTTAAGCCATGCTCGCCGAAGAAATATCCATTGTCGCTAGTAAAGATAATCACAGTATTCTCCAGCGTACCGGCTTCCTCTAGTGCCGCCAGAATTCGCCCAACGCTCTCGTCGACCGAAAGAATCATTTCAGCTCGATCGCGAATGCTTTGCTCGCTTGTGCCGGGATCAAGGATGGGTCCGAACTCCTTCATTATTTCCGGAGAATTCTTTCTTTCTAAGAATTTCCGCACCATAACGCTGCCAAGCGTCCCCTCCATCGCTGATTTACTAATCTGCGAGCGCGGGAAGACTTCGTTCTTGTAAAGATCCTTATGTCTGTCCGCTGGGATGTATCGATTGCCATACTCCGTATCTACAGATCCGTCGTTTCTCTGAATGGCATCAGGGTGAACGGCTTTGTGAGCGAGGTGAAGAAAGTATGGGCGTGAACCATTTCTTTGATCGCTAATGAACTTCAAAGCTCTATCCGTCAAAATATCAGTGACGTATCCCTTAACTGTATCAAGCCTTCCATTCTCGAATATTTTGGGATCCATAATCTTTCCTTGCCCCGGAAAGCTCACCCAATAGTCGAAGCCGGGCCGTTGTGTGGGATCATTTCCCATATGCCATTTTCCGACATGAGCCGTCTTGTAGCCCGCACGCTGAAGCTCTTGAGGAAATGTTTTTAAAATATGACTCAAAGCATCACGACTAGCGTTGTTATAAACGCCATGCCGCGCGGTGTGCTGCCCCGTAAGAATGCACGCGCGATTTGGTGAACATAATGGAGTCGCGTGAAACGCTCTTGAGAATGTTGCACCTTCTCTTACTAACCGATCAATGTTCGGTGTTTTGAGATATGGGTGTCCGGCGGCACTAAATTCGTCCCACCTAAGATCGTCTACTAAAATCAAAATTATGTTCGGCGGCGCGGTCTTTGCTTGAGTTGCCAATACCCTCGTTGACCGGTTTGCGGCCAGGGCTACACCACCTGCACCGACCAAACTCAACGCCCTTCTTCGATTCATAAAAACAACTCCAATGAAGCTCACCCAATCAGTGATCCATCGTGAGGCATGCTACGCAAAACGGCAATAGCGGAAAGGGCATTCATAGGAAGAGATCGTTGCCAAGCTGCGGCAAGTTGATGTTTTCACTACAGCCTGACAGATAAGGCACCCGCCAGTTGAAGCGCTGCCTTAGGCTCCCGCCCGCCAACTTCTGTTGCGCAAAACTTTTCACCATTGCAAAGCTTCGTCTACATCACTCTAACGCGCAGCTAGACCTATCCATGGTTCAAGTAATTCGCGGGTTCCTCTCGGGTTACAGGTTCTAGATTTCCAGGGAGTTCAGCAGAATTTCGAATATTGCGCCGGATTCCACATCATTGCGACGTCGGGCCCCGCGCGAAACGCGGAATTCCGCATCACTGCGGTGAAATCCACGGCTCCCTAAGCAATTGGCGAACATGGCAATTTCGCCCTTCACACGGGTGGGGTCACAAGTTCAATCCATGCACCGCCCACCGGTTCCATAAAGATCTCGAGATCGGCGGAAAGCGCGGGTTTTGGCGCGTTAACACGATGATCCCTGGAACCCGGAATCAAGCCTCAAAATGCGGTGTTGGGGGCGCGGGTTACTCGCGGGGGACTTGGAGAGATGATCGGCCGAGCCCGACAGACTTTTCACATGCTTGCAGACCGCCCAAGGCCCCCCTTTAAGAAGGTGGCCTTGAACGGTTTCCGCATCAGCAGTGTCAGGCTATTTTTTTGGTTCCGTGCAAACAAAATTCTCGGCCACATTGGTGTCGCCGGCACCTTTGTAGCGCGCCATTTGCGGATAGGGGCAGAGCGGACGCGTCATCTTCACGCCGGCGCTCTGCTTGTCATCGACATACTTTGTCGCAACAACCTGTGTGGGTACGATCCCCTTGTCCACCCATGCTTCAAGGGCCGGCAGCATATCGAAGGTATTCGGTCCGGGACCTCTGCGGCAGTGTCCCATGGCTGGCACCATGAACAAACGGTAGAAGCTATCGGTTTCCGCCTGGGCTTTTGCGGCACCGTGCTTTTTGCCCTGGTCCGCAACTACATTATCATAATAGTTGACGGAGTTTTGTGCGGGAATATCCGGATCGCCAAGGCCGTGATAGTGCATGATCTTGCCGCCACGGGCCTTGAATTTTTCGAGGTCAGGTTCTGATGCATTGAGGACGTATGCAATGGTCTGGCCCGGCACAACTTCCTTTTTCTCGACATAGTCGATGCTTTGTTTGGTCCATTTCCAGCTGTGGATGTCCCAGTTGGGATCGTCGAATACGAAGTATTTGAAGAATGGGAATCCCTGCCTACCGTGCTCACCGCCGTAGGGAAAATCGCTGGAGAGCGTGTTAGGCCAATTCTCCGCCTCACCGCCAAGATCGAAACCCGGATAATAGCCGGCCGGAACACGGCTACCGGGGCCGGCGTAAAATTTCGTGACGGCCTGCACCTGCTCCGGCGACAGACATGTCTTCGCGGCCTGGCCGGGCTTGCACAGCATCGCTTCGGAGTTGAACTTGCAGGCGCGCGGATCGCTTATGATACCGTCCTTAATGCCGTCCTTGGCATCGCACGCCTCATTGAGCACCTTGCCTACAATCGGCGCGGTCCAGTCCGGCAGAATGGAGTTGGGACCTTTGTCATAGAGAACGGAGGCCAGGTACAAATGCCCACCGATGTAGTGATTGGTGGTGTTGTAGCCTGGGGCGCCAACGATGATGCCATCGTAATCCTCGGGATAGCGCTGAGCCTCCAGCATCCCTTGACGGCCACCCTGGGAGCAGCCGGTAAAATAAGACCGCGAAGGCGCCTTGCTGTAGAAAGCCTTAACAAACAACTTGGACTGCTCGGTCATCAGGTGAACGGCACGATACCCCCAATCGATAATTTTTTCCGGGTGTCTATATGCAAAAGTCCCATCCGAGCCCCAGTGGCCGGTATTGGTATTCGCCACGGCGTAGCCGGCCCTCACCATTGTAGCCATCGCGCCGTAACTGATGGAGCCCGAAAATCCGCCATTGCCGACCCCGACAAATTTTCCGTTCCAGCCCGCGCTTGGCATCCAGACCTCATACTCGATGTCTGAATCGCTCGTCGGATGCGCCGCCACCGCGACGCGGCAGAAGGTCGGCATATTATCGAGAACGGTCCCATCGGCAGTCCTGTAAAGACCCGCCGCATTCGTTTGAACTGCGTGAACGTCAGAATTGGGGGTCTTATAATCCCACAGCGCCTCGCACTCTATGGCCAGCGCCGGTGCAGCCAGCGCCGATGACGCCAATAGCACGGTGGAAAATGAAAAAATCATTGACCTGCATTTCATGAATTATCTCCCCGAAGACCATTGAGTGATGCACACATTTATCAAAGATACTGTTTACTCACACGTAAAATCATCAGCGCCGACGGGATCATCGCGTCCGCGTTTTGCCATCTACGCGTTGGTCAGCAGGGTCAAGATAACGTCTGCAAAACCGATGGCGACGGTCGCCAGAGTAGGCGAAAGTGAATTCGGCATGTCCACTAGATGGAATGAGCTTATTTTATTGTAGAAGCGCGCGCTACCTGCCCCGACAATCTGGCCCCTCGCTCGAGGGCGTTGTTCCGGGCGCGTTCCGGGCGCGTTCCGGGCGCGTGCCGGGAGTATTCGAAGGCACATAAATGCGACCTCTTGGGCAGGTTCTAGCTCGCGAATTTTAGACCAAAACCGAAATGGGGCCATGCGGCAGCGAGGATAAATAAACGGGAGAAGTGTGCCTTGATCTCGGGAAACAGGGATATCGGCGGGCTAGGAAACTCTTGTTCATCGCGTACTGCCAGAAAATCCGGGAAAGTACCGCCCGAAGTTGCCAGGGACGGCCCTGACGGCTACAATGTTGCCCGAAACCGGGGTTCATCTGGGGAATGTCGGTTTATACGACGCCGGTGATTTTTTTGACCTTCGACCGTTTCCGGAATTTCCTAGGAAGTTTCTGGCGAGTGCGCGATGGCGGGCGTCAATTGACCGAACAGGCCCCTCATAAGTACGACCCGTCAAGTCCTGGAAGCTTCGGCGAAGCCCCGGCGGAATAGGAAATTTAGGTTCTAGAGCCATAAGGGTGCAAATGATTGGGGACAAAAAGCGAATCACGGTGTTGGCATGCGCGCTTAACGCCGCAGGAATCCCGCTCTGCCAGGCGGCCGACATAGGCCAGGGTGCGGCCTTCGAGGAGGTTGTGGTCACCGCACGCAAGCGCGAAGAAAATATCCAGGCCGTTCCCATCTCTATCACGGCTTTCACGGCCGAAGATCTGGAACGCAATAACGTCAAGACTTTGGCTGATCTGCGCTTGGTCACACCCTCGGTGCAGGTCCAGCCCGACACCTTTCGCCAAGACACTATCAATATCACCGTACGCGGGCTCAGAAATTTTCCCCGCAGCGGTATTCAATTCGATACTGCGACGGCGGTCTATATCAACGGGCTTTATTATGCGCGCACGTCAGGCCTAACGGCAGCGCTGATTGACGTCGACAGCGTTCAGGTATTGAAGGGTCCGCAAGGCACGCTTGTCGGCCGCAACGCCACCGGCGGCGCGGTGCTATATACCACCCGCGAACCAGAAGATAAATTCGGCGGTTACGTGACTCTGACCGCGGGTGACTACGGGCGCTATGAGACTCAGGCTGTGGTGAACGTGCCCTTGGGCGAAAAACTAGCTATGCGCGCGGCGTACTCTTATTCCGAGACCGCGGGGTATCTGAAAAATATTTACTTCGACCCCGCGACCGGTGAGCGCAATGACACGCCTGGAGCTGGCGCACGCAAAACAGCAATGCTCTTCTCGCTGAAATGGCTGCCGGATGATGTTTCTAAACTTGTTCTGCGCGGCGACTTCGACGCTGAACACTATACCGGATCGTCATACCATCTCCTGAATTCCTTCGAGGGCACGCAACCGTCCACCGGGGCCATCGGCTCTAATATCCAGCCTGTGTCCCGTCCGTCGATCTGCAATATTCCCATGACCTGCAATCAGGTCACCGATTTGCGCGGCCGCGTGATAGCGCCCTATTTCAGCGACGTCACCGCGCGCACCGTTAACACTGACCCGCGCTCTTACAATGCTCTGTTGAATTCCCTCGCGCGCCAGCAGGCGGGCAGCTTCTGGACTATCGACCAGGCCGAAAACAACTATAGCAGCGGGCACTTTCAATCAGTGTCTGGCACCTACGACCGAAGTTTCGGTAGTATTGGCATGAAATTGATGGGCGGCTATCGCTGGACCGACAGTCGCACGCTCTATTACAGCCGAGGGGCTCCGTACGCGACCTTGCAAAACGAAGGGGCTGATCCCGACTACAATGCATACACCTCTGAATTGACATTCAACGGCAGTCTCCTCGATACCCAGCTCAATTGGACCGCCGGCGCCTTTTTCTTTGCCGAAAGCGTGTCGCAGCAGGGCAATCGGGACTATCTGTTTTCAACCAATCAGGTTCGCCCACAACCGGTATCCGGCCGCCAGATCACGCTGGCCGACACCACAGCAAATGCCGGCAAAAATACCAGTTACGCCGGTTATGGCCAGGCCACTTACAGCATTCGGCCCGATCTGCGTTTTACAGCCGGGGTGCGCTACTCGATCGATGAACGCAAGGCCCACATCGCTTCCTTTAGCACGCGGTTCCCGGCCACGGCGGCCACCACAGCGGCAATTCCAAACAGTGTTTTCAATCCTGGCACCTATGTCTTCAACGGCATCTCCTATCAGGGTTATTCGCGATCCTGCGCTCTTTCGGACGCCAATGGAGTCCTACGCCCCATCGATGCCTGTTTCATTGACGTCAAGCGGACATTCCGCGATCCAACGTGGACGCTATCTCTGGACTATGACCTGTTTGACTCGACCATGGTCTATTTCACCTCGCGTCGCGGCTACAAATCCGGCGCGCTGAACAGCGGGGCCAACAACGCCGCCGTGGTAGTAGCGCAGCCGGAAAAAGTTCAAGACTATGAGATCGGCGTAAAGTCGGATTGGTCCATCGCCGGCATGCCGGTCCGCAGTAACTTTGCCGCCTACCTCACCACTTACAAAAATATCCAGGCGCAGGCTGGCCTGCCCTACGTGATTTTTGCCACCGGCCCCAGCGGCGTGCCGTGTACGCAGGCCCTTTACAACGCGGGTCAGTGCACCGGCGCGTCCACGGAAAACGTCACACTCAATGCCCGCGCTGCGCAGGTTTATGGCGGAGAGTGGGATGTAAAAGTCAAACCCGTCCCGGAATTGACGCTGTCGTGGAACGGAAGCTATGTGCATGCGAAGTACACCGACTTCAGCTTCACCCCGCCGGCGGGATATCTGCAACCCGCAACCGGCGGCTCGCTCACGGGGCAGGCGTTTCCACTGCCCGCTTGGACGATGTCGGCGTCCGCAACTTATTCTGTCACCGGCGAACAGATCGGTTTGCCCGTTAGGGATTTAGCACTAACTGCCAGCGCCTATAATCAGAGCAATTATCGCACCGCCTTGGTCGGTTACAATCGGTCGCAACAGACATTGGGCTATACCTTGGCCAGTCTGCGTTTGGCAGTGCAGGACATCGCCAACACCAACGTTGATCTTAGTGCGAACGTTAGCAATCTTTTCAACACCAAGGCTTGTTACGCCGAGTTCGGCGGAACGGGCGGCGGCGGCGGCGTACTGGCGTCCACTCCCAACGCGACCTTTGGCGTGCCCAACACGAGCGGCGTGGTGCAGTGCTATCCCCTGCCGCCACGCATGTTCGCTCTCAGCCTACGCTATGCGTTCTAGCCTACGTTAAAGCGGGGCCAGCACCAGTCCGAAGACTGGTGGGTCCCGCCCCAGCACGGCCCGGCTTATCGTCTCTCTGGCAGAGCAAACACATATAGCTGATTGCCCGTCCTTGGATACAGAATGTCCTCGGCTATGGTGTCGGGCACGTTACGCGGGCTGCCTCCGCCTTGTCCGGTCGAGACGGCAATGTACTGCTTTCCGTTTGCCGTAAACGATACGGGAAAGCCCTGCACAGACGATCCAAGGCGCGTAGACCACAAATCTTTGCCGGTCCTTGTGTCGACTGCGCGGAACATACGGTCGAGGCTGCCCACAAATGAAACGCCCGAATCCGTGCTCAAAACCGCCGTGAGAAAGGGCGCGCGTTGTTCACGAGCCCAGACTTCTTTCATTGACCTGACGTCGTACGCGGCGAGCTTTCCCATCCGGCCGTCTTTTCCAGGCATTTCATAGAACTTCCGATCTATCGAGCCGCCCCTGCCATCCTCCTCAAGCGCCGGATCGTAACCCGTTTCGTCCATACAGCTCTGGCTGAGAGGGATTACGAGCAACTGCGACTTTGGATCGAAGCTCATGGCCTGCCAGTTGTGCCCGCCTTCGGTGCTGGGACATACCGCAATCCAATCGCCGGCTTTCTGATTTATGATGTCATCGCGATATTTTGGCTCCCCAGTGACCGGATCAATCCGCTCAAAAATATTCTGGAATACTGTCTCCGTGGACGCGATGTACTTACCGTTGGTGCGATCCAGCTTCCACAAGATGCCGACCTTGCCGACCGTAAACAATGTTTTACTGCCGTCGATATCGACAAGCACGCGTTCGTAGACCTCGTCCATATCGAGCGTCTCGCCAGGCGCATGTTGGAAGTACCACTCCAACTTCCCGTCTTCAGGTCGCAGCGCAAGGGTCGCACTTGTGTACAAGGCCTTGTCCGCCACCTTCATTCCGCGCGAGACCGCAAGATGTGGCTTCGGCTGCGCAACGCCCCAATACATGAGGTTCAATTCCGGGTCGTAGCTCCCGGTGATCCATGTTTCACCGCCGGCACGGAAGATATCTTTCAGGTTGTTCCATGTGTCGCCGCCCGGCGCGCCCTCCCGGGCTGTCGTGTAGAATTTCCACAATTCCTTGCCCGTATCGGGATCGTAGGCGCTGATAAAGCAGCCTGCGGCGCGATATTGCGCGCAGCCGCCCAGTCCCTGAACAATTCGGCCGTTTGCGACCAGCGGGCCACTGGTGTTCAGATATCCCTGCGAGGGATCGGCGATTTGCGTTTGCCATTTCAGCTCGCCGTTTTTGGCGTCAAACGCCACGAGACGCGCATCATTGGTCGCAAGGTATATCTTGTCCTTGTAGATGGCCATATTGCGTAAGGCCGTGCTCGACTGGGGCCCGAGCCGATTCTCCCAAATCAACTCGCCGTTTGTCGCGTTGAGGGCCTGAACGATATGCCCGCAATTCACAAGGTACATGATCCCGTTATGCACAAGCGGCGTCGGCTGATTGCGGCCGCCACCGACGCACTCGGTCATCGCCCACGCCCAGTTTAGCTGGAGTCCGCCCACATTTGCCGGCGTGATTTGCGGGAGCGTGGTGTGGCTCCAAGCTTGGTAATTGTTTCTTACCATCAGCCAGTCACCTGGATCAGGCTTACGAAGCATCGCGTCGGTGACCTCGACGTAGTTCTCGACAACGCCCTTAACAGTGAGTCCGGTGGCGCCGGTCAAGGGTCTTGCCCTGCGATTCTCGTCCGGAGCTTCGGGCGCAGCCCGACCCGCCGTTACACTCTCGGCAACCGTTGGCGCTGAGCCGCTGGTGTTCGCGCCAATGATGAGGGTCGATTGCGCCGTCAATTGGGCGGTACTGGCAGGAACCCTATTATGCTGCAGTATGTAGGCCGCGAGCGCGACATTCCCATCAGGACCTGCAGCGCCCGGGTTCGACATTGGCATCGTGGAAATTTTCTCCACGAGTTCCTGTGCAGTGCGCTGCCTCCATTTTGTCATAAATGCGGATCCGGCGAGGGCAGGAGATTCGCTTTCCCCACCGCCGGACAAATCTGGGCGGTGGCAGCTTTGACAGAGGGCTTCATAGTGCTGGCGCCCGGCGGCAGCCTGCTGCGCTGTATAAGTATCCGGCGCGGGACCAACCCGTTTCGTCGCGTAAAATGCCGCGATGCCAACAAGAGCAATCCCTGCAACGCTTAAAGCTACGATTTTACGCATCACCGCTTCTCCTCAATGAACAGCCAGCCCCACAAATTTCCGTCCGGCGCTGCTTTGCTTTGAATTTGAATGTACAGTTTACTTTTGGCCAGCGCTTCGACTTGGGATGGCGATAGCTCTACCGACCCTGAGACGGTTCCGGCTACATCCTGCGTCACAGTCAAAGGAAACAGGACTGGACCGACTACGCCGGTGACAGGACTCATGCGCACGTTGGCGGTGGTGGCGGCCGAGGTGAGTCCGGCGAACGTGCCTGTAATGGTAAGGCGTTGTCCCGCAAGTTCGGCTGTGGCGGCCCCTTTACCAGCGACCGTGCGTTGCAGGACGGCGTTGAGGGGCAGGCGCGAAAGCGCCGCTTTGTATTTTTGCGTTTGTTGCGCCAGGGATGATCCAGCAGACGCTACGATCATTAAAGCGGCAATTGCCTGTATGAGTCTCATGGTTAGTCCGACCCTCGATTGGAATACAAACGTTGCTTCAGAAGAGATCAAGTTGCGGGGGAGTCATTGAAACGATAACGAGACGCAAGTTGTGGAGGACTATGCGTGCTGGCGGGGACTGTTCGGCTGACGACCGAACGAGAGCTCGCCTCCATTAAAGTTCCAAAAAACTGCAAAATTCAGCGATGCCGACCCCCCCCCTCTCACCAACACTATAAAATACGCGCCCTATAATGTCCACTTCGCACGCGAATGTACGGATGTGGAGTTATTTTCCCAGCCGACGCCGCTCCGCCTTTGGCCCGCAGAGCAAAGTCTGATCACTTTACGGAATTAACCGGCCCGAATATTTCGCGGGTTCCTCTCGAGTTACAGGTTCCAGATTTCCAGGGAGTTCAGCAGAATTTCGAATATTGCGCCGGATTCCACATCCTTGCGACTTCGGGCCCCGCGCAAAACGCGGAATTCCGCATCACTAGGGTGAAATCCACGGCTCCCTAAGCAATTGGCGAACATGGAACTTTTGCCCTTCACACGGGTGGGATCACACGTTCAATCCTTGGTACCGCCCACCGTTTCAAATAAAAGCCTAAGAGGCGGAACCTGTACGGCGTCAGCGCCTATGAGACAGAATTGGGGTGGTGAATTAGGGAGGGTTTTGGTCTCAACGTAGTGACGGAGGAACGAAGATGAGATCAAAGCCCATGACCACGAAGGCGCCTGCTGAGCGGGTACTCAAGGACATACGCCGGGCGACCCGGCGGCATTTTTCAGCCGAAGACAAGATACGCATCGTACTGGACGGCCTGCGCGGCGAGGACAGCATTGCCGAGTTGTGCCGCCGCGAAGGTATTGCCCAAAGCCTCTATTACGTCTGGTCGAAGG
>CANJLF010000022.1 GCA_947475295.1 Fidelibacterota bacterium
CTGGATCGAGAACATGTTCGGCAGGCTCAAGGACTGGCGACGCATCCACACTCGTTACGACCGATGCGCCCACACCTTCATGTCAGCCATTTATATCGCCGCAACCGTCATCTTCTGGCTATGATCAATGAGTCCTGACCCTAGATAATGTGGGCCTGACGGCGAGATGGCCCGTTGGGAGGGCTTCTTAGCAAACTGGGCGAACTCTGCACAGTAGTAGTGGGCCTGACGGAAGAACGATATCGGGTCCACATGGACCGCCGCAAACGATATTCCGCCTGAAGTCACCAGGATCGCCGTTTTCCGGCCCGAGTTACGCCCGCGTCAAGGTTGAAACCCGGCTGGCGCACGGTTAAACAGGATGCTTCCGTCCAACCCAAGCGGCTTTTGGGCCGTAGCGGCTTGGGCTTCATATCAGGGTACCCATAGAATGGCGCTGCAAAGATTGACCGTCATACTGGCCGTTCTGGGTTTGGCGAGCTTAGCCGCCCCGGCTCATGCGCAGGGAACTTCGGCGATTCGTCCCGCGACACTGCAGCGCACGACCCTGGTGGTAGGCGATATGGATAAAGCGCTGGATTTTTATCAACGCATCGGACTGTTCAAGACCTCCGACACCTCCGTAACCGATACCAGCCAGGGCGGCGTGTTTGGCGCGGCCGATCTGCCGCTGACCGCGGACTCAAAAACCAGCCGCCTTGTCATTTTGAAAGGCGGCGACGCCGCCCAGTTGGCGCTGGTCTGGTACGACAGGCCGCAGTTGCCAAGTGCCCGCGGCAACCTGGTGGGCATCGGCATCGGCGACGTTATCATTGGCATTGAAGTGGCAGATTTGCAGGGAGCCTATAGCAGGCTGAGTCAGATCGGCACGCGGTTTCAGCGCTCGCCCGTGCGCTTTACCCAAACCACCGCCGACGGCACCGGGCAAACGGGACAGCATCTGCTGGCCTACGATCCCGATGGGCACATGGTGGAAGTCACCCAGATGGATAGGCGGTAACTTTAAGCGTTCCGCTGCCAATTATCTTTTGCACGCCTTCCGCGCGCGGGGTCGAAGTGACGCAGATGGATCGTCGGTAATTACTTACCGAGAACCACGCCCTCACGGCGCGGATCGGCGCCGCCCACGAGGCCATCCTTGGTGACGCGGATGACGTGGATACCGCTGGCGAATTCGCCGACGCGCACCTGATGGCCCAAGGCTTCCAAAGCGGGCCTGTCGGCAACAAGGCCATCTTCAATGGTCACGCCGTTGCCCAGCGCGAACAGCGCACCGGGCGCCGCTGCGGCATCGGCGGGCGACATTTGCCAGTCGATCATGCAGACCAGGGTTTTCACGACAATGCCGACGATGGCCGCACCCAGGGGTGAGCCCAGCGCCATTTCGAACTTGCCCTGGTCGTTGAACACCAAGGTCGGCGACATGGAACTGCGCGGGCGCTTGCCGCCTTCGACGCGGTTGGCCACGGTGCGTTTCTCGGCCACATCTTGATACGAGAAGTCTGTCAGCTGATTGTTGAGGATGAATCCGTCCACCATCAGGCGCGAGCCGAACTGCGCTTCGACCGAGGTCGTCATGGCGAGCGCGTTGCCCTCGGCATCCACGATCGAGAAGTGACTGGTCGAGGGAAGTTCAGGGCTCGGCGCGGTGATGAGGTTCAAGGCGCCCTTCACCGGCACCTTGCCGGCCGGAGCTTCGGGCATGCGCTGGGTAGTGGAGATCAGTGTCGCACGCCGTTTGAGGTAGTCAGGCGCGATCAACGCCTCGGTCGGCACCGCGACTTTGTCGGGATCGGCCATATAGACCGCGCGGTCGGCCAAGGCCAGACGCCCGGCCTCAATCAGCAGATGCTCGGCCGTGGCCGAGTGGGCTCCCATAGCGCGCAAGTCAAAGGCGCTGAGAATGCCGAGGGTCTGAATGACGCCCGGACCGCCCGACGACGGCGGGCCCATGCCGCAGATTTTGAATGTGCGGTAGGGACCGCAAAGCGCCGGACGCTCGATGGCCTTATAGGCCTTGAGATCGTCCAGCGTCATATCCGACGGATTGTTGGTGGCGGTCGCAACCGCGCGCACGATATCGGCGGCGATGGCGCCGGTATAAAAAGCGTCGGCGCCTTGGGAGGCGATGGCGCGCAAGACTTTTGCGAACTCGGGATTTTTTAAAATCGTGCCGACCGGCTTGGGCTTGCCGTCGGACTGGTAATAGGTGGCGCGGGCGACGGGGTTCCGCGCAAAGGCCGAATCGCCCGCCAGAAGTGCGTTGAGGCGCGGCGAGATCGCAAAGCCCTTGTCGGCAATGGCGATGGCCGGATCGAATAGCTTGGCCCAGGCGAGCTTGCCGTGCTGCTTGTGAAGAATCTCAAGCAAGCGCACCACACCGGGCACGCCCACGGACTTGCCGCCGACAATGGCTTGGCTGCGGCCCATGGGTTTTCCGTCTTGCGTGAGGAACCGATTTTCCGCGGCGGCGGCCGGCGACATTTCGCGGCCGTCGTAGCTTGCGACCTTGCCGGCCTTGGCATCCCAATAGAGTGCAAAAGCGCCGCCGCCGATGCCCGACGATTGCGGCTCGACGATGTTGAGCACCAGCTGCACAGCGATGGCGGCATCGGCCGCGCTGCCACCGAGGCCGAGAATATCGGTGCCGGCTTTGGCCGCCAGCGGATTGGCCGCGACCACCATGTAGGATTTAGCGGTGCCGCTTTTGGCCGCCGTGCGGCCGGTGGCGGCTTCGGGCAACTCTTCCTGGGCGCGGACCGCATAAGCGCTGCAGACCACGAGCGAAACCGCCGCGAAGACAACACGTAGATGCTGGAAGTGGGCCTGTTTCATAGCATTGGCATAACACACCCGCCCGGCCCGTGGCAGACGGTTTTGCGGTTTATGGCGGTCAACTTTACAGCGGAGAAATTTTTATCCCTCAATCGCGCCAATGGTGGCAGGCCACTTCGTGCCCCGCGCCCGCTGATTGCAACGGGGGTGAGACCCTCGCGCAAATTTCCGTGGCTTTGGGACAGCGGGTGCGGAACACACAGCCCGACGGCGGATTGAGCGGCGACGGCAGATCGTCGTTGACGGCCACCCGCGGCTTGGCGCGTTCCTTGTCGGGATCGGCGATCGGCACGGCGGAGATCAGCGCTTGGGTGTAAGGATGGCGCGGCGCGGCGTAGAGCGAATCGCGATCCGCCAGCTCCATGACCCGGCCCAGGTACAAGACCATGACGCGCCGGCTGATGTGACGCACCACCGATAAATCGTGGCTGATAAACAGCATCGAGAGATTAAATCGGCTTTGCAGCTCCATGAGCAGGTTGATGACCTGGGCGCGGATGGAGACATCGAGCGCGCTGACCGGCTCGTCGCAAACCACGAGCTTTGGGTTCAAGATCATGGCGCGCGCGATGCCGATGCGCTGACACTGACCGCCGGAGAATTCGTGGGGATAGCGGTTGACCATGGCGGGCAAGAGGCCCACCTGATCCATCATCTGTTTTACCCGGTCCTTCCGCTCCACGGCGGAGAGATCGGGATGATAGTTGCGTAAGGGCTCGGCGATAATATCGCCGGCGGTCATGCGCGGGTCCAGGCTGGCGAGTGGGTCCTGAAAGACAATCTGCATATGCTGGCGTTGCGCTTTCAACGCGGTCTTGTCGAGGGCGGTCAGGTCCGCACCCAGCCAAGCTACTGAGCCCGCCGTGGCGGGCAGGAGCTGCAGCACCGCGCGGCCCAAGGTGGATTTGCCGCAGCCTGATTCCCCAACAATGCCCAGGGTTTCGCCGGCGGCGAGATCGAAGCTGACGCCGTCCACGGCCTTCAAGGCTTGCGTGCCGGCGAAGAGGCCAGCGCCGCGCACTTGGAAGTGCACTTTGAGATCCCGCACCTGCAGCAAGGGCGCGCTCATGACGCATTCTCCAGAAAGCAGGCGTTGAGGCTGCCGGTGGGCGTTGCAAGCAAGGGTGGCCGCTCAACACGGCAAAGCTCCATGACGGCGGGACAGCGCGGATGATAGGCGCAGCCCGTCGGCAAGCGCTGAAGATTGGGCGGCTGGCCGGGGATGGTCGGCATGGTTCCAACCGTGGTGTCGTCAAGGCGCGGCGTGCAGGCCAAGAGACCCTTGGTGTAGGGATGACGCGGCGCGTTGAAAATCTGGCGCACGTCACCCAGTTCCACCAGGCGGCCGGCGTACATCACACCCACGCGGTCGGCGAGGCCAGCGACAACGCCGAGATCGTGCGTGATCAAAATGACGGCGGTGTTCAACTCATCCTTGGCCCGGCGGATCAGATCGAGGATTTGCGCCTGGACCGTCACATCCAGCGCCGTGGTCGGCTCGTCGGCGATGATAAGTTTAGGTCCACACAGCATCGCCATGGCGATCATAACGCGCTGGCGTAAGCCCCCCGAGAGCTCGAAGGGATACATGTCGAAGCGGCGTTCAGCCTCGGGAATCTGCACGCGCCGCAGCATGGCGATGGCCTGATCGCGCGCAGCAGCAGCATTCACGTTGCGATGGCGGATCAACACCTCGGTCAACTGACGTCCGACTCTCATATGCGGCGTCAGCGATGTCATGGGGTCCTGAAAGACCATTGTCAGCTTGTCGCCGCGCAAGCCGTTGAGGGTCTTTTCATCGGCGGCGAGCAGGTTGGTGTTGCCGAACATCACCTCGCCGGTCGCGCGGCCGTTGGGCGCGAGAAGGCCCAGAACGGCCAGAAAGGTCTGGCTTTTGCCCGAACCGGACTCGCCGACAATACCGAGGCACTCGCCTTTGCCGACGGACAGTGACACGTCGCTGACGGCGGCCACTTCGCCGTCGGCGGTGGCAAACCGCACAGTGAGGTTTTTGATGTCGAGGACGCTCACTATCTGTCCTTAGGGTCCAAAGCATCGCGCAGACCGTCGCCCAGGAAATTGAAGCAGAACAGAGTCGCGGTCATGAAGGCGGCGGGGATGATCAGCGTGCGCGGATTAATTTCCAGTTCGGCGGCGCCGTCGTTGATCAGCATGCCCCAGCTGGTCATGGGCTCTTGAATGCCAAGCCCGAGGAAACTGAGAAAGCTTTCCAGCAGAATCACCTGGGGGATGGTGAGCGTGACATAGACCATCACGACGCCCAGAACATTGGGCAGGATGTGGCGGAAGATAATGGCGGGTGTGGAGCCGCCGGACGCGCGCGCGGCTTCGATGAATTCCTTGCTGCGCAGTGTCAGCGTCTGGCCGCGCACAATGCGCGCCATGGTCAACCACTCCACCGCGCCGATGGCCAGGAACATCAGGATGAAATTGCGCCCGAAGACAACCATCAGGATGATGACAAAGAACGTGAGCGGCACCGAGTACATCAGATCGACGAAGCGCATCAGCAGCTGATCGGTGCGGCCACCGACATAGCCGGCCACAGCGCCGACGGTGACGCCAATGGTGAGTGCGACAAAAGTCGCGAGGATTCCCACCATGAGCGAGATGCGCCCGCCGAACAGGGTGCGCGCCAAGAGGTCGCGGCCGATGGAGTCGGTGCCGAAGTAGTGGCCGTTGGCGAAATCGGGCGGCAGGGCTTCGACGTGATCCCAGTCGATTTGGTCATAGGTCCAGGGCAGAAAAAGCGGACCAAGGGCGGCGGCAACAGCAATGAGCCCCAGCACCACCAGACCGACGACGGCGGCGCGATTGGTCCTGAGTCGGCGCCAGGCGTCCTGCCACAGGCTGCGCCCCTGCACTTCGGCGGCGGAGTCGAGGGCCGCACCATGGGGCGAGGCGAGGTTAGTGCTGGTCATGGCGCACGCTCGTCGTAACGCACGCGGGGATCAAGGAAGCTGTAGATCAAGTCCACAATCAGGTTCATGACGATAACTAAGCCCGCACTGAGAATGGTGACCGCCATGACCAGGGTATAGTCGCGGTTGAGCGCGCCTTGCACGAAGTAGCGGCCGATGCCGGGAATCTGGAAAATGGTTTCCACCACCATGGAGCCGGTCAGCAGAAAGGCCGTCGCCGGGCCGAGGAAGGTGACCACCGGCATCAAGGCTGACTTCAGGGCGTGACGTAGGACCACCAAACGGAAGGGCAGGCCCTTGGCGCGCGCGGTGCGTACATAATTGGCGCGCAGGACTTCGATCATGCTGCCGCGTGTGATGCGTACAAGATAGGCGATATAGGGCACCGCCAAACAAAAGACCGGCAAGATGCGGTTGGGCAGCGCGCCATCGTTCCAACCGCCGGCGGGCAAATGCAAAACGCTGTCCTTAAGCCAGACGCCGAAGACCAGGATCAACACCTGGCCCATGATGAAGTTGGGGATGACGATGCCGGTCATGGCCCCGGCGGAGATGATGTAGTCGCGGCGCGTGTTTTGGGCCAGCGCCGCGAAAATGCCGAGCGGCACGCCGATCAGGATGGCGAGCAGCAGCGCCGCGGCGCCGTTTTGCATGCTGACCGGCAGACCTTGGGCGATCAGCGTCGTGATGCTGAAGTCGTGATACTTGAATGACGGCCCGAAATCGCCCTGCAACAGATTGATGATGTAATCCACATACTGGCGCCAGAGCGGATCATCGAGGTGATAGCGCGCGCGCAAATTAGCGAGGACTTCCGGCGGCACCGGCGCTTCGGCGTCGAAGGGGCCGCCGGGCGTAAGGCGCATCAGGAAAAAGCAGACAGTGATGACCGCCCACAAAGTGGGAATACCGATCACAACGCGCCTGGCAAAATAAGACCACATGAGCGGCGGCTTCGTTCCCGATTAGAGACTACCGCTTATCTCGCGCGACGGTCCTAGACCGAAGGCTCGGAGATAACCGTATTGGCCAGTATGCCGATGCGCTCGATCTCGACTTCCACCTTGTCGCCCGGCTTCAGCCACTTGGGCGGCTTGCGCCCCGCGCCGACGCCCGCCGGCGTGCCGGTGGAGATCACGTCGCCCGGCTCGAGGTGGGTAAAGGTGGAGATGTAGGAGATCACGGCCGCGACGCTGTGGATCATCAGTTTGGTGCTGGCCTGCTGCACCACTTCGCCGTTGATGCGGGTGGTGAGCATGAGGTTCTGCGGATCGGGCACTTCCGTGGCCGGGACCAGCCAGGGCCCGCAGGCGCCGGAGGAATCAAAGTTTTTTCCGGCGGTGAAAGAGTGTTTCTGGAAATCGCGCACAGAGCCGTCGAGGAAACAGGTGTAGCCGGCGACATGGGCAAGCGCGCGGTCGGGCGAAATGCGCCGGCCGCCCTTGCCGATGATCACGGCGAGCTCGCCCTCGTAGTCGTATTCCTTCGAGGCGCTGGGGGCGACGATGGATTGGCGATGCCCGACCAGGGACTGCGGCGTGCGCATGAAGAGGTTGGGATTCTCCGGTGGGGCGCCGCCCATTTCGGCGGCGTGGTCGGCATAATTCTTCCCAATACAGATGACGCGGCCCGCATCGGGGATGACTTGCAGCAGAACGACGTGATCCAGCGCCACGGTCGGCTTGCGCTTGGCCGCCACGGCCTGGAGATTGCCCAAAGGCCCGGTGGCCAACACCGAACGCAGACTGTGGCCGGCATCGGATAGATCAACGATGTCGTTGCCGATGACGGCGCCGAAGCGGGGGCCGTGGGTGTATTCGTAAGAGACAAACTTCATCTGCATGGCGAGTTACCAATCAATAGCGAATTACTATAACAAATTACTTGGGCATCATGACCGTATCGATGACGTGAATAAAGCCGTTGTCGGCGACAATATCGGCTTTGATAAGCTTGGCGTTATCGATGGTCACACCTTTGGTGGCATCGATCAGCACCGAGCCGCCCTGCATGGTCGCGGCTTCCAGACGCTTGCCGAGAAAATCCCGCGCCGTGGCTCTGCCGTCGACCAGATGGAACAAGAGAATATTGCGCAGCTTTTCCTTGTTCTCGGGCTTGAGCAAATTTCTAAGGGTCTCGGGCGGCAGTTTGGCGAAGGCGTCGTCCGTGGGCGCAAAAATCGTGAGGGGCCCGGGACCCGACAGTATAGGGGTCAATCCGGTCGATTTGATCCCGGCGAGAAGAATCGTGAAGGTGCCGGCATCCAAAGCTGTTCCGAGGATGTCTTTGGCCGAAGCTACGCCGGCCTGGCCAAGGAGCAAAACGGCGAAGACGGCGCGGATCACGAGACGGAGCATGATAAGGTCCTTCCCTAACGCAAGCAGAGCATACCGATGAATAACACCTCGAATCCCTCGGGCCCACCCCCGAACCAACAACCGCCTCCGATCGCAAAAGACCCCGTAAAAGATGGGCGCGAAATGTATGGCGAAATCGCCGCCCTGGTGGGCGCGCTGGCTAAAACCTTCGTCCTTGAGGAAAGCGCCGCCGCCGCCGCGGTCGAATCGGGCGCCATGACGCTGGCCTTCGACCGCGACACCAACGGCAACCGCTTCGTGGCGGCCACTTTCGAGGGCCGGACCGCCCGGGTCTATCAGGGCGCCATCAAACGCGAGGGCCCAGGATCGACCTAAAGGCTGTTCGGAAGCCTTCATATGATGTATATGCATCATATGAAGGCGATTTATGACCCGAGCGAGCCCGCTTTAACCTCCGCGATGCAGGCCCAGGCCATAGTCGAGGTCTGTCTCTGCCACCATGTCCGGCGCGCAGGCCGGGCGATCACCCGCCTGTTTGACGAGGCCTTACAGCCGACCGGTCTCCAGGCCAGCCAGTTCAATATTCTCGCGGCCGTGGCGGCCAGGGACCTGACTTCGGCAGCGGAGATTTCAAAGATTCTTCTGCTCGACCGCACGACCCTCAGCCGCAACCTCAAACCCTTGCGCGATGCGGGTTACGTGACGACGGAGGGCGGCGCGGGACGCCGGCCCGACGTTCTTTCCCTGACCTCTTCGGGGCGGGTGATCTTCAGCAAAGCCGCCGCCTTGTGGCGCCAAGCCCAGGGCGATCTGACCGAGCGCCTGGGGCCGGGCCAGGCCGGGCTTCTGCTGCAAGTGTTGGGCAAAGCGGCGGCGGTTGCGGGTTCATAAATAGTGCATATGCAATATTATGGGCGGTTATAACAGCCGGGAGGCTTCTAGGCCGACTTAACATTTATTAAACCGTTTCCGACGAGATTATCCCCTCAACGTCGCGCAGAAGCGCCAACGTGCAGGGAATGTCTCGCTTTGAGAACGGTCACTAAAACCTACAAAGACGGCGAGATCATCTATCGCCAGGGCGAAGACAGCCAGTGGGCCTTCGAGGTTTTGGAAGGCTCCGTCGAGCTGATCAAGGACGGCCCTGAAGGCCCCACCGTCATGGCGCGCCTGAAGGCCGGCGAGCTGTTCGGCGAGTTGGGCATTCTCGACAATACCCCGCGTTCGACCTCGGCCCGCGCCCGCGGCGGCGTCACCGTCAAAGCCATTCCGCGCGACGAGTTCCTGCGTCAGGTTGAAGCCGACCCGCAGACCGCGCTCAAGGTCATGACCAAGCTGGCGCGGCGCATGCGTTCGCCCGCCGGATCACAAGACGGCGATGCGATTCGCGCCGCCGCCTATAAATCCGCCGCCGCCAATTTGCCGGTACCGGTGCCATCCGAGTCGCTGATCGCCACGCCGGCGACCGTGCGCTTAGGACGGCCCTTGCCCGTCAATCTGATCGGCGAGCGCAAGCCCAACTTCATGGAAAAAATCTTCGACGCCGTAGCCAAGTATCCGACACGCCGTCCGGGGCGCAAGCCCAAGAACCCGCCGCCGGCCGACATCCTGGTCCTCGTGGGCAAGCTGCGCGACGACTACGAGGGCATTCAGCACAAACTCGTGCTGACCGCGCTGGATGGTATTCCCGGCGTGCGCGCGACCGGCATCGACCGCGACCTGACCAAGTTCATGCCCGGCTTGACTGAGCCCGGCGCCGCGTTCAACGACGATCTGATGAAGCGCGCCACACGCGAAGGGCGCAGCTGGATGAACGATCAGAACGCCGACTTGCTGATCTGGGGCAATATCGACTCCACCGGCCGTAACCTTGAACTTCACTTCACCGCCACGGCTTCGAGCCCCGGCGAACGTCCCGGCCGCTTCACCGCCGTCAATACGCTGACCATGCCGGTGGATTTCTACACCGACTGGGTGCCGCTGATTCGCGCCGTCACGCTAGCGGCCATTGATCCGCGCAGCTTCCCGCAAGGGCGAATCCTGCGCTCAGCGCTGCCGGCCATTGCTCAAGCCGCCCGCGCCATGGGCCTTGATCCTTCGGCGAGCATGGAGCCCTCTGAGCGGGCCTCGATCCTATTCTGCTACGGCAACGTCGGCGCGGTGTGCGCGCAGTTGGAAGGCGACCGCAGCTGGTATCACGTGGCCGTCGAAGCCTGGCGCGCCGCCATCGACCTCGCCGGCCCGGATCAAGGCCCCTTGACCGGCCAGCTCTATCAACAACTGGGCCTGGTGCTGCAGATCATCGCCGAACGCACCAACGACACCGATTGCCTTGAACAGGCCGCCGACGCCTATCGCCGCGCGCTGATGCACATCTCGCGGCGCCGCCAGACGTTGGACTGGGGCCTGGTGAAATACCGCCTGGGCTGCGTGCTTTATAAAATCGACATGGCCATCGGCGACGACAACGCGCTACGCGAGGCCATCCACGCATGCCAAGCGTCGCGCCAGGTGTTCAACCGCTATACCCATCCGATCCGTTGGTCGGAAGTTTCCAATACGCTGGCGCAGATCCTGCAGGTCTACGGCGATAACGTGCGCAGCATGCCGATCCTGGAATACGCCGTGAAATGCTGTGTCGGCGCGCTGCAAGTGCGTACGCCCGACACCGCACCGCTGCAATGGGCTTCGATCCAGAACACGCTGGGATCGGCCTTGTTCCTTTTGGCCAAGCATACCGGCGAATGGGAATACATGCGCCAGTCGTCGGAAGCCTTCCGCCTGGCGCTGATGGTTTATAAGGACCACGGCGCCGGACGTATGGCGGTGATCACCGAACGCAACCTACAGCGCGCCGAGAAGCAGATCCATTCCTCGCACGAGCAGCACATCAGCGATCCGGTGTGGGCGCAGAGCTTTAATATTTCCGAGGACGGCGATAGTTACGACTGGCAGGCCTTCCTTGACGGCACCGTCAACTCGCCGGACGGCGACTCAGGCCACCAGATCAGCGAAGTCGCCTAAACTTCTTCAAAGCCGCATCGCCGAGGCTTGTGAAAATGCGCTAAGCTGGCGCCATGGCCGCACCGCGCATTCTCGCTATCGATCAGGGCACCACATCGACCCGCGCCGTCATGTTCGACGGGGCCGGCAAGCCGCTGGCGACATCACAAATTCCCTTGCGTCAAATCTATCCCGCCGACGGTTGGGTCGAACATGACGCCGATGAGATTTGGAATGCGACACTCAGCGTCTGCCGCGCGGTGATCGCGCAGACCGGCGGCGTTGACGGCGTCGAGGCGGTCGGCATCACCAATCAACGCGAAACCACGGTTGTCTGGAACCGGCGCACGGGACACCCCGTAACCCACGCCATCGTCTGGCAGGACCGGCGCGGCGCGGCGCTATGCGCGGCTTTGCGCGAGGCCGGCCACGAGGGCGCGATCCAGAATAAAACCGGTCTGCTGATCGATTCCTATTTCTCGGCCACCAAGGTGCAGTGGATTCTGGACAATGTGCCGGACGCACGCGAGGCCGCGCTCAAGGGTGAGCTCGCCTTCGGCACGATCGATACATTCTTGTTGTGGCGCCTGACCGGTGGGCGCGTGCACGCTACCGACGCTACCAACGCCGCGCGCACCATGTTGTACGACATTCACGCCGGCCGCTGGGACGATGGGCTTTTGAATCTGTTCGGTGTTCCAAAGGCGATCTTGCCCGAGGTGCGCGACACCGCCGGAGATTTCGGCACGACCGACCCGGCGCTGTTCGGCCGCGCGATTCCCATCACGGCGCTGGTGGGCGATCAGCACGGTGCGCTGGTGGGTCAAGCCTGTTTTACGCCGGGCATGGTCAAGAGCACCTACGGCACCGGCTGCTTTGTGCTGGTGAACACCGGGGCGAAAGCGCTGCCGTCGCGCAATCGCCTGCTCACCACCGTCGCCTATCGCCTCAAGGGCCAGACCACCTATGCCCTCGAGGGCAGCATCTTCAACGCCGGCACCGTGATCCAGTGGCTGCGCGATAACGTCGGCTTGATCTCCAGCGCGGCGGAGTCGGAACGATTCGCGGCTGAATTGGAGCACGCCGGCGGCACGGGTCGGGTGTATTTCGTGCCGGCTTTCACGGGCCTGGGCGCGCCCCACTGGGACCCGGCGGCGCGCGGCGCGATCCTGGGCCTGACCCGCGACTCGGGCGTCGCCCATATTGTGCGCGCCGGCCTCGAATCCGTCTGTTATCAGACCCACGACCTACTCGTGGCTCTGCGTCAGGACGGCATCCCTTCGCCGCCGGCCTTACGTGTCGATGGCGGCATGATTGCCAACAACTGGCTATTGCAGTTCCTGGCCGATATCACGGGCATTCCGGTTGAACGCCCGGTCTATGCCGAGACCACGGTGCTGGGCGCAGCGTTCCTCGCAGGGTTAGGGCGCGGGCTTTTTTCGTCGCTGGATGAAATCAAAACCGCATGGCGCTTGGACTTCCGGGCTGAACCGAGAATGGCCGACGCACAGCGCGCGGCCTTGCTGGAGGGATGGCAGGACGCCGTGAAACGCGTCATGCGATAACGCCGATTACAACAGACGTCTGCTATCTTCCGTGTATGCACCCCGGCGACCATTCGTGTGCACTGCAAAATAGTCCCACGCGAACGCGCCTGATAGACCGCACCTTTGTCGCAAAAGTTCGGACTTTGTTTGGACCCCCGCAGAGTTTGGTGTAGAGTTTAGGTTCTAGGGGATGGGATTTTTCAAAGGTCATAGTAATCCGATGCAGTCGTCTTCTTCGGCGGTCTCCGCCAAGACGGGCGTGACCGCTAAGGTTAAGTGGTTTAACCCGGCGAAAGGTTTCGGGTTTGTAGCGCCGATGGATGGGTCGGCGGACGCATTCCTGCATATTTCGGTCGTGCAACGCGCGGGCCTGCGTACTCTACGCCAGGGCGCGACGCTGACCTGCGACCTTGCCGACGGTCCGCGGGGACCTCAGGTGGCCGACATCGGCCAGGTCGATGACTCGACCGTGTCGGACGACATGCCGCAAACCGACGAAGAAGAAGTCGTCCTCGAAGGCGAGATTAAATTCTTCGCGGTCGATAAGGGCTACGGCTTCGGCATGCCGGTCGACGGCGGCGCCGACGTTTTCATCGGCATCGGCGCCTTACAGCGCTCCAACCTCGACCGGCTTGAATCGGGCCAGCGGGTGCGCATGCATGTGCGTCCCGGCAAGAAGGGTCCGATGGCGGTGCGTGTAGTAATCTTGGCCCCGGCGCCGCAATCACATCAGGCTCAGCCGCAGTACGAACCGCAGCATTAGCTGAAACAAATCCAAGGACGAAGTTTCTACGCGCGCGGGCTTTTTCGGCAGGACTGGACCTGACAGGATTTTAAGGTCCCTTGCCTAACTTGAAACACAATTCAACGCGAGATTGGCGGTCTCGAAGAAGGGCCCCCAAGGGGACCTTTCGGTGGATCGCCGGGCCGCTTCCCCCTCCCCCTCATCCCCCAAGCGCTCGTCGATCCACCACCCTTCGAGGCCGCATCCCGGCGCGCAAGCTCTTTTAGCTCCCGCGCCTTTTCAATAAAAACGGCGCCGCGATAAGGCCAGGCTTTAAAAAGCCCGGTAACAGGCCTATGTATGTAACCATTATGCGACAGAAGAAGACCTCACCGGCGAACAACGTCACGGTCCTTGAGCGCCTGCGGACGGCGGGCCTCCGGCCCACGCGCCAACGCCTGGCCTTGGCCAAGCTGATGTTCGCGCGCGGCCATCGTCACGTCAGCGCCGAGCAGCTTTTCAACGAAGCCAAATCAAGCCGCGTCGATGTCTCGCTGGCCACGGTCTACAACGCTTTGCATGATTTCACCGCCAAGGGCCTCTTGCGCGAGATTTCGATCGATTCCAGCAGCTCCTATTTCGACACCAACACCGGCAGCCACCATCATTTCTATTTCGAGCGCTCCGGTCACTTGGAAGACATCGCCGCCGAGCGCGTGAATATCGCGAGCTTGCCGGAAGCCCCGGGCGGCGCCGAGATCAGCCGCGTTGATGTCATCATCCGCGTCAAAGCCTAAAACAAGCACCCATCTTCAGCCTTCGCCCTAATGCGGACAATTCTATCATTAGAATTGTTCTAAACTGCTTGACTTAAGGGAAGCAGCGGCTTAAATCTGGGGCCATGGATATGGTGCCGGACTTCACGCTAACCTAGCAACCGGCGTTCCGTATCCGCCCGTTTTTCGTCAACCCGTTCACATAGGAGGGCCCCATGGCAAACCTCAAAGGCTCAAAAACCGAAGGAAATCTGAAAGCCGCCTTCGCCGGTGAAAGCCAGGCCAATCGCCGCTATCTGTATTTCGCGCAAAAGGCCGACGTTGAAGGTCAGAATGAGGTCTCCGCTCTGTTCCGCTCGACGGCGGAAGGCGAAACCGGCCATGCCTTCGGCCACCTCGAATATCTGGAAGCCGTCGGCGATCCGGCCACCGGTTACCCGATCGGCGAAACGCGCGACAACCTGAAGGCCTCCGTCGCCGGCGAAACCCATGAATACACCGACATGTATCCGGGCATGGCCAAGTCCGCGCGCGAAGAAGGCTTCGACGAAATCGCCGACTGGTTCGAGACCCTCGCCAAGGCCGAGAAGTCTCACGCCGGCCGTTTCCAAAAGGCGCTTGATACGCTGTCATAAGCGGCCCAGTCAGGCAGTACATTCTGCAAACCGGCCGATGCCCGTCAGTGTCGGCCGGTTTGTTTTTGATGAGCAGAGATTTGAGTGAGTAGTTGACCCATGAGAGAAGGTAGCCTCGAAGCCCCGACGCGCCACGTCATCGACTGGGCCAACCCGGATTATATCGATGCCAACAAACTGGATGCCGAGATGCGCCGTCAGTTTGATGTGTGTCACGGCTGCCGGCGCTGCTTCAATTTGTGCGATTCCTTCCCGCGCCTGTTCGATCTGGTGGACGCCGCCGGCGACGAAGAGATTCACGGCGTCAAAAGTGCTGATTTCAAGAAGGTCGTGGACGCCTGCACGCTTTGCGACATGTGCTTCCTGACCAAATGCCCTTACGTGCCGCCGCACGCTTTCAACATCGACTTCCCGCACTTGATGCTGCGCTACCGCGCGGCCGAGCGCGCCAAGGACGGCACGCCGTTCTTCGATAAGCAACTGACCGAGACCGACCGCAACGGAAAGATCGCCGGCGTCGCGCCAGGGCTCGCCAACTGGGGCTCGAAGCGCGGCAATGTGCTGACCCGTCCAGTGCTGGAGAAAGTGGCCGGCGTCGACCGCAACGTCGAGCTGCCAAAATATCACGGCAAGACCTTCATGCAGCGCGCCAAGGAAGCACCGCCCGCGATCAACCACGCGGCGCCGGCCTTCGGGCGCAAGGCTGTGATCTTTGCCACGTGCTTTGCCAACTACAACAATCCCGACATCGGCGAGGCCGCCCTAAAGGTACTGGCCAAAAACGGCGTCGACGCCGAGGTGGTCTATCCCGGCTGCTGCGGCATGCCGCAGCTGGAACAAGGCGATCTCGCGCGCGTCGCGGAAAAAGCCAAAAGCACCGCCGCCGCGCTGCGGCCCCATATCGACGCCGGCAAGGACGTGATTGCCCTGGTGCCGAGCTGCGCCCTGATGATGAAATTCGAATGGCCGCTGATCGTGCCCGACGATGACAACGTCAAGGCATTGTCTCAAGCAACTTACGACATCACCGAATATGTGGTGGAGATCGCCGACAACGAAGGCATAGCCACAGGGCTTACCGCCGTGCCGGGCGGCGTCGCCCTGCACATGGCCTGCCACGCGCGCGCCCAGAACATGGGCAACATGGGCGCCGAGATGCTGCGCCTGATCCCCGAAACCGATGTGGCCGTGATCGAACGCTGCTCGGGCCACGGCGGATCCTGGGGCGTGAAGAAAGGCAACTTCGAGATCGCCACTAAATTCGCGCGGCAAACCGTGCGCCGCGCCGCCGATGCCAAAAAAAGCTATCTCGCCTCGGAATGCCCGCTGGCGGGCAAACATCTCGCGCAAGGGTTAGAAGGCGTGGAAGGCGTATCGCACGAAGGCCAGCGCGCTTTTCACCCTATCGAGATTCTCGCCAAGGCCTACGGCCTGACCTGAGTGTAAGGAGATTTGGAGTGTTGGATATGACCGATCATCACACCTCGCAACGCCGCACAATTTCCCGCGCCGACATCATGTCTATGGCCGACTACGGCGAGATCAGGCGCGAGCATCGCCGCAAGCTGGTGGAGACCAAACGCAAGCGCCGCGTCCACATCGGCCCGCACGTCAGTCTCTATTTCGAGAACTTCGACACCATGTGGGCGCAAGTTCACGAAATGCTGTTCATCGAACGCGGCGGCGAGGGGCAGATCGAAGGCGAACTGGCGGCTTACAATCCGCTGATCCCGCAAGGCGCCGAGCTGGTCGCCACCATGATGATCGAGATCGAGGATGAGGCCGTGCGCCGCCGTGTGCTGGCGTCCCTGGGCCACATCGAGGATATGGTTCAGCTGACTTTCGCCGGCCATACGGTAAAGGCCGTGCCTGAAGCCGACCTGGACCGCACCACGCCCGAGGGCAAAACGTCGTCAGTCCACTTCCTGCATTTTGCCTTCACGCCCGCGCAAGTCGCGGCCTTCACGACCGCCGGGACACAAGTCGTCGCCGGCATCACCCATCCTCAGTATGGGCACATGGCCATGCTGCCGGAGGAAAGCCGCGCGTCATTAGCTGGGGATTTAGGCTAGAAGCGGATTACTGGACGACTTCGCCAGGATAGACGCCCCAAAGCTGTTCGCGCTTCAGCCAGCCCTGCAGGCCTTCGACCTCGACGCGGCAGAAGGAAACTTCCGCCGGGCAGCGTTGGACGTTGACGATAACTCCGGCTTCCAGTGTGGCGACCACATCGCCGGTGTCCTCGCCGATGCGTTTGAGGGTCTGGGTGCCGCCGATAACCACCGCCGTGCGCTTGCCCGACAACCCAGTCTGATGAACCCAGCCCTCGGTGCCATCATGGTCGCGAACATGGCGCCAGGTATCGAATTCGCCGATGACCTCCACGGGCAAGGCGCGTCTGACATAAACCCAGTCGATGGGATAACGCACGCCCGGACCGGTGCGCAGATTGATCGGATTGGTGCGCAACGAGACAAAGCGGGGAATTGGCAGGCCGGCGGCGGTGCCTTTGGCATCGCTGTCCTTGCCGTCACTCTCGATGACATCCGAAGAACTGGCTTCCTCGGCGCGGATCACCGCGGCGGGCACAGGTGGAATGGAAGCGGGCGCAGGCGCCGGCTTTACCGCAGGACTCGGCGCGGGATTGGGGGCCTTCGCGGCAGGTTTGTTTTGGGAAGGCTTTTCGGCAGCCGGGACACTTGTGGCGCCGCCGAGCGCTGCCGCCAGCAGCCACACCACCGCCAAATACCTAATGTGCGCCGTCCTCAACGCTATCAAAACCCTACCGCCGTCCCGAAAAACCGATTGCGTGGTTTGTGCCTTGGATTTGAAGATTTGGCAACGGGGGTTGCCTGGACAACAATCATGACGACTGCTACCCCTAAGCTCACCGGCTGTACCCATTGCTGTATTGGCCCATTCAAGAGATTTGAGCGCAAAGCCTGATTGAGTAAAAAGCCTAATGGCGCGGACCAAACCGACGGTTGTCGTTACCCGAAAGTTGCCCGACGTCGTCGAGACGCGGATGATGGAGCTATTCGACGTGCATCTGAACGTCGACGACAAGCCCTTCAGCCGCGCCGACCTCGCGGCCGCCTTACAGAAATGCGACGTGCTGGTGCCGACCCTGACCGACGACATCGACAAGGATGTCATTGCCAAGGCGGGCCCGCGCCTGAAACTGATCGCCAATTTCGGCAACGGCGTAGATCACATCGACGTCGGCGCAGCGCGCACCAAGGGCATCAGCGTTACCAACACCCCCGATGTCCTGACCGAAGACACCGCCGACATGGCCATGGCCTTGATGGTGGCCGTGCCCCGGCGTCTGTTGGAAGGCGCCGAGATGATCCGCGACGGACGCTTCAAGGGTTGGAGCCCGACGCACATGTTGGGCCATCGCATTTACGGCAAACGCCTCGGCATCATCGGCATGGGCCGCATCGGCACGGCCGTGGCGCGGCGCGCCCGCGGCTTCGGCATGGCGATCCACTATCACAACCGCCGCCGCCTGCGCCCGGAACTGGAAGCCGAGGTCGAAGCAACCTATTGGGAGAGCCTCGATCAAATGTTGGCCCGCATGGACGTGATCTCGGTCCATTGCCCGCACACACCGGCCACATTTCACCTGTTGTCGGAGCGCCGGCTGAAGTTGATCAAGCCCACCAGCTATCTCATCAATCTGGCGCGCGGCGAGATCGTCGACGAGAACGCGCTGGTCCGGATGCTGCAGGAAGGCCAACTGGCCGGCGCCGGTCTCGATGTCTTTGAACACGAGCCTGCCGTCAATCAAAAGCTGCTCGCCATGAAAAACGTCATCCTGCTGCCGCATATGGGTTCGGCTACCGTCGAAGGCCGCATCAACATGGGTGAGCGCGTGATCATCAACGTCAAGGCGTTCTGCGACGGCCACGCGCCGCCGGACCGTGTCCTACCGCCGCCAGCCTAGCTGGACTTTCAGTGCCTAACCTTGTCGTTATACCTATCCCGTCCCGCGATCCGGCGGCGGCATTTGCGCCCCTTGCTCAAAACGCCATGGCGGTGCTGCTGGACAGCGCCCTGGCCGGACCGCAAGGGCGCTTTTCCTATATCGCCGTAGATCCTTTCCGCGTGATCCGCTGCACGCCATGGAAAGTTGGGGCGCCCTGGGCGGTTACGGTTGACGGCAAAACCGCCAAGGGTGATCCCTTCACGGCCTTAAGCGCGGAACTCTCGCGCTTTGCCAGGCCTTCGCGCAAGGACCCGGCCCCTTTCCTGGGCGGCGCTGTGGGATTTTTCTCTTACGAGCTGGGCGGCGTTCTTGAAACCACGCCGCCGCCGAAGGGCGCGCCCTTTCCCCTGGATATGGCGGTTGGCCTCTACGACACCATCGCCGCCTTCGATCATGAGCGCCGTGAGGCTTGGGTCATTGCTCATGACTTTGGCATGCCGCGGCGGCCAAAGGCGGAACACCGCGCCGCCCAGTTGGCGCAGGCTTTAGGAACAGAGCCGCATCGCGCCGCCCCAGATATCGCCGGCACTTGGCGGGCCGAAACCACGAAGGCGCAGCACGAAGCCCGCATCGCCACCGCCATTGAGGCCATTCGGCGTGGCGACATCTATCAGGCCAATATCACCCAGCGGTTTCTGGCTGAGGTTCCGCAGAGCATAAATTCTTATGATCTTTATCTGAGGTTACGCAGTGTTACGGCCGCGCCCTTTGCCGCCTTCCTCAATACCGGTGAGGACTTTCATATTCTGTCGGCTTCGCCGGAGCGCTTTCTCAAAGTCGATACGGCGGGAGCGGTCGAGACCCGGCCCATTAAAGGGACCAGGCCGCGTGGGCTAACACCGGCGGAAGATCGCGCCTTGGCGGCGGAATTGCTGGCGAGCGCCAAGGACCGCGCCGAAAACCTGATGATTGTCGATCTGCTGCGCAATGACTTGGCCCGGGTCTGCGCGCCGGGCTCCATCGCCGTGCCGGTTTTATGCGGCTTGGAGACTTTCCCGGCGGTGCATCATCTGGTGTCGGTGGTGACGGGGCACCTGCGCCCGGGGGCAACGCCCGTGGATCTGCTGCGCGCGGCCTTTCCCGGCGGGTCCGTAACCGGCGCGCCCAAGATCAAAGCCATGGAAATCATCCATGACCTGGAGCCCGCGCCCCGTGGCCCCTATTGCGGCGCCATTGCCTGGCTGGGCTTTGACGGGGCCATGGACTCTTCTATCGTGATCCGCACGCTGGTGCGGCATGGAACCACCCTGGTGGCGCAGGCCGGAGGCGGTATTGTGGCGGAGTCCGATCCGGCGCAGGAATTTGAGGAAAGCGTGACCAAGGTGAAGCCGCTCTTGCGTGTGCTGGAGTCCGCATCATGAAGATCAGCATTAACGGCGTACTGACGGACGCGGATACCGCGCGCATCGATCCCACCGATCGCGGATTCACGCTGGGCGACGGCGTGTTCGAGACCATTGTCGTGCGCAAAAATGCCGTGCGCCATTTGAAAGCCCATCTCGACCGCTTGCGCCACGGTGCGGGTGTGCTGGGCATTCCGCTACCCGGCGACGATCAACACTTGGCCGGCATGATCGGGGCCGCCATCACCGCCAACGCTTTGACCGAGGCGGTGGTGCGCGTGACCCTGACACGCGGGCCCGGCGCGCGCGGGCTTGCATCACCGGCCAAACCGACGCCGACCTTGGTGATCACCGCCGGCCCTCTGCCGCCGCCGGCGGAGCCTGCAAAAGTCATCATCGCCACGGTTACACGGCGCAACGAGCATTCACCGCTTTCAGGCATCAAGCATCTCAATTATCTCGATAACATCCTTGCGCGCCGCGAAGCTGAAGCCACCGGAGCCGACGACGCCATTCTGCTCAACACCGCGGGCCGTGTGGCCGAAAGTACCGTGGCCAATGTGTTTGTGCTGGTGGATAGCTTCATGCTGACCCCGCCGCTGGACGACGGCGCCTTGCCCGGCATCATCCGGGGCGAGGCCATCAAGCTCGCGCGCGCCGAGGAAAAGTCCCTAAGCCTTGAGATGTTGATGCGCGCCAGCGAGGTTTTCCTGACTAATGCGCTGGGTGTACGGCCGGTGACACATATTAACGGCAAAGCCGTCGGCGACGGCGAACCTGGGCTAATCACCCAATTGCTGGCCACTCGGCTCTAGATTTTCTTACAGGCGTCGGTGATGGATTGGTGGGCGGCGGTGAAACCCGTCAGCGGAAAAACGTCGGTGGTGACGTTGTTGCGGCTGGACGTGCCCTTGATGGTGAAAGTCCTGCCCTTGATCAACAACTGCACGGCGGCCTTGTCGGTCTGCACGTCCCGCGCCCAGGCGCGCTCGCCGTTGGTGAACAGGTTGAAGCGCTTGCCGTTGACCGAGAGCACGGCGTCGGAGTCGGGCAAATACTGATAACCGGACGCGATGCTGAGGACATCGAAGGCCTGTTCGGCGGGGCGGTGCGTTACCATGAACAAGACTTCGCCCCGGGCTTTGTAGTTGCCTTCGGAGCTGTCGGGCTTGACCGACATGAAGCACACCGGCTTGCCGTTTTCCTTGTAGGTTTGCGCCACCCATTTGCCGAAGGTGCCCAGCACCTTGACCTCTTGCGCCATAGCGTTCGACGCACACAACGTGACAGCGGCGGCATATACAATGGCGCGGAACGGCAGACTCATAGGTCGATAGTCCTTTGCGATGCTCGGTAGATTGTGGTCAGCAAAGTCCTGTAACGCAAGCCAAACCGCCTAATCGGTTTCGACCAGATCTTCGCCGTCGCGTTCGGCCAGCGCCACTTCGGCCAGGGGTGGCGGCTTTCGAAACTGCCCGGGGAGACTGGGTCCGCCCGGCATGACCGGGCGAGGGCTAAACCGGCCCATGGTCAAGAGCCGGTCGTACATCACGACAACGCCGGCAATGCCGACATTAAGGCAGAACTTGGTGGGGATTTTTATAAGGTGGTCGCAGCGCGCCGTAAGTGCCGGTGAGAGCGAGCTGCGTTCGGGCCCTAGCACATAGGCCGCGCAGCGCGGATGGGTGAAGCTGGGCAGCAGGACGGCGTCGTCATGCAGCTCGACGCCTACAAGCGCGCAGCCTTTGGGAAGCATCAGATCGTCGAGCTTGGGAAAGCTATAGAACGGCAAATTGGCGAGGGTATCGGAGGTATCGGTCTGGGCGCCTTCGGCGCGGCGATAGGTCGCAGCGATGGTGAACACGAAGCTTGCGTCGAAGGCATGGGCCGAACGAAACAGATTGCCCACATTAAAGGGCTTGTTGATGCCCTCGACGCCGATCCCGAAATATCCCCGCACTTAATATCCCCGCACTTACGGCCAGCTCCAACCCGCCGAAGCTAGTGATTTACGGCAACCTTGAAGTCCGGCTCGGTCTTGGCGCGAATTTCGTCGACCGTCACGCCCGGCGCGACATCGATCAGCGTTAGACCCGGACGGGCAACCTCGAACACACCCAATTCCGTGACGATCAGGTCGACCACGCCTTTGCCGGTAAGCGGCAGGGAGCAGCTTTTGAGGATTTTTTTCTGATCGCCCTTGGCGGTGTGTTCCATGAGCACAACCACGCGCGGCACACCGGCCACGAGATCCATGGCGCCGCCCATGCCTTTGACCATTTTGCCGGGAATCATCCAGTTGGCGAGATCGCCATTCTCGGCTACTTGCAGCGCGCCAAGAATAGCGAGGTGGATGTGTCCGCCGCGAATCATGCCAAAGGACGTGGCGCTGTCGAAAAAGCTGCTGGTCGGCAGAACGGTGATGGTCTGCTTGCCGGCATTGATGAGATCGGCATCTTCTTCGCCCTCATAGGGAAAGGGCCCCATGCCGAGCATGCCGTTCTCGCTTTGCAGCTGAATCGAAATACCCTTGGGCACGTGATTGGCCACCAGCGTCGGAATACCGATGCCGAGATTGACGTAGAAGCCGTCTTTAAGTTCTTGCGCGGCCCTCGCGGCCATCTGGTCTCTATCCCAAGCCATATGTCTTTTCCCTTAAATGCCGGCCTTCCGCCGGCGGGCCCCTATTCCGCGGCCGCGCGTTTGCGCGTGGTGCGCTGTTCAATGCGCTTGTTGACGTTATCGAGCTTGATCATGCGCTGCACAAATATGCCGGGCGTAACGATGTGATCGGGATCAAGCTCGCCCTGGGCGACGAATTCTTCCACTTCGACCACCGTGACTTTGGCGGCGCTGGCCATGGGCGGGTTGAAGTTGCGCGCCGTCATGCGATAGACGAGGTTGCCTTCCGGGTCGGCCTTCCAGGCGTGCACCAGCGCCAGATCCGCGAACAGGCCGCGCTCCATGACATAGTGATGGCCGTCGAAGTCGCGGGTTTCTTTGCCTTCGGCCACCTGCGTGCCGTAGCCGGTGCGCGTGTAAAAGGCCGGAATGCCGGCGCCGCCCGCGCGAATGCGCTCCGCCAGCGTGCCTTGCGGATTGAATTCGATCTCCAATTCTCCGGCGAGATACTGCTTGGCGAAGGTGGCGTTCTCGCCGACGTAGGAGCTGATCATTTTTTTAATTTGGCGCGTTTGCAGCAGCACGCCCAGGCCTGCGTCATCGATGCCGGCGTTGTTGGAGATGACCGTCAGGCCCTTCACCCCCGATTCCAGCACCGCATCGATCAGCACGGCGGGAATGCCGCAGAGGCCGAAGCCGCCGGACATGATCGTCATGTTGTCGTGCAAAAGCCCGGCCAGGGCGGCCTTGGCACTGGGGTAGATCTTATTGGCCACGTCGCTCTCCCTTTGGCCCGGCTTTTAGAGGCCGGGGCGAATCCAGCGGCATGATAGGCCGCTTTCCGGCTGCCCTTGAAGATAATTTGTGCGGTGCAACAAGTTTTTTAGGGGGTGAAGGCCCTGTCCATGAACTGGGCCAGTTTCACATCCCGTTCCGAAACGCCGCCGCAGTCATGGGTGGCGAGCGTCACGTCGACACGGTTGTAAACATTGCACCATTCCGGATGGTGATCCATCTTTTCGGCCATGAGGGCCACGCGGCTCATAAACCCAAAGGCGGCGTTGAAATCGGCGAATTTAAAGCTGCGCCGGATGGCATCGCGGCCAGGTACATCTTCCCAGAGGAGCAGCTGCTTCAGCGCCGCGGCGCGGGCCGCCGGATCGAGCTTTTGAACCATGACCTTTTGAACCATGACCCGGGGGTCTCCTCGTGCAAGGACATGCCACGATGGCCAAAACCCGGGGGCTAAGCAAGGAGCGCCGATGAAGGAACTTTCGCCACCAAGCTTGGCCGACATCGACGATATGGCGCGAACGGCTCTGGCCTCCCTGCCCGCACCCTTGAAGCGCATGACCGAAGGCGTGGTCGTGCAGGTCACGGACTTTCCTGACGATGATGTCTGCGAAGAGATGGAACTGGAATCGCCCTTCGACATTCTCGGCCTTTATCAAGGCACATCGCTGATGGAAAAGCAGATCGAGTCTTCGGGCACGGTGCCTGATCTGGTGTTCCTCTATCGCCGGCCGATCCTCGATTATTGGTGCGAGAGCGGCGAAGACCTGCATCACGTCGTGCGCCATGTGCTGATCCACGAGATCGGCCATCACTTTGGTTTCTCCGACGACGACATGGAAGCGCTGGAAGCCGAAGCGGAGGCGGAGGAGCGCGCGAAGTCTTGACGCGCAATTTTGACGGGCGCATCCTTTGACAACTGCTGGACATTTGGGCCAGCGATTTGAAATCCCTTACCGCCGGATGTTTTGGGCCGGCTGTTCAACAGCACATCATGGGGAGAACGCGCATGTCCGCATGGACCGATCTGCGCACGCCGGCCGAGATGGACCTCGTTGTCGGCCTTTACGATCTGACGCAGTACACGCTTTTTTCCGAACGTACGGAGCCTGTCCCCTTGCTCGAGCTGATGGCCGGCTATCACGCGCTGATCGCCGACATCATTGAATGCGCGGGCGGGGTTTTCATCAAACCCATCGGCGACGCCGGTTTGTTCGCCTTCCGCGCTGAAGATGCCGACAAGGCCGTGGATACGGCCTTGCGCGCGTTAGAGGAAGGCGATGCGTGGATTGCCCGCGAAGGCTACCCGGGCCGGGCGCGCTTCGGCTTGCACGCGGGACCGGTAGCTTTGGGATACATCGGCCCAAAAGGCCGCGAATGGCTGGATATCATCGGCAAGACCGTGAACATCGCCGCACGCGTACGTTCCTATAGCTTGAGCATCACCCCTGCGGTGTTCAGATTGCTATCAGCGGCGGGCCGGAAGAAATTCCGCAAGCACACGCCACCCATGAGTTACATCCGCGAGGGTGATCCACGGCCGAGGGATTACTTCGCGGGCTTTGAAGAAAGCGCGACGCGTTAAACCAAGTTTTCGCACGCTGCATTTACCGCGCACAATTGGGCGAGGCCCCAGCGGCAGAGAGGGCGCACACAGTGTGCAGGCGCGGACTTCGGCGAGAGCGGTCTCAAGCTTGTTCATAAGCTTTGCAGGAGCGCGTCGATGTACGCCGGCACGGTTGCCGTGGCCGGGCCGTAGTGGGCTTCGGCGAAAAGTGTCGCACCGGCGGAGGGCTCCAGATTGAGCTCGGCGGTATGGGCGCCGGCGTGCTTGCTTACCACGGCGACAAAGCCGGCGGCGGGATAGACGTTGCCCGAGGTGCCGATGGAGATGAATAGATCACAATCGGAGAGTGCTCCATAAATGCGCTCCATCTCTATGGGCATTTCACCGAACCACACGACGTTGGGGCGCATACCGGCGGCCTTGTTGCAGGCACTGCAGACATCTTCGACGCTGAGGTCACCTTCGTTGGCGATCACGTGGCCGCAGAAATTGCAGCGCGCCTGATTATAGGTGCCGTGCATGTGAATAAGGTTCTTGCTGCCGGCGCGGTCGTGCAGCGTGTCGACGTTTTGAGTCACCACCATGACGTCGCCTGGCCATCCTTGTTCAAGGCGCACCAGCGCGTGGTGCGCCGCATTGGGCTGCACATCGGCAGCCCGGTGGCGGGCGCGGCGCATATTATAGAAGGCGTGGCAGCGTTTCGGATCGCGCGCGAAGGCTTCGGGCGTCGCGACGTCCTCAAGGCGCACCTTCGACCAAATGCCGCCGGCATCGCGGAAAGTCTCCAGGCCCGATTCTTTGGAAATGCCGGCGCCGGTGAGAATCACGATGCGGCCGTCAGCGGGCGGAATGAATGCGGGCTGAAGCTTGGGCGCGGTGGAATTTTGCGACATGATGCGGGCTTATCTTGGGGAGCGGAGGCGGTGTGATCAAGAACGGGGTGTTCAAGGTTCTGTTCGTTTGCACGGGCAACATCTGCCGCTCGCCCACGGCCGAGGGTGTTTTCCGTCACATGGTCGATGCCGCCGGATTGACGGGCGCGGTGGAAACGGATTCGGCCGGCACCCACGGCTACCACATCGGCGAGCCGCCCGACCCGCGGAGCGTCGCTGCGGCGGCGGCACGGGGCTTCGATCTCAGTACCTTGCGCGCGCGCAAAGTCGCCCGTACCGATTTCCACACCTTCGATCTGATCCTGGCCATGGACCAGGGCCATTTCGAGCAGCTCACCGCCCAGCGCCCGGCCGCCGCGCGGGCCAAAGTGAAACTGTTTCTCGACTACCACCCGACTCCGCGCAAAACGTCCACCGATGTGCCCGATCCCTATTATGGCGGCCGCGACGGATTTGAACAGGTACTGGACCTGGTCGAATCCGCGAGCAAAGCACTCTTGGATGATATAATTCGTACCAGGGACTAATTTACTATTAAATTATATAATAATATTAATATTTTATAACTACTTTAATTGTACCTGGTACTATTTTTTACGTACCAGGTACGAATAGGTCGTAATCTACTAGCGGTGTGTAGATGGCCCCGCCTTTGCCGAGGCGGCTTTCAAAGAGCGTGAATTGAGGGATTTGGAAGGGTCCGGCCTGGAACAGGCTGTTGCCGGCAATGAAGGCCTCGAGTCTGGCCGGGTGCGTCCGGTTGAGGCGGGCCAGCGTCACATGGGGTGTGAACTTGCGCCCTTCCGGCGGCAAGCCGGCGCGGACCACCGCCGATTCGATCTTGGCCTGGAGATGCGACAAAGCCGCCGACGGTTTCACCGCGGCCCACACGCTGCGCGCCTTGGCGCCGTCGCCGAACGTGCCGACGCCGTCAAGCTCCAGACTGAAAGCTTCGGCTTCAACACGCGCCAAAAGGCCGTCGATCTCCTCGGCCGTCGTCTCTTCCACTTCGCCGATGAATCGCAAGGTGAGATGCATGTTGGCAGGCGCGACCCAGTCGGCGCCCGGCAAACCGGCGCACATGATGGAAAGCCGCGCGATCACACCGTCCGGCAGTGCAAGGCCTACAAACAGCCGCAACATGCTTGGCTACTTCGCCGCTGCCGCACGGCGCGCGTTGACTTCGGCTACCAGTTTTTCGGCGGCCGGCATCATCTTGCCCACAATCACTTTGACGCCCTTGGCATTGGGATGGATGCGATCGTTCTGCATCAAATCCGGCACGGTGATGGCGCCTTCGAGAAAGAACGGATAAAGCGGCGCCCCCGTGTCGGCCGCCAGCTTGGGAAAAACCCCGTTGAAACGATCTTCAAAGTCGCGGCCCAGATTCGGCGGCGCCAGCATACCAACGATCAGCACCGGCAAACCCGCTTTCTGAATACGCCGCACGATGACATCGAGATTGGCGGCGGTGATTTTGGGATCGATGGCGCGCAAGGCGTCGTTGCCGCCCAGCTCGACGATCACCGCATCGGGCTTGGCTTCCAGCGACCAGTCGAGCCGCGAGCGGCCGCCGCTGGTGGTATCGCCAGAAATGCCGCCCGGCAGCATCGTCACGTTGTAGCCCTTGTCCTTAAGAGCCTTCTCCAACTGCAAGGGAAATGCCTCGGCAGGATCGGCCAGGCCGTAACCCGCCGTCAGGCTGTCACCGAAAGCGAGGATACGGATCGGGGCATTGGTATCGGCGGCGTAAGCGTCCGTACCCGCCAACGCGAGCGTGATCAGGCAAAGCACCCGGAGCGCCTTCTGTAACGAGAACTTAGGTGCTAACAATCCTCGCATGAGACAATCTCCCATCTCGCCCGCAAGCCTTGATTCGACGCCCTCCGCAGCGATCCATCTCGACAAGGTGCACCTCACTTTGGAGGGCCCGGCGGGCCCGGTCAATATTCTGCGCGGCGTCGATCTGGCCGTGAACGCCGGCACGGCCCTGGGCGTGGTCGGCCCGTCCGGCTCCGGCAAGACGACTATGCTGATGATTGTGGCGGGATTGGAGCGCATCTCGTCGGGGCGCGTGGTCATCGCCGGCACCGACTACGCCGCCATGGATGAAGACGCCCTGGCGCTGTTCCGCCGCGACACCGTCGGCATTGTCTTTCAATCGTTCCACCTGATCCCGACCATGACCGCACTTGAGAATGTCGCCGTGCCGCTTGAGTTCGCGGGCCGCAAAGACGCCTTCGACCGCGCCGAACATCAGCTGCGCAGCGTGGGCCTTGGCCACCGCATTGAACATTATCCGGGTCAGCTGTCGGGCGGTGAACAGCAGCGCGTGGCCCTCGCGCGCGCCTTCGCTATCGAGCCCAAGATCCTTCTGGCCGACGAACCCACCGGTAATCTCGACGGCGGCACCGGCCAGCAGATCATCGATCTGTTGTTCCAAATGCACGACCAGCACAAGACGACGCTGGTGCTCATCACCCACGACCTCAAGCTTGCCAGCCGCTGCGAGCGCGTCGTGCGTATCGCCGATGGCCTAATCGTCGGGGAAGGCTTGCCCGCATGAGTGCAGTTGGAAGTTTTGGAAATTTCCCCCTGCCCTTGCGCTTTGCTTTGCGGGAACTGCGCAGCGGCATGCGCGGTTTTCGAATCTTTCTGGCCTGCATCGCCATCGGCGTGACCGCCATCGCGGGTGCTGCGTCCATGAACCAATCGGTCGAAGCCGGCATCGCCGCCGATGCCCAGCCGCTTCTGGGCGGCGATTTGCAGGCACGCATCAATTCGCGGCCCGTGGGTAATACCGAACTCGCGGCCTTGCGGCAGAGCGGTACCGTCAGCACGGCAATGGAATTGCGCTCCATGGCGCGCAGCGAAAATGAGGCCGGTGAAGTAGGCGCCCGCACGCTGATCGAGTTGAAGGGTGTCGACGCCAGCTACCCGCTTTACGGCACCGTCATTTTGGAACCGGCTATACCATTGGACCAGGCCTTGGCCGAAAAGGATGGGCTATGGGGTGCCGCGATCGACCCATCGCTGCTGACGCGCCTGCAGTTGAAGGTCGGCGATACCTTTAAGGTGGGCGAGGTCACCTTGCAGATCCGGAGCACCATCACGACCGAGCCGGACCGGGCCATCAGTTTTGCCACGGCGGGCCCCCGCGTCATGATCGCGGCGAGTGCGCTTCGCGCCTCGCAGCTGGTGCGCGAAGGCAGCTTGGTCGACTACATCTACAATGTCAGGCTGAGCGGCATTGAGTCCGCCGACAACATGCGCGCGCGCCTCGCGCGGGATTTTCCTGACACGGGCTGGCGCGTGCGCGGTCTCAACCAAGCCGCCCGCGGCCTCGACGCCTTTCTCGACAACGTCACCTTGTTTCTCACGCTCGTGGGCCTCACCGCGCTTCTGACCGGCGGCATCGGCGTGGCCAATGCGGTGCGCGCCCATTTGGCCGCGCGCCTGACCACCATCGCCACGCTCAAGTGCCTAGGCGCTCCGGCCGATACGATCTTCGCCATGTACCTCATCCAACTGGGAATCCTCGCGGGCGTCGGCATCGTCATTGGATTGGTGCTCGGCGCCATCATTCCGATGGTCGCGGCCGTGGCCTTAGGCGACCTTCTCCCCGTGAAAGCCAAACTCGGCATTTACCCTTGGGCTTTGGGACAAGCCGCAGTCTTCGGCGTGTTGACCGCAACGCTTTTCACGCTCTGGCCGCTGGCGCGCGCCCGCGATATTCCAGCGGTGGCTTTGTTCCGCAACTTGCTGGCCACCTCCAACCGCTGGCCGCGCGCGAAATATGTGGTGTGGGTGGTTATCATCGCCCTGGCGCTGGGCGCCTTCACCATCGGCACGGCGGACAAACCGCGCCTGGCTACCTATTTCGTTTTGGGCGCGGCGGTATCCATGGGCTTGTTCCGCTTGGCCGCCGGCTTAGTGATGAATCTGGCCGCGCGCTTGAGTGCGGGACGCAGCAGCGCCACGGCCGGGCGGCCTTCCTTGCGTCTGGCGCTGGCCAATCTCTACCGCCCCGGCGCGCCGACAACATCGGTCGTGCTTTCGCTCGGCCTCGGCCTTTCAGTGCTGGTAGCCATCGCGTTGCTGCAAGCCAACCTGGACCGCCAGATCAAGGACGGCCTGCCCAGCGATGCGCCAAGTATGTTCTTCATCGATATTCAACCCGATCAAGCAGCGCAGTTCACAAAGCTCGTCGAAGGCATGCCGGGCGTGCACAAGGTTCTGACGGCCAACATGATCCGCGCGCGCATCAGCAGGATCAAAGGCATTGATGCCGATGAGGCCCCGGTCAATCCCGAAAGCCGCTGGGCCGTGCGCGGCGAACGCGGCGTGTCCATGGCCGCGACCTTGCCCGAAGGCGCGCGCTTAACGGAAGGCGCCTGGTGGGCGCCCGATCACAGCGGCGATTTTCTGGTGTCGATCGACGATCGCGTCGGCAAGGATTTGTATCTGAAGTTAGGGGATAACCTGACCGTCAACGTCTTGGGACGCGAGATTACCGCCAAGGTCGCGAGTTTCCGCGATATCCGCTGGCAATCGGGCACAATGAATTTCACGCTGATTTTTTCGCCCAACACGCTCGCCGGCGCGCCGGGTATTTCCCTGGCGACGGTCAACTCCGATCCCGGCACCGAAGATAAAATCGAGAGCGCGGTGTTGGAGGCCATGCCCAACGTCACCATCATCCAGGTGCGCCAGGCGCTGGACATGCTGAAAGGTGTTTTGGACACATTGGGCGTGGCAGTGCGGTTCACGGCCAGCATCGCCCTCGTTGCCGGCGCACTGGTTCTCGCCGGCGCAATTGCCGCCGGTCATAGCCGGCGCATTTACGAATCCGTCGTGCTGAAGGTGCTGGGTGCGACCCGCGCCGACGTCCTGCGCGCCTTTGTCTTCGAATATCTGCTGCTGGGTCTGGCCACGGGCCTGATCGCCGCCGTGGTCGGCGCCATTGCCGCCTGGGGCGTAGTGACCGAGGTCATGCATATCGCCTGGTCCATCGACTTGGGCCTGGTGGCCGTTGTCATCGCCACCTGTATCGCCGTGACCCTCCTGGCCGGCTTTACCGGGACCTGGCGGGCCATGGGCACCAAGGCAGCCCCCCTGCTGCGGAACGAGTAATCTGTAACATACTGGTTACAAAAGACTTTTTGAGGCGATTCTTGTATTAAGATGAGGCGATTCTTGTATTAAGAATTGGCCAGACACTGCGATTTAGGTTGCGAAGGCTGCGCCAAGCCCCAATATATCCACTCGTAATACCAATCGGGCCCGCACGCTTTGTACGCGGGCGTTCAACATGCGAGGAAAACCATGGCCATCGAAACTGATCGCAAGCCTTTTGCTGGCGGTTATGACGCCACCCGCGCCGAGGCCGCGCCGATCGACATCGGCCTGCGCCAGTACATGCTGCGGGTTTACAACTACATGGCGTCCGGCTTGTTTTTGTCGGGCTTAGTCGCCTTGCTGGTCGCCAATACCAGCGCGCAGAGTTTATTTTTCCAGGTGAGTGAGAGTGGACGTCTTGGCTATACCGGCCTCGGCTTCGTCGCCATCCTCGCCCCGATCGGCCTGATCTTGGCTATGAGCTTCGGCGCCAACCGTATGAAAACCGCGACGCTGCAGGCCTGCTACTGGGCTTTCGTCGCTTTGATGGGCGTGGGCCTGTCGGTGGTCTTGTTGACCTATACCGGCGTCAGCGTCACCCGCGTCTTCTTCATCACAGCCGCCTCTTTCGGCGCCCTTAGCCTTTACGGCTATACCACGAAGCGCGACTTGCAGGCTTTCGGCACGTTCCTGTTCATGGGCCTGATCGGCTTGATGATCGCCGGCATCGTGCAGATGTTCTGGTCCAGCCCCGCCGTCTACTTTGTGTACTCGGTAATTGGCGTGCTGCTGTTCGCTGGGCTCACGGCCTACGACACGCAACGCATCAAGAACCAATACCTCACGGTCCGCGGCTCGACGATGGAAGACGCCTCCGCCGTCATGGGCGCCGTGGCGCTTTACCTGGACTTCATCAACCTGTTCCAGTTCCTGATGAGCCTCATGGGTCAACGCCGCAACTAGACCTGTGCCGCATAAACGAGATCAAACCCGGGCCCGCAAGGCCCGGGTTTTTCTTTGCCTAGACGGCCTGTCTTAGTTACATAGGCGTACACTTCAGCTGGGGAACGCCCCCATACGCCCCACCTAACAGCTCGGACGCAAAGATCGTGCTGCCGCAAAGTGCCAGCGATGCCGAAGTAGCAAACGCCTACCAAGCGGCCTTGCAGGCGCTGCAGGCCGGGAATCTCGCGCAGGCCCATGAAATTTGCCGCGCTATCCTGGAAGTCCGTCCCGAACACTTTGACGCGCTGGGTCTGCAAGGCGCCCTTGCCTTGCAGCACGGCGATTTTGACGGCGCCATCGATCTTTTAGGGCAGGCGCTGGCGGCCGAGCCGGACAACCCCAATCGCGCGGGCGTTTACAACAATATCGGCATCGCCTTCGCCCGGCTGCAGCTGTGGCAGGACGCCATCGACTCTTACAAAGAAGCGCTGACCCTGACGCCGGGTAACGGCGGAATCCATTTCAATCTCGCCAATGCCTGGCGCGGTTTGGGCAACAGCAAGGCTGCCGTTGAAAGCTACGATCAGGCCATTCTGCACAACCCCGCCGCCTACGACGCTTATTACAATCGCGGCGTGACGTTGCGGGATTCAAAGCAATATGAAGCAGCGATCGAGAGCTTTCGCCGCGCCATCGAACTCAATCCCGACAACAATCCGCTCTACGGCTTCATGCTTTACACCAAAATGCAGATTTGCGATTGGTCCGATCTTGAGAGCCACCTGGCCAGGTTGAGCGCGCTCATTGAGAGCGGAAAAAAAGTGACGCAGCCGTTTCCCGTGCTGTCGCTGTTGGAGTCTCCGCCGCATCAGCGCGCGAGCGCCCAAATATGGGCGGCCAGCGAATGCCGGCCTTCCGCCGATCTCGGCGCTATTCCCGCCTGGACACACCGCAAGATTCGCGTCGGCTACTTTTCGATGAATTACAGCGACCACCCGGTGTCCTATCTGATTGCCGGACTTATCGAAGCCCATGACCGGGAGAAGTTTGAGATTTATGCATTCTCCTACGGGCCCAACACCGGCGACACAATGCGCAAGCGCATGGAAGCCGCCTTTGATCATTTCTTTGATGTGCAGGAAAAGTCCGACGCCGGGATCGCCGCCCTGGCCCGGGCCCATGAGATCGACATCGCGGTCGACATGGCGGGCTACACCACCAACGCACGTCCGGGGATTTTTGCCGTGCGCGCGGCACCCGTGCAGGTCAACTTCGGCTTTCCGGGGACCATGGGCCTCGCGGCGATGGATTACATGATCGCCGACGACGTTTTGGTGCCGCCTAAAAACCACGTGTACTATTCAGAGGCCATCGCCGCTCTTCCGAGTTTTCAGCCGAATGACGCCGGGCGGAAGATCGCCGAGCGCACACCGAGCCGGCGTGAGCTTGGTTTGCCGGAACGGGGCTTTGTCTTTTGCGCCTTCAATAACAGCTACAAAATCACGCCCGAGGCCTTGGATCGCTGGGCGCGCATCCTCACGCGCGTGCCCGGTAGCGTACTGTGGCTGACCGACAGCGGCCCCAGCGCCACCGGCAATCTACGCCGGGAGGCCTTGCAGAGGGGCATTTCCACCGACCGCCTGATTTTCGCGCCGCGCGTGGCCTCAAGTGAGGAGCACCTCGCACGATATCGTGCGGCGGATCTATATCTGGATACACGGCCCTATACCGCCCAAGTCACCGCCAGCGACGCGCTGTGGGCGGGGCTGCCGCTGCTGACGTGGCCCACGGAAATGTGGTCGGGCCGGGTGTCCGCGAGCCTTCTCTCCGCGCTTGATATGCCTGAGATGATCGTGCCGTCGGCGGACGCCTACGAAGCGCTGGCGGTCGAACTTGCGACCCATCCCGACCGACTGGCGCGCATTCGTGAAAAGCTTCAGCGCAATCGTCTTACCAGCCCGTTATTCAATACGGTGCAGTTTGCCCGCAATCTGGAAGCCGCCTTCACGCAAATGCATGAGCGCGCACTGGCCGGGGTGCCGCCGACGTATATTCATATCGCTTAAACAGGCGGCGCCTTGCGGCAAAGATGAACGATTTCGTCGGCCAGGCGATGGGCCTCGTTCTCCGCGGGCGTGAAACGAATGCGTTCGGTGACGAATCCGCCCGCACGCAGACGATCCTCAAAATCCATGCCATTGAGGCGCAGGTGCCCCGGCCCGCAAATGCGCTCGACCTCGGCCCTTGGCATTTCCACGGGCGGCGTCCAGGTGGTCGCGCGCTCGGGCGAAAGCGGCACCGAAATGACCGCGAGTCCCGCGGGCGCTAAAACGCGGGCGAGTTCGGAGATGGCGCGCGCTTCGTCGGCGACATGTTCAAGCACGTGGTTGCAGATGATCAGGTCAAAGGCGCCGCTCGCGAAGTCGATGGCGGTGATATCGACGCGCCGCTCCGACGTGCGCGTTGGCGCCAGATCGGCGGCGACGTAACCCGGGGTCCCACGCCAAGCGCGATAAAACGCCGCCTCGGGCGCGATGTGGAGCACCCGCTTTGAGGCAATCGAAAGGCCCGCGCGCCGCAGGAAGAGGCCGATGATGCGGTCGCGCTCGCGCGATCCGCAGTTGGGGCAGCGCCGCTCCCGGCGGCCCGGGCCGGTCATGAAGTAGCCTGAAAAACCGCAGACCGTGCATTCGCGGCGCCGGCGGCCGGTAAAAAATTGCCCCGGGTCGCGGAAAGTACCGCGCAGCCATTCTTCAGCAAGGTGAAACGGGTTTGTGGTCACTGTCGCGGGTACCCCGTCCCACAGACTATGTGAAGTCCGGGTTTCGCAATAGATCGCTTTATATATCGTCCGACGGCTTCGGCGGGATTACTTCAGCGGGATGAGGGCAACCGCGTTGTTGGCATTCATGGGAATAACCAGCTGGTTGGCGCCCGCGTCGTAGCACATTGATGCCGGCGAAGGGATACTGTTGGCAATCAGTTCAGCCGGACGATTGGGGGCGATTTTTGAGACGCCGCCCTGACGCACGCTGCTTACGTACTTGGTACCGTCGGCCATGATCACCAAGCCGTCGTTGCCGGGTTGGACCGCGTTTTCGGTTTTAAGCAGCTTCCCCGCGGGCGAGAAAGTCAGGACTGCGGTGTCCCCAATGTTGATGACGACGATATTCCCAGCGTTGTCGAGCGCAATACCGTTCGGCTGGAACAACGGCTTACCGACGAGGAACTCGCTGACAGTGCCATTGGGCGCGAACTTGAAAACTTTCCAACTCGTCGCATCGGCGGTATCACCGGTTTGCGTGCCGTAAACCGTTCCATCCTTAGCGACTGCAATGTCGTTCAGACCGGTTGACTGCGGATTAGAGATCTCGCCGGCCGGCGCGCCGGTTTTCATATCGAACTTGCGGATCACCGATACACTGGGATCGTCCGGCCGAGTGCCGCCATCACGGTCGGCGACATATAAAAGCCCATTTTGGATATCGCTGCCGGATGGCTGATTGAGCACAAGGCCAGCGCGGGTCGCGCCGATCCACGCTGGCGTATGTACGGACCCGTCATGATTGAGCAACGATACGAAACCATCATTGGGCATCCGGTCTTGCCCGACGCCGCGATTGGGAAGGACGATCAGCCCGCGTGTCGCGTCATACATGCAGCTCTCGGCGGCAACCACACCACCAAAGACCTTCACATTGGAAGACATGGGGGTGAATTTTCCTTCGGCAGTAGCGCCGAGGGGTGTGCCCGCCGTAAACCCGGCTTGCTGTGCTGAGGCAGCGGATACCGTCATCGCAAGTACGATGGATGCGTAAAGAGCTGTCTTCATGTCTTTCCCTTCCCAAATACGTGAACGCCGAGCGATCACTTTAAGCGACTATCTTCCTCATCGTAACTGAAAATGCGGCGCAACTCCTTGGAGGCAAATCTGTTACAGTCTATGGAGCGCATTCACGCTCGCGGTTCCTTACAGCGACAATGGTCTTATATATAGACGGGAGAAATTGGCGCCCACTCGGGCCGCTAGGCGGCCCTCCGTGGCACTCACTTTTTCTAAGCTCGCTATGCTCGCTAAGAAAAAATGGTGCCGACGCGCGGAATTGAACCGCGGACCTACTGATTACGAATCGCCCTAAAGCCCTTTTCGACCACCTACTCCCTACTACGCCGGACCTACTCAAACCAGTGTTTTTATTGACGGATTCGGCAATTTGGCCGAACATCCTTTGCGCTGGCTTGCGCCGCGATTCGCTTCCAGATGCTTCCAAATTGCTTCCGAGCTTTTGGCGGAGAGAGTGTTCAGAATGAGTAGGCTGACAAAACGCTTTGTGGACGCACTCAAGCCCGCATCGTCAGACTATTTCGCCTGGGACGACGAACTCAAGGGCTTCGGTATTCGTGTTTCGCCTAAGGGCAAGAAGACCTTCCTGATTCAGTATCGGGCCGCTGGCCGCTCGCGGCGCATGAAGCTTGGTCCCTATGGGGCAGTTACAGCCGACGAAGCCCGCAACCGCGCCAAAACACTCCTTGGAGAGGTAGCCTCAGGCGAGAATCCGGCGGAAGAGGTCAGCCAACACCGCAAGTCACTCACGGTCTCCGAGGTCTGCGGACGGTTTAAAACGGATCATATCGACGTGCGGCTTAAATCCAGTACGGGACGGGATTACAAGGCGATGATCGATAAAGTCATCGTGCCGAAGCTTGGCACCCGCAAGATCATCGACGTGTCACGGGTTGATATATCGGACCTGCATCAAGCGATGAAGGACACCCCCTATCAGGCCAATCGCGTTTTCAGCGTCTTGTCGAAATTATTCAACATGGCGGAAATCTGGGGCATGAGGCCCGACGGTTCCAACCCATGCAGACACGTTAAGAAGTACGTGGAAAAGCGCCGCGAGCGGTTTCTGACACGTGATGAATTGATCAAGCTCGGCGGAGTGTTGGCGACGGCAGAACGAGACAAGACCGAGACCGAGCACGTAGTCGCGGCGTTTAGGCTTCTCATCTTTACGGGTTGCCGCATGTCGGAAATTCGCGACCTAAAGTGGGACTACGTAACCAACACGCACCTAGAACTTCCCGACAGCAAGACCGGGGCGCGTATGATCCCTCTCCCGCCCGAGGCCCGCCGTATTCTCAAGACCCTCACACGTGCGGGTAAAAATCCCTACGTGATTGTAGGGGAGATTGCCGGACAACAAATGCAAGACCTTGAGAAGCCGTGGCGGCGGATTCGTAAAGCTGCCGGATTGGAAGACGTTCGCATCCACGATCTGCGCCACACCTACGCCTCCAATGCGATCATGGCCGGGCTGCCTGTGCCGGTTTTGGGTAAGATTCTAGGACACACCCAGATTCAAACGACCATGCGCTATGTTCACCTAGCCGATAAGCCCGTCCGCGATGCCGCAAACAAGGTGTCCAAGGGCCTTGGCGTCCTGCTCACGTATAGGCCCAAACGTGGTAAGCGGACAAAGCAAAGCCGGGTAGCGGCCTAATGGTGTCCGCACGTATACGTGCGCGAGCCCTTTTGCACGTATACGTGTGACGTGCTCTTCTTACGTATACGTAGACAATCAAAAGCACGCGCCCGCCAAGCATGACACAAAATCCCCAATCTTCACGTATAGGTGCCGAATTGCGCGCACTTTGGGAAAAAGCCACTCCGTTGGACCAGGCACGGTATCGACTTGGCGACCCGACGCAAGTCAAAGAGTACTTCGCGCTTTTGAAACGAAAGCCAGGCGGGTTTAGTGTTATCGGGACAGTGGTCAATGTCCTAGCGGATATGGCGAAGGACGATATCCCTATTGAATCAGAAATGCGGACCACGCCTGAAGAACGAGGCCGATTGAGTCGGCTTCACTCGGCCATTGACGATCATTGTATAGAACGTCTGCAACGCCGCGAGTTGGTCGCACTAGGCTATTCCATACCACGGCACCCCGACGATCTGCCGCGCATTGTACCGGCGGAAATACTGACCCTGGGGCATATCAACTTCGGCAGCGACAGTGCGAAAGGTGACGGGCTGAAATTTGAAGCCGTGCGCGTCATACCTGCGGAGGCATTCACTGAAGCCTTGCCGGTTCGGAATCGGCCCGGTCGTCCATCGAATCGCGAACTTATAAAGAAGGCGTACGTGGCGTGTCGTGACGAAGGCGTTATCGACTTCGCCAAGCCTCAGAGGGCCGCTATCGAACTTGTTCGCGCACGTATACGTGCGATGTGTCCAACAGAGTATGGTTTGGGAAAGGGCTTCGGCCCCGAAGTCGTGCGGGATTGTATCGTGGATGACTTCGCGGCGCGGGCCAGAAACCAGAAACTATAAATTCCGAACCAATTTACAGTCATTTTTCCGGTGACGCTTCGACAGCACCTTAGCCCCGTTGGCGTACTTGAACGGAGGTTGCGATGCACGTTGCTAATTCAGCGCTGTCGGAGCGCGAATATCTTGATCAGCTTTTGAACGAACACGATGCCGCGCGGATGCTGGGATTCACGATCCGCGCGCTTCAAAACTGGCGGGTGCGTGGCGGTGGGCCGCAATTCGTGAAAATCTCCAAGCGGTCGGTTCGTTATCGTCGGCGCGATCTGCTGGCATGGGTAAACAAGCACATCAAAGTTAATACATCACAGGCGTAGCCATGGCGAACTTCGGAAGGATTCCGAAGGGTACGGGCTACGGGAAGGTGCCCAAGTTCATATTCCGCCTTCCTGGCGTGCGACCCGGCCCTAAGGCGCTCTATTGTAGCCTTTGCACAAACGCTTCTCCTGAAGGCATCCTGTGGCGGTCTCTGACAAAGCTGGGGAAGGAGTTCGGCGTTTCGACACGCCAGATTCAGCGCTGGGTGAACCACCTGGAGCGCGCGGGCGCGCTGGTCCGCATGGGATGGATGGGAACGAGCAACCGCTTTCTGGTCATCCGTGACGAAAAGGGCGTTCCCTGGGCGAAACGGGAAGCGGCAAAAAACATCGTCGCGCGGCGCGTTACCCGGAGTTCTCGGACGCGGACAGCCGAAGATTCGTGTTTACCAGCTACAACGACACCTATGTCGCCCGAACCGGACATAGAAGTCGTGCCAGCCGCGACACCCATGTCGCATAAACATAACCTTACGAACCAAAACAAATTAACAAACCCACTTGCTCGGCAAGGGGAGAGTAACGCGAGGGCCTTTACGCCCAATTCAAAGACGTGGGGGTTGAAACACCCAAAGCAAGAAAAGCGTGCGGAAGAGGTTCAATCGGCGCTCAACGCGATGGGGGCCTCGCATGGCTGGGAAATTCTTGCGGCAATGTCCACTGAGCAGATCGCTACGGAATTAGCGCGGTCTCACGGCCTGCGCCTAACGGAGGAGGAAAAACGCCTGTTTTTGACGTTGGGAACATAGCCGCATTGGCTGGATTCCCGAATTTTCGGATTCCCGGAATTTCGGCCGGAAAATTCGGAATTTTCAGACCGAGGTTTTCGGCCAAGCCCAGCCTAAATCTGCTGACTTACTCCATATATACCTATTTTCGGCTGGCTCCTGCCGACTTCTGCCAATTCCGGCTGGGGTTGAGTATGTTTCCTAGTACAATCTGTTTTAGGTGAGGTAGGCGCATGTGGGGATCACAATAATGCCGCGCGGAAAGTCAAAAAAACCCAGAACGGGTCCGGAAGAAGACATCCTGGAAGGCATTAACCTGGACGGGTTGAGTGCGGCGCTGGCGGTCGAGCCGAAAGCCAAGAGGGGCAAAAAAACTAACGGCAATGAAGCCACCCTTGGGTTCGAAGCCCAGTTGTTCCTGGCCGCCGACAAACTCCGCAAAAACCTGGAACCGTCCGACTATAAGCACGTCGCCCTCGGTCTGATCTTCCTCAAGCACATCTCCATCGCCTTCGAGGCCAAGCGCGCTGCGCTGCTGGCGGAAGACGCCAGCGCCGCCGAGGACCCCGACGAATACCTAGCCGACAATGTGTTCTGGGTGCCGAAAGAGGCGCGCTGGTCGCACCTTCAGGCCAACGCCAAACAACCCAACATCGGCAAACTGATCGATGACGCCATGACGGCCATCGAAGCCGCCAACGAGGGCCTGAAGGGCGTGCTGCCCAAGGACTATAACCGCCCTGCGTTGGACAAGGTGATGCTGGGCGAACTCATCGACCTCATCTCCGGCATCGCCACGCACGAACCCGGCGAAAAAGCCCGCGATCTCCTGGGCCGAGTGTACGAATACTTCCTCGGCGGCTTTGCTGGGTCCGAAGGCAAGCGCGGTGGCGAGTTTTATACCCCCCGGTCGGTCGTCCGGGTGCTGGTGGATATGCTGGAGCCATACAAGGGCCGCGTCTATGACCCCTGCTGCGGTTCCGGCGGCATGTTCGTGCAATCGGAGAAGTTCGTCGAAAGCCATGGCGGACGAATAGGGGACATCGCCATCTATGGGCAAGAGTCCAATTACACCACCTGGCGTCTCGCCAAGATGAACCTCGCTGTGCGCGGCATCGATGCGGACATCCGCTGGAACAACGAGGGCAGTTTCCACAAAGACGAACTGAAAGACGTGCGTTTCGACTACATCCTTGCAAATCCCCCGTTCAATATTTCCGACTGGGGCGGCGAGCGTCTACGCGAAGACGCGCGCTGGACCTACGGCGCACCACCGGTGAGCAACGCCAACTACGGCTGGCTCCAGCATATCCTCTGGCACCTCGCACCCAACGGCACGGCAGGCGTGGTGCTGGCCAATGGCTCCATGTCGTCGGCTCAGTCGGGTGAGGATGTCATCCGTAAGTCGATGGTCGAGGCGGATTTGGTGGACTGTATGGTCGCTCTGCCAGGACAGCTATTCTTTTCCACGCCAATTCCGGCGTGCCTCTGGTTTTTGGCCCGCAACAAGAACCCCGGGGGCAAGTTGCGCGACCGGCGCGGCGACGTGCTGTTCATTGACGCGCGCAAGCTCGGCACGCTGCTAGACCGCACCCGCAGGGAGTTTTCGGACACGGATATCGCCAAGATCGCGGACACCTATCATATGTGGCGCGAGGGCCAGGGATATGTGGATACGCCGGGCTTCTGCAAGGCGGCGAAACTAGATGAGATCAGGGGGCACGATTATGTCCTGACGCCCGGGCGCTATGTGGGTGCAGTAGATGCCGAAGATGATGATGTTCCATTCGTGGAGCGGTTCACTGCAATACGCAGAAAACTGGACCAACAATTTTTGGAGTCCGACACCCTAGCTAGCGAGATTCGGTCTAGGCTGGCAGAGATTGCAATCAATGACTAAGTGGACCTCTGCCCGATTTGGGGATGTGGTCACCTTCGTCAATGGCGATCGAAGTGCCAATTATCCCAAGATGAACGACTACGTCTTGGCCGGCGCTCCCTTTATCAACGCGGCGGACATCACTGGCGGACGGCTGGACCTTTCCAACGCGGCACAGATCTCGGACGAGGCATTCGATAGGCTACGGTCAGGAAAGGTCAGGAAAGGCGATATTCTTTTCTGTCTGCGTGGATCGATAGGAAAGATGGCAATCGTCCAAGCCATTGCGCGTGGCGCCATCGCCTCTTCGTTGGTTATTATTCGACCCACAGAAGCCATAGATGGAGCGTTTCTATATTACTTTCTGGTCAGCCCTTCGACTCAGGCTACTGCGCTGAGCTTGGACAACGGCTCAGTTCAACCAAACCTTTCGGTGAAATCTCTCGCGAACCTCACAATATCACTGCCCAATCTTATCGAGCAGAGGGCTGTGGCGTCTATCCTGCGAGCGCATGACGACAAGATCGAATTGAACCGCAGCATGAACGAAACGCTCGAAGCCATGGCGCGTGCACTCTTCAGGGATTGGTTCGTCGAATTCGGCCCCACGCGAGCGAAGATGGAAGGTCGCGCACCCTACCTAGCCCCGGAAATTTGGTCTCTATTTCCTGAACGGCTGGATTACTACGGGAAGCCAGAGGGATGGTCTAAAACTACTTTGGCTAACCTGACAGCAAAAATCGGAAGCGGCGCGACGCCAAGGGGCGGTCAAGAGGTTTACGGGCACGGGACCATAAACCTAATCCGCAGCCAAAACATTTATGATTACCGTTTTGTGCACGATGGTCTTGTGACAATCAGCGACGAGGATGCTTATCGATTACGGGGCGTAACCGTAGAGAAGGGTGACGTACTCATAAATATAACAGGCGACTCCATCCTGCGTACCTGTGCAGTTGACTCACGCGTACTTCCCGCTCGCGTCAATCAGCACGTCGCAATCGTTCGAGCCATAAGCGGAATTCCCGCTC
>CANJLF010000023.1 GCA_947475295.1 Fidelibacterota bacterium
ATTACAACACGAAGAGACCCCATTCGGCGCTCGGCTATAGACCACCGGCGCCGGTGGCATATAGCCCGATTCCAACGCCACTCGATCAGACCGCTATCATGCAGTAAACTAACATTACGACTGGTACAGAAAATCGGTCAGGTCAGTCCGCGCATTGTGGTGATCGACAATTTTCTCACTGCCGAGGCACTCGAAAAGATTCGCGAGTTCTGCCGGTGCTCCACCGTGTGGCGGGTATCCTATGAGTCGGGTTACCTCGGCACGATTCCCGAGCATGGATTCGCCTCTCCGCTCCTGGCGCAAATTGCCACGGAGCTGCGCGATAAGTTTCCGGAAATCATCGGCGATCATCGCTTAAGAAATTTTTGGGGCTTTAGTTACGACAGCCGGCTCAAGGGAATTGGCATTCATGCCGACCAGGCGGCGGTGAATGTCAATTTCTGGATTACCCCGGATGAGGCCAACCTCGACCCCGAGACCGGCGGGTTGATCATCTGGGACGTCGCGTCACCGGAAGACTGGGACTTCAGAAAGTACAACACCGACGGGCCTGCGATGCGGGCGTTTCTCGCGCGCACGGGCTCCAAAGCCGTGCGAGAGCCCTACCGCGCCAACCGGGCGGTGATATTTGACTCCGACCTGTTCCATGAAACCGATGCGATCGCGTTCAAGGACGGGTACGTCAACCGGCGCATCAACATCACCATGCTCTACGGCAGGCGCACATATTACGGGAAGTGAGATGCGCGGCTGGTTGGCAGCATGAAAATCTTCGACGAGGCCTGATGCATTTTTTGAATGTGAGCAATTAATTGTACCTGGTACAATTAATTGCACTTGGTCAAGTCAACGGAGGAGAGGATATGCACATGCGCATTCAGCGCAACGGATCGGCGCCATCGCGGAAAGGACCTGCGGAAAACTTTACCGGAGTGGTCCGGTTTGACAGCCCATTTCAGGCCGATGCGCCGGCACGTGTCTTTGGGGTCATTGTCACCTTCGAGCCTGGGGCGCGCACAAATTGGCATACGCATCCACTTGGTCAAACGCTCGTCGTCACAGCAGGTGTTGGTTGGACCCAGTGCGAAGGCGGGCCCAAAGCCGAAATCCGAGCGGGGGACGTCATTTGGTGTCCGTGTCAGCGCCGCCACTGGCATGGCGCGACGCCGACCACGGCAATGACTCACGTGGCCATCACGGAAGTGCTCGACGGCAAGCATATCGATTGGATGGAACCCGTCACGGACGATCAATACCTTGCTGCTCCCGTGCAGAAGGACTGAGCCTTCGCATTTGTTCGCAGCCGGGCGGGTCTGCCGGGATTGCTTTAGAGCGATGCGCCATCGGTTCTCTTTTCCGTCTCTGGTGGCGCACCATCTGCATTCGGCGCGGAGCCCACAATTTATTGTTATTGATGAGCCGTGAATGGCCAGAGACCGGTGCGGCCGTGGTCATTTTCTCCCGTACTGGTCAACTTGCGCCTCACCGCTTCTTCACGAATTCGGCGCGCAGCACGAGACCCTTTATGCCGTCGTAGCGGCAGTCAATCTCTTGCGGATCACCGGTCAGGCGGATCGATTTGATGAGGGTGCCGCGACGCAGGACCTGTCCCGCACCCTTGACATCAAGATCTTTGATCAGCGTCACCTGGTCTCCGTCGGCAAGCACGTTGCCGACAGAATCGCGCACCACCACCTCGCCGGCTTTGGCCGCGTCCACCTGCTTTGCACGCATCTTGCCGGCAGGAATCCATTCACCGCTTTCATCGTCGTAAACGTAGTCGTCGTCGCCGGACATCATCAACTCCTTAAATCGGGCTAGGCTGCCGTAGATGTACGTAAACCATATTTGACCTCGCGCTTCTATACACTTACCGTGCACGTTATCGACTTCAGAAATTGTACCGGGTACAATTATCTGTCTAGATGTTGGCGGTGGCTCCTGCATCTTTGAAACTGCTACGCTCGTTTAAGTGTGATTCACTAGCAGCTCTCTTCCGTCCCTGTTGGCACGCTAAACTTTTGCTGCAAGCAATGTCCGCACACTTGTTGAACTCTCGGGAGACCACGCAATGGCCGTGAAACAGAAGCCGGTTCAAAATCAAAAGAAGTCCCCGAAGGCCAAGGTGGACGCCGCTGATGCGTCTTTCGGAGCTTACACCCACCTTGGAATGCAGCTCGCCATTCTGGATCGCGGTTTTATTTATGTCGGCGACGTGAAGGCCGACAGCGCGTGGTGCATCATCTCAAACGCGAGAAACGTGCGCCGCTGGGGCACGAAGGAGGGCCTTGGAGAATTGGCGCTCAAAGGCCCCTTACCCGACACGCAGCTTGACGATACGGGCACGGTGCGCGCGCCCATGAAATCAGTCATCGCTTTGATTGCTTGCAACCCACGCAAATGGAAACCATGAGAACGCTGACGCTGGATGGATCGGGCTACGGTTACGTTTCGGGATCGGGCCTCGGTGACGGCTGCGGGGCAAACGCACTCGATTTCGCCGGGTTCGGCGACGGCGCCGGCGATGGCACCGGCGGCGGCTTTCGCGTCGCGTTCGGTGCCGGCTTTGGATACACCGACCGCCACGGCGGCGGCTATGGCGACGGGTACGGATATGGCTACGCCAACGGATCGACCTGCGACGGCGCCGGCTGCGGTTACGGAGCGGAAGACGGCGATGGCGCCTCCCCCGCCGTCGATGTGCGCCCCTAAGGCCGCTTACCCCCCAAGGTTCTCACCCCTTTTTCTTAGCGCGCGTGGCGCGGCGACGCCGCCGCTTCACTCCGGGCTTTCTGTTACACATGCATACAAGCACCACGCGCATGTGAAGGCGTTCCAGTTGACTGTCTTGCCGGTAGTTGAGACAACAAGGCCGATGACGCACACCTTGGGCGAACACCTTGGGGTGACAAGGTTGGTTCTGCCTCGGGGGTTTTTATGTACGTGAGCGGTGGGTCGAGTGCGCCGGCGCAAGCCAGGTCGGGCGCCGCGCGGCAAATGCGTCATTGGTTAATCGGCGCCGTCGCCGGCGTTTTCGCGTATGTTTTCCCTGGGGCGGAAGCCGCCGCGCAGTCGTCCACGAACGTCGCGAACGTCGCGGTCGACGCCTTCGGCGAGCGCGTCGGCTCGGAGCAGATCGGCCTCTACAACGAAGGGTCCGTGCGCGGATTCAGCCTGCAGGATTCCGGCAATTACCGGATCGACGGCGCCTATTTCATCCGCTCGGCCAACATCCCTCCGCTCGCCTTCGACGGCACCACCATCCGCGTCGGCATCAACGCGCTGGGCGTCGATTTTCCAGCGCCCTCGGGAATCGTCGAGTACCGACTATCCACCGCGCGCCCCGGCTTCAATGAGGAGTTCGAGGCCACGCCGCTTAGGGACTACGGCGGCAATGCCTGGCTGCTGAAAGGCTCGGCGGCGACGCAAGACGGCAAGTACGGCGCCGCTTACGGCGTCGCGGTCATGAACGAAAAAGGATACGATGGCCAGAAGCGCCATCCCCGATGGTACACCTTCATCCCGACGTGGCGGCCCAACGAAAAATTCGAGCTGCGGGGCTTTTTCTCCCTCGACCGGTTCCAGCGAACCGGCGGCGAATATGTGTTCGTGCTTTCGGGCACCGAGCTGCCGGCGGCCCTGCCGGAATCCACTAAGAACTGGGCCGACTGGGCCTCTACGAACCAGTACCAATTCGGGAGCGGGGCCATTGCGCGCTATAGATTCTCGGACCGCGTGGCGCTGCAAACCTCGTTCATCTGGACCAAGCTGGAACGCTGGCGCCAGGATTCCGTCACGCATACCATCGGCGCCGACGGCACCGGTACATCGACCGCCATCCGCGGACGCCCGATTGAGGCACATTCGAAAGCCGTTGAGACGCGCCTTCACTGGCAGCTGACGGAAGGCCAGCGCCTGTTCGGCACGGCGCGCTGGCGCATCTCCGACACCGACTCTCGCCCGGCGGGTTCGCTCGCGCTGGGCGCTTTCAACATGTTCGACGGGCTGTCGTCGACGCCTGCGCCTGCCCCTCTGTCCGAGATTGTGGCCACCCATGACGAAGCCCGCCAGATCATGGGCGGCATCGGCTATGAGGCCGACATCACCGATGCGATCTGGCTGCGCGGCTCGGTCCTAAAGACGCGCTATCAGAAGGATCGCACGCCGCCGGGCGGGACGACCCTCAGCAGTCGGGCGACGCCATGGCTCTACGATTTTGCGGCCACGTTCACGCCGACCGAAAGCCTGACGTTGTTCGCGACGTCGGTGCGCGGGCAGGAAGAGTCGGGCGTCGCGCCCAGCAACGCCGCCAACCGCAACGAGGTGCTGCCCGCCGTGCTGGCAACGCAGTACGAGCTTGGCCTGCGCTATCGCATCTCGCCGACCATGACCTTGATCAGTTCACTGTTTCAGATCGAGAAGCCGACGCCGGGGCTGGACGTCACCAATGTCTATCGCCTAGTGGGCGACGCGCGTCACCGCGGCCTCGAAGTGTCCTTCGTCGGACGCCCCCATCCGACGGTCAATATTGTCAGCGGCTTTGTCTTGCTGGACGCGGACCGCCGCGGCGAGCTCATCGATAGCGGCGCGCTGGCGGGACGTGCCGTCGGTGTCCCGAAAGTCACCGGACTTCTCAACGTCACCTATTCGCCGCCGTTCCTGCAGGGTCTGTCCATCGACAGCCAGATCAATACGCAGACCAATACGCTGCTCAATCCCCGCACCCGCGTGACGACGCCGGCCTACACCACGCTCGATCTGGGATTTCGATATGCGTTTACCGTGGGAGACGCGCGGATGACCCTGCGGGGCCGCGTCGGCAATGTGTTCGACGAGGACACCTGGACGGCGAGCCGCAGCGAGACATTGAATCGCATTGGCCCGCGCGCCTACCGGCTCGCGCTCACCACCAATTTTAGTCACTGATTTAGTCCTTGGGCGTTTGCGCGACGACGACGCCTTATCGGCGGCCAAGACGCCGCCGCATATCGTCGCGCGCGGTGCGCGCAGCGAAGAAATCGGGCTTGAGCGCGAGGGCCTGATCGAATCCGGCGATCGCTTCGTCGAAACGCGACAGATCCGCAAGCACCAGTGCGCGATCATAGTAAAACTCCGGCGAGGGCCGCAAAGCCACGGCCTTGTCGTAGCTCGAGAGCGCTTCTTCCCCGCGGCCGAGGCTATGAAGCACCGAGCCTTTGGTCATCAAAGCCTGGACATATGAGGGCTGGATCGCAAGCGCCGCGTCGAAACTCGCAAGCGCATCCTGCGGACGATTGAGGTGCAGGAGCGCGACGCCGCGATTGTTCAGAACATCTGCGGCGTAGGGATTTTTTTGGAGCGCTAGATCGAAACTGGCAATGCCTTGTTCAATCCGCCCCAGGCTGGAGAGCGCGATACCGCGGTTATTGTAGGCTTCCGCGTGATCGGGATTGAGCGCGATAGCGCGGTCATAGCTCGCAACAGCCTCCGCGAACTTCCCTTGCTGCGACAACAGTACGCCGAAGAAGTAGTTGGCCATCGCATTATCCGGTTCGCGGCGCACGACCTCGGCGCACTTATCAGCGGCCGCGGCAATATTACCTGTGCGATGCAAGAGCATGGCGTCTTGTAGCCCAACCGGCAGGGACTCGTTTTTGGCCGCAGCGCGCCTTGGCTGCGCCATCGCGTTTGCGCCCTCGCGCCGCGCCGCCACCGCCGGCGCCAGGAACGCCTCCCATTGTTCAGCGCGACGTGCCCACGTGTACGCGCGGTTGACCGCCTGCAGTTGCGTGAAGCGCTGTAGCGCCCAGACTTTGGGATCGCGCCGAAATTCCATCTCGTTCTTTTCCAGAAGCTTCGTGAAGCCCGCGATGTGTTCCTCGCGGTAGATCGTGCCGCCCTTGGCTGGGACCAGGTCGGCAAAGCCCAACGTGGTTTCGGGGAGAGCGCCGAGATCATTGCTGATCACTTTGGCGCCCGCCGCCATCGCTTCCATCGCAACGATGCAGGAGCTCTCGATGAAAGTGGAGGGATAGGTCAGGAACGCCGCGCCGCGGAAAGCCTCGGCCAGCTTTTTCTGGCTCACGCCGCCATGGGTGTGAATGCGAGGGTTACGTCGCGCGGCATCGAATATTGCCGTGTAGTCTTGCCCCTTCAACTGATAAGTTTCCGCCGAGGAATAAACATCCAACTCGACTTGGCCCTTCGCCTGGCCCATCACCTCCACCAGCTGGTCGAGCCCGCGGAACGGCATGCTGGCATAGATGGCGCGATTCTGTTTGGCGGCGAGCACCTCTTCGGCCGAGGCGAACATATTCTCGAAACACGGCGCGATGGCGTTGCCAATCGCGACCGTGGGCGCGGAAATTTTGAAGGCATCGCGCAGGGTCGCGCTGACGCATACCGCGGCATCCAACGTATTCTGAAGGGTGCTTAACGACTTCAATGCGGGCTGATCGGGATAGATATGCAGCCAGACGACATTAAAAGTTCTGGGACTCGCACTTTTTATGATGGGCGCGATGTCGGGATAGTTGATCGCGATAATGGCGTCATAGGCGCCGTCGCGGAAAAATCCGGCCGGCTGCCGCAACACCGCGTCCAGCGAGACATGCCGAACGCCCATCAGGATCTCGGGAGTATTATCCGGCAGTGTGGCCGCCAGGGTTACGTCATGCCCGCGCGTCGCCAGCGCCCGCGCCAAGTAACAGGCGCTGGACGCCATGCCGCCCAGCGGCCGCTCTTCCGGCGTCGCGACGTTGAACGTCAGGGTGGTGGGGAGGTCGATAAAGAGAATTCGCATAGGAGCGAAGATCACATATTTTCAGCCGGTGGCAAACTAGTCTTCGGCGCCGACTGGGAGTCTGGGGGTCGTGAATTCGCATCTCGCCGGGAACGCCGCTTTTTCATAGCGAGCAGAGGCGAGCCTAGAAAAGCTGGCGCGCGGCCGAGCGAAGCGAGGCGGCTATGTCAGGAAGCCTCGGATCGCAGCGGAGGCGGACCTCAAATTAATTGCCCGTGGCGCCAATTATTGAGGACGCCAGCCACCGCATCGACTCACGGGGACGGTTGCTGCACCAGCAAGTTGAAGGTGGTGAGGACTTTGCGCATGCCGGCGGTAATTGCCTCCGCGGTGCGGGTCGATCCCGAGACATTTATAATTTCTCCTTTTTTTTCGAGGTCGCCGTATTTCTTGCCTTTGAATTGGGCGCGCCACGCGGGCTCCGTCACCCGGTCGTAGTAGGGCATGCATGCCAAGACTTCTACGCCCGTGACGATGCCGTTGTCGTCGAGAGCGATTGCATAGGTATCTGTTGTGTTCACCGCCTCGACTTGGTCGACAATGAACCAGCCGCCGGTCGATACCTTCCACAGACGGAACGTGCGGTCGTAGATCTGCGCGCGGGAACGGTCCTGGATGAGAGTCATCTGCTCATCGGTCAGCACGCGAAAATCGCGCGTGAATGTCGCGCCCGGGAACAGAATGGCCTGGGCTTTTTCACCGGTCAGGTAAACCGCGGTCGCGTAGGCTGGCCCCGCCGCGCAAATAGCCGCTGGAATGAGGAGTAGTCGACTGCGCATGGCAAAACTTTTCCGCACGTTTGCCGACTGCGCCGCCAGGCGCACCGGACGAAAAGCATTACGTCGATTCTGTCTAAATGATACAGGCCCGCGCCGGCGGCGCTAGGGCTTTTCGGCCAAAAAGGCGGCCTTCTCGGCCGCTTACTGGATTTGGACGCGAATGTAAGAGTTTTCTTCGAATTGATTGTACCGATAATTCGTCACCCCAGACCCAAATGCCGCGCGAGCTTGTCGAGGTCTGGTCCCCGAACTCCACCGCGCCGAAGCCGCCACCGGCGTCGCGACGTTGAACGCCGGGGCGGTAGGGAGGTCGATGAAGATAATGCGCCTGGGCGCGAAGATCACATATTTTCAGCCGGCGGCAAGCTGGTCTTCGGTAGCGGCGGGGGGTGGACGGTGTGCGAGGATTTCCCGCAGCTCAGCTGGATAAAGGCCGGATATCAGTTCCAAGCTTCAGGTGGTTGGCCTATGACAAAGCAGGCGCTTCTCATCGTCGATGTGCAACCCCGCTTTTCGCCGTCTCCTGTGCTTGTCGAAAATATCAAAAAACTTCTTCCTTTTATGCCGTCGGCCGCAACGGTTCAGCACCATGACGAAGCCAAGGTTCCGTTTCTCGCGCAGATCAACTGGCGTGCAAATTCCGAAGATGCCTGCATGTTCAATGCCGACCGGGTTTTCATTAAGTACGGGTACTCGCCTCCACCGGACGCAATCACCTATCTCCGCGAGCTTCAGGTGGAACGCGTTTTGGTCTGCGGCTTGCAGACGGAAGCGTGTGTCTTGGCGGCGGGTTTCGATCTGTTCGACGCCGGTCTTTTCCCGACATTGATCGCCGACCTTACGGCCGGCGGACGAAACGACCCCAGCGGCGAAATCGGGATCGGCCTTTGGAAACGTCACATCGGCAAGGTTGTCGAATTGCATACAGTCTTTTTGCCGACGTAACTGCGCGCCTATGGGGCTCGCTTTAGTTTCGGGTTTCGTGGCAATCTTGCAAATATCAGGCTGGGGGGTCAGATGAAAATTTTCATGCGGATTTGTTTGTCGCTGTTCGTCATATTTGGCGTCACTGCGGCTTCGCAGGCCGCCGACGCCACGAAGATTATCAGAGCCGATCACTACGTGCGCGTCACATCCACCGCGCCCTCCATGACCGGGCAGACGGCGCTGATTTATGTGCGCGAGGTAGCGGCCGGAGCGGCGCTGCCCGCCAAGTCCCCAAACAATCGCGTGGTGTTGTTCGTGCACGGTGCGGGAACGCCCGCTGAAGTTTCCTTCGATGTGCCCTACAGCGACTACAGCTGGATGGCCTATCTGGCGAAAGCTGGCTTCGACGTCTTCTCGGCGGACATGACCGGTTATGGACGCTCGACGCGGCCCACGGTCATGAACGATCCTTGCAACATCCAGGCTGACTTCCAAAAACAGTTTGCGCCGGATCTCATGCCCGCCCCATGCGCGGCACCCTACACCAAGCCCATCACCACCATGGGTTCCGATTGGGACGATATCAGCGGCGTCGTGGATTACCTGCGCGCTTTGCGCGGCGTTGACAAAGTCTCTCTGGTGGGCTGGTCGCAGGGCGGACCGCGTACGGGCGGCTTTGCCGCGCGCCACCCTGAGAAAGTTTCGCGCCTTGTTGTGCTGGCGCCCGCCTATGGCCGCGAGGGACCGCTAGAGGCGCCGAACCCCCTGCCGACCAACACAGCCGGGTATACGACAGTGCAGACGGAAGCCGACTTCATTGCCAATTGGGACCGCCAGGTGGGCTGCCCCGATCAGTATGAGCCCACCACAAAAGCCAGTGTATGGGCCGAGATGATGGCGTCGGACCCGGTCGGCGCAACCTGGGGCAAAGGTGTGCGCCGCGCGCCGCAGGTGCCGAGCTGGGGCTTCAACAAAGCCGTCGTGGAAAAGATGACCGTGCCGTTCCTGATGGTGACCGGCGTCCACGACAAGCAGGCTCTGCCTGAACGCGTGCATGAGCTGTACGCGGACTTGGGCTCGCGCGACAAAGTCCTCATCGACCTGGCCTGCTCGGGCCACAATGCCATGTGGGAGCGCAATCACTTGACGCTGTTCCAAGCCTCGCTGGAGTGGTTGGACAAAGGAACCTACACCGGCAAGACGCGCGGCGAATTCAAAGCGGGCGCCACGAAGTAATCACACGCACCGGAGAATGAAATGACAGCCCTAACTTTGACGCGCCGTATATTTGTGGCCGGCGTCGGCATGATTGCCCTCAGCGTCGCCACGCCCTCTTTCAGCGCGGAAACGGGACCCGTAAAGATCGGCATGATCGGCGGAGGCGTGGTGTCCACCAACCTCGCCAAAGCGTGGATCAAGACCGGTCACCAGGTGATGCTGTCCTCACGCAATCCTGAAAGTTTGAAGGATAAGGTCGCGGCGCTCGGACCCAATGCGCGCGCCGGCACGGTGGCCGAAGCGGTCGCCTTCGGCGATGTGATCTTGCTGGCGGTTCCCTACACCGCCGTTCCGGATATCGCGAAGGAATACGGCAAGGCCCTGGCCACGAAGATTCTGGTGATCGATGCGTCCAACCCGATCCCTGACCGCGACGGCGAATTCGCGGCCATGGTGCGCAAGATCGGTGTCGGCGAATACACCCAGGGCCTGATGCCGGGCGCCAAACTCGTGCGCACCTTTAACGGTTTTACAGCGGTACGCTTCGCCGAGGGCGGCAAGAAGGACGGCGTGCAGATGGGAATGCCCATCTCCGGCGGCGATCCGCGAGCCCTGGGGTTAACGACACAGCTTGTGCGCGAAACCGGCTACGAGCCGGTGCTTGTCGGCAATGTCGCCTTCGGCAAGCATCTGATGCCGCGCGAACCGCTGGGGCCGGAAATGAGCCCCGACGAAATCCGCCGGATCGCCGCGACGCTGAAATAAACCGAGCGCCGCAGCGTATCCGGGTTCTTGGCTACTTCACCCGGGCTACTTTATCTGTCCAACAGTCGTGGCCTTATAGGCGGCGGCGGCCGCAGGGCTTTTGACATAGGCGATGAAACGCATGGCAGCGGCGCCCGCCTTCGCATCAGTGGTAATTGCGGCAGTGTAAACCGTGACGCGCTGAATGGACTCCGGCAGCGGACCAACGATGGAGATGCCCTTGATCGGCAAGAGCTCGCTCATCTGCTGGAAACCCGCTTCCGCCTCGCCCCGGGGAACCACTTCGGCGACCAGGCCCGTGGTGACGACGACGGTTTTGGGTTTCATCTGATCGGCGATGCCGAGTTTTGGAAACAGCTCGGTCGTCAGGTACTGACCGCTGGGGCCGCGCGATACGGCGACGGACTTGGCGGCAAGCATCGCCGCCTTGAACTTGTCGGGCGTGGAAATGTCGGGCTTCGCAGCACCTTCCTTAACCGCCATACCCACGCGCATCTCGGCGACGTCAGCGCCCACTGAAACTAGCTTACCCGCTTTGAATTGCGCTTCGATATCGGTTTTGAACGTGATCACGAGATCGGCGGGGACATCATTGCCTTCGACGATCTTGATCTTGTCGCCCGAAGAAGCTTCGTAACCCGCCTTGAGCGCCTCCAAGGTAATGTTGTAGGCCGCCAAGGGCTTGCGAATGACAAGTTCATCGGCGGCGGCGGGCGCGGCGACCACAGGCGCGACGATGACGGCGGCAAGCGCGGCGATCCATCCGAATTTCATCACGTAAGATTCCCTTCTTTTGGCGTTTCCGTTTGGACGCCAAGCGCGCGCCCAGCGCTTCCTCATAGTCCAGACGCGACGCTTCTCCGGCCCCCACCGCTTACTTTGGCTGAGAAGCCTTCCATTGCGCGATGGCCACTTCAGTCGTGCGGATCATTTTCCAGCCCTCGGCCAGGCGGCGCGTAATGCCCGCCGCGGTGGTTTCGGAAAGGCCGCAGGCGACGTTGTTTTTAATGCAGGCCTTCAAGATCGTCTGCCGGGCCTGTTCGACCTCCGGTGCGTCGACTTCCACGCCCAGCGACTGATGAAGGTCGCCGGCAGCGCCGAGGAAGATCGCGCCAACACCCGGTACCGCGGTGATGGCGTCGATGTTTTTCAAGCCTTCGGTCGATTCGATCATCATGATGGCCAGGAGATCGCCGTCGGGATTGAGCGGCCACACATCGGCGCGTGCCTCATATTCTTTGGCCGAGATACCCCACGCCCAGAGAGCGGCGGCGGGGCCGGATCCACGCAGTCCGACGGGTTTCTGGTACTTCGAGGTCTTCTTTTGCGGGTAGCGCATGTTCTGAACCGCGAGCGATGCCTGTGCGGGCGTATCGATGCCATTGAAGATGACGCCCATCAGACCGCCGTCGAGGGCCTGCTTTGCGATCCACTGCGCGCCCTCGCGGCCATAGGGCGCAAAGCGCGCGAACAACGCCACGTTCGGCTGGGCGTTGCCCTTCCGAAGCGCGGTGGCTTTATCGACCATGCCGGCCGCGAATTGGTGCAGCGCCGCCATATCCATTGGCGTGTGCTCCATGTCGACGTAGACATAGTCGGCATCGGCGCGCGCCATGGCGCGGGCGTTATCCGCCGTCATGCTGCCGGTCTGTAATCCGATAATAGGTTTGCCCGCCGCAAGCTTTTCAATGGCGGGATTGAGGTGTTTGACCTCGGCCGCAGAAAGCGCCTGCGGTAGCGTTGCGATCGCGGCCGTCAGCAGCGCGATGCGGAAGTATGTAATGCTATTGGCTATGCCCATGTCGGTTCTCCCCCATATTGAATGGACCGCAGCTTATATTGCCTCAGTATGAGTGTGCGCCGCTACCCCTGCTTAGCGAGTCGTTCGCTCACCGAGCGGATTTTGCATCATAGGGCCGGAGGGCGTATGTGTGGCGGGCGGTCCGATAGGACCGCCCGCGCCTTTCAGACGTAACCCAGAACATATTCCAGTGACCTGACGGCTGTTTAGGCACCTGTTCGGCAGTCGCCGTCGCTCCAGCATTGCGACACCACCCCGGTTAGGGTGTGCAAAGATTTGCGGTGCGGCTACACTGGTCTATTTTTTACCAGCCCACCCTTGATCGCGCGGCAGCTTAGGGTCCGCACTGATCTTTAATTCAGCGCAGTGGTGATAGGTATAGCCCCCCTCAGCATTAAACCCGTGTTCAGCCATCCATTGGATGACCTGCAGCGTGCAATTCTCGCAGTCGATGTTCGGAATGCGAACATCAGTTTCCCAGATGTGACCGGATGGGAAACGTTCGCTATGGACGAACAACCCATCCGCGAGGACGGGCGCCTTTGGACTTTTGTCAATCTTGGCCGAGACGGAATAAGGGCCCTTCTCCGTACTGCGCGTAACGGTTTCGGGATCCTCCGGCAGACCCGTCGGGTCAGCCGCCAGGGCAATACGGTAGTGCCCCGGATGATAAACGGTTTCCTTCACTTTGATATGGAGCTGCGTGCCGCCGCGAACGGGCGTCACCACGGCAGTTGCCGGCGTCGAACCGTGCGTCGTTCCACCGCACGGCTCCGGCTTCTGAGGATTGCCACGGTCATCGAGAATGAGCGTCGGCACCGGTTCCATCAGCTGAAAATGCGAGCTCGCTTGCGTCGGAATGAGAAGTGCGAAAGGGGCGAGAAAAGCCGGATGAATTCTCATGTGTTCTCTCTTCATGGGTTTCAGGAAGGAAAGGTCGCGCACTTTACGCCGGCGCACCAATCACAATTCGGGGATTAGGTCACTTTCACGACGAGGTCTGGAAAGCCTTCGATCTTGCCTGTCATCGTGTCGCCGGAGACAACCGGCCCCACATTCTCGGGCGTGCCGGAGAAAATAATGTCTCCGGCCTTCAGTTCATTGGCGCGGGAAAGTTGGGCGATCTGCTCGGCGACGTTCCAGATCATCTGGTTCAGGTCGGCATTCTGCTTTACGGCGCCATTCACCGCGAGGGAGATGCGGCCTTTGATGATATGGCCGACGTTAGCCACCGGATGGATCGGACCCATGGGGGCCGATTGGTCAAAGCTCTTGCCGATTTCCCAGGGCTTTTGCTCCGCTTTCATGGCGTTTTGAAGGTCGCGGCGCGTCATGTCGAGGCCCAGGGTGTAGCCGAGCACATGGTCGAGGGCTTGCTCGACCGGGATGTTCTTTCCGCCCGACTTTAGAAACGCCACCAGCTCAATCTCATAATGGAAATCCTTGGTCAGCGTCGGATAGGCAATGCTGCCGGTGGCGCCCGGCTGAACAACCATGACCGCGTCCGCGGGCTTCTGAAAGAAGAACGGCGGCTCGCGGTTAGGATCAGATCCCATTTCGCGAGCGTGAGCAGCATAGTTGCGGCCTATACAATAGACACGCCGAACCGGGAACAAGGCACCGGTGCCGACAACCGGCACGGTGGGCTGGGCAACACTAAACAGAGCATTGTTGGCCGAAGCGGCGCTTGTTTCCGGCGTTGCGGCCATGGAAGTCACCGCGCCGAGTCCCGCCGACACGGCGGCGCGGCGCGTCATATGGATGGTCATATCGTCCTCCTCTTCTTACGCTGTTCAAAGGATACCATAAGTTATGGCCGTTTGAACGCGTCGAAGCGGAAGCAAGTCCCGCGCAGGCTAAGAATGAGTGCCAAGCAGCACGTCCAGCTGCTCGAACTGTTCAGGGAACCCGCCCGTGCTGCCGGAGGCCATGGCGGCGTCTAGTGCCTCCTTGGACGGATAGAGGTCGTGCACCACGACCACTGTCTTGCCGCCCTTTTCCGTGAAGGTCGCGGTGCTTGTCGAACCCTCGGGGCTTTCTTCATTGGTCCAGATGATGCGGGTGTGAGGCGTGACTTCGATGTACTTGCCGAAGAACGCCATAGGCTGCTCCGCGGCAGGATGGGCGAACACAAAACGGTAAGCGCCCCTGTACGGATATCGGCCTCGCAGGACACGAAGGAGATGCCGAAGGATTTCGGCGCCCACCATTGCTTGAACAGCTCGAGTTTGGTCCAGGCTTCGAACACGATGCGCGCCGGGGCGTTGAAGGTTCGCGTCACCACCAGCTCACGGTCCGACGTCCGCTCCACCGTTGTCTCATTCTTTTTTTTTGCGCCCATCGGCCCTCTCCTTGCGTTTCAGGTCCTCGACAACCGCGTCCAGCGCGTCGAAGCGCGCGGCCCAGAGCTGGCGGTACCGCTCGATCCATGCCGCTTCTTCCGCCAGGCGCCGCAGGCCGAGCTTGCAGGTCCGCACGCGCCCGACCTTCTCCGTGGTGACAAGCCCCGCCTGCTCCAAGACGCCGACATGCTTTTTCATGCCCGTGAGGGTCATGTGGAATTTCTCGGCAAGCTCCGTGATCGAAGCGTCTGTACGCCCGAGTTGTTCCAGAACGCCGCGCCGGGTGGCGTCCGAGAGCGCGGCGAAGGAGGCATCGAAGCGGGCTTGCGTATACTGAACCATTCGGTTCAGTATTTAACATATGGCTTGGCAGCCAGCAAGGGGGCCAATCAACAAACCCTGCCCGCTGTTGCCACGGCCCGATTTAAGCGCGATCCTTATGGTCCGGCGGTTCATGCCTTCATATCGCTTGGCCCGATACTTTTCCTGGAGTTCGCCCCTTCTTGGAGTTCGTCCCGTGCATCATGTTTTTGCGGCCATGATTCGCACACCCAAATTGCTGCTTCCGGCGCTGGTCCCATCTTGGAATTTCTTCAACGTGATCGGGGCTTCGCCGCGCATCGAATACACGCTCCTGAAGTCGCCTGAAGAACCCGCCGGCGACTGGCGGGAGTTCCGCCCCCGTCCTAACCGCGTGCCGCTCCCCGCCATGCTTGGGCGATTGTTCTGGAATGCGTGGTGGAACGAGACGATGTTTGTCGTGAGTTGCGCAGAACGGCTGCTGGACGAACCGACGGAGCATAGCGAGAACGAGATATTCCGCCGCATCGCCGCCGATTTTGACGACTGCCCGGAGTGGAACGGGGCGTGGTTGAGATTCCGGATCGCGCTTTTAAGCGAGCACGAGAACAGGATTGCCCGCGAGATCGCCTTTGTCTCCGATCCACGCCGCGTCGTGATCAATACCGTCCGATGACTCTCGACACCGCCACCCGCCTGACGGAGGTGCTTCTCGCGCTGGCATTCATCCAGCAGAGCGCCGAGCACCTGCGCCGGTTCCGCGACGAACAGGTCTTATTCCTGGCGCGAATGGCGCTGTGCGTGTTGGTGATCCTGGGCGCCATGACACCCCAGTCTTTAACATCATGGTCTTTGGCGCCTTGGCCCTTGGTAGGCTTAGCCCTGCTTTCGCTGGTAATACTCCATCGTTTTCAGGGGCCCTTTAATGGCGGCAGCGACCGCATGGGGCTTCTGGCGCTTTGGTGCCTGACGCTTTCAGAGTGCCTACCGACGGAGAAAGGGCGCGAAATCGCCTTCGGTTATCTCGGGGCGCAGGTGGTGTTGTCCTACTTCATCGCAGGCTGGGTGAAGATCGTGAATCCGGACTGGCGCAACGGGCGGGCCTTGCGTCAGGTGTTCGCTTTCTCCGCCTATCCCGTGAGCGAGGGCGTGCGCGGCTGGGCAACGCAGCCCGCGATTCTGCACGCCATGTCCTGGGCGGTGATTCTGTTCGAAATCGGCTTTCCGTTGACGCTGGCCTCGCGACCGACATTGGTGGTCGGATTGGCGGTCGCTGGAGTGTTCCATCTCGCCAACGCCTGCCTGTTCGGCCTCAACAGGTTCTTCTGGACGTGGCCGGCCGTGTATCCCGCGATTATCTGGCTGCAGGGGCGACTATTCTGAGGTTTTCAGATCACCCGGTCGGCCACGCTGGGTGGAGGCGTCCAGCACGTCTCGCGCCGGCCGAACAGACCGTAGCGGTTTTGTGCGATTCTATCATAAATCCAATCGCCCAGTGACCCAGGCAGCAGTCTGAGCAACGCCGCCGCGCGCCAGGCCCCGCCCAGCCGCGTGGCGATCTCGATGATGCCGGCGAACTTGACGTAGGCCATGCCGTCCACCACTAGCAGGTTGGTCTCGAACCGGACCGGATCGAGGCCCAGGTCGCGGTAGAGCGCCTGACCCAGGGAGCCTTGTGCGGATGTGAATCGGAACCGGCCATACCGGTCGTGGCGGACCACCCACTGGACGAAGTGCGAGCAGAGCACACAGACGTCGTCGAACACGATCAAGGGCGCCGTTCCCGGAAGTACCGGCGCAGAGGCACTTAAGCGTCGAACGATGGAGCGGGCGACTGTCATGGCCGCCAGCCTACAGCACGTTTCAGTAATGTGGAGAGGGCACGCCAATCCCTTGATCAACCAGCGTTTCAGGCTGCCGATAATCCGGGCGTTACTTTGTAACAGGCGCATTTCGCACGCTAGCCCCGTGAAAGGTTTGTCGCGCGCCGGGAGACTAGATATTCTGCCGTCCTCAGGGACCAGAACAGGGAGGACATTAGATGAAAAAGATACTTTTCGTTGCGGGCGCGTCGGTAGCGATGCTCGTGGGTAGTTTGGCGATGGCGCAACAGGCCGCCGCACCGCCGCCACCGATGAATTTCTTCGTGAGCAGCGTGGGATTGGGCAAAGGCGCCGATCTGGGCGGCCTCGCGGGCGCCGATAGGCACTGCGCGGCATTGGCGAAAGCTGCGGGCTCGGCGAAGAACGTATGGCACGCCTATTTGAGCACGCAAGGCGCGGGTGCTGTAAATGCCCGCGATCGGATCGGCAAGGGTCCGTGGTTCAACGCCAAGGGTGGCCGCGTTGCCCAGGGCCTCGCGGATCTGCACGGCGATACACTCGAACTTGCCCGGCTTGGCAACACCCTTACAAAGGCAACGGCGCTCGACGAGAAGGGCAATCCCATCAAGGGCGTCGGCGACACCCCCAACCAGCACGATATCCTGACCGGCAGCAACCCGGACGGCACCGCGTTCACCGATGCCGCCGATCACACCTGCAAGAACTGGACGAGCAGCGCGGCCGATGGCGTCGCTCAACTGGGCCACTTCGACCGCACCGGCGGACCGAACGTGTCGTGGAATTCGACGCACCCCAGCCGCGGCTGCGGCCAGGAGAACTTGGTGAGCACGGGCGGCGCTGGGCTCCTCTATTGTTTTGCTATCGACTAACTGAGCGCTCAATTTGTCAGCCATAGCCGGCGCCGTTCGCGGCGTCGGCTATCAGCGCTTCGAGACGGGATGAATTGGGAGAATACGCAATGATTCGCATTTTCGGGTCTATTTTGAGCTCTGGGGCCGCCGGCCTGTTGGTCACAAGCTGCTTGTTTACCGGCGTGTCGTTGGCTCAGACGGCCGCCAAACCGTTCGCGGCGGGGCAGCCCTTGGGCGTGGTGGCGAATGGACAATTCAATGCCATGAGCAGCAACGTCAAAGTCTACGGCGGGTTCAACTTCGCTGAGAGCTGTTCCTACGATGAGGCGCGCGGCCTTATCATCGTGCCGAGCCGGGGTGCTGCGCAGAACGAGATTGCCAACGACGGCTATGTATCCCTCATCAATCACGACGGGACCGTACACACATCCAAATGGATCGGCGCGACCCGCGATGGGCTCACACTCAACAATCCGCTGGGCGGCGATGTCCAAAACGGCATCTACTATGTGGCCGACGTCGACGGCGGTTTGAAGTTGGGCGAACCCACGGCCTCGGTGATCCGCAAGTTCGATCTGAAGACCGGCGCGCCCATGGGTGAAATCAAGTCGGAAGGCGTGCCGAACCTCAACGACATCGCCGTCGCCAAGGACGGCACGATCTACGGCACCCAGACCGGAATTGGCGGCGACACACCCGACCCCAAGACCTGGAAAGTGATCAAGGTCACACCCGACGGAAAGAGCAGCGAGTTTTTTGTCGGCGCGCCCTTGTTCCAACCGAACGGGATCGCCCTGGACCCTGACGGCAATATTGCCGTGGTAAATGTGGGAACCAACGACGTCATTACGTTGTCGCCCGCAGCCAAGGTGTTGAAAACGGAAAAGGCGGTACAGCCGGGCAACGACGGCTTGGTGATCATGAAGGACGGCACCAAGTACGTGAGCAGCGTGCGCAACGGCGCCGTGTCGCGCATCAGACCGGGCCAGCCGGCCGAAGCGATCGCCATGAACGTCCCGAGCGCCGCGTCGATGTGTTACGACTCGGGCGCCAATCAGCTCGTGATTCCTATGAACCCCAACAACGCGATTGCGGTTATTTCGCTGAAGTAGGAACTGGGATTTAGCCGGCGCCACAAGCGGCGCCGGCTAAAGGCTATGGCTGCGGCATACCCGCGGCGTTCTTCAAATTCCGTTCAAATATCGCCGCCGCCGCGGCCATCGCGATCGCGCCAAGGGTCGCGAGCAGGCCCATGAGAACCCCGCCGGCGCGGTCGTCTGAATCGCCAAGCATGATGAAGATTTCCGCGCCCGCGACGACGCCAATCAAAGCTACCCCACAATATTTTATGGTTCGCAGCGCCTTTAGGACCGCCGGCGAGAACACCTTATTTTGTCCGGCTAGTCCTAAGACCTTGAAGGCGTGAATGAGCGCCACGAAAAAGGGAGTGGACCCGACATAGGCGTAGGCCAGAAAGGGATCGTTGAAATAGATCTCAAAGACCGTGGCCTGGGCGTTCCGGCCCTCAAGGTGCGGTTCCCACAGCATGAGCGCAAGACTGCCGATGCCGACGAGCACAACGATGATTTGAAGAACAAGCGCTGTGCTTCTTTTCATAGCCACGCGCGAATCTAGGCGGTCATATCCGTCTCGCGCGCTTCTCGTCCGAAATAAATGAAGACCGCAATCCACAGCGCCGACGCGACGGCAATCGTGACCAAGGCCATACTGTAGTCGTAGCGCTCGGCAATGGCGACCTGTAGAGGCAGGTTGATGGCGGCGATGAGGTTGCCCAGCTGATAGACCGTGCCGGGGAACGTCGCACGTGCGCCTTTGGGTGCAAGCTCGTTCAAGTGCGCTGGGATAACGCCAAAGGCCGCCTGAACGCAGACTTGCATGAGGAAAGAGGTTATGGCGAGTGTCGCGATCGTCGGGGCATAGGCCCAAAGAAACGCAACCGGTACCGAGACCAGCGACATGATGATGATTGTGCGCCGGCGGCCCCACACCTGACTCATGGAACCGAACGTCACGCCGCCGATGACGGCGCCAATGCCATAGATAACCCCAATCGTGCCGACGATTTCGGGGCTGAGGCCGTGCTGCTTTTGCAGGAAGGTCGGATACAGATCCTGCGTGCCGTGTGCAAAGAAATTGAACCCGGTCATCAGGAGGACGCCATATACGACCAGCTTCCAGTGTGAGCGCAGGACCTCAATGGTCGACACAGACGACCGTGTCGGCGAGCTGGAGACGGGCGATTCCTTTACGGCGGTTGCCATATAAATAATGACCAACACGCCCGGCACAGCTCCCAGAGCAAACAAGCCGCGCCATCCAATGCTGGTGTAGGACAGAGCGTAGGCCGCCGAGGCCAACAGATGACCTGTCGGATATCCGGCCTGCAGCAGGCCCGAGGCAAATCCGCGCGATTCCGTCTTGATAGTCTCAAAGGCCAGAGACGCGCCGACACCCCAGATGCCGCCCATGGCGACGCCGAACAAGGTTCGAATCAACAGGAATATAAAAATATTCGGAGCAAAGGCGGTTGCCAGCGCGAAACCGGAGTAAAGAGCGATGTCGGCGATCAAGACGCGCTTGCGGCCGTAGCGATCGGCGAGGCGCCCGAAGATGAATGCGCCGACGGGACGCATAGCCAGCGTAAGCGTTGTGGCGAAAGCGACCTCGGTGAGGCTAACGCCGAATTCAGCCGCGACATCCCTCAGAACAAAGACCAGCACGAAGTAATCAAAGATGTCCGTGGCCCAGGCAAAAAACGTCGCCGCGACGGCGTGCTTTTGTTGCGACGTCCACCCACGCAATGCTTCGAAAGCCATCGTTTGATCCCCCGCTTTTCCCGGGCTCCGGGCCATCCCTAAGCGGTAGGCTACCTTTCCAAGGCTGTAAAAGCCATAGCGAGACGCGCGAACGTGCGCTAAATTTGACGCGACCAATGCGGTGTCATCGTGTGTCAATCAGGGAGGAGAAAATGATGCGGTCTATCGTTACAGCTGGCGTGGTCGCTCTCGCGCTTTCCGGCGCTCTATACGCGGCAAGCGCGGCAAGTCCGGGGGCCGACGTTCCCATCGCGAACCCGCCGGCCACGCAAGCTAAAACCATCGTCGGCGATTCCAGAAAGCCGGGGTTCTATATTATCCGCACCTTCATACCCGCCGGCGGGTTGTCGACACCGCATCACCATAACCAGGACCGCCACATCGCGATTCTCTCGGGCACGCTGTACGTCTGCAACACGAAGGTCGTGTCCGTCGCTACCAGCGTCGCCCATAAAGCCGGCGAGTACTTTGTTGAGCCCGCTGAGTCGGTCCATTGCTCCTGGGCCAGAGATGGCGCCGTGGATTATCTGGAATTCGGCGAAGGCCCCGTCACAACCGTACGCGAACAGCCGTAGCTTCTAGCAGACACTGGGGCGGTTCTTCTTGAGCCGCCCCAGATACTTGCGGGTTCGCTAGTTATTTGAAACGGCCGCGCTGCGCGCCCGAGACGTCGTCAGGCTTTCACTCAGATGAAGGACTTAATGAAATGAAACAATCACGACTGTTGATCGCCCTCGTGGCGCTTTGTGTTGCGGCCTGCGCGGCCATGCCGATGCGTGCCCAGGCCGCTGAGATTCAATTGCCCACGACGTATTTTGTCCTCACGGTCGATATGGAAGTCATTCCGGGCCAGATCGAAGCTTTTAGAAAAGCCATTGAGGAGAACAGCGCGGCCAGCATCAAAGAGCCGGGCTGCCTTCAGTTTCATGTCGTATCTTCGGCGACCGATCCGAACCGTATCTTCCTCTACGAGATTTATGTTAACGAGGCCGCGTACCAATTCCATCGCACCACGGAACATTTCAAGAAATTCGATGCCATCAGAAGCAAGCTGATCGTCAAAAGCGAAGCCAAGCCCTTTAAGCCCATTGTGCTGCACGAGAAGAAATAGCGGCACGCCTGCTTTTCTATGACGGTGCGCGCGGCCATTGTTACGACCTTGCGCGATGCCGCGGTGACCTTGGGATCGTTTATCGCTTACCACCGCGCGATCGGCTTTGCGCACTTCCTCTTGTTCTTTGACGACCCCGCCGATTCGATGCTGGCCTGGGCGCGTACCCAGCCGGACATAACGGCCATCGCGCGGGGCGAGGATTTGCAGCGCGCCTGGCGTGGTACGGCGCTCTGGAACGAGGCGGGCCCCCACGTCGAGCGCGAGGTCATGGCGCGCCAGCTTCTTAACGCCGAGCATGCCATGAATTTGGCCCGCGCCATGGGCTTCGACTGGCTGTTGCATATCGATTCCGATGAGCTTTTCTACGTCCCGGGCGGCGACGCCTCCGGTGGCCACGCCGGGGCGCATTTTGCAGCACTCGCGACGACACCGGCAGATGTTTCCACCTACGCCAATTTCGAGGCCGTGCCTGAAACCGAGGATACCGGCGACTTCTTCCGCAGCGTCACGCTCTTCAAAATGCCGCTATCCAACGCGCCGTCGCCGGAGGAGCGGGCGCTCATTGCCCGCGCCGGTCAACGCGTCGAGACATTCTTTCATTTCTACGGAAACGGCAAATCCGCGGTACGCCTGGCGGCGCCCGGCATGCTGCCGGTGAACGTTCACGGTTTCGCGCGGCGCGGCAAATTTACGGGGGTGGGTTATCGGGGCCCGTTCATTCTGCATTACGCCTGCTGCGGCTTTGCGGCCTTCTGGCAGAAATATGTCACCCTCGGGCGCTTTGCCGATAAATGGTGGGGGCAGATTGATATCGCCCAGGCCGTCGGCCCGTTTCACCTGGAAGCGCGCGATGCGGTGATGGACGCTGTTGCATCGGGCAATGCCGAACCCACCCATCGCTTCTACCGCGACCGACTGATGATTGCCGATCCCGAGTTGATCGCCGAGATGACGCGGCACAACCTTTTGCAACGCATCGACGCGCCGCGAAAAATCCTCGCCGAACTTCGATATTCCTAGACCGAAGCCCCCGGACTTTTGCTCAGTGGCAGGTCGCGCAGACGCTTGCCCGTCACGGCAAAGATCGCGTTGGCGATGGCCGGCAGCGTCGGCGGCAGGGCCGGCTCGCCCAGGCCCGTCGGGTTGTTGCCGGTGCGCAGGAAGTGGACTTCCACCGGCGGCGCCTGATTGATGCGCAGGAGCGGGAAGGCGTCGAAATTGCTCTCGACCGTGGCACCACGCGCGATGGTGATGGCCTGGCCCATGATCTGGCCGATGCCGTCAAGCACGGCGCCTTGCACTTGGTTCTCGGCGCCCGAGGGATTGACGATGTGGCCGCCAACGTCGGCCACGACCCAGATCTTGTTGACCTTGACGTTACGCGGCGTTGGGTTTGGTCCGTTGACCATTACCTCGGCGACATGGGCGACATAGCCAGAATGCGAGAAATAATATGCGAGGCCGAGAGCGGTGTTTGCCGGCAGCGTGCGCTTGCCCCAGCCGGCCTTCTCGGCAACAAGCTTGAGAACCCCGGTCATGCGTTCAGGGTTGAAGGCCGCTCGCCCGTCGTCGCCGCCGCCTGCAGCTTTGGCGCGGCGCTCCTTGAGCAGGTCGAGATGGAACTCCAGCGGATCGCGACCGGAGGCATGGGCCAACTCGTCCAAGAACGACTGGAAGACGAAGGCCAGGGCATTGCTGCCTGGCGCGCGCAGGGAGCCGGTCGGCGTGCCGAGAGGCATTAAACTTGCGCCAAAATCCAGATTCGGCACGAACTCGGCCGGGAATATGTTGCCGCCCATGGCGGCATTGTTGGCGAAGTTGCCGTTGGAGCCATAGCTGACGAAGTGGTCGCTAAGCGCGATCAGCTTGCCTTGCGCATCAAGGCCGGCCTTGAAGTTATGGAAGCCGCCGGGCCGGTAGGTATCGCGGCGGATGTCGTCCTCGCGCGTCCACACCAGCTTGACGGGCGCGCCGGCTTCGCGCGCGATCCAGGCCGCCTCGGCGCACATTTCGTTGCCATTGGCGCCGCGCCGACCAAAACCGCCGCCCGCGCGAACCATATGCATGGTGATGTCTTTTTCGGCGACGCCGAGCGCCTTGGCCGCGATACCGCGGCCGGCGCCCGGGTTCTGGGTCGGCGACCAGATCTCGAGTTTGCCGTCTTTGAAATGGGCCGTGGCGTTTTGCGGCTCCATGCAGGCATGGGCCAGGAACGGATAGCTGTAAGACGCTTCCACGATTTTGGCCGCGCCCTTGAAGGCGGCATCGACGTCGCCGTCGCGGCGGATCGACATCTCGGGCTTCTGCTTGGCCAGTTCGGCGGCGCGGGCGGCGAACCCTTCGCTGCTCTGCGAGACCGACGCGGGCGTATTCCATTCGATGCGCAGCTTACGCCGCGCCGTGACCGCCTGCCACCAGCTGTCGGCGACGATGGCGACGCCGCCGGAAAGGCCCGAATTCAGGCGCGTTGCGCCGGGGGCCAGCGTGCCGGGCACGACGATCACGTGCCGTACGCCGGGCATTGCTTTCACCTCATCGACGTTGGCGCGCGCGACCGTGCCGGCGAATACCGGCGATTTCTCGTAGGTCGCATACAACATGCCGGGCACGCTGACATCGATGCCGTAGAGCGGCTTGCCGGTGACAATGGCCGGGCCGTCGACGTCCTTGGTCGCCGTGCCGATGATCTTGAAGGTCTTGGGATCCTTCAGCACGACCGTTTTCAAGTCGGGCACCGGAACCACGGCGGCCTTGCTTGCGATCTCGCCGTACGTCAGCGAACGGCCGGAGGCGGCATGGGTGACGACACCCGAGGCTGTGGTCAATTCGCTGGCGGGAACGCGCAAGGTCTTGGCAGCCGCTTCCACCAGCATCTGCCGGCCGGCGGCGCCGACGCGGCGCATGTTGTCCCAGTTGCGCGGGATCGAGGTGCTGCCGCCCGCCGATTGCAAGCCGAATTTTTCTTCGCTGACGGACGCGGTCTCGACGCGCACGTTCTTCCAATCGACGTCCAGTTCCTCGGCGATGATCATCGGCAGCGAAGTTTTGATGCCTTGGCCGATCTCGGGGTTCTTGGCGGCGATGGTGACGATGCCGTCGGGTGCTACGCGGATGAAGGCGCCATATGCCGTCTCCGGCGTGTTGGCCGCGGCGGCACTGAGCGGCGCGAGTTTGAAGTTGAGAAGCAGGCCGCCGCCGGCAGCAGCGCTCGCCTTCAGGAACACGCGGCGCGAAGTCACTCGCGAGGTCATTGGGGATTGATGATTCATGATTTGATTCATTGTGGGCCCTTCCTTACGCGATTTCGCCGGCGGCCATTTTGATGGCCGTGCGGATGCGGTTGTATGTCGCGCAGCGGCAGATGTTGCCGTTCATGTGCGCCTCGATTTCGGCATCGGTGGGCTTCGGCTTGGACGTGAGCAACGCCGTCGCCGCCATGATCTGGCCCGGCTGACAGTAACCGCACTGGGCGACGTCGACCGCGAGCCAGGCTTCCTGAACCTTCTTGCCGACCGGTGTGTCGCCGATGGCTTCGATGGTGGTGATGGCGGCGGTGACGACGCCGGCGACCGGCAGGACGCACGAACGGGCCGGGGAGCCATTGATATGCACCGTGCAAGCGCCGCACATACCGCCGCCACACCCATACTTCGCGCCCTTGAGGTCGAGCGTATCACGCAACACCCAGAGCAGCGGCGTCTCCCCGTCAACATCGACGGTGTGACGGACGCCATTGATGTTCAGTGTATAGGCCATCAAGTCCTCCCTATGCGCTTGCGGCGCGCGGATATCGGGCGCACGTGACTTTACCATATAAATAGGGGCTTGGCATAGGCGCTGGGCCCCTCCCAGGGAGCCGTCAGATTTGGGGCAATTGTAACACCGGGACATGCGACGCCCGTAAAGAGCGAATACCTCAGAACAGCCAACCGTTTAAGGTTAAGCGCTGATCGGTGAGGGCGCCGGAGGCGGACTGGATGGGGCTAACACGGTGGTAGATGTGGGTGGGAAAGATCATGAGGCCGTTACGCGGCGGGTCGATGTCGGCCGCGAGCTGGCCGCACTTGCTGTAACCGTCCTGGAGCAGCGTGTTGTAGAGGCACAGGTGACCACCGCTGAACTGTTTGGGCTCGCGGTGAAAGTAGTGGACGTAGCTTATACGGCGGTAGGCAATCTCCGGCGGGCTGTTGTCCGTATGGATAGCGAAGTAATCGCCGTCGCCGTGGGCGGTGATCTGACATTCCAAATTGCGCAAAAGCAGCGGACTCATGCCGAGCTGCGGCCAGAGTTTCGGCATTAAGGCTTGCAACTTCGGCAGGATGAGCGCCGCCATGGCCCCGTTTGCAGGTCCGTCCAGAATACGAGAGCGCCGGCCCTTGGTTGATTCGCCCGGCTTGGGCGCCTCGTAGGTGCCCGCGTCTTGGAAAGCATGCGCGTGCGTGAGCGTGAAGGCCAAGACCTGATCGAGCTCGGCTTCCGTCATGAAATTGCGGATCAGGGCATGAGGTGGCGGGACCTCGAGGCCGGCGATGTCGGTGGCGGCAACGTCTATCGCAGCGCCCGTGAGATCCTGCAGGCGCAGCGTCCTTCCCGCTGTATCGGCGGGCGCGCGTATATAATGAAAAATGCCCTGGAGCTCGCGGCCGACCGGCATGCGGATCGCGCGGCTCTGGCCGTCCTTGAGATGGAGTATGGCTTCATTCACGGCTAGGATTCCGAGCTTCGACACACGGCCGCAGCGCATATCTAAATCAGACCAGACGCCGCCTCGCAATGAGCTTTTCGCCGCTACCCGAATAAGCTCGCGCGCAGTTATGGGTGTCCAGTACATTGCTTCATATGAGCATCGAAGTCAGCGAACTTCCGGCCGCGGTTGCCGTGGGGATCGGCGCAACTCTTGTTATGGACCTGTGGTCGGTATTCCTTAAACGCGCCTTCAATATTCCAACGCCCAACTACTGCCTCGTGGGCCGGTGGTTGCGCCATATTCCCGAAGGTACCTTCCGCCACAAGAGCATTTCCGCCGCGTCACCTAAGCCAGCAGAGTGCGCTGTCGGTTGGATCGCGCACTACGCAATCGGCATTTTCTTCGCCCTGATGCTCGTGCAGCTGACGCCCGCGTCCTGGCTTGAGCAGCCCACACTTCCGCCGGCGGTGATTCTGGGCCTTGGCACCGTTGTGCTGCCATTTTTTGTATTGCAGCCATCGTTTGGGTTGGGTGCTGCGTCTTCAAAGGCGCCAAACCCCACTCAGGCTAGGCTCCGAAGCCTCATGAACCACGCCATATTCGGCATCGGGCTATATATTGCGGCCCTGGCTGTTCGGCTCGCATTTTAGGGCGCGTTTTTGAATACGCCTCTAGTTCTGCACTCCATCACTCGTGAAATGAAAAAGTCATGAACAAGTCCCTCTTCGCTCTTGGTTTTCTGATTCTCGCAACCACACTTGAGTCCACGGGCGACGCACTCGTCCGTATTGGTTTGTTTGAGAGGGCCGGGTTTCAGCGCGTGGTGCCGATTGCCATTGGCGCATGCTTGTTGCTCGGCTACGGGACATTTCTAAATCTTGTGCCGCTTCCTTTTGAGCGTGTCGTGGGTCTGTATATCGCGACGCTTTTTGTTGTCTGGCAGATCGTGAGCTTCTTCACCTTTCGGACGTTGCCGACGGCGCCTGTATTGATTGGGGGCGCCCTCATCGTTGTCGGCGGACTTATCGTGAGTTTCTGGGGCGCGAAAGACGTGCAAAGCCTTTAAAGCCTTTAAGGCGGCGTACGCGCAGTAAAAGAAGCAACTCGCTGCCACTTACCGGAACGATCGAGCGGCTTACACCGACGGCAAGACGCAGTTTGTCGCGAAAATATTACGAGATATACGACAGTCTCCTGCTGGACCACCAACGGTTACCGCTGCATAATGCCGGGCGTAACCAAGGGGAGCATCATCATGCAGAATTTCAGAGCGATTATTCGGCGCCGTCACTTCCTCGGTGTCGCGGGCACACTATCGGCGGCCTCAGTCTTTTCGAAATTCGCCTTCGCCGCCGCCGCGGCGAAACCGAAGGTCGGCATCATCGGCGCGGGGCGCATGGGCGGAGGACTCGGTACGGCTTTGGCCAAAGCCGGATACCAGGTGATGTTTTCATCCCGCAAGCCGGAGGAGCTGAAAGACCTGGTCGCGGCTGCGGGCCCCAACGCCCAAGCCGGCACCGTGGAACAGGCGGTGGCTTTTGGTGATATCGCGCTGCTGGTTGTTCCCTATAGCGCCATGCCCGCCCTCGCCAAACAAGTCGGGCCGGTGCTCGCGAAGAAACCCCTCGTATTTGATGTCAGCAATCCATCACCGCAGCGTGACGGTGCCGAAGGAGAAAAGGCGCTGCAAGAGGGCCCGGCCGAATATCTCGCCAAGCTTATGCCCGGCATAAAAGTCGTTCGCGGATTTAACTCGACCGGTTTCGCGTCCATTCCCAGCCCCAACCTGCCGAGCGGCGGGAGGCGCGGAACCGCCATGGTCGGAGAGGACGCAAAAGCCGTGGAGATTGCCTCCACGCTGGTCCGCGATATTGGGTTCGAGCCGGTGATCATTGGGCCCTTGAACCTCGGCAAATATCTGTATCGTCCGAGCACTTACTTCAACGGCAACCAAAGCCCCGATGAGATTCGCGCCATCGCCAAGACCATAAAGCCGTGATGTAGCGTTATGGGCGGCGATCACATACACGGTCCGCCCCACGATCTTCACGAGCCTGGGCACCCCGAGTCGGTTGATTGGAAGTTGCACGGGGTTAAGGTCATCCCGGGCGATCAGCTTGATGCCAATACCGCCCAGACACCCGGCATGAACCGGGCGGCGGCAATCAACTTGGCCCGCGTCGGCGCGCAGAAGATCTGGGCGGGAACGGTGCACATTCACCCCAACGCCAAGACCGGCGCGCACCATCACGGCCACCTTGAGAGCGTGATCTACGTGGTGAAGGGCCGTGCGCGCATGCGCTGGGGCAACGCGTTGGAGTTTACCGCCGAAGCGGGGCCGGGTGATTTCATTTTCGTGCCGCCTTTTGTTCCCCACCAGGAGATCAACGCCAGCACCGACGAGGTATTGGAATGTGTGCTGGTTCGCAGCGATAACGAAGCCGTGGCCATCAACCTGGAAATCGAGCCGATTGAAAAGCCCGAGACCGTTCTCTGGGTCGATCCGGTTCACCGCGCGCCATAAAGTCGCCCCCTGGACACTGCTGGGGTTGCTTTTTTCGCCCCTCACGATACGTCATCTTGTATAAAAGTTGGGCGTTGCGCGCCGCGTCTGGCTAAAAAGGACCAAACCTTGAGCATGCAGGAAAAATACGAAGCGCTGATGCGGCAGATCGAGGCCTACCGCACCGCCGATCCGCTTCTGTATCTGCGGGGCCTTGCGATTGCGAAGAGCTTGCCGATTCAGATCTGCGGTTTGTACGCGCAGAAGCCCTTCGCACGTTGGCGACAAAGCTGCACAGCGCCATGAAGCTTTGCGATTTTCAGAATGAAATTGTCCTGCGCCCAGAAGGCATCTTCGTCAATTTCGACGGCATTCTGATGGAGTCGTCGCATACGGCGTTGTATTTGAAGAACTCGGGGCCGCCGGCGGTGCATAGGGGCAGACACGTTTCGCAGACGCTCAATCGCTTGAACATTGACGTTTCGACCGTGGTGGATGTCGGCGCAAATTTTGGCGAGTTGTCGCTGTGGCTGACGCGCGAATGCCCACACGCGCGCATTGTCGCGGTTGAACCGTCGTCGGACAACTTGAGCGTTTTTAAACTCAACAGAAAGGCACAGAGTTTTCCCACGGAGCACATCGAGATCGTTCAGCAAGCTATCTCGGATCGCGCGGAAGTCGCGGCCATTCAGAGAGGCGCCAGTCCCATGAGCAGAGTCGTGGCGCCGGGTGATACGGCCGGCACCGAGACTGTACAGTGCGAACGCCTCGATGTGCTGTTCGACAAGCTCGGTATCAAGACCGCCGACTTCGTAAAAATAGACATCGAAGGCGGGGAGCCGAAGGTGAAAGAGGCCCTTATGGCGTTGGACGAGCGCGTGCGCTCGTACTACATCGAGTTTTCCCAGTTCGCGCCGCTGGAGGATTACCTAGGGCTGGCGTCGGCGCTGATCGGACGGAAGTTCACCTGCTATGACGAGACCGCCGCGGTGCGGCTGAACACCGCCGAGGAGATCTCGCGCCATCTGCGCGCGGCCTTCGCCCCCAGTAAAATCGCCGTCACCAATTTGTGGTTCATAGCGGAACGTTAAGAATGACAACCAAAATCGCCATCGGCACGCCCTGTTTCGGCGGCAATGTGACGTCGGTCTATATGGCCTCGGTCATCAAGGCCATGAGCCAGTGCAGCCAGCGCGGCATCGAGAGCTACGTCAATCTTTTGAGCGGCGACGCGCTGATCACGCGGGCGCGGGCGCAGATCACGGCGGATTTTCTTGACGACCCGGCCGCGACCCACCTGCTTTTTATCGACGCCGATATTTCCTTCGAGCCGGCCCAGCTTATGCGCCTCTTGGACTTCGACAAAGACATGGTGGCCGCGATCTACCCGGTGAAGAATATCTTCTGGAACAGAATTCCGGGCCAGATGGCCCTAGGCGAGCCCATGAACGAGGCCGGGCTGCTATACACGACGCAGCATTGCACCGGAGCGGATCTTAAGATCGAGCAGGATTTCGCCACCGCCGAATACGCCGCCACGGGATTTCTGCTGATCAAGCGCCAGGTGATTGAACGCATGATCGCGGCATACCCAGAGACAAAATACAATCATCCGGACACGCCCGGCACGTCGGAATTCCGAACGAAAAACTATTACGCGCTGTACGAGTGCGTCATCGATAAGGAAACCAGGCGCTATCTCAGCGAGGATTACGCCTTTTGCCGGCGATGGCGACAGATCGGCGGGGAAATATGGATCGATCTGAAGAGTCAGCTGACGCACACCGGACCAAGCGCCTTCAACGGCGATGCGACCAAGCGTTACGCCGCGCTGACAAATTCCGTAAGGAAATAGCGGACTCATGTGCGAGAAAAGGTAAGCTTTAGGCATCCTTGAGCAGTGTCACGGCATCGCCAATCTTGATGCGGCCACCGCGCACGACGCGGCACCGCACGCCCCCGCGGGCGTCGGGCCGCAAAGCTGCTTGCAGCCCCGCTCGCGCTTGATCCATGCGGTAACAGGGATCGGTTTCGCCGGTGATCTCAAGCACCGCGGCGCCGACGGACAATTGGCGGCCGGGGATAGGTTCTAGATCGACGCCCGCAACACAAAGGTTGGCGCGCCGCGCGGGCCAGGGAATATCAACGCCCAGCTCGGCACAGGCGCCAGCCCACTTCTCCGCCGACACGATGGTCACTTGGGAGCGTCCGGGCCTACGGCCGAAGTCGCCCGCCACGCCGGCATCTTCGAGAATTTCGGAATCGCAAAGTTCCTCCATGGGCGCCCGCTTGGCGCTGCGGATGGCGATGCCGCGTAAAGTGCCCGGGTGCGTCATGTTCTTATCATGGACTGTCAGACGCTGGGCGCAACATGCGCGGCCATTTTCTGGACTTGCGCGAGGAAGTTCGGAGGCGTTGAGCTATCCACCTCGACGCCCGCGAAAACATCTTCACCCGCCAGCCAACGCCGCTCGGCGCCGTCTTCAAGGGCTACCGCCACCGCGCCGATCATCTCATAGCCCGTCGCGGGCAGGCGCGCGAGCGTGAGCGCCGCGCTTAGCATCATGCGCATGACATTCATGGTCTTAATGTGATCCAGCGGCATGGGGATGCCATTGTCTTTGAGGTCCACATAAGCGCCGATACAGGCATTGACGTCGAGCGACATGGCGCCGCGGCAGCCGATGGGCCGTTCCGCGTAGATTGAACAAGCCGCATCAACCAGAAGCGGGCACGGCACGCGGGCGTGCCTGCGTTCGTCCAGTGAGAGCCCCTTGGTCTGCTGACGGGCTTCGGCGACGCGGGCGGTTTTTGCGCGGTCGGCGCGGATGTGGCCGGCGATAAAGAACGCCTCCGGCGCGGTTATGGTGACGCGCTGATAACAGCAATGGGAACAGCCGCGCTTACAAGCCACCTCGCCCTTCGTCGTGACGGAAACCGTACGGTCGAAGAGGGCTGAGAGATGCGCAATGACCGCCGCGCACGGCGACGGGGAGCGGTCGCTTTGGAGCAGATGAACGGCGTGGCGAATATGAGCCTCGGCGCGCCGTGGATCGCCGCCGATATTCATCGGCAGGACCAGAAGGCGCTCGTCCTCACGCACGAGCGCGCGCCGCTCGGGCCTTGATAGGCGGTCGCTCAAGATATGGGGTTCCGGTGTTTAGCCATGGCCCTATTTACACGGATTCCTTGCTCAGTTCCAATTCCGCGATCCAACCCAAAGAAACGCGTGCACGGTGTTGCTGCGCTCTGGCATATTCCCACCTCCCGCTTTTTCAGGATGCCCTATGCTCAAAGCATTTCACGCTTTGCTGAAATTCGACCGGCTTACCCATGTGGTCGACGTCGGCGCCAATCCGATCGACGGAGAGCCGCCTTACAAAGCGATACTCGACGGGGGGCTTTGCCGGGTCACGGGCTTCGAGCCGCAGCGGGAAGTCTTGGCGGAGCTTAACAAGACCAAGTCCGCCTACGAGACTTATCTGCCCTACGGTGTCGGCGACGGCACCCGGAAAACCCTGAATATTTGCCGCTATTCGGGCTGGACCAGCACGCTGAAGCCCAGCGCGTCGTCGCTCAACGTATTCAGGGTTTTTGAACAGAACGCTGAGGTGTTGCGCGAGGTCCCGCTTCAGACCAAGAAGCTCGACGATATTGCGGAAATCGATTATCTCGATTTTCTGCAAATCGATATTCAGGGCGGCGAGCTTTCGGTTTTTCGGAATGCCAAACGCCTGCTTTCAAAAGCGTCGGTCATTCAGACAGAAGTGTCCTTCGTGACGCTCTACGAGAACCAGCCCAGTTTTGGCGAGATCGACGTTGAATTGCGAAGCCAAGGCTTCATGCCGCATTGCTTCGCCACGGTGAAAAATGGACCGATCGCGCCGTTGGTGTTCAACAATAATCCGCGGCAGCCGTTGAACCAACTGCTGGAAGCCGATGTGGTCTACGTCAAGGATTACCGCGAGCCAAAAGCCCTATCGGACGAGCAGCTCAAGAACATGTGCTTTGTCGCCCACGCCTGTTACGGTTCCTATGACCTGGCATACCGGCTCTTGGTGCTTTTGCAGGGACGCAAGGCCGTGGCTGAAGACGCGCCTCAACAATACGTCAAGTTGCTGACCGCCCCCCAAAAGTAAGCGCACAAGATCGCGAATTGCCGGGCGGTTTGCGGGAGTATTCAAAAGAAAAAGGCGCAGCCCGGGTGGGCTGCGCCTTTTTTTAAGGAACCGAAGAACTAGACCGCAGCGGTGCCGCGGATGGATTTGTTCAAGGGTATATCGCGCAGACGCTGGCCGCTGGCGGCGAAGATCGCATTTGCGATTGCCGGCAGTGTCGGCGGCAGGGCCGGTTCGCCAAGGCCCGTGGGCGGGTTATTCGACAGAAGGAAATGCACCTCGACCGGCGCGGCCTGTTTCATGCGAAGGGCCGTATAGGTGTCGAAGTTTCCCTGCACCGTGCTGCCGCGGGCGATGGTGATTTCCTGGCCCATGACCTGGGCGATGCCGTCGAGGACCGCGCCCTGCATTTGATTCTCAGCGCCCGACGGATTGACGATGTGGCTGCCAACGTCGGCAACGGCCCAGACCTTGTTGATCTTCACCGCATTGACGCTAAGCGGCACATCGGGTGTGACCGTGACTTCCGCCACATGGGCGACGTAACCCGAGTGGGAGAAGTAATAAGCCAGACCCATGCCCGTACCCTTCGGCAATTCGCGTTTGCCCCAGCCGGCCTTCTCGGTCACCAGCTTCAAGACCGCGCTCATGCGTGCGGAATCGAAGGGCAGCGGCGTGGGGGACTTTGCGCGGTGTTCGCTCAAAAGCTCGAGATGGAATTCCAAAGGATCGCGTCCCGCCGCATGGGCGACTTCGTCCAGGAACGACTGGAATACCATGGCGAGCGCGTTGCTGCGCGGCGCCCGCATGGGACCGGTCGGCGTACCCAGCGGCATGAAACTCGCGCTGTAGTCGAGGTTCGGCACAAATTCCGCCGGGAAAATATCGGCCCCGAGGTTGGCGCTGTTCGCGAACTTGCCGTCGCTACCGTAGGTTTGGAAATGATCCCGGAGTGCGATTAGCTTTCCCGAAGCATCGATGCCGGCCGTGAGAGTGTGGAATCCGCCGGGACGGTAGTGGTCGTGGCGCATGTCGTCTTCGCGCGTCCACAGCAGTTTCACAGGCACGCCGGCTTCCCGTGAGATCCAGGCGGCCTCCGCCATGAACTCGCAGGTCAGACGCCGGCCAAAGCCGCCGCCGCCGCGGATCATGTGAACGAGGACATCCTTCTCATCCATGCCGAGCGCTTTTGCAGCCTGAGCGCGGCCGGCGGCGGGATTCTGGCTCGGTACCCAGATTTCCACTTTGCCGTCCTTGAAGTGCGCGGTGGCGTTTTGCGGCTCCATGGCCGCATGAGCGAGGAACGGATAGCTGTAAGAGGCTGTGATGACTTTCGCCGCGCCTTTGAGCGCCGCGTCCACATCACCGTCGGTACGCACCGACAATTCGGGCTTCTGCTTGGCGAGTTCAGCGGCGCGTGCGGCAAAGCCGACGCTGCTTTGCGACTTCGACGCGGGCTCTTTCCATTCGACCCGCAGCTTGCCGCGCGCGGTTTTCGCTTGCCACCAAGTATCGGCGACAATCGCGACACCGCCAGCTAGCCCTGCGCCAAGGTTCACTTCGCCCGGCGCTAATGTTCCCGCAACGATGAAGGCGTGACGCACGCCTGGCATGGCTTTAACTTCGTCGAGATTGGCGCTGGCAACTGTGCCGCCGAAAACCGGGCACTTTTCATAAACCGCATACAACATGCCCGGCACAGACACATCGATGCCGAACAGCGGTTGCCCGGTGACGATCTTGGGGCCGTCGATATCCTTTGTGCGCTGGCCGATGATCTTGAAGGCCGTCGGATCTTTGAGAGCGACAGTTTTAAGATCCGGCACCGGCACAGTCGCGGCCGTAGCGGCGAGCGCGCCGTAGCTCAGCGAGCGCTTGGAGGCAGCGTGAATTACATTGCCGCCTGAGGTGGTCAACTCACTTGCCGGCACCTTCAACGTCTTCGCGGCGGCGGAGACCAACATCTGCCGGCCGGCCGCGCCGACGCGGCGCAGGGTGTCCCAGTTACGCGGGATCGACGTGCTGCCGCCGGCGGACTGCACGCCGTACTTGTCGCCATCGACAGCGGCCATCTCGATCCGCACGTTCTTCCAATCCACGTCCAGTTCTTCGGCGATGATCATCGGCAGCGACGTCTTGATGCCCTGCCCGACCTCGGGATTTTTGGCGGCGATGGTAACGATACCGTCGGCGGCGATGCGGACGTACGCATTGAGTGTCGCCTCGGTGGGACCGAGGGCCGCGAAGGCCGGCACGCTGAAGCTGAGCATGAGACCGCCGCCGGTGACGGCGCTGGCCTTCAGGAACATGCGGCGTGAAACTTTGGAACGAATGGCGTTCATGACTATGCCCCCTTCGTTTCGCCGGCCGCCAACTTGATGGCGGTGCGAATGCGGTTATAGGTGGCGCAACGGCAGATGTTGCCGCTCATATGAGCGTCGATGTCGGCATCGGTGGGTTTAGGTGTCTGAGCGAGCAAGGCGGTGGCCGACATGATCTGCCCGGCCTGACAATAGCCGCACTGCGCGACGTCGATTTCCAGCCAGGCATCTTGAACTTTTTTACCGACGGGATGCTCGGCCATGCCTTCGATGGTCGAGATGGCCGCTGTGCCGACACCGGACACCGGCGTGGAACACGCGCGCACCGCAACGCCATTGAGATGCACGGTGCAGGCACCGCACAATCCGGATCCGCAACCGAACTTCGTGCCCTTCATGTCGAGGACATCGCGCAACACCCACAGCAGCGGTGTGGCCTCGTCCACATCCACAGCGTGGTTCACCCCATTGATATTGAGTGTGTAAGCCATCGTGTCCCTCCACATCGCTATTTTGGCGCCAGACTCTGGGTATTATAGCGGTTTTTCAAGACTTAAGGGAGTCCGAAACCCTTATAATCGTATGGGGATTTTCCGGCCTTAATGGAAGCCCGCTGCCGGGACCCTAAAACCTGTTACAATCCGCGTCATTAGACCGTCGGCGCGATAAAGGCCGTCATTTGCGCAACCGTTTTATCGTACCGGGATGGGGGAGGCGCCTGGGCTACGCCTGCCAGAATATCCTCGCCGGCCAGCCAGCGGGCCTCGGCCCTTTCGGTAGCCAAAATGGTAACGAGAGCTTGGTTCATTTCATAAACGGTGACGGGCAACCCGGCGAGCCGTAAGGCCGCCGTATAGAGCATCCGGCAGGTGTCCAGCATCGCAACATTCAGGCCTGGTATAGGAATGTTCGGGGGCTCGCCGTCTGCAAGGCCCGCAATGCAGGCTTTTAAATCCATCGATACAAAGCCGTGGCAAGACAGGGGCCGTGCCGCATAGACCGAACAAACGGCGTCATCGAGCAAGGGACAGGAGACTTTACTCCGCAAGCGGGCCTTTACCGTAAGGCCGCCGGTGAGGCTGTGGGCCTGCCCAATGGTAGCCACAGTCTTAGGCCGTTCGCGGAGCTGCGCGGCCACAAAAAAGGCTTCCGGCGCCGTGAGCGTAACCATTTGAGAACAGCAATAAGAACAACCTTTGCGGCAAGCCAGGGGCTGTTCCGGCGTCTCCGGAACGCTGCGGTCGAAAAGACCGGCGACGTGCGCCACGGCCTCGGAGCACGGCGATGTCGACTGAGGATCGCGCAGCAAACGAACAAGATGGCGGACATGGGCTGCCAGAGGGCGGGGGTCCGCGCTCAACTGCAGAGGCAAAGGCAGGAACGCTTCATCCTCGCGCTGTAACGCGCGGTGTTCCGGACGGGAAAGCCCATCTGTCATTGCCGATCCCACTCCCTATACTGTCGGCGCGACAAACGCGGCCAACTCGGCGATGGCCTTATCGTACTGAGGCGGCGGAGGGGCCTTGGCCGGGACGCCGGCCAGGATATTCTCGCCGGCGAGCCAACGGGCCTCGGCCTTGTCCGTGGCGAAAATGGTGGCCAGAACCTCGTTCATCTCATAGGCGGCATCGGGCAGGCCGGCGAGCCGTAAGGCAGCCATATAGAGCATGCGACAGGTCTCAAGCGTCGTGACATTGAGCTGGGGTGTTGGGATGTCGGGGGGCGCGCCGCGCTCGAAGGCGGCAAGACAGGCCTCCAAGTTGAGCGACACAAAGCCGTGGCACGCCAGGGGCCGCGCGGCATAGACCGAGCAGATCGCATCCTCGAGCAAGGGGCACCAGATCTTGCTGTGCAGGCGTTCGTGGAGCGTGAGGCCTTGGGCGCGGCTGTTGGCTTCGACAATGGCGGCCACTGTCTTAGGCCGTTTGCGGAGCTGCGCGGCCACAAAAAAAGCCTCGGGCGCCGTCAGCACAACCATCTGCACGCAGCAATGGGAGCAACCTTTGCGGCAGGCCAGCGGCGCGGCCGGTGTAGGCGGGACGCTGCGGTCGAAAAGGCCGGTGATATGCGCAACGGCTGCGGAGCACGGCGAATTCGCCTGGGGATCGCGCAGCAGGTGAACAATATGGCGGATGTGGGCGGCCACGGGCCGGGGGTCACCATTGAGTACGAGGGGCAAAGACAGGAGCGCTTCATCCGCGCGCTGCAATGCGCGGCGTTCCGGTCGTGAAAGCCTGGCTGTCATTGTTGAATCCCTTTCCCCAAGTGGAGCGGATTTGACATTCGCCACCGATCCCGCCGCGGAACCCCGAGGCGAATGTCAAATCCTAAGCTCCACTAGATTCTATAGATATCTAGTGGCCCTTTGATTCTAACATTCGCAAGGTCGCCCGCCGAACTCGGGTGCGAATGTTAGAATCGGGCCACGAGTATCGACACTACGGCGGTGAAAAGGCGCTCACAAGAAGGGACCTCGCCCGCTGTACCTACCCAGGCGGCACAAGTTCCGCTAAACCAAGGGCACCTATGGCAGACGGAGCGACAATGGCTTTGCGGCGGGCATTCTTTTTTCTGATTGTAGCCATGCTGGCGGCGATGCCTTTGACCCGGGCCGAGGCCGCCGGCAATGTCGCGGTTGATCTGGCCCTGGTGTTGGCGGTTGATGTCTCCTCAAGCGTCGATCCGACCGAAGCCATCACCCAGCGGGCCGGCTATATCTATGCCTTGCGCGACAAGCGCGTCCATGACGCGGTGCGCGGCGGCCCCATTGGCCGCGTGGCCATCAGCTACGTCGAATGGTCGAGCCCCACGCAGCAACGCGTGGTGATTCCCTGGCGCATCATCACCGACGGTGAAGGCGCAAAAAAAATCGCCGACGAATTGGAAAAGCTTCCTTACCAGGCTGGGACGACGACATCTATCAGCGGCGGCATCGACTTCGCCGCGAATATGTTCAAGTCGATGGATTTCGAGCCGGTGCGAAAGGTCATCGATGTGTCGGGCGACGGCTACAGCGATTACGGCCGCCCGGTAACACAAGCGCGCGATGAAGCCGTGGCGGCGGGCATTACCATCAATGGCCTTGCGATCATGACGCCGCGGCCGCCGGGCCTCGCGCCGACGCCGGACGATCTCGACACCTATTACCGCGACAATGTCATCGGCGGGCCGGGATCGTTTTATCTTCCCATCCATATCCTGGAAGACTTCAGCCGCGCGATCCTGCAGAAAATGGTTCTGGAAATTTCCAGCCTCATGCCGCCGCGTGAACCCAGCGCCTGAAGAAGCTTGAAGAAGGAGCCCGGGCTTGCAGATTTTCATCGATGCCGATGCCTGCCCGGTGAAGGACGAAGTCGTGCGCGTGGCCGAGCGCCACAACCTTCCGGTGCTTCTGGTCAGCAACAGCTGGATGCGCGGACCCGATCATCCGCTGGTGCAGCGCTTCACCGTCAATAACCATCCCGATGCCGCCGACGACTGGATCGCCGAGCGGGTCACCGATCAGGATGTGGTCATCACCTCCGACATTCCGCTGGCCGCGCGCTGCGTGGCCAAGGGTGCCAAAATCCTGCGCCCCAACGGCAAGCCCTTGGACCAGGATTCCATCAGCATGGCGGTAGCCATGCGCGACTTGCACACACACTTGCGCGAGACCGGCGAGATCATCAGCGGACCGGCGCCTTTCCAGAAACAAGACCGCTCGCGCTTCCTTGATGCGCTAGAAACCAGCGTTCAAGCCATAAAGCGCAGAAAGTAATTGACTTATTAACCTTTAGAGCCTACACCCCGGCCACCCGCATCATGCGGCAACGTCTCGCGATACGCGCGCAGGTGCCATAAAACGCTCTTTAGCGGCGGCACCGTTCCTCGAGAAGTTCAATTCTCCCTCCCGTCGGTTGCGTGCCTACCGGGTTTTCGCAGACCACTCTTTTGCCGGCGCTTTTCAGCGCGGCCTCATGTCCGTTTGCGCATTTTGAAAGTGAATACATTACATGACTACTTTTTCCGACCTCGGCCTCATCGAGCCGCTTCTGCGCGCCCTGACGGCCGAAGGCTATAGCGTTCCAACGCCGATCCAACAGCAAGCCATTCCCATGCTGCTGGAAGGCCGCGACATGCTGGGCATCGCCCAGACCGGCACCGGCAAGACCGCCGCCTTCGCGCTGCCGATCCTGCAGCGCATGGCTGCCAACCGCATCAAGGCTGCACCCCGCTGCCCGCGCGCGCTGATCCTGACACCGACCCGCGAGTTGGCTGTCCAGATCGGCGAAGGCTTTGCGACTTACGGCAAACATTTGGGCTTCAAACGCGCCGTGATTTACGGCGGCGTCGGCCAGGGCGCGCAAGTCAGCGCCATGAATGCCGGCGTTGATATCCTGGTGGCGACACCGGGACGCTTGCTGGATCTCATGAACCAGCGCCACGTTAACCTGCAGCATGTCGAATTCCTGGTGCTGGACGAAGCCGACCGCATGTTGGACATGGGCTTCATCCGCGACGTCAAGGTGATCGTCTCGAAGATCGTCGCCGCCCGCCAGACCTTGCTGTTCTCCGCCACCATGCCGGAAGCGGTCATGAGCCTGGCGAAGGGCATCCTCAAGAACTACGAGCGCATCGAAGTCACGCCGCAGTCGACCACTGTCGAACGCATCGAACAGCGCGTCATGTTCGTCGCCCGCGACGACAAGCGCCGCCTGCTCAGCGAACTTCTCAAAGACAAGGCCGTGACTCGCGCGCTGGTCTTTACCCGCACCAAACACGCCGCCAACCGCGTCGCCGAGCACCTCATCAAAAGCGGCGTTTCGGCCGACGCCATCCACGGCAACAAGTCGCAGAACGCCCGCCAGCGCAGCTTGAACGACTTCAAGGCCGGCAAAGCGCGTGTTCTGGTGGCGACCGATATCGCCGCGCGCGGCATCGACGTCGACGGCATCAGCCATGTTATCAACTTTGAACTGCCCGCCGATCCGGAAAGCTACGTGCACCGCATCGGCCGTACGGCGCGCGCGGGCGCCGTGGGTGTTGCCATTGCTTTTTGTGATGCCGATGAAGTCGGCGATCTGCGCGCCATCGAACGCACCACGCGCCAGACCATCACGGTTGATACGACACATGCTTTCCACGCGGCGCATATCGCCACGCGCAGCGAACGCGACAGCCCGCGCAGCAGAAACGGCCGCCCCGCTGGAAAGCCGAGTGGCGGCAATCGCCCGCCGCAAGGCAACCGCAATAGCCGCGGTGGACGCGGCGGCAGCGGTGGTGGCGGACGCCCGTGGGAGAATCGCTCAAGAGCGACGTAATTTAAGCCAGCCGCCTCGCAAGCGCTCGGCAGCGCGCTAGCTTCTGTTGGTGAGTAAAGCGAGCCTACAGAAGCTGAGCGTGGGAGAATCGCTCCCGCACCGCCTAAGCGCCTAGAGATTTGAAGGACCAGCGGCGCGGACAAAGTCCGCGCCGCTTTCTTTTGGCCCAGACAGTTACATGCACTTCGGTGTCATGTTCGCTCAGAAGTCCCTCTCCTCGAAGGTGTGCGTCGTCAAAGCATTTGGGACAGATTGGGGCGTGATTTAGCGGAGTGTTGGCCTCATCTGGTTTTTCGATCTTAGGCGGCGAGCTTGCGGTGAAGCAAGCGACGATGTTCGATGGTTTTCCGTTTGATGCGGTGTCGTTCCTGCA
>CANJLF010000024.1 GCA_947475295.1 Fidelibacterota bacterium
GAGACAGCGGAAAATAAGGCGCGATACGGCGCATCTGCGCCTCTGAAAGCATAAACAGATCGTCCATGGCGACACCTCCGTGTGCGTCGCCATTGAATCAATCGATCACTCAGCTCGCAAGAGATTTAATGGGTCCTGACCCTAGTTTATCCAGAAGATCAGCAAGAGTTTTTGGCCGAGTTGGAAGAATTCCGGTTGCGTGACGGGCCGCTGGATACCCAGATCCGCGTTAGTCACGGGTCCGGCGACTTTATGTGGGTTCACCTGCGGGCTGTTCATCTGAAAGACGCCGCCGGCAAGGCCTACCGTACGATTGGTCTCATTCGCGACGTCTCGGCCAGTGTCCACGCGCAGCAGGCCCTAGCCGACAGCGAGCGCAAATTCCGTGATCTGATCGAAGGCTCGTTGCAAGGCGTTTTGGTCCTTCGCAAACGCAAGCCTGTCTTTTGCAATCAAGCGCTGGCGCGGATTCTCGGCTATGAATCCGCCGATGAGGTTCTGGCGCTGCCGAATCTGGGCGATCATGTTCCCGCCGACCGTCTTGAGGAGGTTGAAGGCAATTGGGACCGAGCCTTGCGCCGCGAGCTGGACGGCAAGATCCGCAAAACCCGGCTCTTGGACCGGCGTGGCCGCCTGCGCTGGCTGGAAGAGATCGAGCGCCTGATTCAGTGGGAAGGCGAACCAGCGCGGCAATTGGCGATCCTGGATGTCACCGAGCAGGAAGCGTTCCACGCAAAATTGCGCGCGAGCGAGGAGCGTTTCCGGCTTCTCGCCGACAACGTCTCCGACGTTATTGCCCTCTACGACCAGGATCATGTGCTGCGCTACGTTTCACCGTCCATCGAGCGCGTGGCCGGTTACGTGCCCGAAGACGTTGTCGGCCGGCACATCTCCGTCATGGCGATGCCCGAGGATGAGCTTTCATCGCATACTCGCGCCGAGCTGGCCGAGGGCTCGCACGTCCGCACACAGATCTGGCGTTTGTGGCGCAAGGACGGGTCCTCGATTTGGGTGGAATCGACCAGTTCCCATGTGGCGCCGCCGCCCGGCGAGAGCGGCCATTCCGTGGTCTCGGCCATCCGCGACGTGACCGAGCGCGTCGAGCGCGAGGCCGAGCTGGGCGAGGCCCGCGACCGCCTCAAGAATCAAACCGACGAACTCACAATCTTGGCGCAAAACCTCGATATCGAACGCGAGCGCGCCGAGCAGGCGAACGAGGCAAAATCCCAGTTCCTGGCCATGATGAGTCACGAGCTGCGCACGCCCATGACTGGCGTCATGGGCTTGGCGGACCTGTTGCTGATGAGCAAAATGACCGCGGAGCAGGTTGATCTCACGCGGCTATTAAAGCGCTCGGCCCGCGCCCTCTTGGACCTGCTGAACGATATTCTCGATTTCTCGAAGATCGAGGCCGGCCAGCTTGAAATTGAATCGATTTCGTTCAATCTTTCGGAGATCCTCGCGGACTTGACCAATCTTTTCGCGCCCATGGCGTCGGAGAAGGGCGTGACGCTCGATTCCCAGATTCCCGGCTCCTATTGGAACGTGATCAAAGGCGACCCCAAGCGGTTGCGGCAGGTGCTGTCCAATCTGGTCGGTAACGCCATAAAGTTTACCGAGGAGGGCCGGGTGACACTCGGCTTCGAGCAGATTCCCTTGTCCAAGGACTCTCTGAAAATGCGGTTCAATATCGTTGACACCGGCATTGGCATTGCGGAAAAAAACTTGGCCAAGTTATTCAAGCCGTTCGTGCAGGCCGACGTGTCGACGTCGCGCAAATACGGCGGGACGGGTCTGGGTCTTGCGATCTCCAAGCGGCTGGTTGAAGGCATGGGCGGCGAGATCGCGGCGACGAGTTCGCCCGGCAAGGGCTCGACATTTACCTTCACGGTGAAGGTGATTCTCGACCGATCAGCGCCGCAGGTCGAGGCCGGCACGGCCCTGCGGCGGTCCGGAGCCACCATTACCACGGCCGTCGTGCCGCGAACAATCTTGCTCGCCGAGGACAATGAATCCTCGCGCTACCTTATTTCCACGATGCTGAGCCGCATGGGCCACACTGTGGATGCTGTCGAAAACGGCGCCGAGGCTGTGGCGGCGGTGCGGTCCAAAACCTACGACATCGTGCTCATGGACATGCAGATGCCCGTCATGGATGGACCCGAGGCCGTGCGGGAAATACGTAAGTTGAAATCGCCCGGTGCGCGCGTGCCGATTGTCGCGCTCACCGCGGACGTGATCGCCATCCATCGCGCGAATTACTTTGCCGCGGGCGTCAATACCATTGTCGGTAAACCGGTCGATTGGACGGAACTGTCAGAGGAGATGGAGCGCCAGCTCGCCTCCAGTACGTCAGTGCCCGCCGCGCCCAAGAAAGCAAAAAAATCCGCGGCCGCAAAGGAAAGCGGTGCCGAAGCCGCGCTCAAAGCCTCACAAGCCGCGCAGGTTCTCGACGCCGACGCACTTGGTGGGCTCGCCGAAGCCCTTAGCGAGGATGTTCTAGCGCCCATGTTGCTGACCTTCAGCGCCAATATGCACAAGTACCGGGATGATCTGGCGGCCGCCATGGGTGCCGGCGACCTCAAGCAGGCCAGGCGCACCGCCCACGCCTTGAAGGGCCTCTGCGCGCAGTTTGGCGCGGCCCGCGCCAGCGCGCTGGCAAAGTTCATTGAAATGGACGCCGCGAGTCTTGGTGATATTGGCTTGGTTTTGCCGGGCCTCGGCGAAACCATCACCGCCACCGAAAAAGCCCTGGCCGTGCGCCGCGCCGAGATCGGCCCGCGCTAGCGCATTATCGCCTTTGCGCCATGCGCAGGATCGTCGGATTGATGGGCTTTGTGATGTAGTCGATGCCGCCGGCTTCAAGGCCGCCCACTTCGTCGGTGGTTGAGGTGCGGCTAGTCAGGAAGATAACGGGAATCTCGGCCAAAAGCGCGTGCGCCTTAATGCAGCGGCAAACCTCAAAGCCGTCGATGTCCGGCAACCCCACATCCAAGAGGATCAGATCGGGCAGCGTATCGGCTGCGACCGCTAGGGCCGCCGCGCCGCTACGCGCCGAGCGCAGGTCATAGTCGGCCTTTAACACGCCGGTGATGAGCCGGCCGATGGTCTCGTCACTCTCTACCGTCAGAATAGATGGTCGTCGGTCTTTAGGCATAAGATCCATCACTCCCTGGACCCGTTCAGCGTTTCGTGCAAAATCCATCCCCGGAAGTGGGTGCGTACGCCGTGATCGTCTATTTGCCCTATGTGGTATGGTTCATGGCAAGCCGTACAAACAGCAAGGTGTCATAGCGCCAGATGAACGACTCCGAGCCACTCATTTTAACACCGTTCGACCGGCTGCGCGTTCTGGCCATCGACGACGATCGGGCCATCCTCGAAGTGGTGGATGCGATGCTGCGCATGGCCGGCGTCGGCAGTGTGATCAAGTCTGCCAGTTGCCTGGCCGCGCTCAATGTCCTCGCCGATCAGCAGAAGAAGATCGACTGTATCATCTGCGACCAATCCATGCCGCATATGACCGGCGTCGAGCTTCTGCGCGAAATCCGCGCCGGCCACTACAGCCATGTGCCGCGCGATATTCGCTTCATCATGGTTACGGGGCACGGCCAGGAAGCTGTGGTAAAGGCGGCCATCAGTCTTGACGTCAACGGCTACATCATGAAGCCCGTGACCAAGGACGCCCTGACCAAGGCCATTCACCGGGCGTTTGGCCGCTCGCCGCCCTTGAAGGCGCCGGAAGACTATTCCGGCGTGGCTTTGCCCCCTGAGCCTTGAAATCTCAGGCTAAAACAGCCCCACGTTCAAGACGGGCGCTTTTCAATATACGCGCGCGTTTCGGGTGCCTATGCTTGCGGTGTATATAAGGGATATCCCATGAACAACCGCCCGAGCTTGGAAGAAGGCGCCAAGGAAATCTTGCGCATCGCCGTGCGGGATTTGCACTTATCCGCCGACGCCATGATCAGTGCCCAGCCCATTCTGGAACGCTTCAACAATCTGCCGTGGAAGGTCACTGACCTTCGCCCGGCGCTGATCCACGCTCAGGAGAAGGGCTGGATCACGCAGGAAGGGCGCTTGACCGCCGCCGGCTTCGCCGCCGCGCCGGCGATCTAACAGCGATTATTTGCTGGCTTTGACCGTGCGATGAGAACCTTCTCATCGTCGCTATGGACCCCCTCGTGAATTTTACCAGCCCGCTTCCGATTGATCGCATTTTGCCCGCCGTTGCTGCGGCGCTGAACGATCATACGTCGGCGGTGGTGCTGGCCGCGCCCGGCGCCGGCAAGACCACGCGCATTCCGCTGGCGCTGCTGGATGCGCCATGGCTTGCCGGCAAGACAATCCTGATGCTGGAGCCGCGCCGCCTGGCCGCGCGCATGGCGGCGGCGCGCATGGCGGTCACGCTGGGCGAGAAACTCGGTGATACGGTCGGCTATCGCGTGCGGCTTGAGTCCAAGGTCTCGGCACGCACGCGCATTGAGGTGGTCACCGAAGGCATTCTCACCCGCCGCCTGCAGACCGATACCGACTTAACCGGCGTCGGCTTGCTGATTTTCGACGAGTTCCACGAACGCAGTCTCGATGCCGACATGGGCCTCGCGCTGGCGCTCGACGTGCAGCGGGCGTTGCGGCCGGATTTGAAAATCCTCGTCATGTCGGCGACTTTGGATGGCCAGGCGGTCGCAGCGCTCCTCGGCCAAGCCCCGGTGATTGCCTGCGATCACCGGCCCTTTCCGGTGGAGACGCGCTATCTCGATAAATCCGCCGGCGATGATCTGCCGCGCGAGATGGCATCGCTGATCCGCCGTGCGCTGGATGAGGAAACCGGCAGCATTCTCGCGTTTCTGCCGGGCGAAGGCGAAATCCGCCGCACGGCTCTAGCGCTCGAGGACGGGCAGCTGCCGGCGGGTGCCGTCATCGCGCCGCTTTACGGCGCGCTGTCGCCGGAGGACCAGCAGCTTGCCGTCGATCCGCCGAAGCCCGGCATCCGCAAGATCGTGCTCGCCACTACCATCGCCGAGACCAGCCTGACCATCGAAGGCGTGCGCGTCGTCGTCGACTGCGGTTTCAAGCGCGCGCCGCGTTTCGATGCGCGGCGCGGTATGACCCAGCTGATCACCGTGCGCGTGTCGCGCGCCGCCGCCGAACAGCGCCAGGGCCGCGCCGGCCGCCTGGAGCCCGGCGTCTGCTATCGTCTGTGGACCGCGCCCGAAGATCGCGGCCTCAAGGCTTTCGACGAGCCCGAAATGCTGCAGGCGGACTTGGCGCCGCTGGCCTTGGACCTCGCCGCCTGGGGCGTCTCCGATCCCTTGGCGCTGTCCTGGATGACGCCGCCGCCTGCTGGCGCCTTTGCCCAGGCTCAGGACGTCTTGCGCCGCCTTGACGCTCTGGACGGTGGTGGGCGTATCACCGCTGAAGGTAAAGCCATGGCGGCGCTGCCCTTGCATCCGCGCCTCGCCCATCTCGTCCACCGCGGTCAGGAACTGGGCTATGGCGGCCTCGCTTGCGATACGGCGGCCCTTTTGGCCGAGCGCGATATTCTGATGGGCACACGCGATCCCGACCTGCGGCTGCGCCTGGATGCGGTGATTGGCGACAGGCCCGAGCGCGGAGCGCGTATCAATCACGCCGCCCTCGCGCGCGTTAAAGCCGCCGCGCGGCAAATCCGCAGCCTGCTCAAAACACACACGACCCGCGCGACAAGTGCTGATTCTGCGGGCCTTCTGGTCGCGCTGGCCTATCCCGACCGCATCGCACAGCGGCGCGGCGACGGACGCTATCGTCTTGCCGGCGGCGGCGGCGCCTTTGTCGATGCCGCCGATCCGCTGGCCGCCCAGGACTTTCTCGCCGTCGCCGATCTCGACGGCGCGGCCCGCGATGCGCGCATTTATCTCGCCGCTCCACTCACCCGGGCCGAGATCGAAGACACCTTTGCCGCCGATATCGCCGATGTCGATGCGGTCGCCTGGGATGCCCGCGAACAGATCGTCCAGGTCCGCCGCCAGCGCCGCCTGGGCGCGCTGATCCTGGAAGATCGCCCCTTTACCAAAGCCGATCCGGCGCTGGTGCAAGCCGCGATGATCGCCGGCATCCGCGATATGGGCCTCGCCGCGCTGCCCTGGAACGACGCCGCGCGGGCGCTGCGGCAGCGCGTTGCGGTTTTGCGCACGGCTTTCCCCGAAGACCCCTGGCCCGATATGTCCGATACAGCTCTCACGGACACGATTGAGCATTGGCTGGGACCGTATCTCGATGGCGTGACACGGCGCGGGCACCTGGCAGGGCTCGATTTGAACGCAGCCCTACGCGCGCTCCTGCCCTGGCCCTTCCCCCAAAAGCTCGACGAATTGGCGCCGACGCATATCCCCGTGCCGTCGGGATCACAGATCACCGTTGACTACGGCGCCGACGGCGGCCCGGCCTTGCACGTCAAGTTGCAGGAAGTCTTCGGGTTGCGTGATACGCCCGCCGTGGCCGGCGGCCGCGTACCGGTCACACTGCATCTGCTGTCGCCGGCGCGGCGGTCCCTGGCAGTCACGGGCGATCTCAAAAGTTTCTGGGCCAATGTCTATCCGCAAGTGCGCGGCGAAATGCGCGGGCGCTATCCGCGCCACATCTGGCCTGAAAATCCGCTGGAGGCGACACCCACGCAGCGCTCCATTAAACCGCGTGGAACCTAATCCTTCTTGAACCAGACAGAGGTATGGCGGCCGCGTTCGAAGATGCGCGCGAGCCAATCGCCGGCTTCCGTCAGGGTGGCATCAAACTGCCAGGGCGGGTTGATGACGATCAGCCCTGAGCCGAGCAATCCTGAAACGCCGTCGGTGCGCTTCGGCAGGGTAAACATTATCTCGTCACAGAGCATGGGGCTGTCGATGCCATTCTTGAGTGCGGCGATCATCGGTTCATGCCGGCGCTCCTTGAGGATCGCGTACCACAGCAGATAGATGCCCTCGCGCCACTTGCCGTGGGCTTCGACAAGCTTCTCCGCGACATTGGTGTATTCGCCCTTCACTTCGTAAGGCGGGTCAATCAGGACCAGGCCGCGGCGGGGCGTCGGCGGCACCAGCGCCACCAGTGCCTCGAGGCTGTCGCGCCGATGTGTGGCGATGCGGGCGTCCTTGCGGGCCCAGCGCCCCAGGTTGTCGAAGGCCGTCGGGTGCAATTCGTTGAGTATGAGACGGTCGTCGGCGCGCAAGTATGACCGGGCGAGGGCGGGCGAGCCGGGATATCGCTGAAGAGCGCCATCGCCGTTGAGACGGCGTACGGCGGCGAAATAGGGTGTGAGTGCCAGAGGCGGCCCTTCGGCGTTCAAGATGGCTTCGATGCCGTGACGGTACTCGCCCGTCCTTTGCGGCGCGAACTGACTGAGGTCGTAGTCGCCTTCGCCCGCATGCAAATCGAGCACGGTAAAAGGCTTGTCCTTGGCGGCCAGACGCTCAAGCAGCAGCACCAGCGCCACATGTTTGTGGACGTCCGCCGGATTGCCGGCGTGATAGGCGTGCTGATAGCTCAGCATGGGGGATATCCCGGGCAGGTGATTCGGCAGGGGCCGGAGGTGGGGACGAGGGGTCGATTTATAGGCATATTAAATTTATGTGTTTGCACGGAAACCGGGCGGTGAGGCTGCTAGGGCAGTGTTCGCATGGCCGAACAAGGCAAGTCACCGGCATTTCCTTTCGCCGCAGTCTAATTATGATAATTTATTGATTCTAATAATATAATCGGATTTATCCCTTTGGGGTACGTAACATGACCGATTATAATGCCTTCCCTCGGGCAAGCGAGGGAGTCAGGGTTGGGTTATGTTCAGATTTCTGCACAAGCACGTATTTACATCCATCGGTTCCGTCATTGGCTGGGGCCTCGCGGTTTTTGGCAACCTCGATACCTTCCGAGACGTCAACGCCTTGGGACTATCTCCAATGACGTGGGCAGCAATCGGCGCAACTCTGTTTTTTGTATCTGTTCTTACGATGATGTATCGGATGGATCAGGATTTTGGACAGCGGTGCACATCTATTGAGAAGTCCGTGGCAGACACTCAGCAATCCATCATGAGCATGCAGGCGGCTATAGCAGCACTACAAGCAAACCAAGCGGCGATACAGGGTGGTGCTGGCGGCTTCGGTGCAGGTGGCGGCGGGGCTGCTGGTCCTGGCGGCTACGCAACGGGTGGCGGTGGGGCGCATCAACCCAGCGGGTCTATCTACATCAACCCGCCTCCAGGTAAGCCATAATGTCACGCGGCAAACACCTCTCGCTCGAAGAAGCGCGCCAAGCTAAGAAGCTTGAGCAATTCGCCAAGGAACATCCTTCCGAGGCGGACAAGCCGCGCTTTGAAAAGCTGCTTGGCGCTATGTGCCAAAGCCCTGCAAAAGACGGTCGAACATCAGGTTCGGGGTCTTCCGAAGATTAAAGCGGAACTCGAATTCTCCGAGATACTTCTGCAAGTGTTTCGGGGAAACGTGGACGTGGGTTCCGCGAATAGACCGTTTCAACTGCGCCCATACGTTCTCAATCGCGTTGGTATGCACGCCATCGCGCACAAATTCTTTCTTGCTGTGGTCTACGACCTCATGCTGATAGCCCTGTGAGGGAAGCGCGCGATAGACCTGGGCCTGATCGCTGTGAACGGTCGAGCCCTTTTCGATACCGGCGTGAATATGCGGGTAGACCGAGGCGTGCTTGGCATCGGTCACAACGCGCGTAATCAACTGGCCGTCACGCTGCACCATGCCGAACACCAGAGCCTTGTTGCCAGTCAGCTTGCGACCGCCGCCGACACCCTTCTGGCGACCGCCGATCATGGTTTCGTCAACCTCGACCGTGCCCGATAACGGAGTGTCGCCGTCCACCAGGGCCATGTACTTGCGGATTTCATGGCCCATGCGCCATGCGGTTTTGTAGGTCACGGAAAGCTGGCGTTGCAGTTCCTTGGCCGGGACACCGTGGCGGGTCGTGGTGAACAGGTAGATCGCGTAGAACCACTTTTGCAGCGGGGTATGGCTGGCCTGGAAAGGAGTGCCCTTCATCGGGTGGATGTGGTGGCCGCACCACTGGCAGGAGTAAGCAGGCATTTTCGCAATGCGGGAGAACCGGGTTTCCTTGGCGCACTTCGGGCAAACCTTAAGACCGCCAAACCGGACCTGGAAAAGATGGTCTAAGCAGGCGTCATCGTCTGCGAACATCTTGAAAAAGTCTTGAACTGTCAGTGACTTGGCCATGGGTATCTCCTATGGCCAGAATACTACCCTACCGGACTACGTATGTCAAAGGGATAATTCCGAATATAATTACAAAACGCCGCCATCCGGTGACAGAAATGTATTTTTTGATGCACTGCACAAACGTGGCTTTTAAGGCCTTAGCCGCAGTGATATAATCGCGCCCAGATGTGCCGGCCTCGCAACCGACATTTCCAGATCCGTTCTGATGGGTGGATGACGACCACAGGGCCACATTTTTTCGATGTGGTGCCTCACGTTCATCTTCCCGCCATGTTTCTCGTTCAAAAGCTGGTTTCTGATCGTCTATCGCGCTTGGACTGTGGGCAAGCGGTGGTAAACGGGCGGGCTTCGGTGTGAAAAACAAAAAACGGACAAGGAAAGTCTAGACAACATGCGTATCCTGATTGCGCTCCTGGTGGTGTGTTTCGGTTCGGCCGTTCTCTGGGCCTCCCTCGACAGCCCCCTGGATGCTCCGGATTGGCGTGGCGAGATGAAAGGCATCTCCTACAGCCCGAGCGGTCTCTACACCGAATCCCAGCTTCAAGAAGAGATCCCCGAGGCGGTCATCCGCCAGGACATGGCCAAGCTCTCCACCATTGCCAAGCGCGTCCGCACCTACACCACCGACGCCGGCCTGGACCGCGTGCCCTATATCGCCAAGGACTACGGCCTGAAGGTTTCACTGGGCATCTGGCTGAGCGACGACGTCGAGATCAACGAAAAGCTGATCGCCAAAGGCATCAAGGCCGTCAACGACAATCCCGGTATTGTCGACCGCGTGTTCGTCGGCAACGAAGCGGTTCTGCGCGGTGAACTCACCGCCGAAGAACTAACCGCCTATATCGTACGCGTCAAAAAAGCCATCACCAACAAGAAGGTCGAAGTCGGCACCGTCGACGTGCCGGCGCTGTGGACCAATAACCCGGAGATGGCCAAAGAAAGCGCCTTCATCGGCATCAACCTGCTGCCCTACTGGGAAGGCGTTTCCGCCGACAAGTCCATGGACTGGGTGGAAAGCTATGTCGCCCAGATGCAGAAAGAATTCCCGCGCAAGAAGATCGTGATCACCGAAGCCGGCTGGCCTTCGGAAGGTCGCGTGAAAAAAGGCGCCGTGCCGTCACCGGCCATGGCGGCCTATTTCTATCGCCACTTCCTGAGTCTCGCGACCGCCAAGAATTACGACTACTACGTCCTTGAAGCCTTCGACCAACCGTTCAAAGCCGTCAAGGAAGGCGCCGTCGGCGCGTTCTGGGGCATCATGGACGCCGAAGGCAATCCGAAGTTCAACTTCACCGGCACGCTGACCTCCTTCGAGGATTGGGCGACCTATGCAGGCATCGCCGCCGCCGGCAGTCTGATCATCGGCATGGTCGTGCTGATGCTCATCCCCGCCGTCGGCATTCAAGGCTACCTGCTGGTCAGCGGCATCGTCGGGCTGGTGGTTTCCGGCGCGCTGTTTATCGTCGAGGCCTCGTCGTTGCGCTACGTCGACTGGGGCACCTTCGGCGGAGCGATGTTTATTATTCCGGCGGGCTTGTTCACTGGCCTCTTGCTGATTACCGAAACCTCCGAATGGGCGCTCAGCATGTGGCGCAAGGGCCGCAAGCACCTGCCGCGCGGGCCGCTCACCAGCTATCCCAAAGTCTCCATCCACGTGCCGACGCACAACGAGCCGCCGCAGATGGTCATGCAGACCCTGAACGCGCTGGCACGCCTCGACTACCCCGATTTCGAAGTCATCGTGCTCGACAACAACACCAAGGACCCGGCCGATTGGCAGCCCGTCGAAGCCCATTGCCAGACCTTGGGCGCGAAGTTCCGCTTCTTCCACTTCGACAACATGAAGGGCTTCAAAGCCGGCGCGCTCAACAAGGCGCTGGAGTTGACTCACCCGGACGCGAGCTACATCGGCGTCATCGACAGCGACTATCAAGTCATGCCGCATTGGCTGAAGACCGCCATGCCGGCCTTTACCGATCCCAATGTCGCGATCTTCCAGGGCCCGCAGGACTACCGCGATGCCGACGAGAGCCTGTTCAAGTCCCTCTGCTACGAAGAATACACCGGCTTCTTCCGCATCGGCATGGTCGAGCGCAACGAACACAACGCCATCATCCAGCACGGCACCATGTGCGTCGTGCGCCGCGCCGCCATGGAGGCGGTTGGCGGCTGGGCCGAGTGGTGCATCACCGAAGACACCGAGTTGGGCCTGCGCCTGTTCGAAGCCGGCTATACCTCGCACTATACGTCCGAGACCATGGGCCGCGGCCTGATGCCCGACACTTACGACGCTTATAAGAGCCAGCGTTATCGCTGGGTCTACGGCGCCATGCAGATCATGAAACGCCATGCCGGCGCGATCTTCCGCGGCAAGACCAAGCTCACCATCGCGCAGCGCTATCACTTCGTGGCCGGCTGGCTGCCGTGGTTCGCCGACGGCTTCGCGCTGATCTTCGGTGTCCTGGCTTTGATCTGGTCGCTGCTGATGGCTGTGGCGCCGAAATACTTCGACGTGCCGCTGACGGCCCTGTCGTCGGTCGCCTTGGCGATTTTCACCATCAAGACCGTCAAGACCGTGCTGCTCCATCGCGCCAAGGTCGGAACCGGCTTTGTCGGGGCGCTGGCCTCGGCGGTCACCGGCCTGTCTCTGGCCTATACCGTCGGACAGGGCGTACTGGCTGGGCTGTTCACATCAAGCAAGCCGTTCATGCGTACGCCGAAGTGCGAGAACGTGGCGCCGTGGACCCATGCCTTGCGCATCACCGCCATCGAGACCGTCATGCTGATCGGCACCATCCTCGCGATCATCGGCACCATTCATATCCGCCGCCTGGAAGATCCGGCCGAGCGGATTTGGGTGACCGCCCTGGCGATCATGGCCGTTCCCTACGCCGCGTCCTTGCTGGTGGCTTTGGGTTCGACCTTCAAATTCGGTTGGCGCCCGACCGTTGCCGTGCAGACCGAAGGCGCTCCAGCGCCGGTCTTCGGCGCGCCGAAGATGGACATCGCCGCCTAAAAAGAGCCGCGCGGATCGAGACAAAAACGGGCCCCTCACTAGTGGTCCGATTCTAACATTCGCATCCCAGTTCGCCGGGCAATCTTGCGAATGTTAGAATCAAAGGACCACTAGAAATTTTAGAATCTCGTGGAGCTTGGATTTGACATTCGCCCACAGTCTCGCGGCTCGGTCGGATGCGAATGTCAAATCCGCTCCACGGGGGCCCGTTTTTTGCCGCCTCATTTCAATAGCGCTATCTAAAGTAGAATATCTGGCCTGAAATGAAGGCTTTTTCGTTCCGCAGGCGAGAAATAACAATATGTTGTTATTAATATTGAATCTGCGTCTAGTGCTTGTGTGTTTTTGATAACCTGCGGCTGCATTGGTCCATGCCGTCCCGGAATTCCACACACTATATATGAGTGGTGATGTCGGCTCCCGGCTGGCCCTAAACCTTCGGCAGGATGGCCTTGTATTTCAGCCATGCGGGGCTGAGACCGTCGGCGGTCGCGAGGATTTCGGCGCGTAAATCCGCGGGCGTTTTGTCCCAAGGCGTGACGGCGGTGCGGATCGCAAAAATCACCGCGCCGGTTTCCGGCAGCTTCAAAAAGCTCTGGGTTTCGCGCCTCAGAAATATTGGACCGCCGGCCCGAGGGTCCAAGAAAGGGTTCAAGGCCGGGGTCGGTTCCGGCAGGAATAGATCGGGCGAGCTGGAGAGCCCCCAGTTGTGACGGACATAGGCGCGCTCCAGTTTCAGCCGCGCCAGAAAACGATCGACGCCGTCGCTCATGTGGCCGGCGTAGTCGGGCACGGGACCGTGAACCGCCAGCACGCTGCCGCCGACTTTGTCCGCCAGCCGCCAGCGGTTGGGAAAACACAGGATGCCGGCCGTGAGGCGATAGCTGCCGTCTTCCGCCGGGGTCAGCACGCAAATGTCCTCGGCGAGGACGCGTCCCAGGGCGGTGAGCGTGGCCAGCGCCGTGTTGGCGTGTTCAATCCCTATCCCGCGCTCACGCAGCAGCGCCGCAAGCTCCGCCACAGCGCTCTCGGCCTCGGGCAGGGCCGCCACAACATCGGCGCAATGGGCCGCGATCAGGCGCGCCCGCTCCGCCAGCAAAGCCGGATCGCCGTCCTGAGGTTTCAGCCAATCGGCGAGGGGCAGGGGTTCGAGGCCCACGCGCGTGGGGTGCAGACGCGGCGTCTCCGCTTCACGTGGGCTCATCCTGCGTTATCCCCAGCCATCGTATCAGCGCTCAAGCCGCATCCAGCGGCTGCGGTGAACATCCACGGCATTGTCGATATATCCCTTCACATAGGGCGCGACGAGGCTCTTGGAGGTAAACAAGCTGAGCGGCACGACAGCATTGTCGTTGAGGGCAATCTGCTCGGCGCGGGCCAGGATTTCAGCGCGCGTATCAAGATCCAGGGTCGTGCGGCCTTCGTCCATCAGGGTGTCGTAAGCAGAGCTCTTATAACCGCCGTAGTTGTAAGTGCCGGAACGCGAGTCCAGCAGAAACAGGAATGTCTGCGGATCGTTATAGTCGGCGCCCCAACGGGCCTGGGCCGCCGTGAAGTCCGTCTGGCGCAATGAGTCGTAATGAATCTTCGGCTCATTACCCACCAGCCGGACGATGATGCCGCACTCCTTCAGCATTGCGGCCTGTGCGACCACCGAGCGGCGGGAATCAATGCTGATCATGTACATATATTCGAATATCAAAGGTTTATCGGAGGAATAGCCCGCCTCGGCCAGAAGCCGCTTGGCTTCCGCGCGCCGCTGATCCATCGGCTGACCGGCGAAATCAAGCTGGGCCGTATTGTGATAGTTGTTGATCCCCGGCGGCACAAAGGCATAGGCGGGCACGCCGTCACGCAGCACCTTGTCGGTGAGGATGGGGCGGTCCATGCACAGCGAGACGGCCTTGCGCAGGCGAGGGTCCGTAAACGGTGGGCGGCGCAAATTGAGCGCGAGGTATTCAATACCTAGCATGGGGGCCACATGGGCCTGGCCGGGCATGTTTTCCTTGAGCCAGGGAAGCTGAGCCATGGGAAAGCCACGGGTGCCGATGTTGGCGTCCAACTGACCAGCCCGGAACCGGCTCAGCGCGGCGGCCTGATCGTCGGTGGGATAATAGTAGATGGTATCAATAGCGACGTTCTTCGCGTCATAGAACAGCGGGTTTTTGGCGAGCGTAACGCTTTCGTGGGCTTTCCAGTCCACCAGCGTGTAGGCGCCGTTGGACACCATGTTGCCCGGCTTGACCCACGCGTCGCCGTACTTTTTGTAGGCGTGTTCCGGAAGGGGGAACGATGTGTAATGAGTCATTGTTCCAGGCAGGTAGGGCGTGGGGGACTCAAGCGAAATTTCCACGGTGCGTTCATCGATGGCGCGTACGCCCACCTGATCCGGGGAGAGCCTGCCGCTATTGACGGCGGCAGCGTTCTTGATGGCGTACTGAATGGAGGCGTATTGCGCGGCCGTTTTGGGGTCCAGCAGGTGCCGGAAGCCAAAGACAAAGTCCGAGGCTTTGACCGGCACGCCGTCCGACCACACCAGGCCGGCACGCAGTTTGAAGGTCCATACCAGGCCGTCGGGGCTGGTGGTCCAGCTTTCGGCGGCTCCCGGGATCGTCCTGGCCTCGGCGTCCTCGGTTGTCAGGCCGACAAAAAGGTCACCGATAATTTCATTTTCCCAAGCCGTGCCCGCCTGATGCGGGTCGAGCGTTGCCGGCTCGGCCTGATTGCCGCGATGGAAGACCATGGGCTCCGCCGCGCGGCCCGGCAAACTCATGAAAGTAGCGGCAAGGGCCACCAACCCCAGGCCGAACAGCCGCCGTTTGTATGCATTTGCTCTCATGACCCAAGCTTACTCCAAATCGGCTTTTCCGGTCACGTTTCCCCTGTTCTCCTGCCCCGAATCGTCTAGCATGCGGGCTTACCGCATTGTGGTTTCCGGACATCCGCGCTTCGCACGCCTGCCCACCAGCCACTTCTGGGGGGAACCGTGAACGACCCACTCTCACGCCGCCGCTTTTTGAGCCTCTCCACTGCTTTGAGCGCAGTGGCCGCGTCGCGTGTTACATGGGGCGCGGGGGAAGACCCGCTGCCCGCCACCGCGCGCCTGAACGGCTGGCTTGAAGCGCGCTACGACTTCTGGCTCGCGCGCAGTCCCATGGAGCAGGCTTACCTCGGCCTCAAGACCAACGCCGATAAGTGGGACGACATCAGCGAAGCGCATCAACACGACGACGCCGACCGCGTGCAGAAAGAACTCGCCGATCTCAGGGAAAACTTCGGAACAACTTTGTTTTTGCCGGCGGGACATCTCAGCTATCGTCTTTATGAATACCGCTGCGAGCGCTTGATCGCCGACTTCCCGTGGCGCCACCACGGCTATCCCGTCAACCAGCTAGAAGGCTGGCAGCAGGAGATCCCGTCGTTCCTGATGAACATTCATCACGTCGAGAACGTCGACGAGGCCCAGGCCTATATCGCGCGCCTCAACGGCATTGGTGTTCTGGTGGATCAGGTCATCGAGCAGATGCAATTGGGTGAGAAGGCCGGCGTGCTGGCCCCCAAGTTCGCCTATGCCAATGTCCTGCGCGATTGCCGTAATGTTTTAACGGGTGCGCCCTTCGATGCCGGCCTCAAGGGCGATAGCCCGCTCTGGGCCGATATCGGCGGCAAGATCGACCACCTCGCCATTGATGCCGCCGCCAAGCAGGCTCTGCGCGCCAACGCCGTGCAAGCCCTGGTCACGGTCGTCCGGCCGGCTTTCCAAAAGCTCATTGCGCGGTGCGCGGACCAGGAATCCCGCGCCGGCACCGACGACGGAGCTTGGAAGCACCCCGACGGTGCGGCCTATTACGCCAATCGCCTCGCTTTTCACACCACGACCGATATGTCTGCGGGCGCTATCCATGACTTCGGCCTTAGCGAGGTCGAGCGTATCCATGGGGAAATCCGCGCCATTATGCGCAAGGTCGGTTTTAACGGCGATCTCGCGGCGTTTTTTGCGTTCGTGAAGACCGATCCGCAGTTCTATTTTCCCCAGACTGCGGAAGGCAAGGCCGCCTATATCGCGCGGTCCGAGGAGATCATCGCGGCCATGCGCGCGCGCCTCGACGACGTGTTCCTCCGTAAACCGCACGCCAGCCTGGTTGTAAAGCCGGTCGAGGCCTTCCGCGAGCAGTCCTCGACCTCGGCGTTTTATCAAAGTGCCGGCGCCTTCGACGGGCGCCCCGGCACTTATTACGTCAATACCTACGACATGAAGGCGATGTCCAAATACGAGATGGAATCGCTGGCCTATCACGAGGCCATCCCCGGTCATCACATGCAGATCGCGATTTCCCAGGAAATGGAGGATTTGCCGCGCTTTCGCCGCTTCGCCAGCTATAACGCCTACGCCGAGGGCTGGGGCCTCTATTGCGAGTATCTCGCCAAGGAAATGGGCTTTTACGAAGATCCCTATTCCGATTTCGGGCGCCTGTCGTCGGAGCTGTGGCGCGCCTGCCGGCTGGTCGTGGATACCGGTATCCACATGGACGAGAAGCGCTGGACCCGCCAGCAGGCCGTTGATTACCTCACCGCCAATACACCCAACTCACAGGGCGACATCGCCAATTCCGTCGAACGCTATATTGTCGATCCCGGCCAGGCCACGGCCTACAAGATCGGCATGGCCAAGATCCTGGAATTGCGCGAAGGCGCCAAGGCCACGCTGGGCCCCAAATTCGATGTGCGCGGTTTTCACAACGCCGTGCTGAGCAACGGTGCCGTGCCGTTGACGATCCTGGCCGATATCGTCGATGCCTGGGTCAAGGAAACCGCCGCGACCTAAGCGCTTACGGTCGCCAGATCATATGGATATGAGGAATGCCGGCTTCCTCGAAAATCTCGCCCTCGCTGACAAAGCCCAAGCGGCCATAGAACGCTTCCACCGCAAGCTGGGCATTGAGCACGACCGTCGCTTTGCCCAACCGCCCCATGATTTCTTGCATGATGGCTTTGCCGGCGCCGGAGCCGCGCCGTTCCTTGAGCACGGCGACACGTTCGATCTTGAAAATCCCGGGCCCGAGGGGGCGCAGGCGGGCACAGCCTATAGGCGCGCGTTCGTCTAAGAGCAGAAAGTGTTCGCAAGCCGCATCCTTGCCGTCCCATTCCTCGGCGGCGGATACGCCTTGCTCGTCGCAGAATACGACCTGGCGGATACGGCGCGCGGTGTCCATGCGGGGTACGTCGTCGGCGTGAAAGGCGGCAAGGGTGAGGGCCATGACCTTACCCCAGGGCGTCGGTTATTTCTCGAGCCAGATCGGAACCGGCAGGTCCTTCGAGCGCAGGAAGGCTGGATTAAAAAGCTTGCTCTGATAGCGCGCGCCGGAATCGGTGAGGAAGGTAACGATGGTTTTCCCCGGACCCAGCTTGTAGGCCAGCCGGATGGCGCCGGCGATATTGATGCCGGTGGAGCCGCCGACGCAGATGCCTTCGTCCTTGATCAGGTCGAATATGATCGGCAGGGCTTCCTTGTCGTGGATCTGGAACTGATCGTCGATGAGCGCGCCTTCCAGATTGGCCGTGATACGGCCCTGGCCGATGCCTTCGGTGATGGAGCTGCCTTCGGCCTTGAGCTGGCCGTGGGCGTAATAGTTAAACAGCGAGGCGCCCATGGGGTCGGCCAGCGCCACGACGATATCCTTGCGTTTGGCTTTCAGGCCGAGTCCCACGCCGGCGAGGGTGCCGCCGGTGCCGACCGCCGATACAAAGCCGTCGATGACGCCATTGACGTCGTTCCAAATCTCGGCGGCCGTTTCTCGGGCATGGCCATCGCGGTTGGCGACATTGTCGAACTGATTGGCCCAGATGGAGCCATTAGGTTCAGTCCGGCCCAGCTCTTCGGCCAAGCGCTGGGAGAATTTGACGTAGTGGTTGGGATCGGCGGCCGCGACTGCCTTTACTTCCCGCACGTCGGCGCCCAAGAGGCGGAGAAAGTCCTTTTTTTCCTGGCTTTGGGTTTCCGGAATGACGATGACGGTGCGGTATCCTTTAGCATTGCCGACCATGGTCAGCCCGATACCGGTATTTCCGGCCGTGCCCTCGACAATGACGCCGCCGGGGCGCAAGCGACCCTTGGCTTCGGCATCCTCGATGATGAACTTGGCGGTGCGGTCTTTAATGGACCCGCCCGGATTGGCGTATTCGGCTTTGGCCAGGATCGTGCAGCCGGTCAGCTCCGAAGCCTTACGCAATTTGATCAGCGGCGTATGGCCAATGGAGGCCACAACGTCGGGAAAAAGACCTGCGGAACTGAAAGGAGCGGGCATGGAGATCACTCAAAGCCGTCTGAGAGGGGGCGCGGGAGCCATTGAAACCGACCGGCCCGCTGCCAGAAAGGTCCATATGGCAGGTCCTGGGGCGGGAAGGGGCTCAAAGAGAAAATGCTCCTCTGATCCTGGTTTAATCGTAGCAGTCTAGTCTCTTATGTCCGGGTATGCGAGATTCCTTGGGGGTTTGGCCCACCGGGATATTTCACTATGACTGAAGCGCCGTTCACCTCTCGTTTTTACACTTCGCCGGACGGCCTCAAGCTGCATTACCGGGACTATTCGGGCCCGGCCAATGCCCCCCTTACGGTCCTCTGCATTCCAGGTTTGACCCGCAACGCACGGGATTTTGAAGCGCTCGCGCCGCATCTTGCCACCCGCTACCGGGTGCTGTGCGCTGAACTGCGGGGCCGAGGTCTCTCGGAGTACGCCAAGGACCCATCAACCTATGTTCCCCCGGTTTACGCGCGCGATATCGCGGCGCTTATCAAGTCCACGGGTCTGGCGCAGGTCGCGCTCATTGGCACCTCCCTGGGCGGCATTATTTCCATGATTTTGGCTGGGGTTATGCCCGCCAAGCTACTGGGCGTGGTGTTGAATGACATCGGACCGGAGATCGATCCGGCAGGGCTTGCCCGGATCGCCGGCTATCTCGGCAAAACCAAGCCGATCACGACCTGGGACGAAGCCGCCGCCGCCGTTCAAATGCTGGATGGAACGATATACCCCGGCTATCAACAGGCCGATTGGCTGAAGATGGCGCGCCGGCGTTTTGTCCAAAACCCCGACGGATCGTTCCGCCCCGACTACGATCTGAACATCTCCAAGCCTTTCGCCGGTAGCACGGCAGCGGTGGATCTATGGCCGTTCTTCCTGTCGATGAAGCGCATTCCGGTGTTGGCGATCCGCGGCGGCACCTCCGATCTATTGAACCCGGCGGTCTTCGCGCGCATGAAGCAAGAACTGCCGCATCTGCGCCAAGCGACCGTTCCCCCGCATGGCCATGCACCCTATCTGGATGAACCCGAAGCCTTGGAAGCCATCGATAGCTTCCTCGCGACATTGCCGCCACGGCTTGGCCCACTGACGGTTTTGAGCCGTACGATCGGCTCGTTCCTGTTTCTCGCCCGCCTTAAGATCAGCGGCATTATCTAGCTTACAGACGGGCCCTTTCGGGCATTGAAACCCCGCCGAGCGCTAGCTTGCCGGGTCTTAAACAATGAAAAACCCGCCGAGCGTTAGCTCGGCGGGTTTCCCATCACAATCGGATATCGCACCGGTACAAACTGTTCAGGGCGGAGCCCTTAAAGGAATTAACCTTCCGTTCGCGCCGATTTCGTAACCGTTCTTGTGTGCTGTCCCTTAAGAAACAAAAGTTGGCTTAAGGCCTACTTCTTTTTGGCCTTCTTCTTGCCTTTTTTCTTCGCAACTTTCTTCTTCGCTTTCTTCTTGGCAGCCATGATCAAATCCCCTGTTCATGAGAGTTTGGGTTACGTCTGGCGGTTTCGAACCATAAAAACCGAACACCATGTTCGGTGTGAAACATCCAAACACTGATGAGATAAACGCAACTGTTGAAAATTCACAAGAGATTTTGCGCACGCCTCGAATTTTTTTCTTGATTTCTGTTTGAACACGACTTTCACCCGACACGCATCCGCCTTCATTCGGGTTCTTCGTCGCTCAAAAACATGCGCATCGCGTATCTCGGATCACGTTCATTGGCGCGCGTCCGCCGGTGATTGGAAATCGCTTTTTCGGCTGTGCTGTACGCAAGCTTTCCGGCAGCGTCGTCGCCATAACTTTTGGATCCTCCTCGAAATTTCGACGATCGAAATCGACCGCCGTCGCATCGTGCGCTGCTCGCATGAAATCCAGTAATTACGCGGATTGCCGCGCATTTTATATTCCCGCGCGCGCGAAAGTATTGTTGCGGCTTCGGCTGCGGCGCGTGGTTCGTCGCGATGACCGGGCCGCATGCTTTATTGATCCCGAAAATCGCAAGATATCGCCGCTGCGCGCACAAATATTTTACGAAAATGCGCCGGCAGACGATGCTGGGCCGGCATCGTTTTAGCTCAATAGCGCTCACTGCCGGCGGGCGAGGGCGCGAGGCCCTGCGACGGCGGCTGAACCGTCCCGCATCACCTCTTGGATGTGGATAAAAAGGGTGTGAGGACGTGCGCGAAGGGGGTGAACGTCAAAAAACCGCGACTCGGCTCATGCCGAGTCTCAGCTAACGTCGCCGTTCGCCGACATCAAAACCGCAATGGGCCGGGTCTTTGGGAACTGTGCGAGCACGATCGTCCCGATCACCATGAGGGGCACGCTCAAGATCATCCCGGTGATCCCCCAGATGGCGCCCCAGGTCGACAGCGATAGGATCATGACCACCGGACTAAGGTTCAAGGACTTCCCGGTAACGTGGGGTTCGATAACGTTCTCGACAAAGGTATGCGCCGCGACCAGGCTGCCCATGACCAGAGCCATCACCAGCGGATCGCCGAACTGCAGCAGGGTCAATACGGTCGGAAACAGCGTGGACATCGGCGATCCGATGTAGGGAATGAAGTTCAGCACGAACGTCAAAAGCGCCCAAAACCCTGCGAAATCCACCCCGAATCCCGAGAGGATTGTATAGCTCAGAGTAGCGTTCAGCAGACAAATCCCCGTCTTGATCAGGACGTAGCGCTCAATTTTGCGGCCCATAGCTTTCAGCGTGGCGCGCAGTTTTTCTTGATGACCACGCTCGGGAAAAACCGCCTTTAGTTTCCGGTCGTAGGTTTGCAACTCCAGCAGAAGAAAGGCGACATAGATGAAAACCTGAATGATGTCCGCGGCGATGACCCTAAAGGCGGCGGCAAAGCGCTCGACCCAGGTTCCAAAATCGACTTTCGCCACCAAGGCGCTGAAGGTGGGTGGCTCCTTCAATTTTAGGACCCTGGCGGCAAAGGCCATGCCCTGGGTGAACATCTCCTGGAGACGTTGTTGGTAGCGCGGGGCAGCCTCGGCGACCTCACTGATATTGCCGGCGGCGATCTGCACGGTCATGGCAATCACCAGCAACAAGATACAAACCGCCGCGGCTATGCCCAGCCATGCCGGCGGCTGCCAGCGACCCACCTTCAAGCGTTGAATGCGGTCTCCTAAGGCGACAATGAGGTAGGTAATGAAGATGGCGAGAACGAAGGGCATCAAGATCGACTCGCCGACGACCAGCAGGTAGATCGTCAGGGCGATAAGCCCAAAGGACGCCGCCGCCGTAATCACGCCGGGGCTAGGGGAGGAGGACGGCATCGCGGGTATTCCGTTTCACCAAGGTGGGCTGAAAAAGCTGGTTTAGAAAAAGAAGCGGTAGCTGGCTTGGGTCTGGGTCTCGAAGGCGTGAGCCGGCAAGCCCATAAAGACTCGTTCCGGCCGGCGGCTGCTGACATTCAACAGTTCTATGGTCAGGCGTTGGTTCGCCGACGGCCGATAGATATATGCCAGCGTCAGGGCCATGCCGTGCTCATTGTTGTTATCGGCGAACCTGTCTTTGTCTTTCGTCGCAAAGTATTCGCCCCGCGCGCTGATGCGGTTATTACCCCATTCCTTGCTGACGAGGGCATAGGCCGACCAATAATCAGTATAGACAATCGGCCCCGTTGGCTTGGGAATGGTAATAACCGTAGTGCTGCCCGTCATATACTGGGCAATCAAATCGACATCGCCCGGCAATTGGGTTTTGTAACCGACACTGAGGAATTTGGTCCGCCACGCCCATTGGGCTTTAACGAAACCGTGGTCGTCGGCCCTATTGTCGTACCAAAGCACCGAGACCTTGCCGTAGGTGTCATGGTCGGCGGTCAATCCGACATAATAACCATAGCGGTTGTCGATCTCGTGGAAGGGTTTTTCGGTGGCGGCCTGGGTCGAAAGTTTGCCGGTGGGGGGCTTGATAATGCGAATTTGCGCCAGCTGTAGGCGGTCGAAGAAGCCGGTTTCGCGGTCGTTGAAGGACCATCCACGCCAGGCCAGAAGCGTTCCCGTGGGGTCATTGGCGCCATGGATCGCGCCCGTCAGGCTAACCTCCATGTCCGCGCCGCGGTGGAAGAGGGTGCCTTCGCCGCCGATGGTCTTTAGTTCCTCGCCGACCCAGCTATTGATAGCCGAGGAGGTGATTGTGTAGGGGCTGGTCCAGGCGATGCCGTTATTTTCCTGGGAAATCGGCGGAAAGAACGCCCCCAATTTGGCTTTAAAGCCGACCTCATGCGTAGGGACAGGTTTGTATTGCAGGAACGCTTCCGTCACGTCCGCGCCCGTGCGCTGTTGATCGTTAGCCGAGAGCACGACGGTACCTGACCAGTCAAAGCCGAACTTGGGTTCCAGGACCAGGGCGCCTTCGGCCCTGGCCAAAACGCGCGCACCGCTCGTGCTGCCGTATCTTACTTTTCCGAGGCCGCCGTCTTCCCAGCTTTGCGTCTCACCGCTGACAATGACGCGGCCCTCAATATAGCCGGCCACACCAAGACTGAAGCTGCCGACCGAGACCACATCCTCAAGCGCGCGCGCCGGGGCGCCCGCTGAAACGGCGGCCAGCGGCAATAGCGCTAACAAGGCGAAGCAGCCTCCCGGTCCCTTCATCGCGTCCATCCCATGGCGATCCGGCCCCTAGGGTTATCCCCCGGTGGCCGCGACCACGCCCGTAATCCCGCGGCCGCCGAAATGCGGCGACCAGCGCGATGTCGTAAAGAAGACTTCGAAATCCTCGGCCGAAACAGGCCGGCTGACAAAGTAGCCCTGGCCGGTATCGCAGCCGAGCGCCTGCAAGATCTCCAGCGACGCCCGGTCCTCGATGCCTTCGGCGGTTACGCGCAGGCCGAGGTTATGGCCCAGCTCGATCGTCGATTTGACCAGAATTTGGTCGCCGCGGCTGTCGGCCAACTTCAGCACAAAGGACTTGTCGATTTTGATTTCCTGCACCGGCAGGCTCTTGAGATAGGCCAAAGACGAATGCCCGATCCCGTAGTCGTCAATCGACAGGGTCAGGCCCATGCCGCTTAGGGTCCTTAGAATCTCCTGTGCATGAAGGGGATCTTCCATGATCGCGCTCTCGGTAATCTCGAGGATGAGGCGGCCGGGGCTGACGTCATAGGCCGAGAGCAGGGCGGTGAGCTCGGCAGGCAGCTGGCGGTTGCCGAGGTCGTGAGCCGAAAGGTTGACCGCGATTTTGACGTTGATACCCTTGTCGGACCAAACGCGCGATTGCTTGACGGCGGCGCCCAAAGCCCAGGCGGTGAGCTTTCTGATATTGCCGGTCTGTTCCGCCAGCGGAATGAACAAATCCGGCGCCATGAACCCGCGCTCGGGGTGATTCCACCGGATCAACGCCTCAACCGTGGTCACAGTCTCGGTGGACAGGTCGACCTTGGGCTGGAAGAAGAACGTGAATTGGCCGTTATCCAAGCCCTCGCGCAGCTCGCCCATCATCGACAGGCGCTCGGGCCGGTGCGGGTCCAACTGCGGATCGTAGACCGCGTAAGGCCGCCCCAAATTCTTGGCCTCGTAGATGGCCGTATCGGCGTGCTGCATGAGGGTGCGCGCGGTGGCGCCGTGCTCGGGATAGCGCGCTTCGCCGAGGGTTGCCGTGACGTCGATATTGAAGCCCGCGACGCTCACCGCTTTTTCGAACAATCCTAGAATGCGTTCCACGACCAGGTCCACGGCCACTGTGTCGTCGGTGTCCAGCGCCAGCGCGAAGATGTTGCTGGCATGGCGGGCAACCGCATTAGGCTGCGGGACAATCTGACGCAGGGTCTTGCCGATTTTCCGGATGAGTTGATCGCCGGTATCGTGACCAAGTGTATTGATCAGCTCGGAAAACCGGCCGATCTGCAGAAGAATAACGCTGAAGACCTGGCTGGTTTCCTGACGGGCGATAATCATGTCTGCGACGTGACCTTCGAACGACATGCGGTTGGGTAAGCCCGACAGTGAATCGTGGCGGGCCTGATGGGCGATGCGGTCCTCGCGTTCGCCGATCCCGGTCATCATCTGATTGAAGGTTTCCGACAGGCGTCCGAATTCGTCCTGCTGCGTGACGACAATTTTCTCGCTGTAGCGGCCGGCTTGAATGCGGCGCGCAGCCTCATCGAGAACGCGGATCGGTTTGGTGACGCTGCGCGCGATAAACACGGCGCCGCCGAACGACACCGCCAGGGCCGAGCCGGCCAAGCCGATCAGCAGAAGAAACAGCGGGCGGTACGGTTGCAAGGCAACGTCGAGCGAATATTGCAGCACGATATTGACTTTGGCGGCGCCGCGCGGGCCGATCAGCGGCGCATTCAAAGTCACGTAGTCGCTGCCGTCCATGGGGACAATCGTCGGGCCGGCGGCTGCGCCGGCTGGTTCTTTCAAGACCGGCAGAAGCACTTCTTTCAGGTGCGGTGAAAGCGTTGTGGCGGGGGCCTTCCAATTGCCGTCGTCGGCCTGGAACGCGAAGGTGATCTCGACGGGCACCGTCGTCACCCGTTGCAGATCGGCGACATACTGGTTGCCGCTCTCGATTCCGACGACGATCCACGCGATCGGCAGCGGCGCGAGGACGGGAACCACCACGAGCTCGTAAATCCGGTCATCCAGGACGGTCGTCGCCGTGGCCCGTCCCTGCTCTTCGGCGGCATCGATCATATCGGTAAAGGGGAACGGCTTATCGGGTGCCGGCGCGACCTCTGATGCGGCGCGCTCGGGGCTGGCGGTGTCGGCGAGCACGACAGAATCGAGCGACACTAAAAGCATGCGATCGGCCTTGATGCGGTCCATGTGGTTGTGGAGCGCCGAGAGGATGGTCGCGCGATCGTCGGTGGCGGCGGCTTGGCGGAACCCGAAGTCCGAAGCGAGCAGAGCAGAGCCGCCGGCCAGGGAGTCGGCGGTTTCCGAAAGGCGGCGGTTGAAGATATCGTTGGTTGCGCTGAGTTGCGCGCGCGCCTGGTCGAAAATGTTGCTTTGAATGGATTTGTAAACCAGCAGGAACGTTACAGCGCTCACGACAAAGAAAAGCATCCCGAAAAACAGGATGAGTCTGGCTTGAAAATGACGAAAGCTGCGAAACACGCGCTACCTCGTGAAAGCTGCCTTCAATTATAGGTTTCGTCGACGGCCCCGGGTTTGCGCTGAGTGCGACCGCGTTTCAGTTCGACGGGGATCGTGATGTCGGCTGTGCCGGTGGCGGTGACGTCAATCGTCCGCGTATCGGGTTGGCCGGCCTTTTGATTAGGGTGCCACACCTTCACAGTGTAAGACCCGGGCGGAAGCTGCCCGATCTTGCCTTCGCCGGTATCGTTGGTGGCCGAAAAGTAAGGCGTTCCGACGACATAGACGTAGGCCAGCATATTGTCGTGGATGTTGCAGCCCAAGGGCACGATGCCCTCCTTATCGAAGACCACCGGGCTGACGGCCGATCCACCGTAAAGCTTCAACTCAAAGGTTTTGGCGGGCGAGAACGAATACACCTGATGGCGAAAGGGGTCGTGATTGGGAAACTCGACCGTTGTCCCGATCTGCACCGGCAGAACAAAAGGGACAAACTGCTTCCCCTCCTGGATCATCACGGCTTTGGTTCCGGCTTTGGCCGGAATAGAGGTCTGCCCCGCAGGTGTGGCCGTCACCACGGCCGCGAGAAGAGGTTCACCGTCAGGGGTGGTCACATGCGCGTTCAGCGACCCGGCCTGGGCCACAGCCGTGAAGGCCAGCGTCCAGATCGCCGGTAGCGCACGCCAAAAAAAAACCTTCCCCGTTCGCAAGGACTAGTGCCCCCTATTGATTTAATTGCCATTATTGCCCCTGTGGGGTGCAAAAACCAGTGCCGATGGGTGCATTTTCGGGATTACTTTCCCAAAAAATCCCTTTTTCGGTAATGACTTGGTCCGGATCGCCGAGGTTGGGCGGAATCGGCCGCTTAAGGGGAGGGGATCGGGGTCTTGCCGATCTGGGTGTATTCCAGGGGGCCTTTAACGGCTTTGATCTTGGGGGTCCAGTCCAGCTTGAAAAGCTGGGCTTCAGTGTCGCCGCCCTTCAACTTCCTTTTGCCCATGTCCTGGAAGCGGAACGCCGGACCGACGCTGCGGTTTTTGGCCTCCTCGCTGCAGAAGATTTGGCTGTCGCCGGCGGCGGAGCAGACGCCGTTGAGGATGCCTAAGGCCGGGCCGTAGTATTCGCCTTCCTCAAAGCTGGCTTCGCCGGTGTGGATGCCAAGCCGCATGATCAACGGCGCGTCCGGGTTGTCGCGCGCATAGGCCGTGCCTTCCTGCTGGATCTCGATGGCGGCGCGGGCGGCGGCGGCGGCGTCGGGGAAGGTCAGCAGCATGCCGTCGCCGGTATGCTTGACCTCGGCGCCGCGGAAGTTCTTCGCCGCCATGCGGACGGCGGCATTGTGCGCGCGCACCACGCGCTGCGCGGCCGAATTGCCCAGCTTGCTGGTCAGCGCTGTTGAGCCGACGATGTCCGTCAACAGGAAAGTGACCTTCTTGATCTCGGCGCCGCGTACGGTAGGGTCGGCCCATTGCTGGATCAAATCCGGCAGGGCGGGCAGCGCGGCATTGGTAATGCCGTCGATCATCGCCGTCATGGCGGTGCGGCCGGCGTCAATGAGCTGGCGGAAGCGCGGACGCTGGGCGGAGATCTCAAGCCGCTGGGCGAAGGCATCGGCGATGGAGGCGTTAGTGCCGGTATGCTCAAGGACCTTGCGCAGCAGATCGAATTTGACGCTGTCGGGAAAGGCCCCGCGTTCGGCCAGGGCCGCGGCGGCTCCGCCGAGATAAAGGTTCAATCCGACCCGTTCGAAGGCTTGTAATTGCGGGCGTGTCGCCATCAGGGCGCCCATGCAGCCGTCGGCGAAGGCGATCAGTTGCGCGCGTTCCTTTTCAAGCAGTGAGTCGATGACCGCCGCTGCGCTGTCGAGCAGGTTTTCCGGCGCGGGCTCCGCGGCGGGCGGCGGCGCGGCGCCCTCTGCCGCCTGCGCCGTAGCGCCGATCTGAAAAGAGGTCTGTTCGCCCTGATCAGCGTTGGTCTCCATGCGCTGGACCGGTGCGCTTGCGGTCTCGCCTTCAAGGGCCGTCGGCGGTCCGGCTTCGCTCAGAGCCGTGGGCGCTTCCACCGGATCCGCGTCCACCGGCGGCCGCCATTTGGGCGCGACCTCCCGCACACCGTGGATCAAGGCATCAATGGCGCGGCGCTGGGATTCCGGGCTTTTGCCGCGCCACAAAATCCACTCGACCGGAATATAAATCTTCACCAGCGCCAATCCAGCCATGAGCACGGTGGCGGCGAAGGTAAACAGCAGCAGCATATTGAAAGAGTTTCCTGCGGCAGCGCCGGATTCACGGAACGACGACAGTGCGATCGCCATGATCATCGTGACAATCGCGCCGATGCCGAAGGAATTGAGCCCGACCATGAACACTCGCGAGGTGATGTCCGTGTCCGTGGAAGGTCCCTTGGTCTCGGGCGGCGCAGTTCCGTACTGGGCAATGACGCGGATGGTGATCCGCTCTAGTTCCGGCTCCAGATTTTCTTCAAGGACCTGGGTCGGCCGGCCGCTGTCCGCTTCGAGGGAGCGGGCGAGCTCCACGGCCTGATTCTGCTCGCCCTGACTGAGACGGGCATGCAAGGCCCACCGCCCCAGTTTGACGAGATATACCTCGTAGTGGGTGATCGCCTTCATGTGATCACAACCGCCCCCGCGGTTACCGTGATGCGAATATTAGAATCGGACCACGCGCGTTTGAGACCCCGCCGGCCCTTTAGCCAAGCATTCCTTTTTTGGCGAGCAAAACTTCCCAATTGTTCATCGACTGCAGCAGGAAATAGATCGGATGCAGGAAGCCGATTTTACGCCATTCCAGGAATGTTTCATCCGGCAAGGCCTTGAACTTTTCTTCGTCGACGCGGTTGAACGAGCCCAACTGCACCTTCTGTCCGGGCGTCGGCTCGATTTCAAGCGTACAATTGACAACGATGTCGGCCTTCCTGAGGGCTTCGGAGAATTCGCGCGTGAACAAGAAGGCGTTGTGGAACTGATTACAAAAATCCATCGCCTGAGTCACCACTTCGGTTTCCTTGCCGTCGGGGTGGAACAGAGGCCGGGCGCCTGGCTTGTCCGAGGTCGCGTCAGTATCAATGCCGAGCGTCAGGCGGTTGTCGTCGCCGCCCAGTAAAATGAACGGATAGCGGCGGATATAGGCCGGCACATAAGTGCCCCGGTCCCATTGTCCTTCGGGCGAGACGAAGAGGTTCTGTCCAGGTTCCAATCCCAACGCCGCCGTCGGGACGAGGTCATCACCGAGCAACAGAATGGGATAGTGGCGCGAGACCATGGCGAACTCGGGCACGGTCAGCGGAATGGTGTTGCCCTGTGTGGCGTAATCAAAAAGCTCCGCGGGCCGGATTTTGAAATCCTTATGAAGCTCGGCGTTCAGGGGCGCGATGCTGCCATAGTACAGCGGCGCAACTTGGCTCTGGCGCGATTCCTGCGCGGCGGACGTATCGGTCACGATTCTCAATCCTTCGGTTAAACGACTGGGGTCTTGGATGGGCAGGGAGAATAGGGCTGGGACCGTCAAACGCAAAGCGCGTTTTCGGGGAGCGCTGGGGGGTCAAAAACCCCGGAAAACCGCCATTTTTTAGCCCCATTAGGGCATCATTTTTGCCGCGGCCGGGCTTTGTCCGGGGCGGTCTTGGGGCGGGCGGTGCCGTAATAGCGCCAGAGCAGCAGCGAGGCGCTGGAGCGGTAGGGCCGCCAGCCTTCGCCGAGGCCGTGCAATTCCTTGGGCGTCGGCCTCGCCGCCAATTTGTGAAGCATCTGAACGGCGACCTGGAGCGCGAGATCGCCCACGGGCCAAACATCCGGCCGGCCCATGCCGAACATGAGATAGATATCCGCCGTCCACGCGCCGATGCCCTTGAAGGCCATCAAGGTCGCGCGCACGGTTTCGTCGTCGGCGCGTTCCAGCGCCTTCAGGTTCAAGGTGCCGGCGTCGACGGCTTCGGCGAGGCCCAGAGCATACCGCGCCTTCTGACCACTGAAGCCGCTGGCCCGCATGCCGGCTTCGCCGAGTTTCAGGAGTCTTGCGGCGGTCACGCGGCCGCCGGCATTGCGCTTCAGCTTGGCCCAGATCGCGGCCCCCGCCGCCGTCGAAACCTGCTGATCGCCGATGATGCGGATCAAGGTCGCAAAGCCCGCGCCAACCACGCGCGGCTCCGGCAGACCGGCGAATTTGATGGCCTGGGAAATGCGCTTGTCCCGGCGCCGCAGCACGCCGAGATGGCGTTTTATTTCATCGGCGGTGCTGACCATGAAGGCGCCTATTTTATGTTCCGGCTGAAAACCCAAACCGTATCGCTTGAGGAAGCGCGGTCGAAGGCGTAGCCGGCGACGTCGAAGTTTTTGAGATCGGCAGGATTGCTCAAACGGTTTTGCACGATGTAGCGGGCCATCATGCCGCGGGCTTTCTTGGCGAGGAAACTGACCACCGCCGCCTTGCCGCCCTTGATCTCTTTGAAGGTCGCCTGAATAACCGGCGCTTGCAGCGCCTTTTCATCCACGGCACCCCAATATTCCTGCGAGGCGAGGTTGATGATGGTCGGATTTTTCAGCTTGGCGGCCACGGCAATGACATGCGCGGTGAGCGGCGCCCGCCAGAAAGTGTAGAGGTCTTTGCCGCGCGCGGTCTTGACCTTAGAGCCCATCTCCAAACGATAGGGCTGCATGGCGTCCAGAGGGCGCAGCAGGCCGTAGAGGCCGGATATGATGGCGACATGCTCTTGCGCAAAGGCGAGGTCCTCGGGCCCCAAGCTTTTGGCGTCGAAGCCCATATAGACGTCGCCGGCAAAGGCGTAGACGGCGGGCTTGGTCGCAAAGGCGTTAGCCGGATCGAAACTCTGGAACCGCTGGTAATTCAAATCCGCCAGGGCCGGGCTCAAGTCCATAAGACGGCGCAGATCGGCGCGCGTGAGTTTTTTGGCCCGCGCCGCGAGGACAGCCGCGTCTTCCAAAAGCGCCGGCGTGCTGGCTTTTACGAATGACGGCGCGGGACCGAAATCCAGTTTTTTGGCGGGCGAGAGCAGGGCGAGAAGCACTTAGGGCGCGCCGCCGTCTTTTCCGCGTGGGCCTGAAGGATCGGCGGCCGCGGCGGCAGCCGGGGCCGGGGTCTCGGCCGGTGCGGGCTCTTTTTCGATCTGCGCGGCCTTCAGATCGTTGAGCAGTTTTTCCGCCACCGTATTGGTCGTGGCGTAGCGCTCGTTCACGCGGCTGAGATTGTTGATCAGGATCGCGATCAGCGCGCGCACAAAGGGATCGCAGGCGCCGATCTTCTGCTGGATAGTGCTTTTGGAAATACGCACCACGACGCAGGGCTCAAGGGCGATGGTGGTAGCGCTGCGCCGCTCGCCGGTGATTGCCGCCATCTCGCCGAACATGGCGCCCTTTTCCAGCACCGCGAGACGCACCGGTTTGCCCTCAGTGGTCTTGAAGACGCCGATGCGCCCCGATTCCAGAACATAGGCGTCGGTGCCGTCATGACCTTCGCGGAAGATCACCTTGTCCTTTTCATAGGGCACGCGCTTGAGCAGCTCACCTTGCTTGGCGCGGAAACTGGTCGCGGTTTCCGCTTCGTGCTGGGAGGCAGTGCCGAATGTGGTCATGGCCGTTTGAGCCCAAATGAGAAAGCCAAATTAGAAAGCCAAATTAGAAAGATTGAGTCCAAGCGCCGCCTTCGGTGCGGCAGGCGGTGACGCTGGCTTTTTCAAAATTATCTTCAAACGCCAAGGTCTGCACAAAGGTGCGGCATTTGAATCCGCCGATATTGTTTTCGGTTTCGGTCATGGCCGTTCCTTCGCGGCCGTCCAGATGCCAGAAGATCGTCTCGCCGACGCTGGCCGTCAGGGCGGCGGTCTGGGCCGCGCGCTGCAAGCCGGCTTGATCGGGCGTCAGGCGCGCCAATACGTCGCGCGGCAGAATGTCCAGCCCGGCCGATTTGTCGGTAGTCTTGGAAGCCTTGGCGCGCGAAGCGTTGGTGCTTGTCGGCATCTGATAGGACACCGGGCTCGGTTGGACCGAACTGACGGGCGACTGCGCTGGAATTTGAGCCCGCGTGAGCTGGGTGATCTGGCGTGTGTGCGCGGCTTGCTGGTTCAAGGCGGAAAAACCGTAGCCGACCAGTTGCAGATCGACGGCAACCGCCTGCGCGGCGGTGGTGAACGGTGCTAACGCCGCTGCGGTCGTGCCGCGCGCCATCACGGGAATCATACCGCAGCCGCCGAGGGCCGCGGCCATCAGCCCAGTACAGGTCAGTTGCAATACGAACTTGCGCCCCGGCATCGTCAGTCCCCAGGTCCCCACGACCTACGCCGCAATGGCCGCCATTATAGACTCTCCCGGCCGGGAAAATTGAGTCTATTTATGGCGCGCGCAAACCGGAAATTTGTTGGTTTTTCGTAACTTACTGGTTCTGAACGAGCTGCCAGTCGCCGTCGAGGGTCTTACACGCCGTGCCGTAGGCCTGTTCAACCTGACCGCCGATGGTGACGTTTTGGCTGAACTCGCGGCAATAGCGCTGGCCCGCCCAGCCATCGCGCGTGGTGGTCACTTCGCCGCTGACGTTGCCGGAATTCCAGGCCATGGCCTGACCCACGGGCGCGGCCAAGGCGCGCTGATAAGCATTTAGGTAGAGGCTGCGGTCTTCGTAAGTCAGTGCGTCGCCGACAGAGGCCGGAAACAATCCAAGGCTGACGATGGGACCATAGCTGTAGGGCCGATACGCGGGGCGGGAATAATAGATTGGCCGCGGCGCATAATATCGAGGCTCAAAGAAGGAAGGATAGGGCGCGTACCAGCTGCTCCGGTAATGGCCGCCAAAGCCGCCGCCATAATAGCCGCCTCCGTAAAATCCCCCACTGTAAAATCCAAGCGGTACGCCGATGGACAGCGAAAAGTGGTTGCGGGCCTGGGCGGTCTCAGCAGTGCCGAAACTCATGCTGCAGAGCAGCGTTAAAGCTAGGGCGGCTGAACGGATAATCGGTGTCACTGAATGTTTCATGGGGCCTCAATGTCGTGACCTTAACTAAGGCAGATCATAAGCCAAAACACCGCGGAAATTATGGCAAACACGGCCCGCCGCTCACCCTGCCGGAGGCGGCCTGACAACCTTGTAATGCCCGGGCAAGGCTTGGGTAATGCGCTCTGGCGCAACCCTAGTGCGAAGCGACGTGTTTAGGCTTGGTTCAGATTCCCGCCCAGCCAAGGCACGGCATCCAATTTTTTCATCGGGATTCCAATAGGTTCGGTATTATGATGACAAGTCTAATAGAAGTAAGCAGCTCCGAGGCGAGTGAGCCGGTCGACCATCGGGCGCAAAAGGCGAGTACCGCAATGCGGGTCTTGGTAATCGAAGATGACAAGGACGCCGCGGACTACCTCGTTAAAGGTCTGCGTGAAAGCGGGTACACGGTCGATCATGCCGCCGATGGCCGCGACGGTCTGTTTCTCGCCCTGTCCGAACCCTATGACGTGATGGTCGTCGACCGCATGTTGCCGGGTCCCGACGGACTTTCGATCGTGGAATCGGTGCGCAAGTCGCAGATCACCACGCCGGTCCTGTTTCTGAGCGCCCTGGGTGAAGTGGAAGACCGCGTGGCCGGTCTTAAGGCCGGCGGAGACGACTACCTCGCCAAGCCCTTTGCCTTCTCCGAGCTGCTGGCGCGCATCGAAGCCCTGCTGCGCCGTTCGGGCGCGGTGCCCGAAAACACTTTTCTCAAAGTCGGCGACCTGGAAATGGATTTGCTGGCCCGCAAAGTCACCCGGCAGAGCAAGCGGGTCTACCTGCACCCGCGTGAATTCCGCCTGCTGGAATATTTAATGCGTCACGCCGGTCAGGTCGTGACTCGCACAATGCTGTTGGAGAACGTGTGGGAGTATCACTTCGACCCGCAGACCAACGTCATCGACGTGCATATCAGCCGTTTGCGCCAGAAGATCGACAAGCCTTTCGACAAGCCGATCCTGCAGACCGTGCGTGGCGCCGGCTACAAGCTCGATCCTGCGACCTGAACCGTGACGGCGTTTCGCATATCGCCTAAGGCTGCCCTATGAAACGCCTCGCCGGAATCTTCGGCTCCATCACGTTCCGCCTCGCGCTGGCCTATACGCTGATTTTCGGCATATCGGTCGGCGCGCTGTTTTATTTCGTCTACTTCTCCACCACCAGCTTCGTCATCCAGCAGAAGGAAGCCGCCATCGAGGCCGACGTCACGGGCTTTCAGGAAACCTTCGAACGCTCCGGGGTTACTGGCCTGATCATCGCCATCAATCGCCGCGCCGGGTCCGGGGCCAACCGCGACGGCATTTATCTGCTGGTCGATTCCGTCGGCAATACGTTGGCCGGGAACCTGCGCAACTGGCCGCGCAATGCGGTGGCCGACGATATCTGGGTAAACTTCACCATCAACGACCTTCGGCAAGCCGAGCCCGAGATCGCCGACGTGCGCGCCAAGCAGTACGTTATTCCCGGCGGCCAGCAGAATTACATGCTGCTGGTGGGCCGCGATGTGCGCGACGCCCGCGAATTCCGCAGCCGTCTGCTTGATTCGGTGAACGTCGGCTTGGGCATCACGCTGGCGCTCGGTGTCTTGGGCGGGTTCATCTTCAGCCGAACGATCATGCGGCGTATTGAAGCGATCACGCGCACCTGCCGCAGCATTATGTCGGGCGATCTCAGTCAACGCGTGGCGGTTTCGCGCCAGAACGACGAGCTGGGGCAACTCTCCCTCAGCATCAATGGCATGCTCGACCAGATCGAGCGGCTGATGAGCGGCATGCGCCAAGTCTCGGACAACGTCGCCCACGATCTGCGCACGCCACTCACCCGCTTGCGCAGCCGCTTGGAAAGCGCGTTGCGTCACATGGATGACCCGGGGGAGCGCGAAACCATCGAAGGCGCTATCGCCGACGCCGACAGCCTGCTTGCGACCTTCGCTGCGCTTTTGCGGATCGCACGGGCTGAAGCCGGTTCGCAGCGCAACTTTATTGATATCAAACTTGATGCGTTGGCCGAAGAAGTGGCCGACCTTTACAGCCCGCTCGCCGAAGAGAAGGGCCTTAATTTCGTCACGCAATTCGAGCCCGGCGTGATTGCCCGCGGTGATCCCAATCTTATCGCCCAGGCCCTGGCCAATTTGATCGACAACGCGGTGAAGTATACGCAGGCGGGCTCGGTTACGGTTGCCGTGACGGAAAAGGATGGCCGGCCGGCCTTGGTGGTCGCCGACACCGGACCGGGCGTGCCGCCAGCTTTTCGCGGCAAGGTGCTGGAGCGCTTGTTCCGCATGGAGCAAAGCCGCACATCGCCGGGCAGCGGCTTGGGCCTGAGCCTGGTTGCCGCCGTCGCCAAGTCGCACGGGTTAGAGCTGACGCTGGAAGATAATACGCCTGGCCTTAGGGTTATTCTGCGGTTCCCCGAACAAGGCCGCGCGAGCCAGGGCAAGGCTGATGACATGAAAGCGTCCAAAACGCAGCCGACCAAGCCTGCGCCGGCGTCCGAGCCAGAGGTAGAACCGGAATCAAAGTCCAAGGATGCCATTCTCCCCGCGGACGCTGAAGCAGCCTAGAGCAGGTCGTCGGAAATTCTGTTTCAATGCCGGCTGATCATGCGCTAGCTTCACAACCCGTCCGCAACTTCACCCCCATTCATGACCGCGCCTGCCGTCGACGCCTTTGCTGCCATCCGCCATCCGTTTGTGCGGGCGATGGCGCTCGCCCGCGTATCGGGCGTGATCGGCACGCAGATCATTAATGTCGCTGTCGGCTGGGAGCTTTATGAGCGCACCGGCAGCGCGCTCTCGCTGGGGCTAGTCGGACTTTTCGAACTGACGCCGGTCTTGTTCCTGATGATCCCGGCTGGCAACGCCGCCGATCGCTACCCTCGACGCAACATCGCCATGATAGCGCAGAGCGTCGCTTGCATCGCCGCCTTCGGTCTGATGGCGGTGTCGTGGTTCGAAGGCCCGGTGAATTTGATCTATGCCATGTTGATGCTGGTGGGCGCGGCGCGCTCGTTCTCTGCCCCGGCTGTCGGCACGATCATGCCGCAGCTCTTAAAGACCGAGCAGTTCGTCAATGCCAACGCCTGGCTGTCGTCGGCGTTTCAGTTTGCATCCATTTCCGGCCCGGCCATCGGCGGGATGATCATTGCCTGGACCGGTGGAACTAAATGGGCCTATTTCGTCGCCGCCCTCGGGCAAATTATTTTTATCGCAGCGTTCTCGGCGCTGCCGGCGATCGCGCCGCCGGAAGCCAAGGAAAAACGTAAACTATCCGACGTTTTCGCGGGCTTCAGTTTTATCAGGCGGACGCCGGTTTTTCTGGCGGCCATCACGCTCGATATGTTCGGCGTGCTGCTCGGCGGCGCGGTCGTGCTGCTGCCGATCTTCGCCAAGGACATCCTGCACGTAGGCCCGGAAGGGCTGGGCTGGCTGCGCGCATCGCCTTCATTGGGCAGTCTGCTGATGTTCCTCGCCGTCACGCGACTGCCGCCCATGAAGCGACCGGGGCGCATGTTGTTGTTCGTGGTGGTTGGCTTCGGCCTCGCGACCATCGGCTTCGGCCTTTCGACCAGTTTCGTTCTATCGATGGCGTGCCTGTTCCTGACCGGCATATTTGATTCCATCAGTGTGCTCATTCGCCAGACCCTGGAGCAGGTGGTTACGCCCGACCGTCTGCGCGGCCGCGTATCGGCGATCAACTACGTGTTCATCGGCTTCTCAAACGAGTTCGGGGCGTTTGAGAGCGGCGCGACCGCCGCGCTGTTCGGACCCATCGCTTCGGTGGTCGGCGGCGGCGTCGGCACCATTCTGGTGGTGTTGGCGGTGATCATGGCTTGGCCGGCGCTTGCGCGCATCGGCCCGCTGCATACCCTGAAGCCGGAAGAAGAGGCCGATATTATTTCCGCCACCGAAGCCCGTCATTCGGTCTAAACGCCAGCGGATTTTTTCCTATCACCCCATGCAACCGCCGCGTTTGTCCGGGCGTTTTGTTATCTGACTCGTCCAGATACGCTTGCTTTGCTTCCGGGGTTAGGATTCCACGCCATGCCGCAACTCAAATATGTGGCCTATTTGGCCATTGTCTGCGCTGTTTTGCTCGATCTCTACAGCGCCAAACCCGACACCAGCGCCTTCGTGCGGCTCGGCCTTGATGCCATGGCGCTCATATTCGCCGTCGCCGGACTGGGCGGTTTGGCCATGGGCACGACGCGCATCCGTAGGCCGTAAACGCAGGTTTTAGGCTGCGGATTTTTATACTGTCTTTATGCCGTCTTTATGCCGGAGCTATACCCCGGGCGGTGCGGCGGTAATTTCCTTGCGCCGCGCATCATCTCATAAAATCTATGTTTTTCAATCGGTTATACTCCGCGCCGGCTTTTGCAATAGGCTGGCACCGGGCGCTTTGTAAAAAACCCCACCCGGGGCATGCTGATATTTCCTTTATGCCGCCCGCGCCAATTCCACATCGCATTTTTACGCACGTGTCGGCGACGCTGTTCTCACACAACGACGAGACAGCGGAGGTTCACATGAGCGCTTTCAATAACGACCTGCAGGTTCTTCTTCCCGACCTGACCCGGTTCGCGCGCGTCCTGACCCGTAACGAGGACGACGCCCACGATCTGGTGCAGGACTGTGTCGAACGCGCGATGCGCAAGCAGGCGCTGTTCCAAGCCGGAACCAGTCTGAAGTCGTGGCTGTTCACGCTGATGCGCAACATCTTCATCAGCCAGAAACGCCGCGTAGCCCTTGATCGGCGCTATGTCGCGACTTTGGACGACGACAGCCATCGCGTGCAGCGCGCCGGCCAGCTCAATAACGTCTTCCTCAAGGAAACCGTGCGCGCGCTGAAGGGCCTCTCGGCCGGCGAACGTCAAGCGATCGTCGTGCTCGGCATCCATGAAGGTTCGCAACATGACCTCGCCCGCGCCACGCGCGAACCGGTCGGCACCGTCAAATCGCGCTTGTGCCGCGGCCGCGCCCACCTGCGCACCCTGCTCGGCATGGACATGACCATGCTGGCGACCGCTTAGGTTTTTAAACGAGCATGATCTTTTCGGAAAACCGGTACCCACTTTTCCGGATCATGCTCTAGGCGTTTTCGAAATCCACTGGTGAGGCGTCTCCCATCCCCCAACAGCCGCCAGTGGAAACTCAGCCCCGCAGCGATGAAATCGCTGCGGGGTTTTTTATGAACTGGTCTGCAGCCGATACCCGACGCCCGGCTCGGTGATCAGCCACTGCGGCGCGGCGGGGTCGCGCTCGAGTTTTTGCCTGAGCTGGCCGATATAGACGCGCAAGTACTGGGTCTCCTCGACATAGGCCGGGCCCCAGACTTCCTGCAAAAGCTGCTGGTGGGTGATGACCTTGCCCGGATGGGACGCGAGAATTTTAAGAAGATCGTATTCCTTGCGCGACAGCTTTACCGGCGTGCCGCCGAGCGTGATCAGCCGCTTGCCGAGGTCGATGGAAATATCGCCGGCGGTGATGACCGCGCCGCCCTCGGTGGCGTCGCCGCGCCCCAGCCGCAGGGCTGTTCGCATGCGGGCGAGAAGCTCGCCCATACTAAAGGGCTTGGTGACGTAGTCGTTGGCGCCGCGGTCCAGAGCCTCGATCTTGTCGGCGTCTTCGGAGCGGATCGACAGCACGATGATGGGGATCTTCGACCATTCACGCACCAGCTTGATGACGTCGAGGCCGTCCATGTCCGGCAGGCCGAGATCAAGGATGAGCAGGTCGGGTTTCTGCACCGTGCAGACGCGCACAGCTTCCTTGCCGTTTTCGGCTTCGAGCACGACGTAATCGTGGTATTGCAGGCTCGCGCGCAGGAAGCGGCGAATTTGCGGTTCGTCGTCGACAACTAGGGTCAGGACTCATTAATCATAGCCAGAAGATGACGGTTGCGGCGATATAAATGGCTGACATGAAGGTGTGGGCGCATCGGTCGTAACGAGTGTGGATGCGTCGCCAGTCCTTGAGCCTGCCGAACATGTTCTCGATCCAGTGACGCTGGCGATAGAGCACTCGA
>CANJLF010000025.1 GCA_947475295.1 Fidelibacterota bacterium
GTATTACAACACGAAGAGACCCCATTCGGCGCTCGGCTATAGACCACCGGCGCCGGTGGCATATAGCCCGATTCCAACGCCACTCGATCAGACCGCTATCATGCAGTAAACTAACATTACGACTGGTACAGAAAATCGGTCAGGTCAGTTTCCAGTTGGCCACCCAGCCCAAGATCACGAGGCCCTCCGTCAAATACCGGCCGACTTCGCCGTCGCCGAAAATCCGCACGATAAAACGGCTCAGCAAGAGGCAGCCGGCCAATACCGTAAGGCCGATGAGCAACGACAAGCGCCCAACCCGAAAAAGCGCCTTCAAATCGAGAGATAAAACGCCGGCCCGGTATTCGAAGTAGCGGTTCAAAGCCTCCGTGACCTGGCCGGCGTTCACTTTCTGGCTTTCGGCATCCGGGACGTGAATGACGATCTGGATAGGATGATGTCTCGGCAGTTCGCGGGCCCAGCCGACGATGAAGTCTTCGGCGTCTTTATCCAAGTCCCGTTCGCGGAAGGGAAATGGATCAAGGGTGTTGAAGAGTTGAGAGACTTCATCAACCCTAATCTGGATCGCGTTCGGCGCAGAGCTCAGCGGCAAAGCAGTCGCTCCTCATACCTTGGATCGGAGATGCCGCATAATAATTTGATTAGCGGCGGCCTGAATAGGCATTGATTAGCGCTGCTATTTTAAGCCACTAGGGGATGCCTGCGCCAATATCAATCCAATGCAAGTGTTTAACGCCGGTGACGAACACGCTCGAGTCTGTCGGGGTCAGGTCAGTCTGCTTTTCCAACGTCGAACTGAATCCCACCAAGCCGATCCTGCCGCTCTGCTCGTGCAACAGTGGTAGACCTATCCCAATGGCGCTGGTTTCGACGGCCCCGCGCCGCAGTTCTCGGCGCAGAATATAGCCACAAGGCCTATTCACTGAGACCCAAGCGATGCGTGAGGCTTCGGCGCGGGCTGCCGGATGAAAGTTCGACAATACGTCAGCGCCCGTCAGATCCACGCCCGCGAGCTTGGATAGACCCGTACCAAAAAGACGAAATCTCATTTCGGTGGGGCCGATGACATCAACGATCGCGACCTCCGACTGAAGTTTAAACGGCCGAAAGTCCAGGAAATCCCGAAGTCCGGGAACGGTGGTGCTTTTAGCGATTGATTTCCAATGTTGAATGAACTCCTCAACATCTGCCGGAATGGCATCTAGCGGTGACGAATTCAAACCGTATTCCTTTGCGATTCATGTCGGCGCCGACGATCGCACCGCGCCTCAGTTTGGCGGGAGGCACAATATTGGATAAAGCGCATTTATGGAAAGGGGTGTGTACAGGGGTATGCGTGCTGGTTGCCCGTCACGCCTTGAGGGCTGGCTCGGTAGCAAAGAGTTCGCCGATAACGCGAAGCAAGTCGGCCTTCAATGACCGATTACACACGGGGCGTTTCGCTGGCGCGGCGCTCAGCCTTGTGTCGGCACTTAGGTTCGTGCCGAAGGAGAACCCTTGTCGCTCGCGGGCAAATCCAGAAAATCCTTTAAAACCCGCCGCAATTCTGCCCAGTCGGTGTACTCGAAATCGTGCTCGTGGTCTGCGCGCTTCTCCTTGGCAAGCCGCCGCATCGCCCATCTCTTGAAGAAATCACTCTCCGAGAAGCGCAATGCGCCCGCCACGATCTGAACCTGGGTCGGCCGCCAACCGGCGTCCGTGAGAAATTGCCGGGTATATTCCCAGGCTTCATATTTCTCCTCGGGATTGCCGGCGGCGCTTAAGCTTACGGACAAAAAAAGCGCCTGCGCTTTGTCCAGGTCCGGGAGGTAACGCTCGACAAATCGGGCGATAGCCGCCTGATGGCGCTCCATGTGCACGGATGCTGCGACCACGATTTTAGAGAATTGGGATGGGCTTATATCCGCCGGCAACATTTCGGCGTTATAGGCCTCACAATCATAGTCGCGAAGGTGTGCCTCTTGCGCCAGAAACTGCGCGATCTTCTGGGTTTGCCCTTCGGTGGTGCCGTAGACGATCAGCAGTTTTCGCATCAGTACCTCCTCTATTCAAAGCGCAAGGCCGCAAGCGGATTGAGGTGAGCAGCCTTTCGCGCCGGAAATACGCCAAAGGTTACGCCCACCAGGACGGAAACGCCAAAGGCAATGGGGATCGCCAGGGCCGGAAGAACAAATGGCACGTGTATAAGATGTGCGACGCCAAAGGCCGCGCCCAGGCCCACCGCTACGCCGAGGAGCCCACCCAACACACACAAAGCCATCGCCTCGATCAAAAACTGGCCAAGAATGTCGTCTGAGCGCGCCCCGACGGCGAGCCGGATGCCGATTTCACGGGTCCGCTCGGTTACGGAAACCAGCATGATATTCATAATGCCGATGCCGCCGACGAGCAGCGATATGGCGGCGACGCCAGCCAGAACCGTCGTGAGCATGCCGGTGACCTTCTGCAAAAGCGCCTGAACTTCGCGCGGATCGCGCACCGCGAAGTCATCTTCTTCGCCGTCGGCAATATGGCGGCGTACGTGCAGGATCGCGGTCATTGCCCGCTTTGCATCGTCAATACGGTTTTCGGAAAGGGCGGACGCCATGATCGTGCCAACACGATCGTTGCCGATAATCCTTCTGGAAAACGTGGCAAACGGCATAAAGACAATGTCGTCCTGGTCCATCCCAAAAGCAGAGGAGCCCTTTGTTTCCAGGACGCCGACAACGCGGCAGGGGAGATCGTGAACGCGCATGTCCTTGCCGATCGGGGCTTCATTGATCGCCAGCGCGTCGCTGACGGTTTGGCCAATAACGCAAACAGCGGCCGCGCGCCGGTTGTCGTCAGCGGTCAGACTGCGTCCGAGCACAACGTTCCACTGCCGGATGTCAAAGTACTCAGGCGTGACGCCTGCGGCATTGACGTTCCGGTTGTTTGCCCCGGCCACGACCCGCAGCATGCGCGTGTTCACGGGAGCGACGCGATCAAGATCGTGGGCGCGTCGCTGCAGGGCCTCGACGTCTGAAAGCGTGAAGAGCGGAACCCCAAAGGTCGGCGGGCCGAAATTGCGCGATGCACCGGGCGCCGCGATGAGCATGTTCGTTCCCAAGCCGGAGATGGCTTCGCCGACGTAGGCCGTGGCGCCCATGCCCATGGCCTGCATTATCACCACCGCCGCGACGCCGATAATAATGCCCAGCATTGTCAGCAAAGATCGCATCTTGTTGCGCATCAGCGCTGTCACGGCGATCGAGAATGTGGAGAACATGTTCACGACGACCGGCCTTTGTCGTCCACGATATGGCCGTCACGAAAGACGACTTGGCGCGGCGCATAGGCCGCCCAGGCCGGGTCATGAGTCACCATCAGTATGGTAATGCCGGAGGTGTGGTTAAGATCGGTGATGATCTGCATGATCTCGGCGCCGCGCTTTGAATCCAGATTTCCGGTCGGCTCGTCGGCGAGAATGATCTCAGGGTTGTTTATGATGGCCCGGGCAATGGCGACGCGCTGCTGCTCGCCGCCCGACAGCTGATTAGGTCGGGCATCACAGCGGTCAGCCAGACCTACGGCGGCGAGCGCCGCGCGTGCGCGCCGCCGCCGCTCGCCGGCGCCGACACCGGCGTAAACCAGCGGCAGCGCCACGTTTTCAACCGCGGATGTTCGCGCGAGGAGATTGAAAGTCTGAAAGACAAAGCCAAATCGCGCGTTGCGGAGGACGGCTAAAGTATCAGGCGGCAGTTCCTGGACAGGAATCCCTTCAATGCGGTATTCGCCGGCGCTTGGCGACTCTAGGCAGCCAAGAATACTCATAACCGTGGATTTTCCGGATCCCGATGGGCCGGTGATGGAGATGAACTCTCCGGCTTCGATGTCGAGGTTGATATTGTCCAGCGCGCGCACCGCGCTCAATTGCTGGCCGTATATCTTGCTTACACTGCGCAGCGAAAGCAGCGGCATTAGAGGCGCCGCCGGGTCACCGGGCGCGGTCATAGAACTTTCTACCTTCGGGACTTAGATCGACGATGATTTTTGCGCCGGCTGGAAGGTCCACTGGCGCGACTTCGGTCGACTCCCCGTCGGATATGCCGGGCTTAACCGGAACTTTTCTCAGGCGGCCGCCATCCAAGATCCATACGTGCGACGCCGCATCGGCGCTTTCGCCGGGCGGCGTAAACCGAAGCGCGGCGCTCGGCACGCTGAAGGCGCTCTGTGCGGTCGAAACGCGAAGTCTGACGGACGCCGTCATCCCGGGTTTTAGGGCGAGGTCGGGATTATCCACCTCGACGACCGCGCCGTAGGTGACAACGTCCTGCACGACGACAGGCGAATTGCGGACCTCGGTGACGATGCCGTCAAAAAAACGATCCGGAAACGCGTTTACAGTAAACGCGGCCTTCTGGCCCTTGGCCGCTTCGGCGATATCGGCCTCGTCGACATTGGCGATGACGCGCATTTTTCGCAAATCGGCGGCAACGGTAAACAGAACCGGCGTTTGCAGAACCGAGGCGACGGTCTGGCCAGGATCAATGTTCCGGGAAATGACGACGCCATCGATGGGGGACAGAATCGACGTGTGGTCCAGGTTGGTCAGGGCTAGGCTTTGGGCTGCCGCTTGGGCCGCGACTTGGGCCTCCGCGGCAGTCACCTTTTGCGCGGCGAGACGCGCGGCGGAAACCGCGTCGTCGTAATTGGCATCCGAAAGATTTCCCTGCGCGTGAAGGCGCGTGGCGCGGCCGAGGTCGCGCGCCGTCCGTTCGCGGTCGGTTTTGGCCTGTTCGACACCGGCGCGGGCCGCCGCAAGGGTCGCGGCGACTTGCGCGCTTTGCGCGCCGAGCGCCTGCCGGTCGAAATGCGCGAGAACCTGGCCGGCTTTTACCGCATCGTTGTAGTCAACGAGAACATCGGCGATGCGTCCGGATATTTCGGCGCCGACCTGCACCGTTGTCATGGCTTCCACGCGGCCGGTTGCCCGAATTTCCCGCACAAGGGTTTCCTGCCCGGCGGGCTGAAGGCGAAAGCGGGCCGACATAAGCGGCGGCTTAGGCTGCAGCAGCACGAATGCACCCGCCGCCATAGCCGCGGCTGCGGCCAGCAGGCCCCACCATTTCCAGCGCCGCCGGCGTTTGCGCTCATTTTCTTTCGCAAGCAGATCGGCGAGCGGTTTAGGAGACGGTTTTACAGTGGGCATATCCAACATGATTTGGCTCAAAAGACGTTTGCGACGGCGATGCCATCGGCGCGATTGCTCATTATAGGGAGTGCCCATCCTGCACCGTTGATCGGTGTCAATGTTGGTGGGAACGGCGGGCTCGATGGCGTGCGGCCCGATTGCGAAGGGACGGCGTCACGACCGCGCAAAGAAAAGGGCCAGCTACCTTGATGATAACTGGCCCCTTTCGCTCGGAAGCTTTGGGCTTTTTGTATTGGTCGGAGTAAGAGGATTTGAACCTCCGGCCCCTGCCTCCCGAAAGCAGTGCTCTACCAGGCTGAGCTATACTCCGGTATGGAGGCGTGCTTATAGCCGCTTGGAGGGCGGGGGCGCAAGCTGGGAAGCCGGCTTATAAAGTCTTTTTTACCAAGGCGTTAGGGCTTGGTGCAGGCCCAGCCTGCTAAACCGCGCCCCAGCCTAGCTCGAAACCGTTATGTGTTCCGGCGCCAAGCCATCGCGCGCCCGAGCCGCCGCAAGCGCGTAAGCCTCCTCGAGATTATGTGTATAGGCCTTGATATCGAACAGCGGGCTGGTCAGGCGATTGCGCGCGAGCTTTTCGCGTAAAGACTGAAGACGCGAAGGTGTTGTCGCCAGTTCAATCGCCAAGGCTTCGTAGGCTTCGCGTGTCGGCACAATCAGCTCCGGCAGGTCCAGCGCCGTCAGCAGGCTGGCGGCAACGCGGCCTGAGAAGGTTTCACCGGCCACTGTCAGCACCGGCAGGCCGGCGAACAGGGCGTCGCTCGCCGTGGTTTGCGCATTGTAGGGCAGCGTATCGAGAAACAGGCCGGCTGTGGCGTGGCGGGCCAAGTGGTCTGCGTGCGCCTCCATGCGGCCCGCGAAAATCAGGCGCTCGGGCGCGACGCCATGGCGTACCGCTTCCGCGCGCAGATTTTCGATGACCACCGGATTGGCACCCGACAACCATAGCACGCTGTCTTTCACGCGCGCCAGAATCCGCATCCAAACGGCAAAGGTCTCGGGCGTGATCTTGTAGCGGTTGTTGAAGCTGCAAAATACGAAACCCTTCTCGGGTAGGCCCAGCTCAGCACGCGACGGTGTGCGCTCAGCGATTGTTCGTTTTGGGTCGCTCGGCAGATGGCTGGGCAGATAAATCACCTTTTCCGAATAAAAAGCGCGGGCCTCCGGCGGAATCACAACCGGGTCGGCGATGATGTAGTCATGTGCCTCGTCGCCCATGGTGCCGGGATAGAGCAGCATCTGCACCGGCGCCGCGCGCAAGGAAAAAATGCGCGGCCGCGCGCCGGCGGTATAGCCGCTGACATCGACCGCGATATCGATCTCCAATCGCCGCGCCGTCGCGGCAATCTCGCGATCGGAGAGCTGCAGCACATCGACGAATTTATCGAAAGCAGCTTCCAGGCGTTTGCGCATGGCGTCTTTAAAATTAGGGCTGTAGGAAAAAGCATAAATCTCAAATTTCGCCCGGTCATGGGATTCGATGATCCCGACGATGGCGGACGCCACCGGATGAAACCCGTGGAGGTCGCTGGAAAAATACCCCACACGGATTTTATCGTGGGGCGCGGACGCAGGTATCTTCCCCAGTGCGGGCTCATTGGGGTAGTTCTCGCGCGTCCAGATCTGGGCCGCCTTCAATTGCAGCCCGGGGGAATCGATAAAAGCCAGCGCCGGGAAGGGCGGCGTCACCTTGTGGCTCCGCTCCAATCCGTTTTCGAGCGCCTTGATGTCGCTTTCATATTCCTTCCAATCGCAGATCTGCATCTTGCTCATGAGTCGCATGCCCCGCGCAAAGGGCGCATCGGGACTGAGTTTGAGTCCGGTGTCGTAGCCCGCGGCGGCGTCGGCCTCCCGGCCCATGTTTGCCAGCAAGGTCGCACGATTGATGTGAACGTCGCCCATATTAGGGTTGTATTTCAGCGCGGCGTCGTAGGCTTTGAGCGCGTCTTGATGCCATCCCATGCTGTCCAGGCAAAAGCCGAGATTATTGAAGGCCGCGACATTGTCGGGCTGGAGCCGGATCACACGCTCGAAGCAGTCCGCCGCACCTGGCTTATCGCCCAACCTGAGGAGTATGGTGCCGCGATTAAAGTGAGAGCCGGGGAAATTGGGATCGAGGCGAATGGCTTGGTCATATCCCTTGAGCGCTTCATCGTAGCGCTCAAGGGCGAGCAAGATTCCAGCGCGGTTATAAACCGCATAGGGCGCGTGCACACCAAGCGAAATGGCGCGCTCGTAGTCCGCGAGCGCTTCGGGCAGGCGCTGAAGCGTGGCGTAAGAGACGCCGCGATTGTAAATGATGGTGGCTAGGCTGGGATCGAGGGCGATGACTTTGCTGTAGGTCTCAATCGCTGTCGCCCATTGGCCGCTTTGCGCCTGCTGATTGCCGCGATTGATAAGCGTTTCGAGGTCGTCGCGGGCCATAACGCGCTAGTAGGCGCGCTCGATGCAGAAGTCGATGATGTCGAGCAGTGCCGTCTTAGTGGGGCTATCGGGGAAAATACCCAGGGCGTCGCGGGCCACAGCACCGTAGTGCCGCGCGCGGTTGACCGTGTCGGCCAGGCTGCTGTGCTGTTTCATCAGTTCCATAGCATGCTCAAGATCGACCTCGGTCTGCTCAAGGGTTTCCAGTGTGCGCTGCCAGAAGGCGCGCTCGCCCTCATCGCCGCGCCGGAAGGCCAGGATGACGGGCAGGGTGATTTTGCCTTCGCGGAAATCGTCGCCCACGGTCTTGCCCAGTTCCTGCTGGCGCGCGGAATAGTCGAGCACGTCGTCGATGAGCTGGAAGGCGATACCGAGGTTAAGGCCGTAGACGCGCAAGGCTTCTTCTTCCACGTCGGGGCGCTCGGCCACCACGGCGCCGATGCGGGCGGCGGCGGCGAACAGCTCCGCCGTCTTGGCCTGGATGACTTCCAAGTATTGGGCTTCGCTGGTCTCGGTGTCGTTGGAGGTCAAAAGCTGATGGACTTCGCCTTCGGCGATCACCGACGAGGCGCGGCTTAAAATTTGCAGCACCTTCAGCGAGCCGTCCTCGACCATGAGCTCGAAAGCCCGGCTGAACAGGAAATCGCCCACCAGCACGCTGGACTGATTGCCCCAGATGGCGTTGGCGGAGGACTGCCCGCGCCGCAGCTCGCTGTCGTCGACGACGTCGTCGTGCAGCAGGGTGGCGGTGTGGATGAACTCGACGCAGGTGGCGAGGCGAATATGCCTCTCCCCGCGATACCCGCAGAGCTTGGTGGCGGCCAGCGTCAGCACGGGGCGCAGGCGCTTGCCGCCGGCGGCGACGATGTGCCCGGCCAGCTGCGGGATCAGCGCCACAGGGCTGTGCATACGCGCGACAATGGTGCGGTTGACGGCCTTAAGGTCGTCTTCCACCAGGTCCACCAAAGCGTCGAGGGCCTTGGATTTGGCCCGCTTATTCGCCTCAAGTCGGCTGGCTTCCAGGTTAACGACGGTGGCCACGATCTGTCCCCAATTCTTATGGCGCGCAAAGTAAGCGGGCAGGAGGCCAAAAACAAGCCGGGCTGGTCGTCTCCTCCCCAAAGCTTGCTAATTCTACGCCGGGGCGTCACGCTTGGGCCACCCTTTCTATGGGCCGCGTTTTTGGCTCAAAACGGTGGAAGATCATGGTCGAGCTGTTTCATACCGACGACCCGGTCCTGCTTTCGGCGGTGAAGGCCGCCCTGGCCGAGGCCGATATTCCGGCGGTGGAATTCGACGGCCCCATCGCCGACATGTACGGCGCGGTGTTTCCGCGCCGCCTCATGGTGCTGGAAGAGGATATCGCTGCGGCGCGCGTCATCGTCCACGGCTTTGCCCCGGAATGTCTGGCGTGAACACAACCGACGATCGTTTTCTAGACGGCAAGGTGATCGTGCGCCAGCCCGTGAACGGCTACCGCGCCGCCGTTGACCCGGTGTTGCTGGCCGCCGCTGTGCGCGCGAAACCCGGCGAGAAGGTGCTGGATGTGGGCTGCGGCACGGGCGCTGCCATGTTCTGCCTGGCCGCGCGCGTGCCGGGCTTACATCTCACCGGCCTTGAAGTGCAGCAGGCCCATGCGGTGCTGGCGGGCGAAGGCATCGCCCTCAATCACCTGGTTCATACGTATATATGTGTGGGCGATATCCTGCGCCCGCCGCCGGACTTTCTGAACACTTTCGATGTGGTCATCACCAATCCGCCCTACGGCGATAGCGGCACGCCGCCGCCAGACGCAAGTCTCGCCTTCGCGCACATGGAAGGCGAGGCCGATGTGGCCGACTGGATCAAAGCTTGTCTTGCGTGCCTGAGGCCAAAAGGCCGGCTGGTGATGATCCACCGGGCCGATCGCCTATCGCAAATCCTCGCCGCCCTGCACGACCGCGATGCGGGGGACATTCAGATCATTCCGATTTTCCCCAAATCCGGCGCGCCGGCCCGGCGGGTGATCATCGATGCGGGCAAAGGCCGGCGCTCGCCCGACACGCTCTTGCCCGGTCTGGTGCTGCACGAAGCCGACGGAAAATATACTGCCGCCGCCGAGAAAGTGTTGCGCAATGCCGCGGCTTTGTATTGAGATGCTTCCATGAGCCTCCTCAAACTCCTCCTCACCATCGGACTGATCTACGCTGTCTGGTTTGCGTTCAAGAATCGCACGCGTATCGCCGCCGCCCACAAAACGGTGGTGGACGATAAAGCCCGCGAAGCGGCGCAGGCGCGAACCCAGGCCGCCGCTGAAGCCGCTGCCCGCCCACCGGGCATGCCGGTCGCTCAAGATCTGCTGCCATGCCCCAAATGCGGCGCCTATATCGCCGTTGGGACCACCTGTTCCTGCCAAAAGGCCTGAAAAGCCTTCATTTTCGCGCGTCGCGCCTTGATTCTCCAAGGCTCGCCCGGTAGCTTCCGCGCTCACATTACGGATACAGATCATGGCGCGCGCGACCAAGAAGAAGACTAAAGCGAAGGCTAAACGCCCGGCAAAGAAGCCAGTTAAGAAGCTGGTGAAGAAGGCAGTTAAGAAGCCGGTCAAAAAGGTCGCCCAAAAGTCTGCGGTAAAAGCCGCGCCGAAAGTCTTGGCTGCGTCTAAAGCCCCGCTCAATTTTCAAAACCTGATTCTGACGCTGCAGAAGTTCTGGGCTGATCAGGGCTGCGTCATCCTGCAGCCCTACGACATGGAAATGGGTGCGGGCACTTTCCATCCGGCGACGACCTTGCGCGCGCTGGGCAAAGAGCCGTGGAGTGCGGCCTACGTGCAGCCTTCACGCCGTCCCACCGATGGGCGTTATGGGGAAAACCCCAACCGTCTGCAGCACTACTATCAGTTCCAAGTCATCATCAAGCCGTCGCCCGCCGATCCGCAGGCGCTGTACCTCGACAGTTTGCGCGCCATCGGCATCGACCCCATGGCCCACGACATCCGCTTTGTCGAAGACGACTGGGAAAGCCCGACGCTGGGCGCCTGGGGTTTGGGTTGGGAAGTCTGGTGCGATGGCATGGAAGTCACGCAGTTCACCTACTTCCAGCAGGTCGGCGGCATCGAATGCGATCCGGTCTCGGTGGAGCTGACCTACGGCCTCGAACGCCTGGCCATGTATGTGCAGGGCAAAGAGAACGTCTACGCGCTGGATTTCAACGGCCGCGGGGTTACCTACGGCGACGTATTCCATCGCGCCGAAGTCGATTACTCGGCCCATAACTTCGAGCACGCCGACACCGAAATCCTATTCCGCCGTTTCGCCGACTGCGAGAAGGAATGCGCAGCGCTTCTGGCCAAGCACCTGGCGCAGCCGGCCTACGATCAGTGCATAAAAGCCTCGCACACCTTCAATTTGCTGGACGCACGCGGCGTCATCAGCGTGACCGAACGCGCGGCTTACATCGGCCGCGTGCGCGCCCTGGCCAAACAATGCTGCGAAGCCTGGCTTGCTCCCACCAGTGCGAAGGGAGCCTAGGCCATGACCGAACTTCTGCTCGAAATCTTCTCCGAGGAAATTCCCGCCCGCATGCAAAAGCAGGCGGCGGTGGACCTCGCGCGCCTTGTCGGCGAGGCCCTGAAAGCCAATGGCATCGAAGCCAAGGCGCTGGAAACCGCCGTGGGCCCGCGTCGTTTGGTGCTGGCCGCTGATGGTTTGCCCAAGGCCCAGCCCGACACCACCGAAGAGCGCAAAGGCCCGCAAGTGGGCGCGCCCGATCAGGCCATCCAGGGCTTCTTGCGCGCCGCTGGCCTCGCCAGCCTCGCTCAGGCCGAACAGCGCGAAATGCCCAAGGGCACGTTCTATTTCGCCGTCACCAAAAAGCCCGGCCGTCCTACAGCCGCCGTGGTGAAAGACATCATCGAAGCGGCCTTGCCGCAGTTGCCCTGGCCGAAATCCATGCGCTGGGCCGAGAACTCGACGCGCTGGGTGCGGCCGATCCACGGCATTGTTTGCGTGCTGGACGGCAAAGTCGTGCCCGTGGCTTTCGCCGGCGTCTCCGCCGCCGCGACCACGCGCGGGCATCGTTTCTTGGCTCCCGGCTTCATCGCCGTGAAAAACTTCGCCGACTATAAAGCTCAGCTCAAAAAAGCTTACGTGCTGGTGGATGCCGCCGAGCGCAGCACCATCATCGCCCGCGACCTTGCCAAACTCGCCGCCGCCGAAGGTCTCAGCGTGAAAGACGACCAGGGTTTGCTGGCCGAAGTTACCGGCCTGGTGGAATGGCCCGTGCCGCTGCTCGGCACCATTGACGCCGCTTTCATGGATGTGCCGGCGGAAGTGCTGACCTCGGCCATGCGCAAGCATCAGAAGTATTTTTCGCTCACCACCAAGCAGGGCAAGCTCGCCAATCGTTTCGGCGTCATCGCCAATATGACCACCAAGGACGGCGGCAAAGCCATCATCGCCGGAAACGAAAAAGTCCTGCGCGCGCGCCTGTCCGACGCCAAGTTCTTCTGGGATCAGGACAAGAAGCGCACGCTGGATTCACGCCTGCCCAAGTTGGAAGAGCGCGTGTTCCAGGCCAAACTCGGCACCATGCGCGCCAAGGTCGACCGCATCGCGGCGCTGGCTGTCTATCTCGCCAAACCCGTCGGTGCCGCTCCCGAATCCGCCAAGCGCGCGGCCGTGCTGTCCAAGGCTGATTTGTCCTCGGACATGGTCGGTGAGTTCCCGGACCTGCAAGGCATCATGGGCCGCTACTACGCGCTCAACGCCGGTGAGTCCGCCGACGTCGCCAACGCCATCGCCGAGCACTATTCGCCGCTGGGCCCCAACGACTCATGCCCGACCGCGCCGGTCAGCATCGCCGTTTCGCTGGCCGATAAGATCGACAGTCTCACGGGCTTCTTCGCCATCAACGAAAAGCCCACGGGCTCTAAGGATCCTTATGCGCTGCGGCGCGCGGCCCTTGGTGTCATCCGGATCATTCTGGAGAATAAGCTGCGTCTGCCGCTGCTGGCCACGTTCGAATATGCGCTCGGCAGTTACGAAGACATTGTGCAGGGCATTGACCGCGAACGCATTGCCGACGATGTGCTCGACTTCTTCACCGACCGCCTGAAAGCGCATTTGCGCGAGAAGGGCGTGCGCCACGATCTGGCCTCCGCCGTGTTTGCGCTGGGCGACGAAGACGATCTTGTGTGCCTGATCGCGCGCATCGAAGCGCTGGCGGCCTTCATCGCCAGCGACGATGGCGCCAACCTGCTGGTGGCCTATCGCCGGGCTGCCAATATTGTCCGCATCGAAGAGAAGAAGGACGACAAGAGTTATAAGGGTGACGTGGCGGCGGCCGATCTGGGTGCGGCCGAAGGCGCCGACCTGCTGAACGCCATCGGTGCAGCTGAAGCCGCGCTGGGTCCGGCGTTGAGCCGCGAGAATTTCACCGCCGCCATGGGGGCCTTGGCCTGCCTGCGCCGACCGGTGGACGCCTTCTTTGACAAGGTGAAGGTCAACGCCGAAGAGCCCGTCCAGCGTGAGGCCCGCCTCAAGCTGCTCTCGCGCATCGAGGCCGCCATGAACCGCCTGGCGGATTTTTCCAAGATCGAGGGCTAAAGCCCCTTTTCGGCGAAACCGCTAAGAAATGCGGAATTGCCGGAAGACTTCCGGGCTAAGATCATAGGCGTGCGTAGGACGAATTCGCGTTTTCGCCATCCAAGCAAATTGGGGTGCCCGCATGTTCAAAGTGTCCGAAGTCTCGCCTCGCGCAATGAAACGATTCCCGCTCCTCTCATTTATTGCTTTTGTGAGTGGCCTGATCTCCGGCGCCGCCTTCGCGCAAAGTCAGATTGCCATTCCCGGCGTCATCGCGGCCAACGCGCGCGTCGAACTGGTGAAGGATGGATATCGGTGGTTAGAGGGGCCAGTGAGTGACGGAAAAGGTGGGCTGTACTTCACTGATCTTTCCGCCAGCCGCATTTATCATCTCGCACCTGCGGGTGACATCACGCTCTGGCGCGAAAACACGCAGGGCACCAACGGCCTCTTTCTCCTGCCCGACGGTCGCATGCTTGGGTCGCAAGGCGGGGGAAAAAGGATTGTCGAGTTCATGGATGATGGCTCCGTTCGCCCGGTGGTGACAGCCGTTGCGGGCCAGCCGCTGCGCGGACCGAACGATCTGATCCCCGACCGGAAAGGCGGCATCTATTTCACCGACCCGGCGCCTCGGCCTGGGCCGGATATTGCGCCGAAGGAACCCGGAAATCTTTACTATATGCGGCCCAATGGCGATGTGGTGTTCCTCGACGGCGCAATCCAGCGGCCGAATGGCATCACCTTAAGCCTCGATGAGCGTACCCTGTACGTCGACGACACGGAGGGCGAGTATCTCTACGCTTTCGACGTTCAGCCCGATGGGTCGGTCAAAAACAAACGCCAATTTGCGAAAATGCTGGAGCCGGAAAAAGGGACATTCGGAATGAAAAGTCGCGGTGACGGCATGGCGCTTGATGCCGAGGGCCGTGTGTATGTGACGACAGGGGCGGGCATACAGGTGATTTCACCGAAAGGTCAGCATCTGGGCATCATTCGGCTTCCGGCCCTCGCCCACAATGTGGCGTTCGCCGGGCCGAAAAGGCAGACCCTCTATCTGACGGGACTCACAGGCTTGTACCGCGTGGAAGTGCTCTCAGCCGGCCCGCAGGGACGCTCCAAATAGGCTCACTCTCAGAAGGTTAATTCTAAAAAATGTAAGCTGCCCTATAAAAATTAGGGCGGCTTACGCCATTTTTGATCGCAAATGGGTTGTAAGTATGTAAATTAGGTACTATTCAAGGTTACCTTACATCTTGCCTTGAAAAGGTTACCTTACTTACATGCGTGATTCAGCCCTCGAACGTGCGATTACAGAAGCCGGGGGCACAGCGGCCCTGGCCCGGACCATCAATGTTACTCCACAGGCCATTAGCCAGTGGGACCGGGTGCCGGCAGAGCGGGCTCTTGCCGTAGAGCAAGCCACCGGCGGTAAGGTCACGCGCCATGAGTTGAGGCCAGATATCTACCCGGCCGGAGTTGGTGAGCCCGCCCCATATCCCGCTGGTGCCACCAGCCCGGCCGGACCCCAAAAGTGGGTCTATACCTTCGGCGCCGGTAAAGCCGAAGGCGCCGCCGCCATGAAGGATCTCCTTGGCGGCAAGGGCGCCAACCTCGCCGAGATGAGTTCCATCGGCGTGCCGGTGCCGCCGGGCTTCACCATCACCACCGAGGTCTGCACCTACTATTACGCCAACGGCAAGCAGTACCCCGACGATCTCAAAGCTCAAGCCGAGCGCGGCATCGCCGAAGTCGAAAAGCTCATTGGCGGCCCCCAATTCGGTAACGAGTCTAATCCGCTGCTTGTGTCCGTGCGCTCGGGCGCGCGCGCGTCCATGCCGGGCATGATGGATACGATCCTCAATCTCGGCCTCAACGACGCCACCGTCGAAGGCCTCGCTAAACAATCGGGCGATGCGCGCTTTGCCTACGACAGCTATCGCCGCTTTATCCAAATGTATTCCAGCGTCGTCTTGGGCATGGATCACTACGACTTCGAGCAACTGCTCGACCTCGCCAAGGAAGACAAAGGCGTGGCGCTTGATACCGAGCTGACCGCCGCCGATTTGAAAGCGCTGCTGGAATCCTACAAGAAGCGCGTCGCCGAGGAATTGGGCGAGCCTTTCCCCCAAGACGTCCACCAGCAGCTGTGGGGCGCCGTGGGCGCGGTCTTCGGCAGCTGGATGAACCAGCGCGCCATCACTTACCGCAAGCTTCACGACATCCCCGACGCCTGGGGTACCGCCGTCAGCGTGCAATCCATGGTCTTCGGGAACATGGGCAGCGACTGCGCCACGGGGGTATGCTTTAGCCGCGATCCGTCCACCGGCGCCAACGTGTTCTACGGCGAGTATCTGGTGAACGCGCAGGGCGAGGACGTGGTGGCCGGTATCCGCACGCCGCAGCAGCTCACCATCGACGGCAAGAACGCGCAAGGCTCCAAGCTGCCCGCCATGGAAGAAGCCATGCCGGCGCTGTTCACGGAACTATTGGAGACGCGTAACCGTTTGGAACGCCACTATGCCGACATGCAGGACATGGAGTTCACCATCCAGAAGGGCAAGCTCTGGATGCTGCAGACCAGGAACGGCAAACGCACCGCTCAGGCCGGGTTCAAGATCGCCGTCGATATGGCGCGCGAAGGTCTGATCTCCGAGGATGAAGCCGTGCGCCGCATCAATCCGGCGCAGCTCGATCAGCTGCTGCATCCGATGCTCGATCCCAAAGCCCCACGGACATTGCTCTCACGCGGCCTGCCGGCCTCGCCCGGCGCGGCTTCGGGCAAAATCGTCTTCACGGCCGAAGACGCCGAAGATTGGGTCAAGCGCGGCGAGAAAGTGGTTCTCGTGCGCCGCGAGACCAGCCCCGAGGACATCGGCGGCATGCATGTCAGTCAGGGCATCCTCACCACCCGCGGCGGCATGACCAGCCACGCGGCGGTGGTGGCACGCGGTATGGGCACGCCTTGCGTCTGCGGCGCTGGCGACATCAACGTCGACGCCAAGGCCAAAACCGCGCGCGTGCGCGACAAGATTCTGCTGGAAGGTGACGTCATCACGCTGGACGGCTCCACCGGCGAAGTTTTCCTGGGCCGTGTCGCGACCATACAACCTGCTTTAACAGGCGATTTCGCCACGCTCATGGGCTGGGTCGACAAAATCCGCCGCCTGAAAGTGCGCGCCAATGCCGAGACTCCGCTGGATGCGGAAACGGCGCGCAAATTTGGCGCGGAAGGGATTGGCCTCTGCCGCACCGAGCATATGTTCTTCGATCCGGCGCGCATCCTCACCATGCGCCAGATGATCCTGGCCAAGGACGCCGGCGGCCGCAAAGCCGCGCTGGAAAAGCTGCTGCCTTATCAGCGGAGCGATTTCGTCAAGCTGTTCACCATCATGGAAGGCCTGCCGGTCACGATCCGCCTTTTGGATCCGCCTTTGCACGAATTCCTGCCCAACACCGATGCCGAGATCGCCGAAGTGGCGGCGGGCGCCAGTGTCTCGGAAGAGTCCGTGCGCGAGGCCACGGTGCGTTTGCACGAAACCAACCCCATGCTGGGTCATCGCGGGGTGCGCTTGGGCGTGTCATATCCGGAAATCTACGAGATGCAGGCGCGTGCCATCTTCGAGGCCGCTGCGGAAGTGGCCAAACAGGGCAAAAAAGTATTCCCGGAAATCATGATCCCACTTGTGGGCCAGCGCATGGAACTCGACATGATGAAGAAGGTCGTCGATGACGCGGCCAAGGCAGCGCTTACCGCCGCCGGCGTCACGGTGGAGTACATGGTCGGCACCATGATCGAGCTGCCGCGCGCCGCCCTTCAGGCCGGCGACATCGCCAAGACCGCCGTCTTCTTCTCCTTCGGTACCAACGATCTCACGCAGATGACGCTGGGGCTATCGCGCGACGACTGCGCCCCCCTGATCGAGCTTTACCGCGCCAAAGGCATCTTCGCCAAAGACCCCTTCGCCAGCCTGGATCAGGAGGGCGTCGGCGAATTGATCACTATGGCCGCTGAACGCGGCCGCGCCATGCGTAAAAATCTCAAGCTCGGCGTCTGCGGCGAACACGGCGGCGATCCGGACTCCATCGCCTTCTTCCACAAGGCGGGCCTGGATTACGTGTCGTGCTCGCCCTACCGCGTGCCGGTCGCTCGCTTGGCAGCCGCGCAAGCGGCATTAGCCGAACGCGCCGCCAAGTGAGTTAGCCGTTCAATCGCCAGATCGCGATATTGAGCGCGCTGGCAAAAGCGACCCATATCGCGAGCGGCGCAAGGCACCAGGCCCCAATCTTATCAAGGCGACGGAACGCGGCGATGGTGGCGACAATCAACCCGAACTGAGGAAGGATGTTGATCATGCCCAAGATCGGGCTATGGGCGGCGAAGAACATCCACGACCACGCCGCATTGAGGGCGAGCTGCGCGAAAAACAGGATCAGGGCGCTACGCCGGCCCGGTGTTTGCTCCGGCAGGCGCAAGATGCGCCACACCGCGAAGCCCATAAGCAAATAAAGCGCCGTCCAAACCGGCCCGAAGATCCAGTCCGGCGGATTGAACGACGGCTTAGCGAGACCGGCATACCAGGGCGCAATATTGGGGAACGTGGCGATCTGGCCAGCGGCCAAGGTGGCCGCGACGCTGATGATCGCCAAAGCCGCAAAGCCGATACTTCGGGCGCGCGAGGATTGCATCACTGTCATATATCACGATTCCTAACTTTGTCTCAGACTGGCTGCCCGGTGCACGGCAAAACAAGCCGGCTTGCCAAATAAGTTAAGGCGCTGGCCGCAAGGCCAGGACGATGAGGATGATCAGCAGCACCGTAAAGCCGCCGCTGGGGTAATAGCCCCATCCGCCGCTGTAGGGCCACAAGGGTAGGCTGCCCAGAACCATCAAAATCAGCACCACCAGAAGAAGTGTCCGCAGCATCGCGTGTCCTCCACGTAGATTTCAGCTGTGGATTCAACTCGGCTCGGTCTTATTTGTTCCGGGGGCAGGGGAAATTCGTACCTGGTACGAATTAATTGACCTTCGCAGCCCGCCGTAGGCTGAGCGCCGCCAGAAGCGGGATGACCGCAAACAGCACAAAGGAGCGAGCGGCGAAGGCGGGATGCTCAAGCGAATGATTGCGTAAGAGCTCGATCCAAAGGATTGGAATGATCAGCGGCGTGAGCAGCAGCGCCGTGCGCATCTGTTCCCGCCGAGGTTTTGCAAACCCCGTGATGAAAAGGGCCGCAACCAGCGCGCAGCCTATCAATGTGCCGTGGCGGAAAGCCGCAGCGGTCACCGCCAGCGGCGGCGCGCTCACGGCGGCTTCGCCAAGGCTGCGAAACTGTATGACGCCGATGATATCCGCCAGCATCTCAGTCCAGCCCATAACCGACGCGGCCAGAACCCACTTGCCGGCCCAAGCCAGGCCGAAGCCGGCAAACCATGCGATAGTCGGCGCCGCGCCCGCACCGATCGCGCGGCGTGCCGTCTGGCGTTCCAGCGCCGACGCGATCGCGAAAAACGCAATCAGCGTGGGCGCGAAAGGCGGGCTGAACAGCAAGTCAAAAAACGCCGCGATGCAGCCGCAGGAAAAAACCAGGGCAATGGTCTTTGGCGCTTCGGCTTCATGCGTCCGCACCCACTCGGCTATGAGGGCCGCCGAGGCAAAAGCGAAAGCCCATGTCAGCGCATGCACGGTGACGGCCGGTACGGTTAGAATGTTGCTGCCGGCGATGAGGAGAAAAACCAGGCCCACGGCTCCGCACGTGCCGAAGCGTCTGCGCACAGCCAAGGTGAGTGCGCCCAGGCTCGCGATGATCAGCATGGCATTGGCGATGTGGACTTTTGCCAGAGACATGATCGATAGCATCGGCCGCAGGTAGATTTGATGCCCGTGCCAATAGCGCATGTAGCTCGATTGCGCCGCGAGTGTGCCCGCAGCCAGCTCCGACACCAGAACCTCGCAAGGCGAAATCTTCGTCTGATCGCGGTATTCCGGATGCGGGGTGAGGAGCACGCGATTCATCAGCGGCCAATCCTCGTTCCCGAGGTTGGTCGAGAGCGCGAGGCATTCGGTAAACATGTCGTAGTCGAGGCCGGTGTCGCCGTAAGGCGAATGGACGTCGAGGGTCGGCGCCAACACGCCTGTGCGCACGGCTTCGCCGAGCCGGGCCATGATGACGCGGTCGCTGGTGGTGAAAAGGACGAGAGCCTGCAACGCGACAAAGAGCGCGACCAAGCCCACAAGCGCGGCCAGGCAGAGCAGCGCCGCGCGCATATAGTTATGAATCCACCCCATGGGCGGAGAGCTTAGCAGGAAGCGCGGTTAATGCGTACCTGGCACGAATTATTCGCCGAGTTTCAGCCAGTCCGGCTTGCGTACGCTTACGCGTGATCCGTCGGCATGGAGTTCCCCGCCGATCTTGTCCAGCCGCACGAGCGCGAGGCCCTTACCGTTCGCCGCACTCTTCAGCTCGCCGGCCTCAAGGCCGTCGGCGGTGGTGAGCGGCGTGCCCGGCGGCGCGGAACCGGTAATATCCACCGGCATCAGCCGTTTCTTGATGAGCGCGCGATAGTGGGTGCGGGCGGTCAGCTCCTGGCCGATATAGCAGCCCTTCTTGAAATCGACGCCGTGCAACTCCTCGAAGCCGTTTTCCAGCAGCAGGGCTTTTTCGATCTCCATATCGCGGCTGCCGTCGGGCAATCCCAGATCGAAGCGCAAAGTATCGAAGGCTTCCGGCGTCGCGCGAGTGAGCCCCAGTTTGGCAAGGCCGTCGACCTGATCCGCCGGCAAGGCCCAGCGCACGCCAGCGCCGGCCAGGCGCGGATCGGTATAAAGCACACCGGTGCCATGCACGGTGACGTGGCCGGGCGTCGCGCTGGTTTTCAAAGCCGCCGCCGCGCCGTCACCCCAGGCAACGCCGGGTACAAAAGTATCGGCCACCGCCAGCGTCACCTTGGCGCGCAGCTTGTAGCGCGAAAGGCGCGTGACCAGATCGTCGCGCCGCGCCCGCTCGCATTCCAGCAGCACGGCGTCGCCATGCGGGACCGCGAAAAACTCGTGCAGGAATTTGCCCTGGGCTGTCAGGAAAGCCGCCCAGACCGCTTCACCCGCCTGAACCTTAAGCATATCGTTGGACACCAGACCTTGCAGGAAGCTGATGCGGTCATCGCCGCGCACGATAATCAGCGCCCGGTGGGGCAAGGGGGTAAATGAGGGATTGCGGTCCATGGACCCTATGTAGCACTCCTTTGCCACCCGGCAAGACCGTGAGCTATAAGTCTCCCATGCGCTATGTTTTTATCGACGATTCCGCCCTGAATTACGATGGCTATACCCCCATGCGCCGCGCCCTTGGAGGGGCCGAGAAGGCGCTCATCGGGCTTTGCAGTGCCTTGTTCGAGCGCGGCCACGAGGTCCACGTCATCAACCGCACCAGCTATGCCCATATGGCCGACGGCGCCTATTGGGTACCCATGGGCGATCCCTTAGCGCCGAAATCCACCGATGTACTGATAGCGCTGCGCAAGCCCGCGCTGTTGGGATCCTTGCGATCGGCAACGCATCGCTTGCTTTTGGTGGTGGGCGATCCGGCGTACCTGGCGGCGCCGGCCAACGAACCGCTGTGGGAGTCTTTCGGCGCCTCGCTGCTGTTCATCGGCCAAAATCAAAAGCGGGCTTACAAAGGCAAAGTGCGCCACAGCTTGATTACGCCCGGCGTGCGCGCTGCTTATTTCCTGAAACCGACAACGCCGGTGCAGGGTCCACAGGTGGAGTCACACCCTGAATACTACGATCCACCCGAAGAGACCGCCACCGTGCTCAAGGAAGCCGATGAGGCCGTGGAAGCCGCGGCCAATGTCCAGCCGGAAGAACCCCCGCCGCCGCCGCCGCCTCATGCGGTTGTCACCACCCATCCGTTGCAAGGGCTCGATTGGTTGGTGGATGTATGGACGCAAAAGATTCATCCGCAAATGCCGGCCGCACGTCTCGCGGTTTACTCCGCGGTTTTGAGTAAAGGCCTGAAGGGCGAGGAAATTCCCGTCGCCATCCTGCCGGTTCTGCAGAAGGTCCAAGCCGCCGCCGGTGCCAATGTGGTGGTCGTCGTGCCGCGCAATGACGACGGCATGGCCGATGTCTACCGCGAAAGCCGGGTGCATTTGTACCCCGGCGACAAACAGGACTTCGCCTGCTGGACGCTCGCGGAATCCCAGGCCACAGGGTTACCCGCTGTGGCCCGCGCCCTGGGCGGCGTCGACGAGCGCATCGACAACGGCGAAAGCGGCTACATCGTGCCGGACGCCGAAGCCTTCGCCAATGTGACGCTGCAAATCCTGCGCGACGATGCCTTTTACAAAAACCTCAGCGCCGCCGCCGCCGCGCCCACGCGCCGCCGCGTCTGGGCGACGGCGGTCGAAGAACTGGAAGCTTTCGTCGCCACGCTGCCCGCGGCTGCGGTTTAAGCGGGCGCGCTTTGAATATCCTGTTCATCACCCACACTCGGATTGGAGATGGTGTGCTGTCGTCGGGGATTCTGCGACATCTGGTTGAAACCTACCCCGATGCGCGCTTCACCGTGGCGTGCGGTCCTCTGGCGGGGTCGCTGTTCGCCGACGTGCCGCGCCTGGAACGCATCATTGTGGTCACGAAGCGCAAGTTCGATCTGCATTGGTTCGATCTATGGAAACAGGTGCGCGGCACCGTCTGGGATATTGTCGTCGATCTCCGGCGCTCGCTGATCTCCTATGTCATTCCGACAAGAAGACGTTACGTCGCCGGGCCGATCCCGCCTGGGGTGCATCACGCGGCGTATCTGTCGCAGCTTTTGAACCTGCCCAAACCGGCCGCGCCCTTTCTCTATCGCAGCGAACGTCATGGTGATGCTGGGGCAAAGTTGATCCCCGACGGACCACCGGTGCTGGCCATAGCACCCGTGGCCGCCACGCGCGCCAAGACCTGGGCGCCGGAACGCTTCGCCGAGGTGGTGAACCGCCTGACCGGCGAGGGCGGCTTGTGTGCCGGCTGGCGCGTTGCGCTGTTCGGCGGTCCCGGCGATGACGCAGGCCCTTTGCGCGCAGCGCTGGCTTCCAAAGCGTGCATAAGCGTTTTTGCCGAGCCCGATCTGCTGACGGTTCAGGCCGCCCTGGCCCGCTGCGGTGCTTTTATCGGCAATGACTCGGGCCTTGCCCATCTCGCCGCGGCGGCGATGATTCCGACATTGGCGCTGTTCGGGGCCACCGATCCCGCCCGCTATGGGCCCTGGGGTGGAGCGGTTGCGCGCGCGCCAAACCTGGATTTGGCGGCCCTCGATGCCGAAGCGGTTGTCGCCGCCTTCGCCGCACTTATGAAATCTCGCTGAAATCCCTGCCGAATCCCTTGGCTTCGGGCGTGCCGGCATGCCAAGTTTTGAGCCTATTATATGGTCGCGTTTTCGACGGCGAACCGGCTTCCACTTCGCCGGAAAATGCTCCTAAGGCAGGTGTTGCGTGAAGGTTTTCCATCTTATGTCGGGCGCGCCTTACGGCGGCGTCGAACGCCAGGCGATGCGTCTCGCCGGGGTTTTGCAGAAGAACGGCGTCGAGCAGCGCGCCATGTTCCCGCGCAACCCCGCGCGCGCCAAGCAGTTCGAAGCCCTGGGTGTTGACGCCGTCGAGATGGATTTCCCCAGCCGCTTTGCGTTCCTCGACCGCCGCCGCATCAACGGCGTCATCGTCCGGTTCGCGCCGGATATTGTTATCTCGTGGACGCCCGACGTGGCCGAACTGGTGCAGAAGGACAGCTTCGTGCACATGGCCCGGCTGGGCACAAAGTTCGATCATGAAGCGCTCTTGAATAAGTGCCACCACATTTTCACGCCGGCGCAGTCGCGGGCTGACGCCGCCATGGTCGCCGGCTGGTCGGTGCAGCAGGTGCATGTTCTGCCGCACCTTCCCATGCTGCCCGAGGAGCGCGCCACCAAAGCGCTCAACCGCAAAGCTGTGTACACGCCGCCGACGGCCAAGCTGATTTTTACCAGCATGCGCCTCACCTCCAAGGCGGGCTTGGAAACGCTGCTCGATGCCGTCGCGCGCATCTCGGGCTATTACCTGTGGATCGCCGGCGATGGCGCCGACCGCGCGCTGCTGGAGGCGGCGGCCCATGAACGCGGCGTGAAACCGCGTGTGCGCTTTCTGGGCTGGCAGGACAATCTCGTACCCTATCTCGCCGCTTTCGATGTGTTTGTGTACCCCGCGAGACAGGAAGATGTCGGCGATGCCGTGGTCGAAGCCTGGGCCGCCGGCGCGCCGGTCATCGCCGCCGACAGTCTCGGACCGGGCCTGTTGATCCGCCACAACGAGAACGGCGTATTGGTGCCGGTGGGCGACGCCATCAGCATGGCCGAAGCCATCAAAATGATGTCCGCTGATCCCGAGCTCGGCCAGCGCCTGACCGCAGCCGGGCGCAAAGCCTTCGACGAGACCTTCGCCATGGACAAGGTTGCGCCCCAATATCTGCACTTGCTCAGCGTCCTGACGGGAAAGCCCCCGGGCGCTACCAGCAGCCCTAGCGCATAACTTCATGTGCGGGATTGCCGGCGTCATCACGCCTGACGGACGCCTGCCGCCGCCGGACGCGCTTGAAAAAATTCTCGCACGGCTGACAGCGACGCTGACCCATCGCGGTCCCGACGGCCAGGGGCGCTACGTCAAAGACAATGTCGCGTTGGTGCAGACGCGGCTTGCCATTGTCGACGTCGCCAACGGCGTCCAGCCTTTTGTCGCATCGGACGGCGTGGCGCTGATCGCCAACGGCGAAATCTATAACGACTTGGCTTTGCGTCGCGAGATGAAGGATGCCGGTTTCGCCACCGGCTCAGACTGCGAGAGCGCCTTGCATCTTTACCGCCGCGATGGCGAGACCTTTGCCGAGAACTTGCGCGGCATGTACGCCGTCGCCATCCACGATCCGGCGCGCGGGCGGCTTGTGCTGGCGCGCGATCCTTTCGGCATCAAGCCGCTGTATTACGCCGAGACACCCGCGGGTTTTTATTTCGCCTCGGAGCCGCAGGCGCTGATCGCCGCCGGTGTTGTCAGCCCTACGCTCGACACCGCCGCCCGCGACGAGATGCTGGCGTTCAATTTCACCACCGGCACCGAGACACCTTTCGCCGGCATAACGCGCGTGGCCCCCGGCGAAACCCTCGTCATCGAGAAAGCCCGTATCGTCGCGCGGCTGCAGCGCGCCGCGCTGCCTGCATCGCCGATACTGGAACAAGACGACGCTGACGCTCTCAAAACCTGGGACGAGGTGTGGCGTGATGCGGTGTCCGTGCATCAGCGCGCCGATGTCCCCTACGGCATGTTTCTCTCGGGCGGTATCGATTCCGCCGCCGTGCTGGCGATGATGGCCCAGCTCAACGACCGGCCGGTTCTCGCGTTCACCGCCGCTTTTCCCGGCACAGCTGCTCACGACGAGCGCGACGGCGCGCGCGCGGCGGCGGCGGCGGCGGGGGCCGCTCATGTGGAGATTGAAGTCACGGCGGCGGATTTCTGGCGCACGCTGCCGGCCATCGCCGAAGCTATGGACGATCCGGTCTGCGACTACGCTGTCGTGCCGACTTATCTTCTGGCCCGGCAGGCGGCGCGCGATGTGAAAGTCGTGCTGTCGGGCGAGGGCGGCGACGAGCTTTTTGCGGGCTATGGCCGCACGCGGGCGGCGTTGCGCCCCTGGCCGTTTTCGAAGCGGCCCTGGCGGCGCCACCATCTGGCTGGCTTTGGCGGCTTGCGTAACATTCCGCCCGGCTGGCGCGACGGCATGACGCTGATCGAGTCCCATGCGCGCGATCGCTACGGCTCCGGTGTCCGGGCCTTGCAGGCGGCCGACTGCGCCGCCTGGCTGCCCAACGATTTACTGCTGAAGGTAGACCGCTGCCTCATGGCCCACGGCGTCGAAGGCCGGGTGCCGTTCCTCGATCCCGCCGTCGCGGCCTTCGCCTTTTCGCTGGCCGACCGGCAGAAAATTCGCGGGCGGCGCGGCAAATGGCTGCTGCGCCAGTGGCTGGCCGACAATTTCCCCGCCGCTGCGGCCTTCGCGCCCAAGCGCGGGTTCACTGTGCCGGTGGTGGAATGGATCGCGGGCGAGGGCAGGCGCTTGGGCCCCCTGGTCGCGCGCCAACCGGGCATCGCCGAACTTTGTACCCCCGGCAGCGTCGAAGGCCTGTTTGGGGCCATCGACCGGCGCAACGGTGCTGCGGCCTGGAGCTTGTTGTTCTATGCTTTATGGCATCGCCGCCATATCATCGGGGAGTCGTCGCGCGGCGACGTTTTCGCAGCGCTTTCAAGTTGAGTAATTCATGAGCGAAACTTTCGATTTCATCATCCACGGCGGCACGGTCATCACGCCGGGCGGGCCGGTCAAAACCGACATCGGCGTGCGGGACGGCAAGATCGCGGCTTTCGGCGACCTGAAGCCGGGTGCGGCGGCGCGCAAATTCGACGCCAGCGGACTCACGGTTCTGCCGGGATGCATCGACGAGCAGGTGCATTTCCGTGAGCCGGGCCCCACTCATAAAGAGGATCTCGAAAGCGGTACGCGCGGCGCAATTCTCGGCGGCATCGTCGCGGTGTTCGAAATGCCCAACACCGATCCGGCCACCACCACCAAAGGCGCCATCGAAGACAAAATCGCCCGCGCCACGGGCCGCTGCTGGACCGACTTCGCGTTTTATGTCGGCGCGTCGCCCGAGAATGCCGACGACCTGGGCACATTGGAACGACTACCCGGTTGCTGCGGTATCAAAATGTTCATGGGCTCAAGCACCGGCACGCTGCTGGTGGCCGACGACGAGAATGTGGCCCGGGTTTTGCGGTCGGGCTCGCGCCGCGTCACCGTCCACAGCGAGGACGACATGCGCCTGCAGGAACGCGCCGCCTTGGTGGCGGGCGGAGCCGATGTCTCCATGCACCCGCAGTGGCGCGATGTCGAGACCGCCGTGCGCTCGACGCAGCGGCTGCTCGCGCTGGCGCGCGCCAACCATCGCCGTGTCCACGTGCTGCATGTGACGACCGCCGAGGAAATGCAGATTCTTGCGGGGGCCAAGGACATCGCAACGGTGGAAGTTCTGCCCCAGCATCTCACCCTGGCCGCGCCGGAGTGCTACGAACGCCTCGGCACCCTGGCGCAGATGAATCCGCCCATCCGCGAGGCCCGCCACCGCGACGCGCTGTGGGCCGCGCTTAATAATGGCGTCGTGGACTGCATCGGCTCCGACCATGCGCCCCATACTCTGGAGGAAAAGGCGCGGCCCTATCCGCGCAGCCCCTCGGGTCTGACCGGTGTGCAGACGACCGTGCCCCTCATGCTCAATCACGTGGCGCAAGGGCGCCTGACCCTGCAACGCTTTGTGGATCTGATGAGCGCCGGACCCGCGCGCATTTTCGGCATCGCCGGCAAGGGCCGCATCGCGCTTGGCTATGACGCCGATTTCACGGTGGTCGATCTCGCAGCCAAGCGCGTCATCAAGAATGAGTGGATCGCCAGCCGCACCGGCTGGACCGCCTTCGACGGCATGGAAGTCACCGGCTGGCCGAAAGCAACAATCATTCGCGGAAACGTCGTCATGCGCGACGACGAGGTTTTGGGCCGCCCCGTCGGCGTGCCGGTACGGTTCCAAGAAACCTTATAGGGCATCATGGTTTTGTAATTTCTTTGCGATTGGCCGCGAAAAATCGCGGTGCTAGGCTCGCCTCATATCGTTGAGGACTACAACCTTCGGACAAAGGACGCGAGCAATGGGCAATTCAATCATCCACTTTGAAATCCCCGCCGACGATGTACAGCGGGCGAAGACCTTCTACTCCAAAGTCTTTGGCTGGAAGATCAGCGACCCGTGGAAGATGGATTACTTCATGGTCGAGACCAAGAAGGACGGCGAGAGCGGAATCAACGGCGGCCTGATGACGCGCAAGATGCCTGGCCAGCCGTTCATGAATTATGTCGGTGTCGCCAATATCGATAAGGCGCTCGAAAAGATCACAGCGTCCGGCGGCGTGCTCGCCATGCCCAAGACCGAAATCGGCCAGGGCATGGGCTGGATCGCGGCCTTCAAAGACCCCGAAGGCAACCTCATGGGTTTGCACCAAGCGCCCAAGGGCATGACTTCCGGCAAGAAGAAAGCGCCCAAAAAGAAGGCCGCAAAAAAGGCCGCCAGGAAGAAAGCCAAGAAGAAGACCGCCAAGCGCCGCTAGTCGCGCCGCCAACGTCGGCGGCACGTCGAACTCTTCCCGCAATGTGAATTCGCAGCCTCGGGCTTTAAGCCCGAGGCCTATCCGCGTCTTGTAAGGTTCACATCAACAGGAAAGACATCAAAACCGCTGTGATGGCGACAACGATACCGGCGGTCACCAGATTCTCGGTATCAAGATCCTGGAAATATTCTTTGATATGAAAGGTTCTCATGACGGGCTCCTTTGGAGGCAAAGGACCATACTGATAGGCCGTGCGAGGGCCAGGGGAGATATGTTGCTCGGCTCCCGCTTAGATGGGGTTGGAACGGCGATTTTTCAAGGTATACGCGAAAATGGCCGAGGTTTCAGGGCATTCGCCGCGTTTTCGGCGCCGGGCCGACCCTTGCCTTCACGTCTTTGAATCATATACCACTATCGCGCTCGCGACCGCCTTTCGAGCGGACCAAACGACGGATCGAAAATTAGATGTTGAACGACACTTCCGAGGCTATCCAACCGCAAGCGCTTTTTCAGCAGGGCTTGAGCCTGCACCAGAAGGGCGAGACCGCCGCCGCTCAGCATATTTATCGCCGGATTTTGGCCTCAGACCCGCAGCATTTCGATGCCTTGCACATGTTGGGTGTGATCGCGCTCCAGGCCGGGGAACTCACCGAAGCGGTGAACCTGATCGACCGAGCCATTGCCATCGACCCCGACAATCGCGCCTATACGCCGGCTTATAACAATCGCGGTATTGCGCTCAGGAATGCCGGCCAGCCGCAGGCCGCTCTCGAAAACTTTGATAAGGCGATCGCGTTGGGTGCGGCTCATGCCGACCTCTACTTTAATCGCGGCAACGCTTTGCGGGACTTGGGGCGTCACATGGACGCCATTGAAAGTCTTGCCACAGTTATCGCGATTGTCCCCACCCATAGCGACGCCTACTACCACCGCGGCCTGTCGTTCACCGAATTAGGTTTATACCAGCAGGCGGCCGATAGCTTCACGCAAGCCATCCGGCTCCTGCCCACGACGCCGCGGTTTCACAACAGCCTCGGTATCGCGCTCAGCAATTTGAACCGTTACGAAGAGGCTATTGAGAGCTTCAAGAAGGCCGTGAAGATCAATCCCACGACCGCCGCGCCCTACAACAATATGGGCAATGCGTTGCGCGCCCTCGGTCGTCTGGAGGCGGCGCTCGCGTGCTATGACGCCGTCATAAAGCATGACCCGCACTTCTACGGCGTTCACGTCAACCGCGCGGCCACCCTGAGCGACTTGCGGCGTCCCGAAGCCGCTCTGGAGAGCTTCGACAAAGCGCTTGAGCTCAACCCGCGCCAGGCATTCATGCGCGGCGCGCGACTCCACACCAAAATGTATATCTGCGATTGGACGAATTTTGAGAACGAGCTTGCTGAGCTGATTGCCGCCGTCGAGCGCGGCGAGACCGTGACGCCGTCCTGGCCTTTGCTGGCCATGACCGATTCGTTGCGGGTGCAGAGCAAAGCCGCCGATACCTGGGCCAATACCATGCATCCGGTGAACGGCGTCTTGGGCCCCATTCCCCAGCATCCCCGGCACGAGAAAATCCGCATCGGCTATTTTTCGGCCGACTTTTACAATCACGCTACGGCGAATCTGACCGCGGAACTTTTCGAGCGGCACGACAAAAGCAAGTTCGAGCTGTTTGCCTTTTCCTTCGGACCCGACAAGGGCGATGAGATGCAAAAGCGCCTTACCGCCGCCTTCGATACGTTCATCAATGTGCGCGGGCTCTCCGATCAGGAGATCGCCGCCCTATCGCGCCAGCACGAAATCGATATCGCCGTCGATTTGAAGGGCTATACCCAGGACTACCGCGCCGGCATTTTCGCCAGCGGCGCTGCGCCCATCCAGGTTAGTTATCTCGGTTATCCCGGCACCATGGCCTCCCGCTACATCGACTATATCATTGCCGATGCCACGGTCATCCCGGCCACCAGCCTGCAATACTACGCCGAGAAAGTCGTGACCCTGCCGCACAGCTATCAGGTGAACGACAGTCACCGGCAAATCGCCGACATGCCCTTTACCCGCAAAATTCTCGGACTGCCGGAGCAGGGCTTTGTCTTTTGCTGCTTCAACAACAACTTCAAAATCACACCGGACGTCTTCGACATCTGGATGCGTATTTTGAAGCGTGTGGACGGCAGCGTGCTATGGCTTTTCGAGGACAATGCCGTCGCCTCGGCTAATCTGCGCAAGGAAGCGACCCGCCGCGGCGTCGACCCGACGCGCCTCATTTTCGCGCCGCGCATGGCGACGCCTGCGCATTTGGCCCGCCAGCGCCTGGCGGATTTGTTCCTCGATACCTTGCCCTATAACGCCCATACCACGGCGAGCGACGCGCTATGGGTCGGCCTGCCGCTGCTGACCTGCATGGGTGAATCTTTCGCGGGCCGTGTGGCCGCTAGCCTCTTGAAGGCCGTGGATATGCCCGAGCTGATCACCAACACGCCCGCCGAATACGAGGCGCTGGCGGTGGCCTTGGCGACGGACCCCAAGCGCCTTGCGCAAATCAGGCAAAAGCTCGCCCTCAACCGCGACACCGCGCCGCTTTTTAATGCGGCGCTGTTTGCGCGGCACCTTGAAGCGGCCTATACGCAGATGGTCGAGCGCCTTTATACGCTTTTGCCGCCGAAGCACATTTTCGTCGCCGCTGAAAAGTAAGCCGGCCGCGTCAGCTCAGAGATCAGGCCGCGATGCGCGCGGGGCCTCCCGGCGGTGTCGCAAGCCAGGGAAAGCGGATGCGCACCGTGGTTCCGATGACATCGGGCGCGGGCTCCAGGATTTTGCCGCCGAGTTGGCGCACAAAAATCGTCACATAGTCGAAGCCTTGACCTGACGGCTTTTTTTGTACCGGTCGATTTGAGAGAATTGACCCATACAGGAGGAGCTGAAGATGACGAAACGTGGATTAGGTGCGGAGCAGGTTGTTTCCAAGTTAAGGCAGATCGAGGTGCTGATGGCGCAGGGCAAGTCTGCA
>CANJLF010000026.1 GCA_947475295.1 Fidelibacterota bacterium
GGTTTGTAGTCAAAACGCCAAGTCATACTCGTCGCACCCACAACGAGGGCGAGTCCGCGACAGTCCTGGTCACCCAAAACCAGCCTTTGGCCGTGTTTCCGCCCCCGCCAAGCGGCCTCAATGCGGGCCTTGGTAATTTTCACTGCCCCCTCTCGCATGACTTTGAATTTCATCACGGCCTCCCTTGGGCGGTAGGTCAAAGGGCCAAAAACGAGCGACCCAAGAACGAACCGGACATTGACCGGACGATTATAGCGTAGGGCAGCGGAAGGTAAAGTATCCTAACGGAAGGAGGATGTTATATTAAACACTTAAAAACAAAGAGTTATGAGAAAGTTAGCAGGGAAGAGGCCAAGCCAGAGATTGAAACCATGGGACTCTTAATCAGCGGGTCGTAGGTTCGAATCCTACTGCGCCCACCATTTAAACCACGCATTTCCAGCGTCTTACCTGTTCCGCCTGAGGTGTTGCGGTGCTTGACCATCCTCCCTAAAATTCCGACCTTAATCTGGGAGGATTCCACATGACCACCGACCCTAATTCCGTCTCACGCCGCGGCCTGTTTGGCGCGGCCGGCAAGGCCACGGTCGTCGCAGGCATCGCCGGCGGCATCACGGCGCCCTTCCGCGGTCTCGGCGGTGTCGCCTGGGCGGCGGACGCTCTGCCCAAGACGGTGAAGAAATGGGTGCTGACCAAAAACGTCGGCGACGATCTCAAGCTCACCTTGGACCACCTTAAAATGGTCGAAGAGCCCATGCCCGCGCCCAAGCAGGGCGAGGCCCTGATCCAGGTTCTCATCACCAATATCCATTCGGGCACGCGCAACCTCATGAAGGCCGGCGGCTCCACCAAAGTCGGCGAGACCGACAAAACCAATTATGCCTGCGCGCGCGTGCTGCAAAGCCGCGACAAGACTTATAAGGAAGGCGATCTCATCGCCTGCCAGGCCGGCTGGAACACTTATCAGATCACCAGCAGCGACTGGCCTCAGGTCGGCAGCAAGCCCGAGTTCGCGCTGGTGGATGAGTTGAACGGCACCTTGTCGCGCACCGATTATGTTTTCCGCCCGGTGATGGTGAAGCAGTACAAACCGGACGTGCTGCTCGATGTTTTCGGCACCTCTGGCCTCACGGCTTATTATGGGATGCGCGAGTGCGGGCCCATCATGCCGCGCGATCGCGTTGCCGTCGCCGGCACGACCGGTTCCGTCGGCGCCATGGCGGCACAAATCTGCAAGGCCAAGGGGGCTTATGTCGTCGGCTTCGGCGGCGGTCCGGATCGTACCAAGTGGGTGACCGATACCTTCGGCCTCGACAAGGCGCTCGACTACCGCGCCAAGGACCTGGATGCGCAGTTGAAGGCGGCGTTCCCCACGGGCATCGATGTCTACTGCGACGGCGTAGGCGGCCCGCTGTCAGAATCCATCGCTAAGCTGATGAACCGGGATAGCCGCTACTTCTCCTATGGCAGTTCTGCGGCCATCTACGCCGATCTGCAGCCTGACTATAAGGCCTCGGCCGAAAAGAGCGCGGGCATGTTCGGCATGTCGAAAACTGTCGCCGCCATCATCAAAGAGCGCAACATCAAGCTTGAGGCCTGGAATCAGGCGGTCTGGGCCCAAGACCGCATCGAAGCCGAGAACAAGCTCTCTCAGCTGGTGAATACCGGCAAGCTGAAGCCCGTCAACACAGTGGTCCGCGGCATCGAAAACGCGCCCAAGGGCATCATCTCGCAATACGACGGCACCAACCCCTACGGCAAACTCCAGCTGCAGTTCGCGGACTGATAGACCTCCGCGGGCCGGTGACGCTGTCATCGGCCTGAAATCATCTAGCTGAAAAGCCGTGATTTTTGGCCGAATCCCCTCAGGAATGTGCCCATATTGGGGGCTACCTGGGACGCAAGGCCGATGCTATTTTACGGCCTCAACGCCCTAGGGTTTTTAGCGCTTTCGAGCGCTCCCATCCGAATTTGACGCTTACATCTGTATCTGGGAGGATTTCTACATGACTACCGAGAGCAAGTCCGTTTCGCGCCGCGGTCTGTTTGGCGCCGCCGGCAAAGCCACATTGGTCGCGGGTATTGCGAGCAGCATCACGGCGCCGTTCCGCAGTCTGGGTGGTGTGGCCTGGGCGGCGGAAACCCCCAAGACCGTCAAAAAATGGATCCTGGCCAAGAATGTGGGCGACGACAACAAGCTCACCCTCGATCACTTCAAGCTGGTCGAAGAGCCCATGCCGCAAATCAAGCAGGGCGAAGCCTTGGTCAAGGTCATCCTCTGTAACATTCACGCCAATACCCGCAACCTCATGAAGGCCAAGGGCTCAACCAAGGTCGGCGAAACCGACAAGACCAACTACTCCTTCGCCAAGGTCATTCAAAGCCGCGACAAGACCTTCAAGGAAGGGGACTCGATCACCTGTGCGGCCGGCTGGAACACCTATCAGACCACCAGCAGCGATCTGTCGCGCGAAGATGTCGGCGCCGGCCACGGCGCCCCTCGCGAGTTCGCGCTCGTGGAAGAGCTGAACGGCTCCAATTCGCGCACGGCCTATGTCTTCCGCCCGGTGATGCTGAAGCAGTTCACGCCGGATGTACTGATGGACGTCTACGGCACCTCGGGTCTCACGGCTTATTACGGCGTGCGCGAGTGCGGCCCGATCATGCCGCGTGATCGCATTGCCGTCTCCGGCACCACCGGCTCGGTCGGCGCCATGGCGGCGCAGATTTGCAAAGCCCGTGGCGCTTATGTCGTCGGCTTCGGCGGCGGCGCGGAGCGCGCCAAGTGGGTGGTTGATACCTTGAAAATGGACAAGGGCCTCGATTACCGCGCCGCCGATATCGACGCGCAGCTGAAGGCCGCGTTCCCCGACGGCATCGATGTTTACATCGATGGTACCGGCGGCCCGTTGTCGGAAGCCGTTGCCAAGCAGATGAACCGCGACGGCCGCTATTTCTCCTACGGTGGCGCCGCACAGATTTACAAAGATCTGCAGCCCACTTCGTCCTCAATGGCCCAGGCTAAAGAATTTGGCATGACGGACTTGATCGAGAAAATCATCAAAGACCGTCACATTAAGCTGGAAGCCTGGAACCAAGCGGTGTGGGCGCAAGACCGCATCGAAGCCGAGAATAAGCTCTCGCAGCTGATGAATACCGGCAAGCTCAAGGCCATCAACACGGTCGTCAAAGGTTTCGAGAATATTCCCAAGGGCGTGATGTCCCAGTACGATGGGTCAAACCCCTACGGCAAACTGCAGCTGCAGTACGAAGCCTAAATGCTTTACATCGGGCCGGTGACATCCTCACCGGCCCGCTGACTTTTCAACAGCTGACTTTCCTACGCTATCATTCCAACACAAATGCTAGGGCCTCGCGGGGCCTCGGGGGAGAAAGTTTCCATGACCACAGAAGCCCAAACGCCTTACGCGCGTCTGCTCAAGGTTGTCGCCAAGGTCGAGCCGCACGAGGTCAAGGCGGTGACTGTCTCCTTGGTCTACTTCTTCTTTCTGATGGCCAGCTACTTCATCCTGCGGCCCATGCGCGATGCCATGGGCACGGTCTACGGCGTCGAAAATCTGCAGGAACTTTACACCGGCACATTCATCGTCAGCTTCCTTGTGGCGCCGGCTTATGCCTTTTGCGCCTCACGCATCAAGCTCGCGACATTTCTGCCCTGGGTCTACGGCTTCATCGCCGCCACCATGGTGGTTTTCTTCGTGCTGTTCACCACAACCGAGGAAGGTCAGGACCGGTGGGTCGCCGCCGCCTTCTTCGTCTGGACCAGCACGTTCAATCTTCTCATCATCTCCGTGTTCTGGACGCTGATGGCTGACATGTTCTCGCGCACCCAGGCCAAGCGTTTGTTCGGATTTGTGGCCGCGGGCGGCACGTTCGGGACTCTCGCCGCGCCCACGTTTACAGCGCTGTTTGTCAACTCCGTCGGCGTCAACACCTTGCTGCTTATTTCCGCGGGCGGCTTCACCATCACTGCGTTCCTGGTGAAAGTCCTGGAAAAGGAAAAGAAGAAGTTTGGCGAAATGGGCGGCGACGTACAGAAAACCACCCTTGATCGCAGCCTCGGCGGCAATCCCTTCGAAGGGTTCGCCGTCATCCTGAAGTCGCCCTATCTGCTGATGATCGCGCTGTTCATCCTGCTGATGACCACCATCTCGACGATCGTCTATTTCCAGCTGGGCGATTTGATCTCCAAGAACTTTGAATCCCGCGAAGCCCGTACGCAGGTGTATGCCTTGATCGACCTGGCCGTGAACGGAACCACCGTGTTCCTGCAGCTGTTCGCAACGGGGAGGATCATCGAGCGCTTTGGCGTGACCACAGGCCTCTTAATCAATCCCCTGGTCATGATTTTCGCCTTTCTGGCGGTGGCGTTCTCGCCGGTGCTGATCGTCCTGGGGTCGCTTCAGGTCGTTCGCCGCTTCGCTGAATACGCGGTTGCCAAGCCCAGCCGCGAGATGCTGTTCACGGTGCTGGACCAGGAAAGCAAATACAAAGCCAAGAACGTCATCGATACGGTGGTCTATCGCTTCGGTGATGTGACTTCGGCTTGGTTGAGTGCGGCGGTGCTCCCCTACGGCGTCGCGGGTCTGGCCATCGCCGGCATTGTCGCCTCGCTGATCTGGCTTCCCATCGCCTTCCTGCTGGGCAAGCGCTACGAAAACGTCCGGGCCGGCGAACTTGTCGGCAAGGCCGCGCCCGCCGCGGCCGAGTAGGCGCCCTACACCACCACCTAAGCTGTTGGACTCACGAGAAATCGCGGGTCCAACAGCTTTTTTACTAAGCTGGGCTCTTCGCAAAAGAACGGCCTCTGGAGCCTACCTGGGACATAGGCGCGGTGCTATTGTATGCACTGTGCACGCTTGTCATGAATCTGGGAGGATTTCGACATGACCACCGATAGCAACTCCGTTTCCCGCCGAGGTCTGTTTGGGGCCGCCGGCAAAGCCACCGTTCTCGCAGGAATCACCAGCGGCCTCACGGCGCCCTTCCGCAGTCTCGGCGGTGTGGCCTGGGCCGCGGACTCCGCGCCCAAGACTTTGAAGAAATGGGTTGTGGCTAAACCCGTCGGCGACGATCTCAAACTCACGCCCGCGCATTTCAAACTCGTCGAAGAGCCCATGCCTGTGCCGAAGCAAGGCGAAGCGCTGATCCAGGTCATCCTGGTCAACATACATTCCGGCACCCGCAACCGCATGAAGGCCGGCCGTGGCAGCACCAAGGTCGGTGAAACCGACGACACCAACTACGCCTGCGCGCGGGTCATTCAAAGCCGCGACAAGACCTATAAGGACGGCGACATCATTGCCTGCCAGGCCGGCTGGAACACCTATCAGACCACCACCAGCGAGCGTACACGCGGCGGTCCCGGCGAATTCGCGCTTGTCGATGAACTGAACGGCACCAAGTCGCGCACCAGCTATGTCTTCCGCCCGGTGATGCTGAAGCAATTCAAGCCGGACGTGCTGTTGGATATTTTCGGCACCTCGGGCCTCACGGCCTATTACGGCATTCGCGAGTGCGGCCCGATCATGCCGCGCGACCGTGTGGCCGTGGCCGGCACCACCGGGTCTGTGGGCTCCATGGCGGCGCAAATCTGCAAGCTTAAGGGCGCGCATGTCATCGGCTTCGGCGGCGGGCCTGAGCGCGCCAAGTGGGTCACCGATAACTTCGGCATCCAGGCCTTTGACTATCGCGACCCGAACCTTGAGGCCAAGCTCAAGGCCGCGGTGCCGGAAGGATTCGATGTGTATTGCGACGGTGTCGGCGGGCCCCTGTCGGAGATCATCGCCAAACAGATGAATCGCGACGGCCGCTACTTCTCCTATGGCGAGTCCGCGGATATTTACGCCGACCTGCAGCAGCAGCACACTACAACCTCGGCCAAGTCCGCGGAGATGTTTGGCATGTCGGACAGCGTCGCCAAAATGATCAAGGACAAGCACATCAAGCTTGAGGCCTGGAACCAAGCGGTCTGGGCGCAAGACCGCATCGAGGCGGAAAATATCATGTCGGAATGGGTGAATACCGGCAGGCTGAAGCCCATCAACACGGTGATCAAAGGCTTCGAGAAGGCGCCGGACGGCATCATTTCGCAGTACGACGGAAGAAACCCCTACGGCAAACTCCAGCTGCAGTTCGCCGACTAAGGCATTCCTCGGGCCGGTGACACGCTCATCGGCCCGATGTGACCCCTGGATCGCACCCGGCGTAAGACCTATCATTCGGCCTCGAATTTGAAATGAATGAGGAGGGCTACGGTCATGCGCAATTCCCTACGCTTTTCGACGTCGCTGCTGGCTTTCGGCCTGGCATGTGTCGGTCTCTGCGCGGCGGCCCAGGCTGCAAGCCCCAGCAGTGAAGCGCAGCGCATTCTGGCCAGCCCGGCCTTCAAGGCGGCGATCGCCACCATCGACAAGGACTACGATCGGTTTGTCGCGGAGGGCATTAAACTGACCGAAATCCCCGCGCCGCCCTTCAAGGAAATGGCGCGCGCCAAAGAATACGAAAAGATGCTGAAAGATGCCGGCCTCGCCGATGTGACCATCGACGCCGAAGGCAACGCCTATGGCGTGCGCAAAGGAACCCGCAGCGACGGCAAATTTGTTGTGATCGCCGCCCACCTGGACACGGTGTTCCCGGAAGGCACCGACGTGAAGGTCAAACGCGAAGGCACCAAGCTCAGCGCCCCCGGCATTGGCGACGACACCTTCAGCTTGGCCGCGCTGCTCAGCTTCGTGCGGGCCATGAACGCGGCGGGCATCAAAACCCGCGACGACATCATCTTCATGGGCGATGTCGGCGAGGAAGGCGAGGGTGATCTACGCGGCATGCGCTACCTGTTCACCAAAGGTCCGCTCAAGGATAAGATTAAGACCTTCATCTCAGTTGAGTCGGGCAGCGCCAACGGCATCTCCGGCAATGCTGTCGGGTCCCGGCGCTACCGCGTGACCTTCAGTGGACCGGGCGGCCACAGCTACGGCGCTTTTGGCCTCGTCAATCCGATGTATGCTTTGGGCTCAGCCGCGGCCGAGTTCTCCCACACCGAAGTCCCCGAAAAGCCCAAAACCACTTTCGGCATTGGTGTCATCGGCGGTGGCACGTCGGTCAACTCCATCCCGCTCAGCGTCTGGATGGATATCGACATGCGCTCCGAATCGCCCGTCGAACTCAACAAGGTCGAAACCCGCATGTTCAAGATCATGCAGGACGCGACCGAGTCCGAAAACAAGACCCGCGACGTCAAGGAAGGCAAGATCACCGTCGACATCAAGAAGATCGGCGACCGCCCAGCCGGCATTGTTGATCCCAAATCGCCGTTGGCGGTCATCGCGGCGGCTGCGATCGAGGCCAACGGTGCCAAGATCACCTATGGCTCCGGCTCAAGCGACTCAAATATGCCGATCAGCCTCGGAATCCCGGCCTTTACCACCGGCAAGAACAGCCCCAACATGGGCGGTCGCTCACATTCGCTGGACGAGTGGATCGACGTCGCCAAGGCCCCGATGGTCAAAGGCATGACCACCTGCCTAACCACCATTCTGGCCATCGCTGGGTTGGAATAAGCGCGCGCACGCGGGCATAACGGCTCCGCTAGACCCTGGGAAAGACGATGCCCGACGTTACGCTGAAACACGTTCCCGGAATGCGGAACGCGTCCCCCGTTCAAGAACTGGATGCCAGGGGCCTGACCGAGCGCGTTTTCGTTGGGGAATATGTGGCCAACAGCCGGCCCTGCATCGTCAGGGGTGCGGTCAGGCATTGGCCCGCGACTCAAAAGTGGCGCGACAAGGAATATCTAAAGGCGCGCAGCGGCCATCATGCCATCTACCTGCTTCCGCATGAGTATTTTCTCAAGCGGTGGAAAAACGAGGCTGGCAAAAAGACCACAACCTTCGCGGAAGCCATCGACCATCTTCATGCATCAGACACCAAGGCCGCCATGTTCGCCACCGCGAATCCCGTGGAATTGGCGGCGGATACCGGCGGCTTTGCCTTCCTTACCAAAGTCGAGCGGGCGTTTACCTATAAGCCATTGCGGTATTTTTTCTTCCGCAATGCAGGAACGACCTGGCACTATCACCCCTTCGATGAAACCTTGATGTGCCAAGTCATCGGCCCAAAGAAAATCGGGCTTTTGAATGTGAGAGCCGAATCTCGTGCGGTCGGCGACATTTTTTTGCGCGAAGAATACTACGATGACGCCTCCGCCTTCGATGGGGCCGATTGCACGGGCCTGCAATGGTTTTCAGCGGACTTGGAAGAGGGCGATGCTCTCTACATCCCGCCGCTCTGGTGGCATGGTGTCGTGCCCGCGAATGAGTCATTCGGCGTGACCGTGGCCGCCGCTTGGCGTTCGCCTTTGACGGTCTTTGCAGATTCCATCAAAAAAATGGCCGCCGGCGACTTTGAGATGGTCGGTATGGCGGAGGTCCGCGATGAACTTCCGCGTATGTACGCTTTCGCGCAGTACATGGGATTGGAGAATGAGTTTGTCACCGCTTTGAAGCGGGGGATTTGAACCATGGTTGGAAAAATTTATACAGGCATCGGTGGCTGGACCTTCGAGGAATGGCGCGGGGTGTTTTATCCCAAGGGTCTGTCGCAGAAGAAGGAGCTGGCCTTCGCCGCGAACGCGCTCACCTCCATCGAGATCAACGGCACTTATTACTCCAGCTTCAAGCCGGCCAGCTGGCGGAAGTGGCGCAGCGAGACGCCGGACGGTTTTGTCTTCGCGGTCAAGGCGTCGCGGTATTGTACCAACCGCCGGCAGCTCTCTGCCGCAGCCCAGTCCATCGAGCGCTTTGTTGGCCAGGGCTTGAGCGAGCTGGGCGACCGGCTCGGACCGATCAACTGGCAATTCATGGCGACCAAGAAATTCGAGGCCGAGGATTTCGAAAGCTTCCTGAAAGCGCTGCCGCGCAAGGTTGACGGGATCACGCTGCGTCACGCGCTGGAGGTTCGCAGCCCGACCTTCAAGGACAAAAAATTCTATGATCTGGCAAAGCGCTATAACGCCGCCATCGTTTACGCCGACGACAATGACTTCCCCGAAATCGACGAGCCCACGGCCGACTTCACCTATGCGCGGCTGATGCGTAGCAAGGAAAACGTAAAGACCGGCTATACCGGGCCCGAACTTGACCGCTGGGCCAAGCGCGTCAAGACGTGGGCGAAGCGGGGCGATGTCTTCGTCTACTTCATCTCCGGCGCCAAAGTCCGCGCACCGGCGGCGGCCCAAGCTCTCATCGAACGCGTGGATTAGGCTCCACTAACACGTTGGAATTAAAAAGACTTTTCTGCAGACTGTGCCTGCACACGCGGTTCCGATGGCCGGATGATTGCCAAGGCGTCGGTCGGCGGTCACAGTGCGGCTTACGAGCGCCGAAGGCGGGGGATACGTTGAAAATCAGACGACGGCTTAGGGCCGCGCTCATGATCGGGTGCGCGGGGTTTATTGGTGTTGGCCTTGGCGGCAGCGCCTGGGCGCAGCGCGCCGACGACAACGCCACCGCGGCAGCCGAGGACGCTTACGGCACCAGAATCGGCAGCGACAACGTCGGGCTTTATAGTCCGAACAGTGCGCGCGGCTTCAATCCCATGCAGGCCGGCAACGTGCGCCTCGAAGGACTCTATTTTGACCAGCAGGCCTTTTTGGGGCGTGCCATCGCTAAAAGCACGACCATGCGCGTCGGCCTTTCGGCGCAGTCCTATCCATTTCCCGCGCCCACCGGCATCGCCGACACGGCGATTTCTACGCCCGCGGAAAAAATCCATTTCAGCTTCTCCGAGGAATTGCGCCGGCCCACCGGCCTGAACCTCAACTACGCCGAGGCGTCAGGGCCGCTCACCGACACGCTGTCGGGCTTGCTGGCTGTCAGCACCTATCAAGCCTGGAGTCCGGGGCGCGCACGTGGTTCACGGTGGACCGTGGCCTCGACCGCGCGCTGGAAGCCCAGCGACAAAGTCGAGGTGGCTCCCTTCGTTTTTTATCAGCGCGGCGAGGACGACGAGGTTCAGCCGTCGATCTACACCGCCGGTGCTTTCCTTCCGCCGAAATACGACCGCGGCGTTTTCTACGGCCAGGAGTGGGCCGACCGCGCCAGCGACGATCTCAATTATGGTTTACTGGTGCGCGGCACGCCGTGGGCGAACTGGCGATTGCAAGCCGGCATCTTCGGCTCGGACGCCGAACGCGCCAGCGATTACGTGGTCTATTTTCGCAATGTTCAGCCCAACGGCGTTGGCAATCTCGAAATTCAGAAATACCCATGGCACGATTCAAAGTCCCTCTCCGGCGAGGTGCGGGCGTCGGGTGTTTATGCCTCGGGCAGCTTCCGCCACACCATCCATATCGCCACGCGCGCACGCGACACACGTCGCGTCTTCGGCGGCGGCAATACCCTCGCCTTCGGCCCGGCGACCATTGGCGTCTATAAGCCGGTGGCGGAACCACGATTCAATTATGGCATCGCCGACAAGGACGTGGTGCAGCAGATCACGCCGGGTGTGTCCTACGCCGGCCAGTGGGCCAACGTTGGCGAGTTCAGTGTCGGGCTGCAAAAGGGATTCTATCACCGCAGCTACGGCAAAGTAGGATCAACGCCCGCGACCACGCGCAGCCAGCCCTGGCTCTACAACGCGACCATGGCTTACTACGCTACACGGACGCTGGCGTTATACGGCAGCTATACCCGCGGTCTTGAGGAATTCGGCACCGCGCCCGAAACCGCCGCCAACGGAGGCGCGCCCCTGCCGGCCGGACTCACCCGGCAAATCGACGCCGGTGTCCGCTATACCATCATGCCCGGTTTCACCGCCGTGGTCGGCGTGTTCGAAGTCAAGAAACCCTATTTCGACCGCGATACCGCCAATTTTTATACGGTGGTCGGTGATCTCAGCCACAAAGGTGTGGAGTTTTCACTGACGGGTAAGCCGTTTACGGGACTCACCGTTGTCGCGGGCGCGGTGTTTCTGAAAGCGCGCGTGTCGGGCCTCACGGTGGATCAGGGGATTATCGGCAAGGTCGCCCCCGGCACGTCGCCCCGCTTTGTCAGCATCAACCTGCAGTATAGCGCGCCGACGTGGAAAGGTTTTACGCTCGAAGCGCAAGCTGATTCCAACGGCTCCACCATGGCCAACCGCGCCAATACGCTGCGCGTGCCAGCGGTGACAACGTATACCTTGGGTGCGCGCTACCCCTTCGTTGTTATGGGCGTGAATGTCAGCATGCGGGCGCAGGTCGTCAATGTAACGAACGTATTCGGCTGGACCGTGGACGGCAGCGCCGGGCGCTTTACGCCCAATGGCGCGCGCCAATTCGGACTTCGAATCGCCGCCGACTATTAGAACTGCCCGATTGATGCCAACATCTGATGTGATAAACCCTGCCCATGGCCAAGAAGACATTCATCACACCCAAGGACGCCGCCGCCTGGTTCCTTAAGGATATGGCCCAGGTGTCGGGTTATGTCGTGAAGGCCTGGACACCGGGCGAGCCCTTGTCGGCCTATGCCACCTATCGGCCGCTGCTGACGGCGCCCGATCCCTGGTACTTCGCCGGCGTCGTGGCGCTGGAGGCTTGCAAGATCTGCGACCTGTTTCCGCCCGAGCAAGCCAACGAAGTCTTGCGTGAAGTCTTCGCCACCATGGACGCCGCCATCGACCGCGACAACGACGACGCCTCGTCGCTGGCGTTTCTCATCATGGGCCGGCTCGGCATGGGCGCATTGATTTTGCACCGCAAAGTGCCGGACAACCTGTTGGCCAAGGTCATGATGATCCTGCTGGGATCAGCGTCGGCGGCCGCACCTCACATGCCGGCAGACACCGCCCACGAGCAAATCCGGGCGGCACTGAAAATCGGCCGTCCGGTATGGTGGATGATGTTCCACCGCCGCTATGAATTTAAGGACCGCGCGCAAACGCCGCGTCTGGTGCCCTCGGTTTATACAACACCCACTGATGAAACGCTGGACACTGCTAGCCTAAACGCAATGCCCCTTTGACAAACTGGCCGGCCGCGTGCGCCAGCGTGAGTTTGCGAGCCTCCCACCATTCGGAACAGGCGCGCCGCAGCGGTTCCAATTCTCCGGCGCTTTTGAGACGTCCTACTAATGCAGCGCCTTCCGCCCAAGTCATGATCGTGGGCATGGGGTGCGGCCCCAGCAATGTGGTGAAGGTGTCAAAGCCGGGGCGCTTCTCGACAATGGGAATGCAACCGGCTTCCAGAGCTTCGTAAACCCGGAAGGTCTCAAGGTTCGACCAGCCGCCGGGGCAGGGCACGACAATTGTTTCATCCAGCAGCGCCCGGTACGCGCCGACCGACAGAGCGTCGCTGCTGTTGAACCCTTCTGTCAGGTGTTGAAAGCCGTCGCCCAGCGGTGTCATGGCTTCCAGCATCGGCACCCGGGTCAGTTTCTTGGCGTCGCCGGCAAAGCTCCACAAATATTTCCGCTCAGACGCCGTTTTCGGGATATAGCCTTCGCGGGCGAGCCCAGCCTTGTAGCCCAGCGGCGTAAAGTGAATCCGCGAGAAATCCGCGAGCAATTCCGAATGATAGTTGCGGATTACGCCGTCGCAGTAGCGGTGCGCGCCGGTATCGTCCTTGAAAGCCTCATCGCTGAGATGCACGAGAATGATGCGGCATCCGGCTTCAAACGCCCGCCGGTAATAATCAACCTTCCCAGGGACCAAACGGTTGTCGACAACGATCATAACCGGGGCCAGCTGCGACCAGGTTTTGTCGACGACTTCCTTGTCGGCATTCTTATTCCAAACCCCCGCCAGCAATCTGTGCAGCCAGTCGCGCTCCCAGGCTTCTTCTGGATCGAACTGCCATATTAAGGTCGGCGCGGGCAGCGCCGCGTCGCTTGCTAAGCGCCGTTCCACCAGCCGCAGGAAATAAAGTGCGTCGTGGTTGTCGGGCTGTTTCTGCAGGATCGCCAGGAATTGAACGCCGGCCCGCTCATAGAGGCCCGATTCAAAGCGGCGGATGGCGCTCAGAAACTCTTCGGAGTGCTGCCCTGAAAGACGATATCTCATGGGTTCGAACCATATCGCAGCACGCGCGGCGAGGGCATAAAAAACCGGCGGCTCTCAGAGCCGCCGGCGCGATGTCGCAAGCAGGATCAGAGGGCCTTAGGCTTCGGCCTTCCAGTTGCCGCCGGGACCCCGGCAGGCGGTGCCTTCCTTGGTGACGCTTTCATTCCGGGTGTGAATCTTCTCGACATAAGCCTTGCAAGTGATGCCGTCGGCATTGGTTCTGGCGCGCGTCACTGTGGTGCTGCCGTAATTGCCGGTTTTCTTATTGCTCCAGCTTTCGGTCTGGCCTTGCGCCAGGCGATCAAGGGCGCGGACATTGGTTTGGACATGGCGCTCGGTGTCTTGCTTGCCAAGGTGGTTGCCGATCGCGCCGCCGGCCACGCCGCCGAGAATGACGCTGGCCGCGATCCACGCCGGGTTGGCGTTGGCCAGGGCCGCGACAATACCGCCGAAGGCCACGCCGCCCGCGGCGCCTGTCTGGGTCGAGCGGTTGAAGCCGGTGTGGCGTTCGATGGTATCGCAGCCCGCGACCGGCAAAAGGGCGATGCTGGCGGCCATCAGAGCGGTCACGGAGGTGCGGCGACACGATTGGGAAAAGAATCGGCGAGCATTTTTCGTGTTTTCAATGACATAATCGGTCATAGAGGTTCTCCATCAGGACCAAATCGGGCATCGCAGGAAAAAACGCCGCATCCTCCGATTTGTTGCGCCCAGGAGACCGCGCATTATTTTCTAAAGACTTAGGGCGCCGAGCCGTCACCATTCGTTTTGTTTTCACCTTAAATCGGTACATGGCCTCAATGCTTCGAATCCGCAGCCAATTCCAAGCCTTGCCAGAGTCCGCGTCCTTGAAGCGCCTGGGCGAAGCATCGGTCGGCACCTTTGGTGCAACCTTGAAAATGATCTCCTGGAATATGTTCAAGGCGCGCCGCGCCGGCTGCATGCCCGACCTAACGACGCTGACCGCCGGCGTCGAGCTGGCGCTGTTACAGGAGGCGGTTCTGCACGGCGGGCTGGCACACCCGTTCCACCTCACCAGCGGCCTGGAGTGGATCATGGCCGAGAACCTCGGCACCGCGCAGCAGGCCATCACCACCGGCCCGAAAACCGGCAGCCGTGTGGCGGCGCTCAGCAGCCAGGCGATCCGTTCCCATGATCGCGAGCCTTTCATCGGCACGCCGAAAACGTTTCTGCTGACGACCTATCCCTTCTGCGGCCAGCACCTGTTGGTGCTCAACGTGCATGCCATCAATCTGGTCTCGACGGCCAAGTTCGCGCGCCAAGTGGAACAAATGGTAACGCCCGTGGCGGCCCACAAAGGGCCCTGCATCGTCGCTGGCGATTTCAACACCTGGAATACCGCGCGCTGGCACATTCTGCTGAAATCCATGCATGACGTGGGATTGACGCGGGTGCTGGCGGCCGCACCGCAATGGCGGCATTTCAACCAAGTGCTGGATCACGTGTTTTTCCGCGGGCTTAAGCTCCTCAACGCCCGCCCGCTGACCCACGTCAAAAGCTCCGATCACGTGCCGTTATGGGCTGAATTCGGGCCTGACTCAGCTTAGTCCAACCTGATATGCTGGGCGCTTCTCTAGGGAGGAGTCCGGATATGAACAAGCAGTTCCTCACGGCGTTCCTTGCATCCACATTTCTGACAGGTAGCGCATTGGCAGCCAGCGCACCGGTTGCCATCGATGCCGACGATATCGGCGGCGTGGTCACCGGCGCCAAAGGGCCCGAGGCCGGCGTCTGGGTCATCGCTGAGACCTTCGACCTGCCGACCAAATTCAGCCGCGTGGTGGCGACCGACGATCAGGGGCGCTACGTCATTCCCGATTTGCCCAAGGGCAATTACGAAGTTTGGGTGCGCGGCTATGGTCTGGTGGACTCGGAAAAAGTCAAAGCTGCTCCCGGCAAGCTCCTCAACTTGAAAGCCGTCGTCGCACCCGATGCCAAAGCGGCAGCTCAGTACTATCCGGCCAACTACTGGTTCGCCATGCTGGAAGTTCCGCCCAAGAGCGACTTCCCCGGCACCGGTCCCAACGGCAACGGCATCTCACCCACCATTACCAGCCAAGAGCAGTGGCTGGACCGCATCAAGACCTCGGGCTGCCAAACCTGCCACCAGCTCGGCAACCTGGCGACGCGCGAACTGCCCGAGCCTTTCAAGCACACCAGCACCATGGAGGCTTGGGCGCGGCGCATTGAGTCGGGTCAGGCCGGCGCCAACATGATGAACAACATCGCAAGCCTCGGCCGTCAGCGCGCCTTGAAGATGTTCGCTGATTGGACCGACCGCATTACGGCCGGCGAGGTGCCCTTTGCGCAGCCCCAACGCCCTCAAGGGGCCGAGCGCAACGTCGTCGTCACCACCTGGGACTACGGCGACGCTTCCAAGTACACCCACGATGCCGTGTCCACCGACAAACACAATCCAACGGTCAATGCGAACGGACCGATTTTCGGTGCGCCGGAGCTCAGCTCCGACAAACTGTCGGTGCTCGATCCGGTCAACAATGTCGCCTACGAAGTCGACGTTCCCTTGCGCGATGCCAACGTCGACTTTGCAGCACCTCAGAAGGTCAACCAGCCTTCGGCCTACTTTGGCGAAGGCGTGATCTGGAACGGCAAGACCAGTGCGCACAGTTCCATGTTCGATCAAAAGGGCCGGCTATGGACGGCGGCCGTCATTCGCGGGCGCGACAACCCGGCTTTCTGCGGACCCGGGTCCAGTCACCCGTCGGCGAAACTTTTCCCGCTCAAGACCAGCGGCCGGCAAGTGAACGTCTATGATCCCGCGACCAAGAAATATTCCCTGATCGACACCTGCTTCGGTACGCACCACGTCATGTTCGCCGACGACGCCAATCATACCCTGTGGTTCAGCGGCGGCGGCGAAGTCGCGGGTTGGTTCAACACCAAGCTCTACGACGAAACCGGCGACGCCGCGAAGGCGCAAGGCTGGACGACCTTTGTCGTTGATAACAATGGCAACGGTAAGCGCGACGAAGGCTATACTGAGATCGGCGCACCGGCCGATCCCACCAAAGACCGGCGCGTGCGCGCGGGCTTCTATTCGGTGATCGAAAATCCCGTCGATCGCTCGATCTGGGGTTCGGTCAATACCTTCCCCGGCGCGTTGGTGCGCTTAACCCTCGGCGCCAATCCTCCGGCGACGGCGCTGACGGAAGTTTATGAGCCGCCCTACAACAATCCAGCGGCCAAGGTGCAGGGCTATACGCCGCGCGGCATCGACGTCGATCGCAACGGTGTGCTCTGGACCAACCTGACAGGCAGCAGCCACTTGGCCAGCTTTGATCGGCGCGAGTGCAAAGGTGCGCTCACCGGGCCCACGGCGACGGGGCAGCATTGCCCCGAAGGCTGGACGCTCTATCCCTTGCCCGGACCGCAGTTCAAAAACGTCAGTGAGCCGGGCAGCGCCACGGCGAGCTATCTGTTGTGGGTGGATCAGTTCAACACCTTCGGCATGGGCGATAACGTGCCGATGATCATCGGCAACGGCGCTGATGCGATTTATGCCCTCGACAAGAATGAGAAAATGGTCGCTCTGCGTGTGCCCTATCCGATGTCGTTCTATGCCAAAGGCATGGACGGGCGTATCGACGACGCTAAGGCGGGTTGGAAGGGCAGGGGCTTGTGGGCCAGCTCGGGCACGCGCACGCCCTGGCACGTGGAAGGCGGCATGGGCGAAAAATCGAAGATGCATAAGTTTCAGCTGCGCCCCGATCCGCTGGCGCACTAAGTAGAAAATCTGGCGCGCGCGGCGGATATAGGCGATTTCGCTTAAGCCCAGCCGCGCCAGGTCGAGCGGCGAGGTCGTCCATCGAGAAGGGCTTGGTGATTACTTCCATGCGGAAATTTGCCGACAGTTCAATGACCACAAGCCGCAGTTGTTCCCCGATCGGTAGCCCGTTTACAAAGCCGCTGTTTCAGATCGCTGCTTTTCCGCAACCACCCGATACATACTGATAAACGTCTCCGGGTGCTTTTCCTCGAATTGTGCCCAGGCTTCCAGGTCGTTATATGCCGCCGTGGGAAACTCGTTCCGAAAGGCGGCTTTCACGTCCGCCGGCACGACGATATCGGCCACGATCAGACTGTGGCGGCGCAAGAGCTCCGACAGCGTCGGCAGCGAAAGACGGTGTTCTTGGACGTGGAAGAGCAGGTCGCGACATCCGGAAACGGAAGAAAACTCTTTTATAAACTTCACCTTCCGCGCAGGTTCGTCGATGGGCAGGTGAAGTACCATTTGCCGAAAATTCCGGATGCCCTCCAGCGTCGGTGCAAAGCCGCCCGCTTCACGAAGTTTGATCGCCGCAATGATATCACCCCGCGCGATTTCTGAATAAACCGCCAAGTCGATTTGTCCGCCCGGCAGGAGAACACGCAAGAGCGCTTCCAATCCCGCTTCCGGATTTTTCATGTGGTGAAGCACGCCCACGGCTGAAACGTGATGAAAAGCCATACCCAGTTTTTCAATCTCTAGAATATCACCATGTATGAAAGTCACATTGCTTACGCCGTATGCACGCGCTTTACGCGCCGCATACGCCAAGCTCGTTAAACTCAAATCTAAGGCAAAGACGCGGGATGAAGGATTTTGGATGGCCGTTTTTAGGGGGTGCTGACCCGTGCCGCAGCCTGCCACCAGAATGTCGAAGTTTGCGGACGTCATGGCATGGTCACGCAGGGGCACCGGGTAACGCGTCCAGCGCGGGAAGGGGTTTTCCTCGTACATGGCGCGTACCAATGCCGACGTGTCGTTCGTCACGGAGGAAAGCGATCGAATTTCTGACTTTAGGCGACGCTCCTCTGCCGGTTCCAGAATCTGAACACACAGCATGTGCCGAACGTAAGAATTAGGCACAGGACGTCCAAGCCACCCTTGTGCCGCTTCCACACCGTGCAGCGGCGTAAAGCAGCCAACCGCCGCCAGATGTGCCACGTCACTGCTGGGCTTGAGTGCTTCCAGCATGATGGTTTCTTCCGCGGTTTCTTGGAAAATATATTCGGTGGAAAAGCAAAACGTCGCCAGCGCCGCAAGGAGGTCGAGCGCAAAGCCCTCAAGAACATGACCTGAGGAGAGTTCTTCTAGAAAGGATCTGCGCAACGCCGTCAGAATGCGCTCGATCGTGCCACTTAATTCCAGATCATAAGCAAGATAGGCCAGCAGAAGATCGCGAACGGAATCGTTCAGTTTCGCGAGGTCCGCGCTGCTGAAATTGGTGAGCTTGGAAAGGAAGTGCGCGATAAGGACTTGGGTGGCTTGATTTGCACCCGTGATCACCACGCGTTCGTCGCGTAAGCATGCAGCGAGCGTTTCAATTGATGTATCGTCCGTGGGATAGGCGGATTTACCAATGAAGGAATCGGAGTACGCCTGGAGATATGCGGTTGTATAGGCCATGATAACTCTAAAGCCGCCTAATCCTTCAGCGTGGTGTTCCCAACGGGATTTGAGCCTCCGCCTACTTATCCAAGAACGTCCGCACGATGTCGGCGACCTCGGCGGTCTTGGCGTCGAGCATGCCGTGAGTCCATTCTGGCAGATCCAGAACGCGGCCGTTCTTGAGCGCGGCGGTCGCGCGCGGCGTATAGGCGTGCAGGTCGTCCTTGGGATTGAGAACGAGCACCGGCTGCGCCAGCTTTGCCAAGTTCTCGGCAAGGTCGTAGTTCAGAGCCGCGCGTAAGCCCCAGGACGAAACCTCGGGATTCTTCTGGCCGTCCAAATAGAGGTTCCAGGTGCGGACGGGATCGGTTTCCATTTTCCAGAAATGGGTTTTGAAGATCGGCCAGCTTTTTTCCATAGCCTTGGCGCGTTCATCGGGGCCGTGCACGGAAAAGCGCGCGTTGAATTCGGCGCGCTCCTGGTCGGTGAAGACGGGTGCGGCGATCATCACGATCTTGCGCACGGCTTTGGGCAGCTGGCGGGCCATGTCCACGGCCACGACACCGCCAGCGTGATAGCCCATGATGTCGAAGACGCCGAGGCCGAGAGCGGTTTCCAACTCCAGCATGGCAGCGGCGTAGCCGGCGATGCCCGGGGCGCCCGGCGGCGCGTCGGACATGCCAAAGCCCGGGAAATCCGGCGCGATGACGGTGCGATCGCGCCCCATCTCGGCCAGGAATGCGTCGTAGAGATAGCCCGAGCCGGGGCAGGGATGCAGCAGTAAGAGCGGACTGCGCGTGCCATCGGGGCCTGAACGCCGGTAATGGATCTGGCCGTGAGGTCCGGGCGCATAGGCGCGGCGAACCCGGGAAGCGCCTACGGCTAAAGTCATGATCTGTAATCCCTTGGACGAGCGAGGCGCCGAATTTGCCACAAAACCGCGCGGCAGCTAACGAAAAACGAAATGGCCGTCGGGGCTGGTTGTCACAAATGAGCTGAACCTTTTCAACCCGCCGTTCATATTCTCCGCCGCACCGATCACCAGAAACGCGGCGGCCCCCAGGCCTTCCGCCGCGCGGCAACCGCTGGGGTTACAAATCTTGCGGCCATCGGCCTTCAGGGCGTAGCCTTCACCGGCCAGCAGGCCCGCGTGTTTTAAGGCTCGGCCCGCATCGGCGAAACCATCAAGGACATGCTGGAGCCGTGTTTCCGCCGACAGTCTTTCCGCTTGGGCGGTATCGGCTTCCGTGCGGGCTTTCACATAGGCGGTGACGGCCGCGGGGTCCGTCGCACTGGCCTGCAATCGCCCGCGCGCGGCGTCGGCCGCGGCCGTTGTGGTTTGCGCCCGCCGCGCGGCCTCGGCGGCGGCGCGGCGCAGAATGACCAGCGGAAGGGCATCGGGCGTATAGGCCAATACGGTGATCGGCGAGGGCTCCTTGTCGGGCGGCCATTGTGTGGCATCGAAAGCCGGCCCCACGGCGCCCATCAAGATCAAGGCCGCGTGTTCGCGGGCGGTGACGGGGGCGCAATCGGGTCCGTCGCAAGCCAAATGATCATGCACCGACGGGGCGACTTCACCGGTGGCGGCGCGGCCGGCGGCGCGTTCCAAGGCTTGACCTTGTTCAACCGCGTCATTGACCGCTTCAGCTAACGCCTGTCGGGCGCGGCGCACAGCCGCCGTGCTCTGTAAAGTGCCGATGGCGGTTTCGGCCTCGCGTTTCTCCGCCGCCGCGAAGGCCGCCATATCACGGCGGTTCAAGGCGCTGATGGTAGCCTGATGAAGTCGATCGCGAGTCTGGGTGAGGGCCTCGGCCCGGTTTTCCGCTTCGCGCACCGCGCGTTGCAGGTCGGTCATAGGTGTCGCCAGCGCGGCAGCCGACGCCAGCGTCATTCCCAACACGAGAACGCCAATAAGTAGTAGGGGTTTTCCAGGCATAACGGTCCGCCGGTTTCACGAGAGGCGCCTAGAGTAAGACCTATCGCCGCCTCCTGTCGCCCCACTTGGGATTGTCCTTGGAGCGGTCGCCGAAGGCGCCAAAATCGGCTATGACAGGGGTGGTCCAATCCAAGAGGGTGAAACCCATGATCCGCCGTTTTTTCAGTGTCGCTGCCGTGGCTTTGGCCGTTCTCGGGGCGCCTGCCGTCAGTTTCGCTGCCGATGCCGAAAAGGTGCTCAATCTCTATATCTGGTCCGATTACCTGGCGCCGGACACCGTCGAGAATTTCACCAAAAAGACCGGCATCAAGGTGAACGTCGCTGTCTTTGATTCCTCCGAAGCCCTGGAGGCCAAGCTTCTGGCCGGAGGTTCGGGCTACGATGTTGTGGTGCCCAACGGCCCCGTGCTGAACCGGTTCATCCAGGCCGGGGTTGTCCGCCCCCTCGACAAAAGCAAGCTTCCCCATATAGCCACCCAAGAAGCCGGCATCGTCGGGCGCGCCGCTGCGCAAGATCCCGGCAACGCCCACGGCATCGTTTACATGTGGGGCACGTCGGGCATCGGCTATAACGTCGCCAAGGTGAAGCAAGTTCTCGGTGTCAACGCGCCGGTGGATAGCTGGAAATTGATTCTCGATCCGGCCAATGCCGCCAAGCTGTCCAAGTGCGGAATTTATGTTTTCGATTCCGCCGCCGATGTGTTCGAACTCACGCTTAACTATATCGGCAAGGACCCGCACTCCACCGTTCCTCAGGATTACGAGGACGCCGCGGCGGTCTGGCAGAAAGTGCGCCCCTCGGTCACCAAGTTCAACAACTCGGAATACATCTCAGCGCTGGCCAACGGCGACATCTGCGTCGCCATGGGCTACTCCGGCGACATCTTCCAGGCGCGTGACCGCGCCGAGGACGCCAAGAAGGGCGTGGAAATCGCTTACACCATTCCTAAAGAAGGCGCGGTCATGTGGTTTGACTTCATGGCCATTCCCAAGGACGCGCCCCATCTCGACGCCGCCTATGCCTTCCTCGACTACATCCTGACGCCCGAGGTGATCGGTCCCATTAGCAACGAAGTCTACTACGCAAATGCCAACGCCCAGGCAAAACCCTTCGTGGACAAAGAAATTCTCGATGACAAAACCGTGTATCCGGACGCGAGCATGATGAAAAAGCTGTTTCCCGAAAGCAATCCGTCCCAGGAGATCGAGCGGCTGCGGACACGCATCTGGAGTCGCGTAAAGACCGGGATGTAGCGACTGCCTTGCAAATGTCTTCCGTCATCCGCATCGACGCGGTCACAAAACGCTTTGGATCGGTCGCCGCTGTCGATGGTGTCAGCCTAGATATCTTTGAGAACGAATTCATCGCGCTGCTGGGCGCGTCCGGTTGCGGCAAAACCACCTTGCTGCGGATTGTGGCGGGCCTGGAGCATCCCGACACGGGCCGCATCTTTATCGACGGCAAGGACATGACCGGCGAGGCGCCTTATGCCCGCCCTGTCAATATGATGTTCCAGTCCTACGCGCTGTTTCCGCATATGACGGTCGCGGGCAACGTGGCGTTCGGCTTGAAGCAAGACGGACTCAGCGGTGCCGCCCTGGAGGAGCGCGTTAAGGACGCCCTGGTTGCGGTGGAGATGGCCGGACTTGGCGAACGCAAACCCCATCAGCTCTCCGGCGGCCAGCGTCAGCGCGTGGCGCTGGCGCGCTGCCTTGCCAAACGGCCGCGCGTTCTGTTGCTCGATGAGCCCATGGCGGCCTTGGACAAACATTTGCGCGAGCGTACGCAGTTGGAGCTGATGGCGCTGCGGGCGCGCCTCGGAATCACCTTTGTCGTCGTGACTCATGACCAAAGCGAAGCCATGGCCATGGCCGACCGTGTGGCGGTCATGGATGGCGGGCGGATTCTGCAGGTGGACACACCGCGCAACATTTATGAACGGCCCGCCAATGCCCGCGTCGCAGGATTTTTCGGCGACATCAATTTATGGAGCGCCGTCGTCGGTGACAGACCCGGTACCGTCCGTGTTCCGGCTCTTGGCTTTGAGATGCCGACGCGGGGACTTTTGCCGCCGTCGGGGACGGCGGTGTCGGTGGCGGTGAGGCCCGAGCGCATTGCTATGTCCAGAGCACCTCTTTCCGGCGCCGAACATGCCGTGACGGGCACGGTGCAGGAGACGGTCTATCTCGGCACTGCGTCCACTTGTTTTGTGAAGACGCAGGCCGGTGGAACTGTGCGCGTGCTGGCGCCTCACGCCGATGGTGCATCGGCCTTCAATAAGGGCGAGACGGTGCATCTTTCATGGCCGTCGACTGCCGTCACGGTCCTCGACGCATGAGCAGGCCATATTTCACCGAAACCTGGCGTCGGCGCATGGTCCTGGCCCTGCCGTGGCTGTGGGCGGCATTGTTCTTCCTGCTGCCTTTGGCCTTCGTTGTGAAGATCAGCCTGGCCGAAGCGCGCATGAGCGTGCCGCCTTATACGGACCTGCTCGCGCGCGTTGACGGCGCGGTTGTCGGCCTCAACGCCACGCTCGCCAACTATCAGCTGCTCTTCAGCGATGCCTTGTATGTGAAAGCCTATCTCAGTTCGCTCAAGATCGCGCTGGTGGCAACGGCCTTCACGCTGCTGCTGGGTTATCCCATGGCCTACGCCATCGCGCGCGCTCCAGCCGCACGCCGCACTTTGCTTTTGGTTCTCGTGATGCTGCCCTTCTGGACGTCATTTCTGGTGCGGATTTACGCCTGGATGGGTTTGCTGCGCCCGACCGGCATCATCAACACGGCTCTGCAGACGCTGGGTCTGATCGACGAGCCCTTGGCGATGCTCAATACACCGGGGGCGGTCTATCTTGGCATCGTCTATGCTTATCTGCCCTTCATGGTGCTGCCGCTTTACGCCCGGCTCGAGAAACTTGACCCGGCGCTGCTGGAAGCCGCCGCCGACCTGGGCGCGCGACCCTGGCGCGCATTCCGCGAGGTCACGTTGCCCTTGTCGCTGCCAGGTGTTCTGGCCGGATGCCTTCTGGTCTTCATCCCCGTCACGGGGGAGTTCGTCATTCCCGATCTGTTAGGCGGGCCCGATACGCTCATGATCGGCAAAGTGCTATGGAACGAGTTCTTCTCCAACCGCGATTGGCCCATGAGCGCCGCCGTGACCGTGGTCCTGCTGATCGTGCTGGTGGCGCCGATCATGTTGTTCCAGGCCTTGCAGTCGCGCACGGAAATCCGGTCATGACGCCGCGCAGATTTTCTGCAGCTAATATTGTCCTCGGCGCCGGCTTGGCTTTTCTCTACCTGCCGCTGGTCGTGGTGATGATTTATTCCTTCAATGCCTCGAGGCTGGTGACAGTCTGGACCGGCTTTTCGGCCGAATGGTACGGCGCGCTGCTGGCGGACCGCCAGATTCTGGACGCCGCCGGCAACAGCCTGATGGTGGCGCTGTTCTCGGCGACTCTCGCCGCGATTCTCGGCACCGCCGCAGGATATGCGCTGGCGCGGTTCGGGCGGTTTCGCGGACGCACGGCGCTGACCGGGGTCATAGCCGCGCCGCTGGTATTGCCGGATGTGATCGCCGGACTCTCGCTATTGCTGCTGTTCGTGGCGTTTGAGCAGGCTTTCACCTGGATGCCCGGACGCGGCATTTTGACCATCGTCATTGCCCACGCCGGCTTCACCATGGCTTATGTGGCGGTCATCGTGCAGGCGCGCCTCGCCGGCATGGCGCGCGATGTCGAGGAAGCCGCCGCCGATCTTGGCGCGCAACCCTTCACGGTGTTTCTTGCCATCACGCTGCCGATGATGCGGCCGGCGATTGCGGCCGGCTGGCTCTTGGCTTTCGTGCTGTCGTTGGATGATCTGGTGATCGCCAGTTTCGTCTCGGGCCCGCAGTCAACGACCTTGCCCATGGTGGTTTATTCCAGCATTCGTCTGGGCGTTAGTCCCAAGATCAACGCGCTCGCGACCATTCTGATCGTCGTGACGCTGGCGTTGTTGACGGCGGCGGCTTGGATCGGTCGCGGCGCTTTTAAGCAAAAATGAATGGGGCAAAATGAAAGCGCCCCGTCTTTGAGGACGGGGCGCTTTACTCGCAATTTTTTTATCCGTTCTGATTTTTATTGCCCCGTATCCCGTTCTCCTAACGCTGGGATGCGATCGAAACTTCACCGCCCTCGATCTTGACGGTCGCGCGACCACGTGTTTCCACCGAGCTGTTACCCACGAGGATCACGCAGTCGGTGCAAATGTTATCCACCTTCTGCCCGGCCTTGACGGAGATGGTCTCGCTAGATCCGTCAGCCCGGTTCACAACCACGTCGTAGGGTTTGCGATCGCGATTCACGAGATCAACGGCCTTAGCCTCAGGCCCCGTGCCGATGAAGGCGATCCCGGCGAGGATAAAACACCCCGCCTTTAGCAAAACCCTATTCCGGATATGAATCTCACACGCACTCATGGTTCTATCAAACGAATTTGGGTCGCCGGTATGTTCGGCATTTTCGATAGCAAAGCTGGGGCTGGGTTGTCCACAGGCTCGCGAACCCGGCAATTATTTTTGCCTCATCGTCGGACCGCTTGGCTGCGAATCCTGCCATAAGGATATGGTGAAAACGCTCCTTGCCCGCCTGTTCCGCGCCATTCCTTTACCCATCGCCCGGGTCATTGTTGGCGTCTTGCATGCCCGCTTCAACGTCACCGTCGCCGGCGTATTCTTCGCCGCCGACGGCAAAGTGCTGATCCTGCGGCACGTTTACCGCCACCGCCATCCCTGGGGCCTGCCGGCGGGCTTCCTGGACGCCGGCGAAGTTCCGGAAGCGGCCATGGTGCGCGAGGTCAAGGAGGAGATCGGCCTCGATGTGAAGGTGAGCCGCATTTTCAAGGTCCACCTCATCCGTCCCCGACATATGGAAGTCGTGGTGGTGGGTACGGCCGACGCCCGGCAGGTCCTCACGCCCAACCACGAAATCTTTGAAGGCGCCTTTGCGTCGCTCGATGCTTTGCCAGGGGACATGATGCCGAGTCATAAAGAGATTGTACGGCGCGCGGCCATTCCGCCCACGCTCCGCATTGAAGCCTAGCGGATTCCATTTTTATAAAATTTTTCAATCACTTAGACCTTATCCGCGAAACCCGTCAGGTTACCCGCGCGGCTCGGCCCAATAAAACCTTGCCGGGCCAAGGCCATGTGGGATAGCACCGGGCTCCATTTTTTTTTAAGGTTCAGAAGGCCATGGCTGTAATTAACGTTACCAACCGCGCCGGCAAGACCCAGACCATCCCTGGCAAGGTCGGCAATACCCTGATGGAGAACCTGCGCGACGCCGGCATGGAGGTGGAAGCGATCTGCGGTGGCTGCTGTTCCTGCGCCACCTGTCACGTCTTTATCGATGATGCCTGGGTGGCCAAGATGCCGGCCCGCGGGGCCGATGAATTGGAGCTGGTGGAACAGACCGGCAGCTTCAAGGCCGCCAATTCACGGCTGTCCTGCCAGATCAAATTCACCGAAGCCATGGACGGCATTGCCGTGACGGTCGCGCCGGCTGAGTAGGTCTTACTTCGGCCAGCGTTTGTGCATCCATAGCCATTGGCCTGGCCGCGCGCGAATCCAATCCTCAAGACGGCGATTGATGCGCGTTAGCGCAGCACGCACATCGTCGTCGGTTCCTTCCGCCGGAAATTTCCAGGGTTCTTCCACCGTCACTTTGAAGCGCCCCTCGTCCAGCCGCTCGGTGCGTACCGGAAATACCGGGCAGTCGAAGCGCATGGCCAGGCGCGCGACCGCATCGCCTGTGAAAGCGCCGCGCCCAAAGAACGGAATCTCCATGCCGGTGTTGATCTTCTGATCCACCACGAGAATCAGATGCTCGCCGCTGCCGAGCGCCTTCAGCATGATCCGCGCGCCGGCGGTGTTTTTCGGCGCCATGCCGGCGGTATAGGGCTTGCGCACCTCGCCGATGATCTCGTCCACCAAGGGATTGTTGGGCGGCCGGTAGACGATGGTGAGCGGCTTGCCGCCGCGCGCCAGCGCCATGGGGATGATTTCCCAATTGCCGAGATGGGCGCAAAACAGCACGGCCGCGCGGCCCTCCCGGGCCAGAGCGGCTAAGGCTTCTTCGCCTTCGACAACGATGCGCTCCGGCGTTCCGGCCAGTTGCGAGAGCAGTGCGTACTCGAACATGGCGCGCCCGAAGTTGTCCCAGGCGTTCGCCAGGATTTGCGCCCGCGCGCCCTCGTCCAATTCCGGCAGGGCCAGGGCGAGGTTGTGCCGGGCGGTGCGGTGAGCGCCAGTGAGGGGCCCGATCACGCGTCCCAGACGCCCACCGAAGGCCGAAACCGCATCAAAGGGCAGGTGCCGGACAAGACCAAAGACCACGCGGGCCAGGGCGGCCTCGGCGCGGTGGCGCAATTTGTGTTTTACATTGGTTTGCACAGGGGTGGCTTGCAAAGGGGGTGCGGCCTGGTTCATAGGCTGAAATCATAGCATTGAGATACTGTCGGGCGACTTATAGCTTGTCAGAACGATCAAATGGAGTGCCGGTTGCGGATTTTGCAAGTCATGGCCAGCGGCCAGCATGGCGGCGCCGAGGTGTTTTACGAGGATCTGGTGCGAGCCCTGGCGCGCACCGGCGTCGATCAGGCCTGCGTGATCAGGCCCTATCCGATGCGCGCGGCGCTGTTGTCCGCCGCCGGCTGCCGGGTCAGCACCATGGTCTTCGGCGGGCCCTTGGATCTGGTGACTCCCTGGAAGCTCGCACGTGTGGCGAGCCTGGAAAATCCCGATGTCATTCTGGGCTGGATGAACCGCGCTTGCCGCAGTCTTCCCAAAGGACCCTGGGTGAATGTCGGGCGCCTCGGCGGTTACTACAATCTTAAATACTATCGGCGTTGCGCGCATCTCATCTGCAACACGCCCGATATCGCCGCCTACGTGGTGCGCGAAGGCCGCCCTGCCAACCAAGTCCACTACATCCCCAATTTCTGCCCGGTTGCGGCCGAACCGCCGGTGGTGCGCGCCGTCCTGAAGACGCCGGAGGGCGCGAAAGTGCTGCTGATTCTTGCGCGCTTGCATGAGGTCAAGGGCATCGACGTCGCCTTGCGCGCCTTGCGGAACCTCCCCGATGCGTATTTGTGGATCGCCGGCGATGGTCCGGAGGAGTCCCATCTGAAGCATCTGGCGACCGATCTTGGCGTTGCATCGCGGGTGCGGTTTCTGGGCTGGCGCGACGACCGCTCGGCGCTTTTGCGGGCCGCCGATGTCTGTCTGGTGCCGTCGCGCTATGAGCCTTTTGGCAACGTCGTGGTCAATGCCTGGTCCCATGACGTCCCGGTGGTGGCGGCGGCCAGTCAGGGTCCCGGATTCCTGATCACCGACGGCGTCAATGGCCTCAAGGTGCCGGTCGAGGATGCCGAAGCCCTGGCCGCGGCCATCAACAGCGTGCTGAAAGACCCAGGGTTGGGGCAGCGCCTGATCCAGGGCGGCCGGGCCCGGGTCACAGCCGAGTTTTCAGAGGCCGCGGTCGTAGGCCGCTACCGCCAGGTCCTTGAAACGATCACCCGTTAGACGTGAATCGGCGGGCGCGCGGAAGGGGCCTTAGATTGTCCTGCCGCATGAGACAGGGCATAGTTACCCCATGCCCAAAGCGCAGGCGTCCAAGCTTTCCACTCCATCGCCGGTTCCCGCCAAAACCCCTGCCGGGGAGCGCGGAAAGGGCCCTCATGAGGTGCGTGATCACCTCCGCCTGATCGCGGAAATGACGCGCGAGTTCACAGCGTCCCACAACTACAAAATCATCGTTCACTCGTGCTTGGAGCGCATCACCAAGTATGTTGGCGCGGAGGCAGCCTCTCTGTTCCTTGTCGCCGACAACGGCGAGATGTTGGCGTGCTCGGCCTGCTATGGCCCTGTGGACATCACCGGCCTGCGCATTTCCGCCAGGACCGGCGTGGTCGGGCGCGCCGTGCAGACGCGCGAAGGCGCCATGGTGCGCGACGTCAGCGCGGATGCCGATTTCGGCGCCGCCGTCGATGCCAAGACCGGTTTTAAGACGCGCTCGTTGCTGGTGGCACCCCTCACCATCGGCCAAGATTGCTTGGGCGCCATCGAGATCATCAATCGCGTGGGCGGCGACGTGACCTGACCGATTTTCTGTACCAGTCGTAATGTTAGTTTACTGCATGATAGCGGTCTGATCGAGTGGCGTTGGAATCGGGCTATATGCCACCGGCGCCGGTGGTCTATAGCCGAGCGCCGAATGGGGTCTCTTCGTGTTGTAATA
>CANJLF010000027.1 GCA_947475295.1 Fidelibacterota bacterium
CAGACTTGCCCTGCGCCATCAGCACCTCGATCTGCCTTAACTTGGAAACAACCTGCTCCGCACCTAATCCACGTTTCGTCATCTTCAGCTCCTCCTGTATGGGTCAATTCTCTCAAATCGACCGGTACAAAAAAAGCCGTCAGGTCACCGCCGCCGTCCAGCAGGAGACGCTGTCCGTCATCCGCTTCGTTTATAAGCTGGTTCCTCAAGCGGACATGAAACAGATGGTGGACGCCAGCTACGGCGTGTTCCGGGCCCGCTTGAAAAAGTGGAAAGGCCGTCCGGTCAGCGCCTTCGGCAACGGTCCGTCACTGGCGAAAGTGGTGGAGGCCAGGCGCGATCCCGGCCCGACCTTACGCGCGGTCTGCAATTCCACCATCGCCGACGAAGCGGCGTTGGACCACTTGAAACCCGAACTCATGTTCTGCGGCGATCCGATCCAGCATTGCGGCGCTTCGCTGTACGCGGGACGTTTTCGCCAGGACCTCGCGCGCGCCATGACCGCGCCCGACCGTGTGCTCTTCACGCAGCTCGGCTATGTACCCTACTTCCGCGAGGTGATTGGACCCGAAGCGAGCGACCGCGTTATCGGCATCGGCAACGACCGCCGCGCCGGGTTCAACATTGATCTCACCGCGGAATACATCACGGCGGCAACGGCGAATATTTTCACCATGCTGGTGCTGCCGGTGGCTTTCACCATTTCCAAGAATGTCGATATCTACGGCTGCGACGGCATGCCCTTCGCGGCGGCCACCAAACCCTGGTCCCACGCCAATGAAGACGACTACATGGGTAAGATGGCGGTGACCCACCGGGTTCACCCCGGATTCTGGCAGCGCAACTACGAGGAAGAGTTCTGGAGCTACTGCCGGGACATGGAGGAGATTCTCAGCGCAGGCGAGGCGGCCGGCATCAAGGTCGCCGCGCGCACACCTTCTTATGTGCCGGCCCTGGCTAAGCGCTATGCTGGCTTTCCGAAATAGTAATATTTACCAATAGATTACAGCCGTTTAGTCCCTCACGGACGATTCGTATATGTAAGATATAATATACGTTGTATATTATATTAGGCGGCCGTATAAGACCGGCCATGACCGGCAAAAATTCCCACCCCTTTGTTCTCGGCCTCGAGATTTACGAAACGCAGCGCACCATTCGGCGGCATTTCGACAAACGCGCCCGCGCTCTCGGTTTTACGCAAGGCCAGTGGCGGGCGCTCTGGAGGCTCGATAGCAACCCCGGCATCAGCCAGGTGGGCTTGGCCGACCTGCTCGACATACAGCCCATTTCGCTCACGCGCATTCTCGACCGCATGGAGGAAGCCGGCCTGATCGAGCGCCGTCCCGATCCAGCGGACCGCCGGGCCATGAAACTTTTTCTGACGCCGCAAGCGGGCCCGATCTTGAAAGTCCTGCATGAGATCGCCGACGACGTGCGCGCGATCGCCACCAGGGGGCTCAGCGAAGCCGATCAAGCGCAGGTCATTGCTTCGCTGCGGCACATGCGGGCCAATTTTGAAATCTCCGACACTGATGTTGCGGCGCTTGCCGGCAAAGTTTCCCAAATTTGAGCAAATAAGATGAACATAGAATCAAAGCTGTCCCTCCCGTCCGATGTTGAAACCGATGCCGCGGCCAAGCTGCGCCGGACCCAGGTCGTGCGCCGGATCTTGATGGGCGTAGTTCCTCTGATCGCCGTCGCGGCGGGCGTGTCGTGGTATCTGATGAGCGGGCGCTACGTCGCCACCGACAACGCCTATGTCAAAGCCGACATTGCCTCGGTCAGTCCGGAAATCTCCGGCAATATCCAGAGCGTCCTGGTCACCGAGAATCAGCTGGTCAAAAAAGGCCAGCCGGTCCTCGTCATTGACGATACCAACTATCTGATCGCCTTGGCCGGGTCCGATGCGCAGCTGCGTAGCGCGGTTTCCGCGATCGAAAGCGACAAAGCCCGCTACCGTCAAAAGGAGGCGTCGCTGAAGATCATGCAAAGCAACGTGGCCTTTGCCGAGCGCGAGTTCAAACGCCAATCGACCTTGGCCGCCAGCAACTTCGCCGCGGCTGCGAAGCTGGATGAAGCACAGCACAACCTGGACTCCGCGCGCCAGAACATTGCCCTCTTGAAGCAGGAAGAGGCTGAGATCTTGGCCAGCCTCAATGGCGACCCCAATGTCAGCCCCGAACAGGTGCCAAGCTATCAGGTCGCCATGACGGCCAAACTATCGGCCGAGACTTTCATCAAGCGTGCCACGCTGCTGGCGCCCTTTGACGGCGTGGTCAGCCAGCTGCCGAAGGCCGGCGACTATGCGCGTACCGGGGCCCCGGTTTTCAGCATCGTGTCGTCCAACGATGTCTGGGTCGAAGCCAATTTCAAGGAAACCGACCTCACCAATATGAAGGTGGGCCAGCCCGTGGACGTTCACATCGATACCTATCCCGGCCGGCCGTTCAAAGGTCACGTAACCAGCATCAGCCAAGCCAGCGGCGCCGAGTTCTCGGTCTTGCCGGCCCAGAATTCCACCGGCAACTGGATCAAGGTCGTTCAGCGCATCCCCGTGCGTATTTCCGTGGACGATCAGCACGAAGGCCCCGCCTTGCGCGCCGGCATGAGTGTGGTCGCGGACGTCGATACGGGTAAATCCCGCCTCGCGCGGTACTTCGGCGATAACGCCGGTAACTGATCCCGGCGATGCCCAATACCGACCCAAAAGACACCGACACAAAGAAGGTAACCGGACGCCTCCTGGTCATCACCGGCTTTATCATGCTGGCGACGATCATGCAGACGCTGGACATGACCATCGCCAACGTCGCCCTGCCCTATATGCAAAGCGGCATGAGCGCTAGTCAGGACCAGATCACCTGGGTGCTGACGTCTTACGTGGTGGCTTCGGCCATCGGCATGTCCCTGACCGGATACTTTGTCGATCGCTTCGGGCGCACGCGCGTATTCGTTTACTCGATCGTTGGTTTCACCCTTGCGTCGGTGGCGTGCGGCCTGTCGCAGACCCTGCCTGAGATCGTGCTGTTCCGCGTTTTTCAGGGATTTGCGGGGGCCTGCCTGGTGCCCTTGTCGCAGGCAACGCTCATGGATCTATATCCACGCGAGAAGTTCGGCCCGGCCCTGGCGGCTTGGGGCATGGGCGTCATGCTGGGGCCGATCTTCGGCCCCACACTCGGGGGCTACCTTACTGAGGTGTTGAGCTGGCGCTGGGTGTTTTTCATCAATGTGCCGCTAGGCATCGCCTGCGCCATTGGCATGGCCGCGCTGCTGCCGGAAACCAAACGTCAGCACGAGGCGAAATTTGATATGCGCGGTTCCCTATTTCTGGCAACGGCGTTGACGGCATTCCAACTCTTCCTCGACCGGGGGCATACACTCGATTGGTTCGCCTCGCTTGAAATCATCATCGAAGCGAGTGTCGCGGTGATTGCCTTCTACTTGTTCATCGTCCACATCTTCACGACCGACAAGCCGTTCCTCAGTCCAGCGCTGTTCAAGGACGGCAACTACGTGTCGGGGACAATCCTGGGATTTTCGGTCGGCATCACCCTGATGTCGACCATGGCGCTGCTGCCCAGCATGCTGCAAAGTCTGTTAGGCTATCCGATCATTGATACCGGCCTGCTCATGATGCCGCGGGGCATTGGCACGATGGTGGCCATGTCGGTCGCGGGGAAAATCATCAGAACAGTGGATCCGCGCCTGTTGATGTTCGCCGGGGGCGCGTTGATGGGACTGGCAATGTGGGAGATGTCGACGTTCGATTTGAATGTCACATCGTTCCTGTTGGGTGCGACCGGCGTTGTGCAGGGTTTCGGCATCGGATTGTTCTTCACCGCGCTAAGTACCCTTTCTTTCGCGACACTGCCGGGGCCCATTCGCACGCAAGGCACGGCCATCAGCACACTCATCCGCAACATTGGCAGCAGCGTCGGCATCTCGATGGTATCGACAATCCTGGCCGAGAACAGCCAGATCAACCACGCCGAGCTCAGCGAGCACATTAATCCGTTCAACCGTGCCCTTCAGGATGCGATTCCCCACACGCCGATTGATTTGGCGACGCCGCAGGGCCTGGGCGTTCTGAACGGCATGATCAGCCGGCAGGCGGCTATGATTTCATACATCGATGTCTTCGTGCTGATGGCGATCATCTCGGCTGTATCCCTGCCGCTGATCCTGATCATGAAAAAGCCCAGGAAACATGCAGCCCCGGCGCCGCAGCACGCTGTCGCCGAAGCCTAGGCCCAAGATCTAAGCGGCTAGGCCCTTGATCACCAGTTCATGCACGTCGCGCGACAGGCCGTCGGCGGCGGCCAGGCGCTCCAGCTGAGCCTTCATCAAAGCTTGCCGTGACGCATCGAACCGTTTCCAGCGCCCCAGCGGCGGCACCAGCCGCGCGGCGGTCAAGGGATTGAAGGCGTTGATCGCCAGGATCTGATCGGCCAGGAAGGCGTAGCCCGATCCATCGGCGGCGTGGAAGTTCAGTGGATTCATGATGGCGAAGGTGTTCACCACCGCGCGCACCTTGTTGGGATTCTTGAGATCGAAGGCGCTATGGCCCATAAGCCGTTGGATGGTCGCCAGTGTGCCGGGTAGGGGCGCCGAAGCCTGCACCGTCAGCCATTTGTTCACCACCAGGTGATCGGCCTGATAGCGCTCGTAGAAAGCATTTAGGGCCTGCTCCCGTTCCGGCACGTTCAGCGTGTTCAAAATGGAAAGCGCATCCATCCGGTCGGTCATGTTGTCGGCGCCGTCGAACTGCGCCTTTGCGAGCGCGGTGGTGGCCGGTGTCTCAAGGGCCGTGAGGTAGCCAAGGGCCGCGCGCTTCAGCATGCGCCGGCCCATGCCCGCGGCATCGGGCACGTAAGGTTCATTGAAGCGCAAGCTGTCGTAGAGCCGCTGCAACGCGGCGCTATGGCGCGCCGCCACGGCGCGCCGCACGGCCTTGCGCGCCGCATGCAGATTGATTGGGTCTTCCTGCTCCATGCGATTGGCAAGATAGTCCTCGCCGGGCAAGCCGAGCAGCGAAGCCCTGAACGCCGGGTTGATGGTCTCGTCGGCGATGGCGATGCCCATGGCCTCAAGGAACGCTTCATCGGCTTGGATCGGTCGGTTGGCTTGAAGGTCGGCGACCGCCCGTAGGATAACCGCCGAGCCGTAATCCTGGGCCGCGTTCCAGCGGTTGAAGGCGTCGGAATCGTGAGCCATGAGAAACGCCCGGTCGGCGTCGCTTTGCGCGAAATTCACAATCACAGGTGCTGCAAAATTGCGATTGAGCGAGAGCCGGGGCGCTTTCGCGATATCCTTAAACACGAATGTTTCCAGAGCCTGTTTCAGCTCAAGAACGCGTGTCGGCACGGCGTCCTGTCCGTTGTCGCCCACAAGGCCCATGGCGACAGGAATATGATAGGGCTTTTTATCCAGCTGGCCCGGCGTCGGCGGACAATGCTGCTTCAAAGTGAGGCTATAGGTCTTAGTCGCGGCATCGAAGGACGCTTCGGCTGTGATCTGCGGTGTACCGGCCTGGCTGTACCACAGCTTGAATTGGGTAAGGTCCACGCCCGAGGCATCTTCCATGGCGGCGACAAAGTCTTCACAGGTCACGGCCTGACCGTCGTGGCGGCCGAAATAGAGATCCATGCCGGCGCGGAATTTAGCCGCACCCAAAAGGGTCTGGATCATACGGATGACCTCGGCGCCCTTTTGGTAAACTGTCGCGGTGTAGAAGTTGTTGATCTCCATGTAGCTCTCGGGGCGTACCGGATGGGCCAGGGGGCTTGCATCCTCGCGGAACTGTGCGACGCGCAGGACTTCCACATCGTCGATGCGCTTGTTGGCGCGGCTCCTCATGTCGGCGGTGAATTCCTGATCGCGGAAAACCGTAAGACCTTCCTTCAGGCTTAGCTGGAACCAGTCGCGGCAGGTAACGCGGTCGCCGCTCCAGTTGTGGAAGTATTCGTGGGCGACGATGGACTCGATCAGGTAGTAGTCCATGTCGGTGGCGGTATCGGAATCCGCCAGGATGTAGCGGTCGTTGAAGATGTTGAGCCCCTTGTTCTCCATGGCGCCCATGTTGAAATCGCTGACGGCGACGATGTTGAAGACATCAAGATCGTATTCGCGCCCGAACGCGGTCTCGTCCCAGCGCATGCAGCGCTTGAGGGAATCCATGGCGTAGCCGGCGCGCGCTTCTTTGCCGTGTTCGACGTAAATATGCAGATCGACCTTACGGCCCGACATGGTCGTGAAGGTATCCGAGATGTGGGCCAAGTCTCCGGCCACCAAAGCGAACAGATAGGCGGGCTTGGGGAAGGGGTCGTTCCAGACGGCATAGTGGCGGCCGTCAGGAAGATCGCCGCACTCGCCTGGGTTGCCGTTGGACAACAAAATCGGACAGGCCATTTTCGGCGCGCGGATGGTCGTGCGAAAGACCGACATGACATCGGGCCGGTCGGGATAGAAGGTGATGCGCCGGAAACCTTCGGCCTCGCATTGGGTGCAGAACACGCCCCGCGAGACATAGAGTCCTTCCAGAGCTTTGTTGGCCTCCGGGTCGATCTCGACTTCGGTTTCCAGAACGAAGGCCGCCGGGGGCAGGGCGATGGTCAGCCCGTGCTCCGACAGTTCATACTCGTCGGATGTGAGAGGTCGTCCATCGAGGGCGATGCTTAAGACCTTCAAATTCTCGCCGTCCAGCTCCAAGGGCTTCACGCCTTTGGTCCGGTCGTGGGCGCTGGTGATCTTAAGGATGGCCCGAACGCGCGTGGCCTTGGGGTCCAGGTCGAAGGTCAAGTCCACGGACTCAATGCGGTAGGGCGGGGGCGTGTAATCGGCCAGGCGGATGGTCTGGGGCTCGTTTTTGGGGGGCTGCTCGGTTTTCATAGGCGACCGGGGTCCTGGCGGGTGTTTGCGGGGACTCTTAAGGTAATGGATTGCCCCCTTGGTTCAAGCAGTCGGTTCAAGCGGATGCAGTCATTTCGGCCCCACGCCGGAACCCTTTTTTAACCTGCACCCCTTAGGGTAAAGGCGGACAAATTCCCCTTTTCACGGACTGGGAGACGACCGATGCGTACAGTGGCGTTTGTGCCCGCCAAGGGCGACAGCACCCGCATCCGCAATAAGAACACCGTCATCCTCGACGGCGATTATCTGTTCAAACGCAAGCTGAAGCAGCTTTTGGCCTGCCCCGAGATCGATGCGGTGTATCTGGACACGGAATCCGACGCCATCATCGAAATGGCCTCGGACCTGCCTGTGAAAATCCTCAAACGTGATCCCAAGCTGGCCTCAAACAAAACCGACGGCCATGAACTCTTTGCCAACGAATGCGCGCAGGTTGAGGCGGATATTTATATCCAGTGTTTATGTACCAGCCCTTTCATGACCGCCGAAAGCATGACGCGCGCGATCAAAGCGCTTAAGGCGCAGCCGAAGGCGGACTCCCTGGTCGCCGTGCAAAAGCGCAAGCAGTACACCTGGAACAGCAAAGGCCGGCCCGCCTACGGTGAAGGCCGGATCCCCAACTCCGTCGATCTGCCGGATACGGTGATTGAATCGATGGGCCTCTATATGGTGCGCAAGCCCAAAGGCAAAGGCAAACCCATGCGCCGCTTCGGCGATAAGGTTGTGCTGTTCGAGCTCACCGACGAAGAAGCTTTCGACGTTAACTGGCCCGATGATCTGGCTTTGGCCGAACGCATTTGCGCTGGCTACCGCGCGGCGCACAACGCAGCGCTTGATGCCATTCGTCCGCACTTGTGTTCGTCACTGCTCGCCGACATCTGCAAGGAGCGTGGCCTCAAAACGTTGCTGCCTCCCGGCTTCATGCGCATCAGCGGGCGCTCAGTGCTGGGTATCGCCAAGACCCTTGAGCTGCGCAAGCTGAAGAAGGGTGACGACTGGAAAGGCATTTACACCGCGCTCGGCACTTACAATTTCGTGCGCCCGGGCGACGTCATCGTCGTGAAGAACGACGTGAAGGACAAAGCCTACTTCGGCGATCTCAATGCCAATATCGCCATTCGCTCCGGCGCCGTCGGCGCGGTGGTCGACAGCTTCACCCGCGATTCCGTGGAACTGAACGGTTTGGAATTCTCGGTCTTCGCCAAGGGTGTTTCCTGCGACGACATCAAGTATGAGGGCACCGTGCACGCCATGAACCGCTCCATCAAGATCGGTGGCGTCACCATCAATAACGGCGACTATATTTACGCCGACAATGACGGCGTACTCGCCATTCCCCAGAACCTGTGGCCGTCGATCCGCGACGAAGCCATGGCGACCCTCAAAAAGGAATTCGATATCCGCTACGCCATCATCATGGGCGAGGATGTCGGTAAGGTTCTGGGCACTCACGGCGCGTTTTAGGGAAAAACGTACCTGGTACTCAGGTGTACTCAAATGCAAAACCGCCTGGTGGCTAACTGCTCGACTATCGGCAGCTACATGGGTGCCAGGTACGTTTTTCCCGTAGCCGCATAGTGCCAGGTACATTTTCCCCGCGCGATCCTGTATGAGTCAGCGTAAGACGTTTTCGCCCTAGGACCAAAGTGCCCGCAACTTTCACCGCCATCCTTCTCGCAGGCGACCGCCCGGCGGATGTGCTTGCGCAAGCGTCGCCCGGCAAGCGCAAGGCGTTGCTGCTCCTGCAGGGGCGGCCTATGATTTTGTATGTGCTGGAGACGCTTTTGGCGGCGCGGCATGTCGGCAACATTGTCGTGGTTGCCAACCGGGTTTCCGAAATCGAAAGCAATCCCGATCTTAAGGCCTATGCCGCGCGGCACGTTCACCGCATCAGTTTCCGCGAAGGTGCGGGCAGCCCAGCCACCAGCGTCCTCAAAACCATGGAAGAGATGCAGTTCGACGGCGCTGTGCTGGTGACCACCGCCGACAATCCACTCTTGACGACGCCGACCTTAGACACCTTCTGCGCCGAGGTTCTCGCGCAGCAAGGTGTTGATGCCGCCGTCGGTCTCGCCCGTGAGCGCGACATCCGGGCGGCCTTTCCCGACGTGAAACGCACCTATATCCGTCTCGGCGGCGAGGGTTATAGCGGTTGCAATCTCTTCGCGCTGACGCCGGGTGCCGGCCCAAAAGCGGCCCGAGCCTGGAGCGAGGTCGAGGGCCGGCGCAAAAAGCCGTGGCAACTGATCCTGCATTTTGGCCTCTGGACCTTGGTGCGCGCTGTGCTCGGCTGGCTCGATCTCGAAAAGGCTATGGCAGCCGCCTCAAAGTCTATGGGACTCACCGTCAAGGCCGTTGTGCTGGACGATCCTGTCGCCGCCATGGACGTGGACCGGCCCGATCACATCCCCGTCGCCGACAGTATCTTAGCGGCCCGCGCCAAGCCATGAAGGTCGCGTTCCTCTATAACCACGAAGCCGGCCACCAGGTACGCCACAGCGCCATCGTGATCCCGGCGTTAATCGCCCGCTATCCGTCGATCGAAGTTACGGTGCTGGTCACCTCGGACACGCTGCTTGAAACTGTGCGCCAGGTGTGCGGCCCCGCCATCGAAGGCAAATGCCGCTTCGTGAAACTGGACATCCCCGCCTGGCATAAGCCGCTGGCGCGTGCGCTCGACCCGGTGCTGCCCTTCAGCAGGCTCGACAATCTCTACAGCAATCGCGAGATCTTCAGCGGTTTCGACGCCGTGATCGTCACCGAAGGCACCAGCTTGTTTCTGCGGAAACTGCATGGGCTCGGGCATCTGAAAATCTTGCGCATCGACCACGGCTCGGGGGACCGGGCCATCGGCTTCCAGCCGTCTTATGCGCGCAATGACCTTGTCCTCTTGTCAGGCCCGAAACTGAGCGAGCGGTTTTTACAGCTCGGATACCTGCGGCTCGACCAGATCGCGGTCGTGGGCTATCCCAAGTTCGACACCGTGGACGTGGCGGCGGGCCGCCAGCGCAAGTTCTTCGCCGATGATAAGCCGGTCGTGCTCTATAACCCCCATCCGGAGCCGCGCCTGTCGTCCTGGTACGACATGGGCCTAGAGGTGTTGGATTATTTCTACGCCAGCCGCGACTACAACCTGATCTTTGCGCCCCATGTCATGCTGTTCAAACGCCGCGTTCATATGACCGTGGAAGGACTGACCGCCCGTTTGCGGCGTGATTTGCCGGAAAAGTATCGGCATTGCCCGCATATCCATGTCGATACCGGAAGTGCGGCCAGTCTCGACATGACCTATACGCTGGCGGCCGATATTTATCTCGGCGACGCCAGCAGTCAGGTCTATGAATTTCTGATTGAGCCGCGCCCGTGCATATTTCTCAACGCGCACCGGGCCCCATGGCAAAACGACCCGAACTACGCCTTCTGGCGGTTCGGGCCGGTGGTTGATGACATCGCGGGGCTTGATCGCGCGCTTAAAAGCGCCGCCGCGGACCATGCGACTTATCGCCCAATCCAGGAAAAGGCCTTCGCGGCGACCTTCGATCTCCAGCCGACGCCGTCGGCGGTTCGCGCCGCCGACGCCATCGGTTCATTTTTGGAAAAGCCCGTTACTTCTTCTTGAGCTACTTCTTCTTAGGCGGCGCCGCGCTGTGTTCCAGCTTGGTCACCTTGCATTTTTGCCCATCCACCACAATCGAGCTGGTATCGTCAAAGGACCCATTGGCCGGTGTGACATAGCCGATGGTGGTGGCGAAGCTTAAGCCCGAGCAGGGCCCTAACAGTTCAGCTTTGTACCACTCCCTGGAGCGGCTTCTGAGATAAAGCGAGCTGTCGGTGTCGGCATGCCATTCGTCGATACCGCCGGTGCTGGCAAAGGGAATTGTTACGTGCGCCTCGCCGGCGACGGCGACAGTGGAAAAGCTCAGCGTGGCAAGAGCAGCAAGCGCGGTCAGTGAACGTGCGATCATCTTGGTCTCCTTACGGTTTAGCGGCCGGAGGTGCGGCGACTTTAGTCAGTGATATAACGCGGCAAATGTGACGATCAACCACCACCTTGCTGACTTTCTCGTTCGTGTCGGGATCGATTTCGGTAATAAAATTGATGCCCTTTTTGGTGTCGAGCGCCATGCAGGTCTCGGCCAATTCTGCCTTGTACCACTGGTCGGCGGTGCTCTTGACGAAGACGATGGCTTCGCCGCCCGTTTGCCAAGACCGCACACCTTTAAGGTCGGCGAAGTTAATGACCGGCGGCGCCGCCGCGTCCGCCGCCCAGGCCGACACAGGTAAAGTCTGCCCGCCAAGCGCCAAGATCAGCGTCAACGTGTGTAACTTTATGCCCATGGGAGCTCCTTATTTTTTCCGCAGTAAATGCCCGAGATTTGGCAAAATTAGGGCGCCGATATTTCTTCGCGGTGCACGATGGATACGCGATGGGGCAGGCGCTTGATGTCCTCAAGCAGCGTGCCGCCGCCGATTTCGTTGATGCCGGCATTAATCGCCCGCTTGAGATGCCCCCGGGTATTGAGGCCCAGAACATAGGTGCCCCGGCGTCCGGCGCGTTGGCGGAACATCAGCATTTCCTGGAACAGGACCTCTTCATCCGGTATCGCGGTGTCGGTCAGATCCACACCCAGCATGATGTGATCGAGGACGAGAACCTGGTCGTGGGGGAAGCGCAAATCGACCATGAAGGCCACTTCGCGCACATAGGGGCGAAAGAGTTCGCGGATCGCGACGAGCGTGTCGGCGGTGGCGTCGCTGGGAATCCGCACGACCTCCAGCCGCAGCCGCAGCAGCCGGTCGCGTTGGGGAATGTTCGCAATAAGGCGCTGGATGTCGCGGACGGCCGAGCCCTTGAGGGTATCGAACGGCACGGGGACCGCCATTTTTGCCTGCAGCCCGCTGTCGCACATGGCGACAAACGCCGCCGCCGCGGTCTTGGTCAAATCCAGCACCGTTGCATCGTTGATCGCTGGCGCCCTGTCTGAATACACGTCTATGCCGGTATCAGCATTCGCGCGGAAAAAGAATGTATCGATGCTCTCGGTTTCCGCGCACCAGGCCGGGCGAAAGAATGGCTTCAACTGCTCGGCGCTGGAGCGCACCAGAGTGCCGGAAGGTGAAACCGGCGCGCGGGCGGCGGTGGTCCGTGCAGGCCCATCGCCCGCGGCAATCTCCGAGGTCTGCGCCCGCCTGACCCGGCTGATGGCGGCTTTCACGGCCTCCATATTGAGGCTGCCGTCGGCATTGAGCGCGCCCGCAAGATCGAGTTTGGACGCCGTCGGCAGGGGCGCCTCGTGGGCGCTGAACTGCGCGCCGAGAAGTTTCTCACCGATACTGGCGGCAATGGCATCGGCCTGCTGCTGCGCCGCGTCTTCGGACAGGCCTGGAAAAAGCAGCAGCCAGGTATCGTCATCCTGGGGAATATAAGTATTCCCCTTGCCGATCATGCGGCCGATGGTCGACTCGACGATGATGAGAATTTTGTTTTCATATTTGGCCCAAAGGTCGCCAATGGCGGCGCGGAAGTCGGCCAGCGTGATCAACTGGACCCGCCCGCTGGCCCGGGTTTCGGTCTCCCTCGCCAGGTTACTGAGGGTCATCGAAACACTGTCGTCCCAATAGACGCGCGGGTGCGGGGTGTCATCGCGCTTGGCGCCGACAAAACGCCGTGCCCAACGCGCCGTCCATGCCAGGGCGCGACGCAGCGAAGACAAGAGGTTAGAGAATTCGCTTCTCATAATGCCTAGTATAGGCGCTGAGAAACTATTTGCCGCGCCCGAATGGAATGCGTTCGATGGCGACCATGGGTTCGTCCACCCCGGCCTGACCGAATACCGTCAGGTCTCGGACCACAATGGCCTTGCCCAGAACCGGCGCCGCCAGGGTTTCCAGGGCGGTCATGACTTCATCCCGCTCGTGGGAATCGTCGATGCGGTCGGTCACGGAAATATGGAAGCGGAATTCTTCCATGACGTAAGGGTATCCCCAGTGCTCCAGCATCTGCTCCTGGTGAACCGTCAGGCGGTTGAGCTTGTAGCTCTCCAACTGCTCATCGGACAGCGGAACGCGAAACGCTTCGAAAGCCCGCACGCAAGCCGCCGAAAGCTTTTCAAGCGCGGCCGACTGGGTAACCGGCGTTAGGGCAATGAATTTGCCGATGATCGCCAGTTCCAGTGGCGGAATCTCGATGGGCGCCAAGGTGCGGGCGAAGACATGGGCCGCATCCAGCAGACTATTGAGCGTGGTGGCGGGGTTGAGCCCAAAAGGCGGCTTCAGCGTGCCGTGAAAGCCGTAGCGGCGCGAACTCTCGCTCAGCTCGGCAATTCGTTTTGCGCTGAGCTTGGTCGCGGTCGGTGGACTGCCGCCAAACCAACTCCGCCCGAAGGCGTCGAGTGGACTGCCGGGTTCAGGGGAATAATAGATGGCATATCGCGGACTACTTCCGGTTGCCATGCGCGGTGTCGCTCCCAACAATAGGCTTAGGCCCTGCGAAAGATAACTTATTTCACATTACCTACAATGACTTAAATGAGCATCTGCCGCCAGGAGGCATTAGTCCGGCAAGGCAAAACGGCGCGGGACCTAGGCCGCGAGGGCTTGGCGTTCGTCCAACTGCTGTGCCAGCGTGACAAGTTCCTGGGGATGGGCGCCGCTCTGGCCGACGCGTGCCACGGTCTGGCGCCAGAGCCGCGCATTGGCGCAGCCGTAAAACAATCCGACCATGTGGCGCAGGACGTGGTGGGGCCGCACGCCGCCGGCCACGACATTCGCGGCGTAGCCGGCGTAGGCCGCGGCGACCGCCGCCCGTCCCGGCAGAAGCGCGGTGTCGCCGAAGGCAACGCCGTCCACCTCCGCCAGCATGTAAGGGGCGTCGTAGGGCGCGCGCCCCAGCATGACGCCGTCGAGGGTCGTGCCGTCGGCCGCGGTCAGAACCGCCATGGCGTCCGCGACCGACTTCAGTCCGCCGTTCAGAACGATATTCAAATGCGGGAAGCTGCGCTTCAACTTGTGAACCCGGCCGTAATTCAGAGGCGGAATCTCGCGGTTCTCTTTGGGGCTTAAGCCGTGCAGCCAGGCCTTGCGCGCGTGAATAATAAAGGTCTCGCAGCCGGCTGCGGCGACGGTGCCGATAAAAGTGTCGAGATGCTCATCGCTGTCGAGATCGTCAATGCCGATGCGGGTTTTGACGGTCACCGGAATGGCCACCACATCGCGCATGGCTTGAACGCATTCGGCCACCAAGGCGGGCTCGGCCATGAGGCATGCGCCGAAGCGGCCCGACGTGACACGGTCGCTGGGGCAGCCGACATTCAGGTTGATCTCGCTGTAGCCCCACGTCTCGGCGAGGGCTGCCGCCTGCGCCAGCTGCGCCGGATCGCTGCCGCCCAATTGCAGGGCGAGGGGTTGCTCGAACGGATCGAAAGCCAGGAAGCGGCGCGGATTTCCGCCCCGCACGACGGCGGCGGCGGTTACCATCTCGGTGTAGAGGCGCGTATGGCGGGTCAGGAGCCGCATCAAATACCGGCAATGCCGGTCGGTATAATCCATCATCGGCGCGATGCAGAACCGGTGAGAGTCCTTGCGCGCGGCGACAGAATTGGACGAATGAGGGCTCACGGCGTATTCCCGACTAACGGAACAATTCCCAGGCGCGGGAGTAATTATACCCTTCTTGAAAACGCGCAAGAACATAATATGAACTCTAATCTGGCTGTCGGGGATACAATCTTGCGGGTAGTCTTCCAACCTGCTCCCAGCAAAAGACAGGCCGGGCAGCCCTTTGCGGTTATCTGGAAATCGGAATGAATAACGAGACTGTCCTGCCCCTCGATGGCGTTGTCGTTGTGGCGGTCGAGCAGGCGGTGGCAGGCCCTTTCTGCACCATGCGCCTGGCCGATGCCGGCGCTACGGTCATCAAAATCGAGCGGCCCGAAGGTGACTTCGCGCGCGGCTACGACGACGTGGTCAACGGCGAAAGCAGCTACTTCGTCTGGCTCAATCGCGGCAAGAAGTCGGTCGTCATGGACCTTTCGCAAGGCAGCGCGCGGGCCGAACTGGCGGGCTTGATCGCCAAGGCCGACGTTCTGGTGCAGAACCTGAAGCCCGGCGCGCTGGACAAGATGGGCCTGGGGCCGGCGGCCTTGCGCGCGAAACATCCGCGCCTGATTACCTGCTCGATCAGCGGCTACGGCGAGGAGGGACCGCTGTCATCGCGCAAAGCTTATGACCTGCTTATTCAAGCTGAATCCGGCCTGTGCTCGATCACCGGCGGGCCGGACTCACCGGCGCGCGTGGGCGTTTCCCTGGTCGATATTTCAACCGGCGCTACGGCCTACGCTGCCGTTCTTGAAGCTCTGATCGCGCGCGCGCGCACCGGCGCTGGCGCCGACATCCGCCTTTCGATGTTCGATGTCATCGCCGAATGGTTGGCGGTGCCGCTCCTGCAACAGGAAGGCGGTAAGCCGCCCCGTCGGATCGGTCTAGGCCACGTGTCGATTGCGCCCTACAGCGTGTTTCACTCTAAGGACGGGCGCGAAGTCCTGATCTCGATCCAAAGCGACCGCGAATGGCGGGTGTTCGCGCAAAGCCTGCTTGGCAATGCCGCGCTGGGGACCGATCCAAAATTCGCCACCAATGTCGCGCGTGTGCGGCACCGGCTTGAGACCGACGGCTTGGTCGCGGACGCCTTCGGCAAGCTGAGCCACGACGACCTTGTCGCGGTCTTGACCAAGGCCGACATCGCTTTTGCCGAGCTCAACGACATGGCGGCCTTATCACAACATCCGCATTTGCGCCGGATCGAGGTGGGCACCGAAGCGGGCCCGGCGCGGATCCCCGCACCTGGCGCATTGGTTCGCGGTCAAAGCCGCCACTACGGACCCGTACCGTCGCTTGGAGAACACAGCCTGGCAAGTTTACAGCGCTTGCTTGGCGACAATGAAAATGACCCGGCGGGAGCCGATGCCAGTGTCTGACAAAACTATCGACGTCGCGCTCCTGAAGTCTTGGATTGGCCGTACGGAAGAGCACGAGGACGTCGTCACGCCTGAATTGGTTCGCCGGCTGCGCGCGACGCTGGGTCAACCGGCCGGCGACCTCACGATCGGTGCGCCGGCTCCCCCAACGGTGCACTGGTGTCTGGCATTGCCTGCGGCGCCTGCAACCGAGATTGGACCGGACGGCCATCCCCGGCGCGGCGGCTTTTTGCCGCCGGTGCCGCTGCCCCGGCGCATGTGGGCAGGGGGCGAGCTGGTGTTCGAAGCGCCGCTGCGCATCGGCGACACGGTGAAGCGCCGTTCACGCGTCGAGGACATCGTGTTCAAGGAAGGCCGCACGGGCCGGTTGTGCTTTGTTACAGTCCGCCACGAGATCTTTAACGACGCAGGTCTGACCCTGCGCGAGCGGCACGATATCGTTTACCGCGAGATCACGCCGACGGTTCTCAAGCCGGCGGAGGAACACGGTCCGATCCCCAAATGGCGCCGCGCCGTATCGGCCGATCCGGTGCTGCTGTTCCGCTACTCGGCGCTGACTTTCAATGGCCACCGTATACACTACGACCGTGACTACTGCGTGCGCGAGGAGCTATATTCGGGGCTGGTTTTCCACGGTCCTCTGCAGGCCACGCTTTTGGTGGAGCTGGCGGCCGAGCTTAAAGGGCAGCCCAAAGTGTTTGAATTTCGAGCGATCTCGCCGGTGTTTGACGGCGGCGAGGTAGGGGTGAATGCGCTTGAGGACGGGGATGCGCTCTCACTTTGGATAACCGATCAGGCCGGTCGCACCGCGATGTCGGCCACAGCGCGGTGGTAACAAGACGTTTGGTAATACGGGGGGAGTTATGAGCATTTTCCGGCATTTGAAGACACTGTACGTCCAGGTCTTACTTGGTATCGCCCTTGGCATCTTCGTCGGCGCCTTCTGGCCCGATGCGGGAGTGGCCTTAAAGCCGCTCGGCGACCTCTTCATTAAGCTGATCCGGGTTGTGGTGGCGCCGCTGATCTTCTGCACGGTGGTGAGCGGCATCGCGACCATGCACGACATGAAGTCGGTCGGCCGGCTGGGTGTCAAAGCGCTGCTGTATTTTGAGGTCGTCTCAACCATTGCCCTTTTGTTTGGTCTTTTCTGCGGTTGGATCGCTAAGCCCGGCGTTGGCTTTAACGTCGATCCCGCGACCCTCGATCCCACTGTCGCCGCTGGATACGCAAAAGCCGCGCCCGACTACGGCGGCCTGCTCGGATACATCCTGCATTTGGTGCCGGATACCTATGTCGGCGCCTTCTCCTCCGGTGAATTGCTGCAGGTTCTGGTGATCGCGGTCATGACCGGCATCGTCGCGGCGCGTCTTGGACCCGTGCGGGTCAAGATCGTCGAGGGCGTGGAAATTGTCACCAAAGTATTCTTTGGCTTGATCCACATGATCGTCAAAATCGCGCCTCTCGGCGCTTTTGGCGCGATCGCCTTCACCATCGGCAGGTACGGCATTGGTTCGCTGGTGCAGTTGGGCGCCTTGGTGGCGACCTTCTATATCACCTCGGCTCTGTTCGTTCTGATCGTCAATGGAGTGATTTGCTACCTGTGTGGATTCTCGGTCTTCCGCTACCTCAATTACATCCGCGAAGAAATCCTCATCACCCTCGGCACCAGTTCTTCCGAGCCCGCTTTGCCCGGTATGATCGAAAAATTGCAGCGCATGGGCGCTTCGCGCCAGGTTGTCGGCTTCGTGATCCCCACCGGCTATAGCTTCAATCTCTGCGGCACGAACATCTATCTGACCTTGGCGGTGTTGTTCCTCGCCCAGGCCATGAACGTGGACCTGACCTTGGGCCAGGAATTGAGCATTCTCGTCGTCGCCATGGTCAGCTCGAAGGGTGCGGCCGCGGTGGCGGGCGGCGGCTTCATTACGCTCGCGGCAACGCTGGCGATCATCCCCGACCTGCCGGTCGCCTCCATGGCTTTGCTGGTCGGCGTCGACCGCTTCATGAGCGAGTGTCGCGGCCTCATCAATCTGATCAGCAACGGCGTCGCCGCCTTGGCTGTCGCCCGTTGGGATAACCAGCTCGACATGGACATTATGCGCGCCGAGCTGAAGAAGGGGCCCCGTTCGCCGGAAGCCGCCCGCGAGCATGAGGCGCCGGTCCCCAACGTCGTGGCCTAAAAGCCCGGCACCTTCAAAGCCCTCAACTACTTCAAAAAAGGCCGCCCTACCTACTTTAATTTGGCGGCCTTTTTTTCCTTTGGATGGCCCTCGGGATGGCCCTTGACACGCTGTTCCTTATTTGTTCTTATCCCCAAAGAGAACAAAAGACGAACTTAAATCGCGCTTTCAAAAGGGGAACATAATATGACTGCGACGAGTTTCATTAAGGAAGCCTCTGCCCTGCTTGGCTTATTTGTCACGCTTTACTTGTGGTCGCTCGTGGCGCTCGCGCTGCAAAGCTAAGTCGTTAATGACTTCTTAATATTTGAAATATCACGACTTTTTGCCTTTTCCACGGGTGTGGACGTTTGACTCTGAGGCCTCGCAAGCCATATAAGTAACTTAACGAGACCATAATAATTCCACTTCTGCGTATAGGCACCCACGACCATGAGCACAGCTCAGGTTGCTAATTCGGGGATCGTCGGAGCGGCGGCGCGCATTTCGCAGCCGCGGAGCGCCATTGCCTCATCCATGCAGTCTGTGGAGGCGCTGTCGGGCGCCTATGCGCCCCCGGCCCGTGATCAGACCCTTGGCTTTGACGACGATCAGGAAGACTTTGCCCCGCAGCGCCGCCGGCGGCGTCAGGCCGGCCAATTCCAGGACCGCGTTGTCAGTTTCGGCGGTGTGCTGGTCTCCCGCGAAGTGGGCACGGCCATCATGCAGGCCCAAGCCGCCAGTTTCGCACGCAACCTTCCGCCGGCGGCGGTTGAGGCCGAGCGCGGCGTCGCGATTTACGAATTCAATCAAGCCCTCATGGGCGCCGCCGAAATCGCCACCGACGTGGGGCTCTCACGCTGAGGAATGGCGCGCTGAGATTGGCGCATTCATTTTCGGCTAAAATCATTTTGTGTGACCGGATTGTGGGACTAGAGCGAGATGCGTCCGACGGCCGTTGAATCAAGCTTCGAGGTGGCCTGCTGGTTTTTGGACCGCGCCACCGATGATGGCGAATATCTCCAGCCGCAGAAGCTGCATCGCCTGATGTTCCTGGCTCAGGCCTATTTCGGGGTTCTGCAAAGCAGCGCCAAGCTGATGCCGGCGACCTTTATCGCGACCGATGAAGGTCCTATCGAGCCGACTGTGTTTCGCGCCTTCGCCCGCGGACGGCCTCTGATCGATCTCAAACCGATTGAGGAACTGCCGCGGCATATTCTGGACAGTGTCTGGCGTCAGTTCGGCGCCCATTCGGCCGATCATCTTAACAAGCTCATCAAACGCCATCCGCCGTATGCCGATGCTTTTGCCGCATCACCAGGCGCGGAAATCATGTTCGAAGCCATGGTGGATTTCTACGGCACGCAAGGGCTGACGCGGCGGCCGTCAGCCGCAGTTCTGAATGATGCGCCAACCGCCGACAAGGTTCTGCGGCCCAAGGTTATGCGCAATCACAGCGGTAAGCCGGTCAGCGTCAATCGCTGGACGCCGAAGCGCGCCGAATGAGATCAAAGCTGTCCTTCATGTCTACCGCCGGTTTGCGCCGCGTCCTCCTTGTTCTGGGTTTGATGCTGGTGTTGGCGCCGGCGGCTTGCGTGTCCTTACACAAGGCCCCGCCCGACACGATTCAAGCTCTAAAGCCGCACGAGCCCTTCGATCCCGCCAAGGCGCAAAGCCTGGCGACTTCGCCGCTCGCCATTCAGAGCGGCGATCAACTGCACCGCTTCACGGTCGAACTCGCCAACACTGAACAACAGCGCGATATCGGCCTCATGCACCGGGACACACTTGCAGCCGATCACGGCATGTTGTTCGATTTTTCCCGCGAACAGCGGGCGCAATTCTGGATGCGGAACACGTTCATCCCGCTGGATATGCTTTTCATCCGGTCCACGGGCGAAATCGCATACATCGCCCAGAACACCACGCCCCATTCCGATGCGCCTGTGGGTCCAGTGCAGCCGGTTCAAGCCGTGCTTGAATTGCCCGGCGGCACCGCCGAGCGGCTCGGCCTTAAGGCCGGCGACGCGGTGCAGCACGCGATCTTTGGAAAGCCCGCAAATCCCTAGCGTTTGCGCGCGAGCGTCAAGCCGTCGCCGATCGGCACCAGGCTGACGGTGACGCGCTGATCGCCGGCGATTTTCTGGTTGAGGGCGCGCAAGGCCTTGGTGTCGTCGGAGGTCTCGGCCGGGTCGGCAACCCGTCCGCTCCACAGCACATTGTCGATGGCGATCAGTCCGCCCACCCGCAGCAATTTCAGGGCGTATTCGTAATAGGTGTCATAGCCGGTTTTGTCGGCGTCGATAAAGGCAAAGTCGTAAGTGCCGGCTTCGCCGGCGGCAAGCATGGCGCTGAGACTGTCCGCCGCCGGCGCAAGGCGCAAGTCGATGCGCTCGGCGATGCCAGCCTTGGCCCAATGGCGGCGGGCAATGGCGGTAAATTCCTGGCTCACGTCCAGCGCGACCACACGGCCCGAGGGGCCTATAGCCTTGGCGACGCACATGGCGCTGTAGCCTGTGAAGGTGCCGACTTCGAAGGTCTTACGGGCGCCGATCAGTTCCACCAGCAGCGCCATGAACTGACCCTGTTCCGGCGAGATCTGCATGCGCGCCATGGGATGTGCGGCCGTTTCCTCACGCAAAAGGCGCAGGGCATCGTCTTCGCGAACGCCGACCTTGTGGACATAGGCCAGAAGGGCTTCGCTTAAGCCAAGCGTTTCACGCGACATCGGCAGCTTCTCCGCAACAGCTGTTCACACGCCTATGTAGCGCGTGGCCCGCCGCGAAGCGACGAAATTTTGACTACGGCTTGCGCGTCGCCGTGACCTGCGTTTGTTGCGCACCGGCGAAATCGACGGTGCCGGTCAGGCCGGTTTTGTCGGCTTTGCCGCTGAAATGCATCAGGATCGGCACGCCGCGGCGTGGCACGCTGGCGGCAAACTTCAACTCCTCGCCCTTTAGCGCCGTATTGACCAGGGCTGAATCCCCACCGGGACCATGAAGCGTGCCGGTTATGACTTGGTGCTTCTGGACCAAGTCGACACGGTAATTATCCGCACCGATCTTCCACTCCCAGCTGCCGGCGATTTTGGCAGGAACGAACCAAAGATAGAGCGCCTCGCCCTCGACGATTTCCTGTTTGTCGGCTTCCCAATCGCCCATGGTGAAAGAATGCGAAACCACGTGCGTTCCGGGTCTGAGGTTGTCGAGGATGATCGGGCGAAGCAGCATGTTTATGTCGGGCAGCAGGTAAAGGGTTAATACGCTGGCTTCCGAAAAGTCGAACTTGAAGAGGTCGGTCTGAAGGAACTTCACGCGATCGGTCACGCCGGCGGCTTTGGCGTTGGCGTTGGCCTCGGCGATGCGCACCGGATCGATCTCGACCCCGATGCTTTTTTTGACTTTGAAGTCGCGCGCGGCGGTGACGACGATGCGTCCGTCGCCGGACCCGAGATCGTAGACGATATCGTTGGCGTCCGTCTCAGCCATCTGGAGCATGCGGTTGACCACATTTTGAGGTGTGGGAACGTAAGGAACATCGAGATTCAATGTCCCTGTGTTCTGGGCGTTGGCGCCGGCGGCCCACAACAGAAGCAGCGGGAGCAGGGCCCCGAGCCCGCGATATGTAAGATTCCTCATTGTCGTGTTCCTCTGCAAACCTAAGGCGTGTGTGGAGGACCGGATTCCGACGCGTCGTCTGCAGTTCCACGCCGGGCAAACGCTAAGAATGGCAGACCGAGCGCCAGCACGCCAAGCCCCGCCAAAGCGCCGGTGGCTGCGTAACTCACGCTCGAATACAGCATAAAGGCGCAGGCGAGGCAAAATAGGGCGGGGGTGAGCGGATAAAACGGCGTTCGGAAGGGCTGGGCTAAAAGCGGTTCTCGGCGGCGCAATATGAACACCGCAATGCCGGTCAGCAGAAAGAACAGCCAGAACACGGGCGAGAGGTAGTCAACCGCGGTTTGAACGCCCTGGCGGCTCCCGAATACGATCAATCCCAAAGCGATGGCGCTTTGAAACAGCAGCGCGCGCACGGGCGCGCCGCCGCCGGCGCTCCAATGGTGAAGAAACCCGAACATGGGGAAATCCCGCCCCAAGGCATAATTGGTGCGTGCCCCGGTGAAAATCGTGACGTTGGTGGAGGCCAGCGCTTTCACGAGAATGAGGAGCGTGATGAATACCGCGCCGGTTCGGCCAAAGACCGCGTCCATCAAATCCGCCGCCACCGCTTTCGACCCGGCAATGCCGGCAACGCCCAGAACTTTCAGATAGACTATATTCACCGCCATATAGATCAGCGTGATGACGCCAATGCTGAGCAGCAGCGCGCGCACGATATTGCGGCGTCCGTCGCGCACCTCCGCCGAAATATAAGCCGCTTCATTCCATCCGCCGTAGGTTAGCAACACGAACACCAGCGATGATCCCAATACCGCCGAACTGAAGTTGCCCGTGTCCTCGACGGAGGGCGGGGGCGGGGCGACAGGACCGGTGAAAGAAAAGCCGGCGGCGATCACGCAGAGCAGCCCAAAGACAGCGACCGACGCGAGGATCTTCTGCGTGGCGCGCGTCTGGTGGATTCCGGCAATGTTAAGTCCTGTCAGGCCGGCAACGGCGAGCACGGCGTAGATCGTCGCCCCGTATTCACCCAGCGGCAGAAGTTGCGCCGCATAGTCGCCGAAGACGTAGGCCAGAAGGGCGATGCTGCCGGTTTGAATGACTGTCATGCGCGCCCAGGCGAACATGAATCCGACATGGCTGCCGTAGGCCCGGGTCAGGAAATGATATTCGCCGCCGGTAGAGGGATAGGCGGTTGAAAGTTCGGCGTAGCAGAGCGCGCCGAGCAACGAGATCACGCCGCCCAATAGCCACACCAGAAGAATCAAAGGGCCGTCTCCGACAATGCCGGCGACGATGCTGGGCAGACGGAAGATGCCGACGCCGATGACGAGGCCGACAATGATGGCGACGCAGTCGAAGAGCGACAGGACCTGCTTGGGCTGGCCCTCTTGTAAATTGGACATGAGAATTTCCCTCCACCGACGGCGAATATACACCACAGGCGCCCTATTGCCGCGACAACCTATTGTAACAATGGGCGTTGCGCGGACCCTGCAAAAAGTCTAGGAATTTTGCACTGACGAGGCCATGGCGAGTAACCGTTTTGACTGCACAACCCGCGCAACCGCAAATCCAAGACGCGCTAGGTCTGTTTCAGAAGGGTCGCATCGCCGAGGCCCAAGAGGTTTGCCATCACGTGCTCCAACGGCAGCCTCAAAATTTTGATGCATTGCATTTTCTGGGCTTCATCGCCTTCCAAACCGGCAAATCTGCCGAAGCAGTTAAGCTGTTCGGCGCGGCCCTTGCGATCAATCCCAAGGACGCCATGGCGCAAAATAACACCAGCGCCGCTTTGGTTAATCTTGGACGGTACGATGCCGCAGTGGAAAGCGCCGATGCCGCTATCGCGCTCCGCGCTGATTTTGCGGGCGCCTACAACAATCGCGGCAATGCCTTCATGGGCCTAAAGCAGTTTCAGCGCGCCATAGAAAGCTACGACCGGGCCCTTGCGTCAAATCCCAAGCTCGCTGACGCCCTTAGCAATCGCGGCAGCGCGCTGGCCGAACTTGGCGACAACGCGGCGGCCTTGCAGAGCTATGATCGCGCGATTGCACTCAAGCCAGACCTAGCCAAAGCTTATGGCGGCCGTGCGATTGTGCTGGACCGGCTTGGTCAATGGGGCGCGGCGCTCATGAGCTGGGAAAGGGCGGTAGCTTTTGAGCCGCGTGTCGCGGAATACCATTGTGGACGCGGCGGAACGCTGCGCGGCCGCAAGAACTACGATGCGGCCTTACAAAGCTATGACCGCGCGATTGCGCTCCAGCCCAATCTTGCCGATGCCCACTATAACCGCGGGCTCGTCTTGTTCGACATGGGGCGTCCCGAAGCCGCACTGCAAAGCTATGATAAGGCCGTAGCGCTCCAGCCGGACTTTGCCGCGGCCTATAACAACCGCGGCATCGTCTTAAGCGAGCTCGGTCATCATCAAGCCGCCGTTGAAAGTTACGAGCGGGCCATCAGCGTGCGGCCCGACTACACCGATGCGCACACAAATCTAGGAATGGCCTATCTCCGGCTCGGGGATTTTGACAAGGGCTGGGAGCACTACGAACGACGTTTGAAGAACCCGGAACTGGGGCGCCTCGTCAGAGACTTTGCGCAGCCGCAATGGACGGGCCGCGAGCCCCTGGCGGGCAAAACCATCCTGCTCCATAACGAGCAGGGCTTAGGCGATGCGCTTCATTTTAGCCGCTATGCGAAAATGGTTTCTAACCTCGGCGCGCGCGTGATTTTGGAAGTGCCGGCGTCATTGACGACGTCGCTTGCGAACCTTGAAGGCGTTGCCGACGTCGTCGCGCGCGGCGAACCTTTGCCGGCTATCGACTTTCATAGCCCGCTATTGAGCCTGCCGTGGGCATTCAAGACGACCGCGCAACGCATCCCGACAATAGCCCGCTATGTCACAGCCGATCCCGAGAAGGTGTCGGAGTGGAGAAGGCGGCTGGGTGAAAAAACACGCCCACGCATCGGTCTGACCTGGAGCGGCAACGCCGCGCAGAAGAATGATCATAACCGCAGTATCCCCTTTCTTCACTTTGCCGAACTGCTGCCGGAAGGATTTGACTATGTCAGCCTGCAGAAGGATGTCAGAGACCAAGACCGTGAAGCGCTGAACGCGCGGGCCGACATCATGCAGTTCGGCGATGATCTGAAAGATTTTTCCGATACGGCGGCGCTGTGCGAACTCATGGATCTGGTCGTGACCGTGTGCACCAGCACGGCGCATCTCGCGGGGGCCATGGGCAAACCGGTGTGGGTTTTGCTCTCGTTCAATCCCTGCTGGCGCTGGCTGACCGATCGGAGCGACAGCCCCTGGTACCCGAGCGCCAAGCTTTACCGCCAAGCTCGCCCGGGCGAGTGGAAAAGCGTGTTCGCCGAGGTCAAAGCCGACTTGGCGCGAGGCGATTGGCGCCGGTGAGGCCAGTTTTCTTGCGACGGGACATTGCGGAACGGCCTGTAAAGCCTTAGAAATCGCGGGGCCTGGGGTCTGTCGGAGCGTAGCTCAGCCTGGTAGAGCGCCAGCTTTGGGAGCTGGATGCCGGAGGTTCGAATCCTCTCGCTCCGACCAGCCCTAATACATTGATATTTCAGATAGGGGATTCGCCGCCCTATGAATCGACGCCGGTTCCTCCATCTGACCGCCGCATCCACTTCGGCCCTGTTCCTGCCCCGGCACACCTTTGCGCAGGCAGCTACGACAGGACCGGTCGTGACAACTGCTTCTGGCAGGCTCCGCAGCCTGCTCCAGGGCGGCGTCGCCACATTCAAGGGCATTCCATATGGCGCGCCAACCGCCGGCGCCAACCGGTTCATGCCGCCGGTGAAGCCGCAGCCCTGGACGGGCGTGCGCGATGCGATCGTTTACGGGCCTCGCTCGCCGCAACCGTCGCGGCCGATGATTCCTGAAATTGGCGACGCGCTGGTCGGCACCGGGCCGATGAGCGAAGACTGCCTGACGCTGAACGTCTGGAGCGGCTCGGCCACGCCGACGGCCAACCGTCCGGTCATGGTCTGGTTCCATGGCGGCGGCCAGCGCACCGGCTCGGGCAATTCGCCTCTCTACGATGGCGCGGCGCTGGCGCGAAAGCACGGCGTGGTGGTCGTCACCGTGAACCACCGCCTCAACGCCTTCGGCAACCTCTATCTGGCTGAAGCGCTCGGCGGCCGCTACGCGCAGTCAGCCAACATGAGTCTGCTCGACCTGGTCCAGGCGCTCGAATGGGTGCGCGACAACATCACCGGCTTTGGCGGCAACCCGCGCAACGTCACCGTGTTCGGGCAATCAGGCGGCGGCGGCAAGACGGCATTGCTCCAGGCGATGCCGGCGGCCAAGGGCCTGTTCCATCGCGCCATCATCATGGCCACGCTGGCCGACACGGCGATCACGGCGCTTGAACCGCACGAGGCGGTCGAAGCCACTGAGTTGTTCCTGGCGCGCATCGGCGTCACCAAGGCCAACCCGGAGCGCCTGCAGCAACTCACCCAGGAAGAAATTGTCGCCGCGCTGACCGGCGGCAGCGGCCGCGCCGGTGGCCAGGCGGGCATTGCCGCCCCCACTGGCGATCTCTCGCTGCGAATCGTCCCGGTCAAGGATGGCCGAACCATCACGATCCATCCGTTCGATCCGGTCGCCTCACCGCTGACCGCTGATGTGCCGATGATGTGCGGCTCGAACGAAACCGAGGGTGTCCCCTACGGCGATCCCGACGATGCGTTCTGGAAGGGTGAGATCACAACCGACGAGGCGTTGCGCGCGCAGGTGACGCGAACATTGCGTGTCGACGACGCCGAGGCGACGCGGCTGGTTGCGCTCTACCGCAAGAACCGCCCGAACTACAGCACCGCGGACATCGCGCTGGCGATTGCCGGCGACAACTCCGCGCTGCGCACCTCGGCGTACACCATCGCCGAGCGCAAGTTCGCCCAGGGACGCGCGCCAGTGTTCATGTATTTGTTCCAGTGGAAGTCGCCGGTCAACAACGGCAAGCTCCGCTCGATGCACACGATGGAGTTGCCGTTCGTCTTCGATCACGTGGACGACGTGTCGTTCATGACCGGGACTGGCGCCGACCGCTATCCGCTCGCCGAAAAGATGGCGGCGGCTTGGGCTGCCTTTGCGCGGAACGGCAACCCGAACCACGACGGCCTGCCCCGCTGGCCCGCGTTTACCGCGGGCGAGCGGGCGACGATGGTGTTCAACAATGAGAGCCGGGTCGTGAACGACCCGTACCGCGAAGAGCGGCTGGCGCTGCAAGCACTGCGCGCCCGGCCGCGCTAGCGTCCGCCAAAGCCTTGCCCGGGTGCTGGCCCAACTTCATGCGCCGCTTAGCTTAATGCCGTTGTACCGGTAGCCCTTCGCAATTATCATGCCTCTGATCTTCAATGGGCGCGCATCAGAACCTGGGGCGAAAACATGGCGGCATCGGTCCGAATCTCAAAACCAACCAAGACGGCCATGCAGTCGGGCCGCGCCAATACCACGCGCTGGTTGCTGGAATACGACCCGGCGGAAGCCCAGGATGCCGATCCGCTCATGGGCTGGGCGGGGTCTCGCGATACCAATCGGCAGCTGAAGTTGTGGTTTGATACCAAGGACGAAGCGGTGGCCTACGCCGTCCGCAAAGGCCTTGAGTATAAAATCGAGGAACCCCACGACCGCGTCATCCGGCCCAAGTCCTACGCTGATAATTTTGCCTTCAGACGGGTACTGTAAGTTAACGCCTGCCGTGCCGTTCAGGGATCCCGTAGCTCAGCTGGATAGAGCATCTGCCTTCTAAGCAGAGGGTCGCAGGTTCGAGTCCTGCCGGGATCGCCACCCTCAAAAGTTGCCCCAGCTTTTTCAATTACTTAGCGCCCATTTTGGCTAACTGGTCGGGTGGGTTAGCCAAAGTCTGTTCCTGATCCGGCCTTGTGACGGCCGAGATTGCCGCGTCGGCCAGGGTCATTTGGGCTGCGGCCTTGGTATAGCGCTCAACCTCTCTCAGGCTGGTATGGCCGGTCACGGCCGCGATCTGGCTGGCGCTACAGCCGGCCTCAGCTAGGCGCCTCGCAGCGGCCTTCCGGAGGCCATGGGCGGCACAGCAAGCCGGCAGGCCGGCAGCCGTCACGCAGTCCCTAAACCAGTTTCCGAAGCCAGCAGGCGAGAAGGGCCGCCCGTAAGCCGTTACCAGGAACGTGAGATTGTCCCTTGGCGAACTCTCTAGGGCAGCCCTCAATTCGGGATGGATAGCAACGGCCAGGCTGGAGCCGGTCTTTCGCTGGGTTGCAAAATCGCGTGCAATTTTGACCCCCTGAGGGGCGATTTTCGCGTCCAATTCTGACCCCCTCTGACTTTGTGTCAGCGTCCCTTCCTTTTGCCGGGAAGGATGCTGGGGGGATGATTGGCGTGGATGTTATCGGCCAGATACGGC
>CANJLF010000028.1 GCA_947475295.1 Fidelibacterota bacterium
ATAACTCATTGATCAAACGTGGAAATACGCAACTTGGGTGGGGTCACGATTGGGCGCGTCACGCGACCCCCTCAATTGCAATCTTTCACAACGAGATCAATGCGCTGAGAAGCCTTCGGGGTGGGGTCAATGTTGGATGCGATTTTACAAACTGGAGATCAATCAGTAGGCGACCTGCCCGGCGGCGGACGCTCGCACGGCTTGCGTGAGGCTCGCCCCATTCGCCGTCAGGCCTTCTGTCGGGAGTTTGTGTGGGAACGGGTAGGCTGGGGCGAACTCGTCGCTTTTTCACCCCCGCACTTGCTGGTGCGGCTTATTAGTCGCGGCTCGTATGCTCCAGCAGCGCCCATCTTCATCACCCGCGGCTCGCCATTACTTCTTCTTGAGCCGAGCGAAACGAGCTAAAAAATGAGCGCCACAACCACTTGCAGGGGCGCCGTCATGAGCTATCGGGTCATCCTGTTCTGCATTGCGTACCTCGCCGCAGGGCCTTGCTTTGCCGCGGAGACGTTTCTCGACTGTCCTGTGTGCCCCGAGATGGTTGTCGTTCCGGCCGGCAGCTTCAACATGGGTTCTCCGGAGCCCAGCAAGGAACTGCGTTCAAACGAAGGGCCCTATCATAGGGTGACCATCGGCGCTGCTTTCGCCGTCGGGATTTACGCCGTGACGTTCGCTCAATGGGACGCCTGCATCAACGACGGCGGATGCGGCGGCAACCCCCAGTCGAGCGATGGCTGGGGCCGGGCCAACCGCCCCGCCATCTACGTGAGCTGGGACGACGCGCAGAGCTATGTGCGCTGGCTGAATGACAAGGTAAGGCCTTTACCGAACGCCCCGGAAGCCCCGGCCAGTTCCGAACAAAAATCCGGACCCTATCGTCTCTTGTCGGAGGCCGAATGGGAGTATGCGGCGCGCGCCGGGACGACAACGGCTTATTACTGGGGGAACGCGTACGTCCGCGGAAGCGCCAATTGTGACGGCTGCGGCAGCCAATGGGACAATGACCAAACCTCACCCGTTGGATCGTTTGCGCCCAATGCATTTGGTCTTTTCGATATGGCCGGGAATGTCTTGCAGTGGGTCGAGGACTGTTATCACGACACTTATGCGGGCGCGCCGGCGCGGGGTTCAGCATGGCAAGCCGGCAAATGCGACGCGCGTGTCATGCGCGGCGGCTCCTGGTTCAACAGCACGTATTACCTCCGCTCGTCGCAACGCTACAGCGTCCCGCCGGACTTCCGCGCGAACAATGGCGGGTTCCGCGTTGCCAAGACTTTGGATTAGGGGACCTCACGAACAAGGGGCTTTGAAAGTCCTTCAAAGCCCCTTGTCGTGATTAAGCCTATGTTGTGATTAAGCCCGGACTAGTAGGGATACCCTTTAAGTCTTGGCGTCTTGGGCTTCCAGTCAGGCAGGTCGGCATAATTTTTGCCAATCGGCATCTTGACCTTCGGCAAACTCTCTTTGTCGAGGACCAGGCTCTCCGGGATCACCTTGTTCACGTAGAGCAGGTAGGCCGTTATCGCATAGGTCTCATCGGCGGTAAGCGTCCCCTCGATCCCGAGAGGCATAGCGCGATAGATGTAATCCCATACCGTCGTGGCAAAGGGCGCTCTCACCGGCAGGATGCGGCCCCGTTGCCAGATGGGGGCCTCGGGGCCTTTTTCCGCTTTCAGAGCGGGCGCCGAGCCCCCAGCGCCTTGTTCGCCATGGCAGAATACACAACCCTTCTCCTCAAAGAGCGCCTCGCCGTCCTTGACGGTGCCGCGGCCTACGGGGAGTTCATCTCCCTCAGGACCGATCGAGATATCCAAGCGTTTGAGTTCTTCCGGGGTTGTCTGGCGTCCGATGCCATATGTCTCGGCGAGCACTGGGCTCGCCAACAGCAGCGCAACCGCGGCAAGTCTAAAGGAGACCATTGGTGATCCTCCCGTCTTGGGCGATCGTCCACGGCATCACGCTGTTGTTCAGACCGGGCATTGTGTAACCCTTGACATAGGGCTTGTTCCAGTATTTGGCGACCTGCTCAAGCGTGGGCTGCTTTTGCCCAACCTCGTCGGTGCAGCGCGACATGATCGACGTCGCTTTTCCATCCCAATTCCACGGACAGCTGAACCGGACGTGCGCCATGCGTTGGGGAGCCGACTTGAGCTCGGCGCGTTTCCACGAAGCCCCGCCATCGGTGGAGACCTCGACGCTTTTAATGGCGCCGCCGCCGGACCAGGCCAGCCCGGTGATTTCGTAGAAGCCGGGACCGGCAAGCGTTTGGCTGCCGGACGGGCGCGTGATGATCGATTTGGGCCCGATCTGATACCGGAGCGCGGCGTCGGTCGGGGTCTCGGTGAGATGTCCGTAGTCGTTGTAGTTCATGTAATAGCGGTCGACGATCTTGATGCGCCGCAGGTACTTGGTGGAGAAGATGCCTTCGAAGCCGGGAACGACAATGCGCAGCGGATAGCCGTTCTGAGGCCGCACCGCCTCGCCGTTCATGCCGTAGGCGACGAGGACGTCGTCCATGGCTTTGGCGATGGGCATGCTCGAGGCACCCTTCACTTCCTCGGCGCCTTCGGCGACGAACCACTTCGCGCTGGTTTTCAGGCCGCACTCCTTGATCAGCGTTGAAAGCAGCACGCCGGTCCATTCGGCGCAGCTGGTCATGCCATGCGATTCCTGGACGTTCTTGTTCTGGGGACCGTGCCGGTTTCCCGAACACTCCAGGAAATGCAGCCGGCTGACGGACGGAAAACGCTTCAAGTCAGCCAAGGTCCAGGTCAGGGGGCGATCCACCACGCCGTGAATCGTCAGCGTATGCTTGGCCGGATCGATTTCCGGCATATAGGACTGGCGCGTTGTCGCCACATAGTGGAGCGACGACGGCGTTATGGTGCCATGAAACTCGCCAATCGGCGAGGCGATGTGGAACATCTTCCCGAAGGTGTCCGGCGACGCCGTGCTGCCCGCCGGGTGCGGAATGCGCACCGACTTCTCGAATGGGGAGCGTGAGCCATATTGGACCAACTCCGCGCTGCCCAGGATCATGGGAGATTCGTTTTCGTGGCCGCCCGCGGCCATCGTGTGGTCGTGGCCGCCTTCGGCGAGCGCGGGCAAAACCGCGCCCGACGCCAAGGTCAACCCACCGGCTAAGGTGGCGCCGGTCTTGAAGAACTCTCGGCGGGTTTTTGGGATCTCGATGGGGTTCGTTGGGGCCCTAATGCCTATGCGGACCGGTGGTTTCGAAGTCATCAGTTTTTCCCTCCCGAAAAATGACACGACGGCCAAAGCACGAAGGCGAAAGTATAGGGGCGTAACTGGCCAGTTTCAACGATGGTGCAAGCTAAACACTTCCGGGGGCAGGCTGCAACGGGCAGTCAGGTCGGCTCAGAGTGCCTTGGTACGGTAAATCTGCCTTGCCGCAAGTCGAGGGGCCTCAACGGCACCTTGCTGTACCTATGGCGCTTTTTGGCGGCAATTTGTATGGTCCAGGGGTCAACTATGTTATTTCCAATGGCACGCCCTTCCTTTTCAATGGCTTAGGCCTGCACCCGGTCATAAGGTCGCCGATCAATCACATGAGCACACCGCCTGCCAAACCTTCCACCTCGCCCCTCAAAGTCCGGGTCCGCCTTGCTACCGAGCAGGATATGCCGGCGATCCAAGAGATTTACGCCCATTACGTCACGGGCACGACGGCGTCCTTCGAGGAAGACCCACCGACCGTGGCCGAGATGACCGCGCGCTGGCAGCGCGTCCAGGCCCGGGGCCTGCCCTATCTGGTCGCCACCAAAGGTAAGCGCGTCGTTGGTTACGCCTATGCCGGCCCATTCCGCGAGCGTTCGGGTTATCGTTACACCATCGAAGATTCGGTTTACGTGGCCGAGGACGCCATCGGCCGCAACGTCGGCAATGCCCTCATGACCGAGTTGATCGAACGCTGCATCGCGCTGGGCTTCCGCCAGATGATCGCGGTCATCGGTGATTCCACCAATGCCTCCTCCCTCGCCCTGCACAGCCGCCACGGCTTTTTTGTGGTCGGCGCGCTCAGTTCGACGTGCTTTAAATTTGGACGCTGGGTGGATGCGGTGCTGATGCAGCGCATTCTGGGTGAAGGCGACAATTCTTTGCCGCCCAAACACCCGGGCCGGCGGAAGTCCCGCGCCAAGCGCTGACCGCGTTTACTGCGCCATCTTCACGCGCTCGGCTAGAAGCGCGGTGATGTCCATCAACAATTTGTCGCGGCTGCCGCCACAATACCTGTCCGAGAGGATGAGGTTGATCAGCGTAGGCTTATTTTCCAAATCGATCATCATCTCCGGCTGTTTCACGTTCTTGAAACCCTGGATGAAGGCAAAAGCCCACATCTCGACCAGATCAGCCCGATTGGCGGCGGCGGCGGCGCCATTCTTGGCGTCCAAATGCTGTCCGCAGGTATAGGTGCTGGGCGAAAATTCGGTAACCACCGTGACCGGCAACTTGTGAGGCGCGATGGCAATGCCTTTCAAAGCGACTGCCAACATGCTGGTCTGCGGCACCGTCGCGCATAGGGTTGCCAGACGTTCATCTATCGCTTGCCGGGCGGCCGGATCGTCGCTGAACTCCAGGTTTCCCTGACCCCGGTAGTAGCCGGCCAGATATCCCTCGACCCACAGATGGGCGAGAGTGGATTGCATTTTGCCGATGGAGTTGTCGCCAAGACCGTTGGTGTACTGCAAACACGAGAACGTCGCGCCGGTGAACTCGAATGAGCTCGCTGGGCGCGGCTCAGGCCGCCGCCCGGCGGCGGAGGCGGCGCTCACGCTGATCAGCGCAACGATGCCAACGGCCAACCCGGCCAAATTCCGCAACAGCGACATGAGGAGCCCCCTATTTCCCGCAACCTGCCACGCTTGCGCCGCCGTCGTCAAACCTTTCGGCTACAGCCGTTAATTCCCGTTTGATCAACTCGTTATGACTCTTTTCTGACGGCGCGCGAAAGCTCTCAGAAAGCCGGCGCGGCGTCGTCGATGATGAGCTGGGCCTCGGTGCGGCCCTGCCAGGTGTCGGCGCGAATTGTTCCGGCCAGATGCAGCCGGCGGCCCTGGGCGGTCAGCAGCAAATGCCCCAAATCTGAATCGGCGCTGTTGAAGGCGATAGCCTTGAGGCGCCCGCCGCTGCGCCCGGTCAGAAAACAGCGCACGTGGCCCGAGCCCACCACGTCAGCCTTGCTCACCAGCACATCGACCACGGCGAAACGCGGTTCGTCGTTGCCGGCGCCAAAGGGCGCCACGCAATCCAGTTCGGCCACCAGGTCGGCGGTGACGGCCGAGACCGCCAAGGCCCCGTCCAGATTCAAGAAGGGCGCGAACTGTTCGCCCTGAAGCTGGCGGCGCACCTCGTCCTGCACGAAGGCTATCAGCGCAGGGATATTGTCTTCCTCGACCGCGAAGCCCGCCGCCATGGCATGGCCGCCGCCGGTGAACAGATGTCCAGCTTCGCGCGCCGCCATGACCGCGCGGCCTAGGTCGACACCCGCCACCGAACGCCCCGAGCCTTTGGCCATGCCGCCGTCCAGCGCCACAACGCAGGCCGGGCGGTCGTAGCGTTCGCGAAGTCTGCCCGCGATGATGCCGATCACACCCGGATGCCAGTCCTTGCCGATAGCGAAGATCACCGGATCGTCGGTGGCGGCGCGGCTTTCGACCTGTTCAATGGCCTCGCGCAACACTGCGGCTTCAATCTCCTTGCGGGCGGCATTGAATTCGTCGAGGCGCAAAGCAAATCCTGCGGCTTCGTCGGGATCTTCCGTCGATAACAGCCGTGTGCCCAAGTCCGCCTGACCGATACGCCCGCCGGCATTGACGCGCGGACCCAGCAGATAGCCCAGATGATAGGCCGTGGGCTTAGTGTCGATGCGCGCGACGCGGGCCAGCGCCGTAAGGCCCACGTTGCCGCCGCGCGCCATGATCTGCAGGCCCTGCACGACAAAGGCGCGGTTCAAGCCCTTCAGCGGCACCACATCGCAGACGGTGCCAAGCGCGACGAGATCAAGCAACTGGCGCAAGTCCGGCTCCGGCGTGCCGCTGGCGTACCAGCCGGCGGCGCGCAAGGCGCGGTTCACGGCCACCACCAGCAGGAACGCGACACCGACTGCCGCCAGATGCCCCTGCCCGCTGGAATCATCAAGCCGGTTGGGATTCACCACCGCGGCAGCGGACGGGAGATTTGGTTCGGCCTTGTGATGATCGACCACGATCAAGTCGAGCCCCGCCTCGGCAGCAGCTTTAAGCGCTTCAAAGGCGACGATGCCGCAATCGACCGTCACAACCACTTTCACGCCCTGCGAACGCAGCTTCAGCAGCGCTGGTGCATTGGGACCGTAGCCTTCGATGCGGCGGTCGGGGATATAAACGGTGACGCCGACGCCGACACTGCGGAAGAAGCGCATCAACAACGCCGAGGATGTCGCCCCGTCCACATCGTAATCGCCGAAGACGGCAATGGGTTCCTTGGCCTTGATGGCCGCCACCAGGCGCGCCGCCGCCTGGTCCATGTCCACCAGCAAGCTCGGGTCAGGCAGTGAAACTTTCAGGGTCGGATGCAGGAAGTCCGCTGCCGCCATGGCGTCAACGCCCCGTGCGGCCAGCACGCGCGCCACCGCATCAGAGACACCGGCCTCGCGCACCAACGATGTAACTTGCGCGTCATGGACGGCGCGCAGGTCCCAACGCCGGCCTAGCACCGATCGGGCGATACCGAGGAAGGAGGATTCTGGCGAGACTGCGCTCACCGCCGCTATTTGCCGTCGTGCTCGAAGGTGTGATGCGCTTCGATGTAGCGCACGGTATTGGATTTGGAACGCATCACCATGGAATGGGTCACGGCGCCGCCGTGGAAGCGCCGCACGCCTTTCAGGAAGGGGCCGGTGGTGACGCCGGTAGCGGCGAACATCACATTGCCGCGGGCAAGATCGAGGATGCCGTACTTGCGGTTCAGATCCTTGATGCCCCATTTACGGGCGCGCGCGATCTCATCGTCGTTGCGGAACAATAACTTTCCCTGCATCTGGCCGCCGATGCAGCGCAAGGCCGCCGCCGCCAGCACGCCTTCCGGCGCGCCGCCCGAGCCCATGTAGATGTCCACGCCTGAGTCAGGCTGGGCGGTGGCGATGACACCCGATACGTCGCCGTCGGTGATCAGCATGATGCGGGCGCCCGACGCGCGCACCTTGGCGATTAAGTCGGCGTGACGCGGACGATCAAGGATGCAGACCAAAAGGTCTTCCAGGTCGCACTTCTTGGCCTTGGCGAGATTCTTGAGATTCTTTTCCGGCGCGTTGTCGATATCGACAACGCCGTCGGGCAATCCCGGCCCCACGGCCAGCTTGTCCATGTAGACATCGGGCGCGTTGAGGAAGTTGCCTGACTCGGCCATGGCGATGACGGCGCAGGCGTTCTGTCCGCCTTTGGCGGTGATGGTGGTGCCTTCCAGGGGATCGAGAGCGATATCAACCTTCGGGCCTTCGCCGGAGCCGACCTTCTCACCGATATAAAGCATCGGCGCTTCGTCGCGCTCGCCCTCGCCGATCACCACCGTGCCGTCGATATTGAGGCTGTTGAGCGCTTGGCGCATGGCATCCACAGCCGCCTGGTCGGCGGCTTTTTCGTCGCCGCGTCCCATGAGCCGCGAGGCCGACAAGGCCGCGGCCTCGGTCACACGCACGGCTTCCAGCGCCAGATTGCGTTCGAGGACGTTGGAAAAGGAAGCGTCAAGCTGCAGTGACATGGAATGTCCTTAGAAATGGCGGCTTTAAGATCAACCGGCGGGATATTGAAGGCCGTAAGCGGGAATGGCAACTGGCAAGCATACCGCGCTGCGAAAAGCCTGGTTTACGCGAGATTTTCAATCCGCATCATATGCGGCGGTTCCACCAGCGCGGCGTTGGCCTGCAGGCGCTTCAGCGCCCGCAGCAGGCTGGCTTCCTGACATTCGTGGGTGATGATCACGACGTTAACGTTGGCATTGGCGGTGCGTCCGCGCTGGAGCACGGACTCCATCGACACGTTCTCATCCCTGAACGCACCCGCGATGTCGGCGAACACGCCGGGACGATCGACGACCAGAAGGCGCAGGTAGTATTCGCCCACATGCTGCTCGACCGGCACCGAGGGTAGAGCCTTCAACTGTGTCGCCGGAATGCCAAAGGTCGGCACGCGCCGCCCGGCGGCGATGTCCATGATGTCGGCGACGACGGCCGAAGCCGTGGGCCCTGCCCCGGCGCCACGGCCTTCGTACACCGACTTGCCGACGAAATCGCCTTCGGCCACGACGGCGTTGAACACGCCTTCGACCGCCGCCAAGGGCGCCGTGGGCGCGATCAGGCAGGGATAGACCCGCTGAATGATGCCGCCGCTTTTTTCGTCGCGCTCGGCCACGCCCAGCAACTTGATGCGGTAGCCGAACTCGTCGGCATATTGGATGTCCAGCGACGAAACATGGCGGATGCCCTCGACGTGCACGGACTTGATGTTCACTTCCGTGCCGAAAGCGACGCTGGTGAGGATGGCGAGCTTATGAGCGGCGTCGATGCCGTCGATGTCGAAGGCCGGATCGGCTTCGGCATAGCCCAGGTCTTGCGCTTCCTTCAGCACATCGGCGAACTCGCGGCCTTGGTCGCGCATGGTTGAGAGGATGTAATTGCAGGTGCCGTTGAGAATGCCGGTGACGCGGCGGATATTGTTGCCCGCGAGGCCCTCGCGCAAAGCCTTGATGATCGGAATGCCGCCCGCCACGGCGGCTTCATAGGCCAGCGTCAGGCCGGCCGCCTCGGCGACTTTGGCGAGCGCGACGCCGTGATGGGCCAGCAGCGCTTTATTGGCGGTGACGACATGGCGCTTATTGGCCAGCGCCGCCTCGACGGTTTTGCGGGCGATGCCGCCCTCGCCGCCGATCAACTCCACGATCACGTCGGCGTCGGCTCGCTCGGCCATGACGGCGGCGTCATCGAACCAGGTCGCGCCGCTAAGATCGACGCCGCGATCCATATTTCGGTCGCGCGCGGCCACCGCGGTAACCGTGATCGCACGCCCGCAACGCGCGGCAATAGCCAGGCCGTTGGCTTGCAGCACTTTTATAGTGCCGGCCCCGACGGTCCCGAGCCCGGCGACAGCGATTTTTAAGGGCTGACTCACGACGCTGCGGCCCGCCTTTTCTCGGCGGCGGCAATGGCGGCGCCGGCATTGCCCATGAAGGTCTTGATGTTGCGCACGGCCTGACGGATGCGGTGCTTGTTCTCGACCATGGCGATGCGGACAAAGCCCTCGCCGTTTTCGCCGAAGCCGGTGCCCGGGGCGACGGCGACGCCGGCTTCCGTGAGCAAAAGTTTGGAAAACTCCAGCGCGCCGAGGTGCCGGAAGGGCTCGGGGATCGGCGCCCAGGCGAACATCGAAGCCTGTGGCGCGGGGATATGCCACTGCGCCTGCGCAAGGCCTTCCACCAGCACGTCGCGGCGTTCTTTGTAAATTTGGCGCATTTCGGCGACGCAATCTTGCGGGCCGTTCAGAGCGGCGGCGGCGGCGACCTGGATCGGCGTATAGGCACCGTAATCGAGATACGACTTGATGCGGATCAGCGCGTTCATGAGCACCGGGTTGCCGGCGGCGAAACCCACGCGCCAGCCGGGCATGCTGTAGGTCTTGCTCATGGAGGTGAACTCGATGGCGATGTCCTTCGCACCCTTCACCTGCAGCACCGAAGGCGGCGGCGGAATGTCGAAATAAATTTCCGCATAGGCCAGGTCCGACAGGATCCAGATTTCGTGATGACGGCAGAAGTCCACGACCTGTTCGTAGAACTCCAGGCTCGCAACCATGGCCGTCGGATTGGACGGATAGTTAAGGATCAGCGCCACCGGCTTAGGCGCGGTGTACAGCACCGCGCGCTCCAAAGCCGCCAGGAACTCGGCATTGGGCTCGAAGGGCAGATAGCGCACCGAGCCGTCGGCGATGATGAAACCGAAGGGATGGATCGGATAGGCCGGATTGGGCGAGAGGATAATGTCGCCGGGATTGGTGATGGCTGAAGCCAGGTTGGCCAAGCCCTCCTTGGAGCCCAAGGTCACGCAGACTTCTTTGTTCATGTCGAGCGTCACGCCGAAGCGGCGCTCGTAATAACCGACAAAGGCCTTGCGCAGACCTTTGATGCCCTGAGACGCCGAGTAGCGGTGAGCCTTGGGGTCTTGCGCGACTTCGCACAGCTTATCGACGATATGCTGCGGCGTCGGCAGGTCCGGGTTGCCCATGCCGAGGTCAATGATGTCCGCACCGGCCGCGCGTGCTTTTGCCTTCATCGCGTTGACTTCCGCGAAGACATAGGCCGGCAGGCGCTTGATGCGGTGAAACTCGGTATGCATGACTAGACCTTGATATCTGACGACACGTGACGACATTGAAGACGGTAAGAACGTATCTTCGCCGCTTGCCTATTCTGGCGCGCGAATGTGACGAAGATATGAAGCCCGACGTTTTTTTTGAGCAGGACTTTTTAGGCGGAAAACTTACTTCCCGCGACTGAGGAAGACCTCCGTCGGCCCGGTGATGTTGTCTGCCCCGACGAATATGTTGTTCTTGGCAACGCCGAGACGCTGCAGCTCGCCGGCCGCGACCAAGGCGCGGTCGATGCCGCCGGAGCCGTGGCCGACCACCCGCACCACCCCCTTGCCGCGGGTGTCGATCTGCTCGCGGGCGGTGGTATTCAGAATATTCCGGTCATTGGGCGTGAGGTTGCCGCCCGTCATGGTCAGGGTGCCCGTAAGCGTCGACCTGCCGTAGGTGGCCTGCACGAATTCCGACAGCGAACGATACCCGCCCGCCGTGGCCGCGACGGTGCCCTCGCCGCCCATGGCAAGGTCGCCGCGCCGCGGGGCCTGGCCCGGCGAGCGGGGGCCCACATCGGATGTCACCGGCCCGACCGGCGCCAGCGACGGCTCGGGTGTAATCGCTTCCGCCGGACGCGGCGGCGGCGGCGCGTCAAGGCGCGCGACGGCGTCGTTGCGCAGGGCTTCGGGCGTATCGACCAACGGCCGCACCACCACGGGCTGGGTCCGCCCGGTCTGATCGGAATAGCGCGCGTTTACCCGGTCAGCCACAAGGCCGGTAATGACCGCATCGCGCTCCGCTTTGGTGGAACGGGGCACGGGCGCCGTGGTGGGCACGGTGTTCAGATCCGGCGAGCCCTTGGCGGGATTGGCCGGTTGCACGAACCTGCCGCCGACCGGACTCGCGCCGCCGAAAACCAGCCCGCCCGAGGACTCCGTCGATGCGGTCTGTGGCGCCGTGGTCTTGGCGGCTTCTTTTTTGCCGCTGGCGCAGGCGCTCAACGAAAGAGTCGCCGCGGCCGCGGCGGTCCACACCAAAGCGTTGATGGCTAGGCTTCGGCTCAAGCTCTTAGCGGCGTTCCTGCGACTCACGGTTGTCACCATTTTTCAATCGGTTACTTAACTATATTCAGGTATTAGATTCAGTCTATCAGAAGCCGGCTGACGCTTCCAGGGCGCATGCCGGGATAGTGATAGACATCACCTACCGTTGCGCCTAATCCATACTCCGAGTGACACCGCAAAAAAATCAAAAAAACACGGCAAAATCGCCCCCAGGCTCGAAGTACAGTGTCCCGACGTCTCTTCGGTCCTTCATTCTAAGCACAGTTCCTCCGACCCCTTTTAGGTAGGCGTCCATCCTTATGGCTGATCAGCCCAAACCCTCCACGACCCCCGGCACCCCCTCTCCCGAAACGGCGGGACCCGAGGAATGGGCGGGCATGATGGCCGGCATCGCCGAACGCTCCCAACGGCTCGTCGGCGATTTTGTCACCCGCAACGCCTCGAACCCGGCCCAGGCCGCCCATCTCGGCATGGCCGACAGCATGAACGTGGGCGCCGCCTTCCTTGAACTTACCCAGAAGATGCTGGCGAACCCGGACAAGCTGGTGGATGCCCAGTTGTCCCTCTGGAAGGGGTACATGGAGCTGTGGCGCTCGACGGCGCTGAAGGCCTTCAACGGCACCGGCGGTCCAGGGGTCGAGGCCGATCCCACCGACCGGCGCTTCAAGGACAAGGACTGGCAGGACAACCAGGTCTTCGACTTTATAAAGCAGTCGTACCTGATGACCTCGCGTTGGCTGCAATCCACCGTGCGCGACGTCGAGGGCCTCGACCCTCAAACCAAACGCAAAGTCGACTTCTTCACCAAGCAGTTCGTGGACGCCATCGCGCCCACCAACTTCGCCATGACCAATCCTGAAGTGTTGCGGGCGGTCGCCGAAACCAAGGGCGAGAACCTTGTGAAGGGCCTCGAGAATCTTTTATCCGACCTGGAAAAGGGCAAGGGCCGCCTGCGCGTGTCCATGACCGACGAGTCCGCCTTCACGGTCGGCGTCAACGTCGCCGCCACGCCCGGCAAAGTCGTGTTCCAAAACCGCATGTTCCAGCTGATCCAGTACACGCCCACCACGGGCGAGGTGAAAGAAACGCCCATCGTCATCATGCCGCCGTGGATCAACAAGTATTACATCCTGGATCTGCGCGAGCGGAACTCACTGGTGAAGTGGCTGACCGACCAGGGCTACACCACGTTCATGGTGTCCTGGATCAATCCCGACGCCAGCATGGCCGACGTCAACTTCCAGGATTACATGCTCGACGGCGCCATTGCGGCAAAGGACGCGGCGCTCGGCGTTACCGGCTCCAAGAAAGTCCATATGGTCGGCTATTGCATTGGCGGAACCTTGCTGGCGGCCACGCTGGCCTACCTCAAGGTCAAGGGCGATGACAGCGTCGCCACAGCTACGTACTTCGTCGCCCTGACGGACTTTAAAGAATCCGGCGACCTTGGCGTGTTCATCGACGAGGCGCAGATCAAGGGCCTGGAAAAGCGCATGGACGATGCCGGCGGATTTTTGGACGCCGCCGATATGGCGACGACTTTCAATCTGCTGCGCTCCAACGACCTGATCTGGTCCTTTGTGATCAGCAACTATCTTTTGGGCAAGGAGCCCTTCCCCTTCGACCTGCTGTACTGGAATTCGGATTCCACGCGCATGCCCAAAGCCATGCACAGCTTCTACCTGCGCAATATGTACCTCGAGAACAATCTGGCAAAGCCCGGCGGCATCACGCTCGACGGCGTGCCCATCGACCTTCGGACCGTCACCGTGCCCAGCTATATGATCAGCTGCCGCGAGGATCACATCGCGCCGTGGGCCTCGACCTATGAAGGCACAAAGCTGTTCAGCGGCCCGGTGCGGTTTGTGCTGGCGGGCTCGGGCCACATCGCCGGCATCGTCAATCCGCCGGCGGCGAAGAAGTACAACTTCTGGACCAACGACAAAAAAGCCAAGACCGCCGAGGAGTGGCTGAAGAGCGCCAAGGAAAACCCGGGTTCGTGGTGGACCGATTGGGATTCGTGGCTCACGCCGCAATCGGGCAAAGCCGTGCCCGCGCGTAAACCCGGCGAAAACAAAAAATACAAAGTCATTGAGGACGCGCCGGGAAGTTACGTGAAAGCGCGGGCGGTTTAGACCTAACCCAACTGCTCGCGATACGCCTGCCCGTTCAAGACATAGCGATCAACGCCTGCGCGCATGCCGGCGATGTCTTTCTCCGAGAGTTCGCGCATAAACTTGGCCGGGCTTCCCGCCCAGAGTTGGCCCTTTGGCACGCGTTTCGCCGCCACCAGCGCGCCGGCGGCCACCATAGCATCGCCTTCCACGACCGTGCCGCTCAGCAGCACTGCATTCATGCCAACGAAGGCGTGGTTCTCGATGATCGCGCCGTGCACCATGACCATGTGGCCCACCAGCACATCGTCGCCGATGGTGGTGGGATAGCCTTTGGTGCCGTTCCAGGGGCCGTCGCAGTGGACGATTGTGCCGTCCTGCAGATTGGAGCGCGCACCGACACGGATAGGATTAACGTCGCCGCGCAGCACGCAGTTGAACCAGATGCTGGCCTGCGGGCCGATCTCGACGTCGCCGATGATCACCGCATTGGGCGCGATGAAAGCGTCGGCGGCAATACGCGGAGAGACGCCTTTCCAGGGCATGATCAGCGGGCCGGCCATGGCGCGTCTCCTATTCCAATCCCGCCGCTTCCGGCAGACCCAGCATGATATTCATATTCTGCACCGCCTGTCCCGAGGCGCCCTTGCCCAAATTGTCGAGCTGCGCCACCAGCCGGGCTTGCGGGCCGTCGGCCTTGCCGAAGACAAACAGCCTCATGCGATTGCTGCCGTTGAGCTCTTCGGGCGGCAGCGACTTCAAAGCAGCGCTTCTGTCCAGCGGCACCACTTCGACAAAGCGTTCGCCCTTATAGGCCTTGGCCAGCACCGCGTGCAGATCGGCGGGTGTCAGGCCCGGCGACAACAATGCGAGATGCAAGGGCAGCTCGACGAGCATGCCTTGGGCATAGCGTCCCACCGACGGCGCCATCAGCGGGCGCACGTGAAGACCTGCGAACTTCTGAATCTCGGGCACGTGCTTATGCTGCAGCTCCAAGCCGTAGATGCGGTACGGGACTTTGGTGAACGTAGGATCGGCGGCGTTCTCGAACTCGGTGATCATGGCTTTGCCGCCGCCGGAGTAGCCGCTGACGCCGCCGAGCGTCACGGGGTAATCGGGGCCGATCACCCCTGCCGCCACCAGCGGGCGCAGCAGCGCCACGGCGCCGGTCGACCAGCAGCCGGGGTTTGAGACGCGCGTGGCCTTGGCGATGACCTCACGATGACCCGGCATCATTTCCGGAAAACCATAGGTCCAGCCGTCGGCAACGCGATGCGCCGTTGAGGCGTCGATCACCTTCACCGCCGGATTGGTAATCAAGGACACGGCTTCCTTGGCCGCATCGTCGGGCAAGCACAGCACCACCACATCGGCGCCGTTGAGCAGTGCCGCGCGCGCGGCGGCATCCTTGCGCTTGGCCGGATCGATCGAAACCAGTTCGATGTCTTTGCGCGGCTCCAGTTTCTGCCGGATTTGCAGGCCGGTGGTGCCGGCCTCGCCGTCGATGAAAACTTTCGGTTTCACACCCATACTCCACAAGCAAAAAGAGCGCTTCGGTCGCCCGAAGCGCTCTTTGAATACGGAAAAAATCCGTAAGCGTTAGCGCTTCGAGAACTGGAAGCTGCGGCGCGCCTTCTTGCGGCCGTACTTTTTGCGTTCCACGACGCGCGGATCGCGTGTCAGGAAGCCCGCGGCCTTCAGGGCCGGGCGCAAGCTCGGTTCATAATAGGTCAAAGCCTTGGAGATGCCGTGACGCACGGCACCCGCCTGGCCCGACATACCGCCGCCCGACACCGTGCACACGACGTCGAATTCGGCGGCCCGGTTGGTGACGGTGAACGGCTGGTTGATCATCATGCGCAGGACCGGGCGCACGAAGTAGCCTTCAAAGGTGCGGTCGTTGACGGTGATCTTGCCTTTGCCGGGCTTGATCCACACGCGCGCGACGGCGTTCTTGCGCTTGCCGGTCGCGTAAGAGCGGCCCTGCTTGTCGCGCTTGGGCTCGACCTTAGGCGCCGCGGCGGTGGTCGCCGTCTTCAGGTCCGCGAGAGTCTGCTTCTGTTCAGACATGTTCTAATCCTTACGGCTTGTTCTTGCGGTTACGGCCGGCGAGGTCCAGCACGACGGGCGTCTGGGCTTCGTGCGGGTGGGCGCTACCGGCGTAAATCTTCAAATTCTTCATTTGGCCACGGGCCAAGGGGCTGTCTTTCGGCATCATGCGTTCGACGGCGCGCTCGACCACGCGCTCGGGGAATTTGCCGGCCAAGGTGCGCTTGGGCGTCGCTTCCTTGAGCCCGCCGACGTAGCCGGTGTGCCAATGGAAAATCCGCTGCTCGGCCTTACGGCCCGTGAGCTTGATTTTTTCGGCGTTGATGATGATCACGTAGTCGCCCGTATCGATGTGGGGCGTGTACATGGTCTTGTGCTTGCCGCGCAAAAGTCCGGCCACGACCGCCGCCATACGTCCAAGGACGATGCCTTCGGCGTCGATCAGGTGCCACTTCTTTTGCACTTCCGAGGGTCTCGCTGAGTGCGTCCGCATGTTCTTCTTCCCAGTGTGCTTTGTAGATTTGGTCTTATTGTAAAAGAGCGCGCATTATCTTCAGCGCCGACACGAAGTCAACGCCAAATAATCAGGAAAATCAGTGGGTTCGAAGAGCGGTATTATAATACCGCTCCCCAACCTATCCCTTTGATTTTGCTATCCCTGCCTGATTAAGTGCGAACCGACCGCTGATAAGGCGCCCGGTCGGACGGTACAGGAGGCACGTCCATAAACTGCCGGTTGGCGTCCAAATCGACGTTATCGGCCATAAGGTCGCGGGCGATAGCGGCCACCAACTGCGGTTGCAGGACCATGCTGCCCACATCGCCCATCAATATCCCGACGCTTATCTGCGCAGAAAGATTGGCGCAGTGGATATTCTTTAGGTACGGCGCCTCGCCCGCCGTGCGCTCCAGGAATCGCATCCCTGAGTCAAGATAAGGGTTCGCTGCGCTGGCGTTATCTTCCTCGCTCACCGGCGGTTTGTAGCGATCACCCCAAAGCGCAATGGTCTTATAGATATTGGAAATCTCTTTCTGATTGGACATATCGATCCGATAGCCGGTGCCTAAGATGATGTGGTCGAACCTGAAGGTCTTGCCGCGCGACTTCACCACCGCCTTGCCGCCTGCCATGGTCACGCTGTCCCAGGGAGCGCTCAGGTAGAGGTTAAAGTTATCGTGACTGACAGCGCGATTGAGGGAGTCAAAGGGCACGGACGACACCGCCCTCTCCCGCGCCAAGTGATTGCGCCAGCGCGCCTCGTCGGGCAGCGCATAATTAAACTCAACGATATTCGGATGGCCGCGGTCGGCTGGACGCGGCGGCGGCGAAGACTGCTGGCCCACAGGAACATTCGCATATTCTTGATAGGCGCGGCGATTGAACAGATGCACTTCCTTGGCACCCGTCTCCAGCGCCACACCGGCGGCGTCGAAGGCGGACGCACCGGCGCCGAGCACGCCGACGACCTTGCCTTTCATGGGCGCAAAATCGATCGGCCGTTCGGTATGCGACCATACTTGGGCCGGCAGAGCGCCGATGAATGCCGGGACCGCGGCACCGCCGGCACTGTTGTAACCGCCCGCGAATACGAGCTTACGCGTCGTTTCGGTGACCGGCTTACCGTTGACCTCCAAGTGCAGGCGTAAGATATCCCCGACCGGTTCCACATCGACCAGCCGCGTGCCATAGCGCGTTTGCGCGTTGGTGATCTGCTCGAACCAGGAGATGTAGTCGGCCCATGCGAGGCGCGGACAGCGATCAAACGCGTCATAGGCGGCGGTGCCGTGAATGGTTTCAAACCAGGCGCGGAAGCTAAGGCCCATATTTCCCTGCTCCGGGCCGGGCGCCGCTTTGGGCGTACGCAGCTGCGCCATACGAGCGACGTTGCGCCAGATACCGGCCTGGCCGGGGTCGGCGCGTTCGATGATATCGACCTTGCCGATGCCCTTGCGCCGCAGGCCGTAGGCAAGCGTTATGCCGGTTTGTCCGCCGCCGACGATCACCACATTATGATCGACACCTTGGCGCGGCTGCACCCAGTCAGCGGGATACGGGCCGGTCCACCGCAAAACACGTTGGGTCTGGGAGGCCAGAGCATCGGTCGCGCCGGGACCTTGCGGCTTCGGTGTCTCCGCGGCGTAAGCGTCATAGGGCGTATTGAAGATGGGAATGAGGCCCGTGGCCCCTAACCCGCCGAGCGCGGCGGCCCCACGGAAGAAATCGCGGCGGCCTAACTGCGCCCGCATCATCCCTAGATCCTGCTTCCCGCCACCGTCGACTTTTGCCATGTTACAACGCTCCCAAGGTTCATGGTTGTTACTTTAATCTCATACGAAATAGCCCCTTCGTACGCAACGAGGCTGCTCGCGCTACGGTATTATAATACCGTAGCGCGAGCTGTTTCTTTAAGTCTGGGACTTCGAGGGGGAATGGGGCGAGGAGTGGGTCTCGAACCCTGCGGCACGCCTGCGCGCCGCCAATATATGACTCGTGGGTTCCCCGAAGGGCGGAAAATGGGGCGAGTAGTGGGTCTCGAACCCACGACCTCTTGGACCACAACCAAGCGCTCTAACCAACTGAGCTATACCCGCCATAACAAGGGATTGGCCAGCCGCACCCTTATTCTCGCGCCATTTCTGCCGAGCGCGGTTGGTAGCCCCTTTTCCTGCCGGACGTCAAGCAACTCGGCCCTTGCCGGTCTTGCCCAAGAAATATGCAGCCTGACCCCTTCTTGGGCACCCCAAGCGTGCGGAACCGCTCGTAATTTCTGTAAACCCAGAGTCTTAGGCGGTGCAACATTTTGACCGAGTTGGCACGGCTTTTGAAAGTGTTGGAGGACCATGGGTGGGCACCGCACCGGTGTTCACGCCCTGACATATCGGAGAGGCGCGTACAGGCATGAAAAAAATTGAAGCCATCATAAAGCCCTTTAAGCTCGACGAAGTGAAAGAGGCTTTGCACGAGGTTGGTCTGCAGGGCATCACGGTCACGGAAGCCAAGGGGTTCGGACGGCAGAAGGGTCACACGGAACTTTATCGTGGAGCGGAATATGTCGTGGACTTCCTTCCCAAGGTAAAAATCGAAATCGTCATGGACGATGCCATGCTCGACCGCGCGATTGAGGCCATTCAGAAAGCCGCCCATACCGGACGTATTGGTGACGGCAAGATCTTTGTCTACACCGTGGACGACGCGATCCGCATTAGAACCGGCGAACGCGGCCTCGATGCGGTATAAGTCGACGCGGTATAAAAGGAACGCTAAGAAATAGAACCAAACAAACCTCGCGGCCGCCGGCCAAAAATAAGACCAAGCCAACGCCGGCCAAGATCAAAAATAGGAAGCAGCTTCCAGAAAAAGAATAACCGGGCGCAGGGCTTTTTGACCGTGCCCGTACCCGGGGACTCTCAAGCGATAACGGCAAACAACCGATAACGGCAGGAACAGGAAAGAGACATCATGTCCGACGTCAAAAAAGTCCAAGAGCTAATGAAAGAAAAGGAAGTCAAATACGTCGACTTCCGTTTCACCAACCCCGCGGGCAAGTGGCAGCACACCGCGCAATACATCGATACCGTTGACGAAGAAATGCTGACCGAAGGCATCATGTTCGACGGCTCCTCCATCGCCGGCTGGAAAGACATTTCCGAGTCCGACATGCAGTTGAAGCCGGACCTGTCGACCGCCGTCATCGATCCGTTCATCGCACAACCCACCTTGGTGCTGTTCTGCGACACCATCGAGCCGGCCACCGGCCAGCCTTACAACCGCTGCCCGCGCGGCATCGCCAAGAAGGCGCTGGCTTACATGGAAGCCGCCGGCGTGGGCGACACAGCCTACTTCGGTCCGGAAGCCGAATTCTTTGTGTTCGACGACGTGCGCTACTCGACCGCGCCGAACAACATGTTCTTCTCGATCGACAGCGAAGAAATGCCTATCAACGACGGTCGCAAGTATGACGAGGGCAATCCGGGCCACCGTCCGCGCACCAAGGGCGGCTATTTCCCCGTGGCGCCGGTCGATCAATGCCAAGATCTGCGCGGCGAGATGGTGTCGGTTCTGGCCGACATGGGCGTCAACATGGAAAAGCACCACCACGAAGTGGCCCCGGCCCAGCACGAACTCGGCATCAAGTTCGACACCCTCGTCAAGACCGCCGACAACATGCAGCTCTACAAGTACGTCGTGCACATGGTCGCGCATTCCTACGGCAAGACAGCGACTTTCATGCCGAAGCCGATGTTTGCCGACAACGGCTCGGGCATGCACGTGCACCAGTCGATCTGGAAGAAGGGTAAAAACACCTTCGCCGGTTCGGGCTATGCCGACCTGTCGGACACCTGCCTCTACTACATCGGCGGAATCATCAAGCACGCCAAGGCGCTGAACGCTTTCACTAACCCGCTCACCAACAGCTACAAGCGCCTGGTGCCGGGTTACGAAGCGCCGGTGCTTCTGGCCTACTCGTCGCGCAACCGTTCGGCCTCGTGCCGCATTCCCTACGTCGCGAGCCCCAAGGGCAAGCGCGTCGAAGTGCGGTTCCCCGATCCGGGCGCCAACCCCTACCTCGCCTACGCCGCCATGCTCATGGCCGGCCTGGACGGCATCAAGAACAAGATCCATCCCGGCGATCCGATGGACAAGAACCTCTACGAACTGCCGCCCGAAGAACTGGCGCAAGTGCCCACCGTTTGCGGCTCGTTGCGTGAAGCGCTCGAAAGCCTGGAAGCCGACAACGACTTCCTCAAGGCCGGCGACGTGTTCAACGACGACTTCATTCAGTCCTGGATTGATTTGAAGATGCCGGAAGTGATGCGCATCGAAACCACACCGCATCCGATCGAATATGAAATGTATTACAGCGTCTAAGCCTTTTTTCTCTCCTGTTCAAAGGCTTGGCGGAAATGATGTTAGACTTTTTAGCGGGTAATTGAGCCGCTGGAACCCAAGTAAAACAGCCATTTCAAAACGCTGGGTCTAACGCCCCGCAGTCCGTAACTGCGGGGCGTTTTCTTATGATTCGCCCCGAACGTTGTACCTTGACATACAGGTGACAGAACCGATCAGCCTGTTGCCGGCTTGGCCTGGAGCTTTCTTGCCGCACCTGGAAAGGGGGCGCGGAATCCACATGTCAGTGTTCGAATTGATTAAGAATAGCATTGCGGCTCGCTAAATTGGTCGGCAAGGGTATAACCTGGCCGGTCGCCGCGCCACCATCGACTATGAACTCGCTCCCAGTCGAATACGTGGCTTCTGTAAACAAGAAGCGGGCCATACGCGCAACTTCGACAGCCTCACCGAAACGAAGAATGGGCTGAACACTGCTTACCTCGTCAGAAAACTGCTCAGTCATGCGAGCGAGTATCGGCCTTGGGAGACCAAAACCCTCCCAAATTCACCACCCCAATTCTTTCGCACAGTCGCTGACGGCGTACAGCTCACTTTATGCGCGATCACAGTCTTCTTGTGACAGCTTTGCAGTGAATTGTCTGACAGCCACCTGTGCCATTGCCTTGTTTTTTCCCTCTGGCAGATACTTTACCCACGATGCCAGCGACTTCAACACCAAGACACAGGACAAGCTGCAAGCCGCCGCACGCAAATCGCAATAAAAACCGCGAAATTGGCTAGCGACGCGCGAGGCCCATAATGGCCGATTTGGCCAGCGTGTTGAAATTCAGATAGAAACCGACAATGGCCGCGGACGTATCCGCCTCCACCGGCAACTTATCCAGTCCAACGGCAAATACCGTGAACAGATAGCGGTGGGGATGAGAGCCTTCCGGAGGGCACGGACCGCCATACCCGGGAGCCCCGAAATCGGTGCGGGTCTGTAAAGCACCGGCGGGCGCTTTGCCGCTTTTCGGATCGCCGGCGCCCAGATCGAGGGACCTGACATCGGGTGGAATATTCACGATGAGCCAGTGCCAAAAGCCGCTGCCTGTGGGCGCGTCCGGGTCATAACACGTCACCGCGAAACTTTTGGTGCCTGCCGGCGGATCGTTCCAGGCAAGCTGCGGTGAGAGGTTACCGCCAGCGCAGCCGAAACCATAGTTAGCTGACAAGATATGATCCATGCGGAGGTAATCTCCGTCTTTGAAGCTTTGGCTGACAACTTTAAAAGACATATGCCTCTCCCAAAAAAAATGAGCAAATTCGTTGGTCCGGAATTTTTGCTATTTAGCCGACATTCCCCGCATAAACCCTAGTCTCGGACATCAGAATAGCATTTGGGCCGGCAGTAGCAAGGTCGGTCGGTGTCTTACAGATTTGCGCCCGATAGCTGAAGTTGGCGTAGAATCGTCGAACCTTGATGGAAGGAGGGTCGGTAGACCACCGGCACCGATGGCCTATAGCCCAAAGCCAACACCACTCGATCAGAGCCCGGTTATGCTGTAGATCAATTTCACGACTGGTACATATAATCGGTCAGGTCAGCCCGCGCTGGTGCTGGCGGATTTAAACGGGGGGATGTTTACGTGCAGACAACAATAAGGGCCGGGCTTTTGGCCACGGTCATCGGGCTTAACACGGCACCGGCCCTGGCCGAATTTGCGATCGATCCGCTGCCGGGAAAATTTTCCGGCAACGTCGCCCTGGTCAGCGACAGTATGTTCGGCGGCATCTCCCAAACCGCGAATAACGCTGCCGTGCAGGGCAACCTCGACTGGGACAGCCCAATGGGCATGGGCCTTAGCGTGTTCGCGTCACCTGTCAACTTTCGCGATGCCAACCTCGCCACCACCCAGTTCGACCTGCGCGGCCACTACGGCGGTACGACCGGACAATTCTCGTACGAGGGCGGGGCTCACTATTTCTGGTATCCGGGCGTACCGACCGTCAAGAATTACGATTTTTGGGCTATTTACGGCAAGGTCGGCTACGATTTCAAAGTCGCGAAGTTCGAGACCACTGTCTTCATGCCGGACACCTTTCACCAACTCGGTAATGCCGCATATTTCTTGGGCACACTGACGGTTCCCATCATCGACAGGTTCAAGGTCGAGGGCAACTTCGGACATTTCCTTCGCCCCCAGGGCGGAAAGAACCTGACCGATTGGAACCTCGGCGCAATCGTGGATGTCTTTGACTGGTTCAAACTCGATGTCCGCTATTACGATAGCGATATCAAATTTCTGGGCAACCTCGCCGACAGCCGCGTCGTCATGAAGGTCTCGCGCACCTTTTAGTCCATGCGGATTAATCCGGCCGGGCTAATCCACGCCGAGCCGCCGGCATCATCTCGTCTCAGGCGATAGCGCAACTAATCCGGTGTCCTTCGCCGCCCCGGGCGTGGACGCGGGAGGGCAGAAGTGCGAGCGTTGCTAGTGCCAGAATTAGGGCTTTAGCGGATCCGATTTTAATAGGTCCAGAGCCTAGATGATCCCGCGCGCCCGAAGGTCCTTCAGCGTGGCGTCGTCCATCTTCAGCAGGCCCTTGTAGATCTCGTCGTTGTGCTCGCCCATGTCCGGCCCGGTCCAGTTCACCTGGCCCGGCGTGTCAGACAGTTTTGGGAATGTGCTCTGCATCTTGATGGCGCCCAGGTGCTTGTCCCACACTTCGATGATCGCTTCCCGCGCCTTAAAGTGCGGGTCGGCGAGCATTTCTGGCGCGCGGTACATGAGGCCCGATGGCACCCCCGCCGCGTCCAGCATCTCCGCCAATTCTTTCGTGGTCTTGGTCTTCGACCACGCGCCGATCATGTCGTCCAGTTCCTTCTGCCGCTCGCCCCGGGCGATGTGGGTGGCGTAGCGCGGATCAGCGGCCAGCTCCGGCTGGCCCATCACCTCCGCCAATCTCTTGAACACCGTGTCCTGGTTGGCGGCGATGAGGTACTGGCCGTCCTTGGCGGGGTAAATGTTCGACGGCGCGATCTTGGGCAGGAACGAACCCGTGCGCTCGCGGATATAGCCGGCCTTGTCGTATTCCGTGACCAGGGATTCCATCAGTTGCAGCACCGATTCATAGATGGCGCTGTCCACCACCTGGCCCTTGCCCGTCACATGGCGGTTCTGGAGCGCCATGAGCGCGCCCATGCACGCATTCGTGGCCGCCGTCGTGTCGCCCAAGGAAATCCCTACGCGGCTTGGCGGTGTCGACGGGTCGCCGACGACATATCGCAACCCGCCCATGGCTTCCCCCACGGCGGCGTAGCCGGCCCTGTAGGAATAGGGACCCGTCTGGCCGTAGCCCGATACTCGCACCATGATCAGGCCGGGGTTGATCTTTGACAGCACGTCGTACCCCAGGTTCCATTTCTCGAGCGTCCCCGGCCGGAAATTCTCCAGCAGGAAATCCGATGTGGCGGCGAGCTTCTGGATGATCGCCTGGCCTTCCGGCACGCGAGCGTTCAGTGTGATGCACTTCTTGTTGCGGGCGATCACGGGCCACAAAAGGGATTCGCCGTTGGCCTTTTCCCGGCCCCATTCGCGCACGGGGTCGCCCGTGCCCGGCTGCTCGATCTTGATCACTTCGCAGCCGAAGTCGCCCATCAACTGGCCGCAGAAAGGTCCCGCCAGCAGCTGGCCCATCTCGATCATCCGCAAGCCCTTGAGGGGCCCCCCTGATGCGGTGTTCATTTAGTGGCGCCCATATGCGTTGCCCTTCGTCCATGACGACCCCATGTGAATGGCAGAGGACGCTGCGGCCTGGCAAGCCCCCGGGCGGTGGCGTTCCTCGTCCATCCGCGCTGCGGCCCACCCTTATGATACACTCGGCCGGGAAGTGAACGCCAACCGTGAAGCCCAGCTGGGAAATAGTGCCATGGCCAACTCCGTTACCCTTGTGGAAGTGGGGCCGCGCGACGGCTTGCAAAGCGAGCCCAAGATCATGCCCACCGCCGAGAAGGTGGAGTTCATCCGCCGTTCCGTGGATGCGGGCATCACGCGCATCGAGGTGGTGAGCTTCGTCAATCCGAAGCGCGTCCCGCAAATGGCGGACGCCGAGGAAGTGCTGGCCCGGCTGCCCCGCGACGGCCGCGCCTCCTACATAGGCCTGATCCTGAATATGAAAGGCTACGAGCGCGCCCGCGCCGCCAAGGTGGACGAGGTGGGCTACGCCGTCGTGGCCACCGATACCTTCGCCCAGAAGAACCAAGGCATGACTTCCGCCGAAACCGTCGCCGCCTGGCAGGAAGTCGGCGCCCTGGCCAAGAAAGACGGTGTCAAATCCTCCGTCATCATCGGCGGCGCCTTTGGCTGCCCCTTCGAAGGGGAAGTCCCGCCCGAGCGGATCGTGGACATCGCCCACCGCTGCGCCGAAGTGAGCCCCGCCGAAATCTGCCTGGCCGATACCATTGGCTGCGCCGACCCCCGCCGCGTCACGGACCTCATCCAGCGGGTGAAGGCCGCGTTTCCCGCCATGCCCATCCGCGTACATCTGCACAATACCCGCAATACCGGGCTGGCCAACGCCTACGCCGCCGTGGAAGCGGGCGCGCAATTCCTCGACGCCTCAACCGGCGGCATCGGCGGCTGCCCCTTCGCGCCGCGCGCCACCGGCAACATCCCCCTGGAAGACCTGCTCTATATGCTGAACCGCATGGGCGTCAGCACCGGCGTGGACCTCGACAAGGTCATCGCCACCGCCCAATGGGTGGAGGACCGACTGGGCAAGCCACTCCCGGCCATGCTGGGCAAGGCCGGCGTCTTCCCCAACGCGTCCTAACGGGCTTAGAGGCTAGCACTTCTGACACTTTGGCGGCCATCGCCAGTGGCGCGCCTCTAGTCTACCAGGGTGCGTTTGCTAACTCCGCCTGACCTTGTTGGACAGTTTGAGGGCGTTGAATAACGGAGGGTTTCTGGCTCATCGTCGTCCCTTGAGTAGGCGAAGATGAGTTAGACAAGGCGGCATGAATTGTTGGCGGAGGTGTGCGTCGTCAAAGCATTTGGGACAGATTGGGGCGTGATTTAGCGGAGTGTTGGCCTCATCTGGTTTCTCGATCTTAGGCGGCGAGCTTGCGGTGAAGCAAGCGACGATGTTCGATGGTTTTCCGTTTGATGCGGTGTCGTTCCTGC
>CANJLF010000029.1 GCA_947475295.1 Fidelibacterota bacterium
CCCCCCCCCCCCCCCCCCCCCCCCCCCCCCCCCCCCCCCCCACGTACGGCAGACTCCGCTGTTACGTGACCCGACCTACGAACTGCGGTGGGCTAAATTAAGCGGCGATTTTCTTGATGCGGGCGGACAGGCGCGACAGCTTGCGCGAGACCGTCTTCTTATGGACGACGCCCTTGCTGGCGCCGCGCATGAGTTCCGGCATGACCTTCTTGAGGGCGGCCAGGGCCGCGGTCTTGTCGCCGGAGGCGATGGCGGTTTCCACGGCTTTGACGTGGCCGCGGATACGCGAGAGGCGTGAGTGATTCACGGCTTCTGCGCGGGCGTTGCGACGAATGCGTTTTTTCGCTGATTTATGCTGGGCCATGGAGTCGTTTACCCGAAGAGGGCAATCCGTTGGAGTGGGTCCGAAATTAAGCGCGGCTTATAGGAGATGCGCCGGATGTAGTCAACGGGCAGCGATTCCGGCTGCTCCCGGCCTCAAGCGGCCCGGCGACTCGTCTCTGTGGGCAAGGGGTTAGGTTTGGCAGTACACGCAAAAGAAGGTCGACCGGCCGCCTTGCACAATACGCTTCACTTTGTGCTCCGCGGGAGCGCGATTGGAGCCGCAACCACACGACTCGCCTTCGCGGCCATAGACCTGCCAAGCCTTCTGAAAATAGCCAAGCTCCCCGGAAGGTTGCACGTGATCGCGCAAGGTCGAGCCGCCGGCGGCAATGGCCTCGGCCAGCACTTGCTTGATGACGGGCACCAGCGCCTCGGCCCGTTTGCCGGCGACGGTTCCGGCTTTGCGTTTGGGCGAGATGCCGGCGCGGTGCAGGCTTTCGCAGGCATATATATTGCCGACGCCGACGACGATGCGCTGATCCAGAAGGGCGACCTTGATGGAGGTTTTGCGGCCTTTCAGGGCAGTGGAGAGCGCTGCCGGCGTGAAGTCCCGACCCATGGCATCGGGACCCAGGTGGCGGAACAGCTTGTGCCCATCGAGCTTATCCGCCGCAGCCAGGGTCATGAGGCCGAAGCGGCGCGGATCGTTGAAGCGCACGACGGTGCCATCGTCGGCCGTGAGGATGACGTGGTCATGAGGCCCAGGGGGGCTCGCATCTTTTACAATCGTCATACGCCCGGCCATGCCGAGGTGAGCGATCAAGACCTGGCCGTCGTCCAGGGCCATCATGACGTATTTGGCCCGGCGGTAGATGCGCTCCACCCGCCGGCCCGTAAGCGCCGCCGCCATGCCCTTGGGAAAGGGGATTCGCAGGTCCTTACGGCGCAGCTCGACCTTGGCAAAGCGGCGCCCCTCCAGCACACCGGCCAGGCCGCGACAGACGGTTTCAACCTCGGGAAGCTCGGGCATTCCGGACCTCGGGGACCTTAAGTGTCTGCGACTGTAAGGGGTTCAAGGCCGGGATTCATGGTTTTTGAGTACTCCATCCAGAACATGATCATGCATGCCGCATGTTCATGTTCTGGTTTTTGGATTTGGTCGCATTTTCAACGGTGAACCGGTACCCACTTCACCTGAAAATGCTCTAAGGTCCGCCCATGAACCCGGACCCCCAGCCTTCGCATGCCAGCGCCGAACGCGGCGATAGCGATGCGGATACGACGCACTTCGGCTTCCGCACCGTCGCGGAATCCGAGAAGTCGGGCATGGTGCGCGCGGTGTTCGACGCCGTGGCGCCCAAATACGACCTCATGAACGACCTCATGAGCGCCGGCGTGCACCGGCTTTGGAAGGCCGCCATGGTGGATTGGCTGGCGCCCCGCGCCGGCCAAAGCATTGTCGACGTGGCCGGCGGCACCGGCGACATTGCCTTCCGCATGCTGGACCGCATGGGCGAATCGGCTACACCCGTGACGGTCTGCGACATCAATGCCGAGATGCTGAACGTGGGCCGCAACCGCGCCATCGATCAGGGCCGCTTGTCCGGCGTGAGATGGGTTTGCGGCAATGCCGAAGCGCTACCGTTCCCAGATATGAACTTCGACGCCTATACGATTGCTTTTGGCTTGCGCAACGTCACCCACATCGACCGCGCTTTGGCTGAAGGGCGGCGTGTGCTGAAGCCGGGCGGGCGGCTTTTGTGTCTGGAATTCAGCAAAGTCCTGGTGCCGGTTTTGGACAAGCTTTACGACGCCTATTCATTCCAGGTGCTGCCGTGGCTGGGAGGGCTTGTGGCCGGGGACCGCGAGGCCTACCGCTATCTGGCCGAAAGCATCCGCCGCTTTCCCGATCAAGCAACGCTGGCAAGCCACATGGGTGCTGCGGGCTTTGATCAGGTGAAGGTGCGGAATTTAAGCGGCGGCATCGCCGCCATCCATTCCGGCTGGCGGATCTGAGCCCAAAGAAATCCCAAAGAAATTAAAGCATCATGCTGCGCAGCCTTCGCAATCTTCGCCGCCTAATGGCCATCGCCCGCAGCTTCGCGCGCTATGACGCGCTGTTCCTCTTGGATATTTTTCCGGCAGGCGCTGCCGGTGCCCGCATCGCGCGCACGCTGTGGCGACCGCGTCCGGATGTAAAAGGCTTGCGCCCCGGCCAACGGCTGGCCTTGGCGCTGACGGCGCTGGGACCCAGCTTCATCAAATTCGGCCAAGCACTTTCGATCCGCGCCGATCTTCTGGGCGAACAAGTCGCCGCCGATCTGACAAGCTTGCAGGATCGTCTGCCGCCATTTCCCTTTGCCGAAGCTGAGGCGGCCATCGAGAGTGATTTCGGCGTGCCTCTTTCAAGTCTTTATAAAAGCTTTGACGAAACCGCGGTCGCCGCCGCATCGATCGCGCAGGTGCATTTCGCGGTTGATACGCAAGACCGCGAGGTGGCGGTAAAGGTGCTTCGGCCCGGCGTCAAAGCCGCCTTTGCCCGCGACATCGATGTGCTGTTGTGGCTGGCCGAGTTGGCCGAATACCACGAGCCGCGCCTGCAGCGCTTGAAGCCCGTGGAGGTGGTGCACACCTTCGCCGAGTCGGTGCGCATCGAGATGGATTTGCGCTTTGAAGCCGCCGCCGCCCAGGAGATGGCGGAGAATTTCGCCGGCGATCCTACCTTCAAAATCCCGGGTGTGGATTGGCAGCGCACCTCCGAGCGCGTGCTGACCTTGGAACGCGTTTCGGGGGCGCGTGTCGATGACCGCGTTGCGGTCGCGGCCCTCGGCATCGACTCCGTGGCCGTTGTGCGAACCGCCGCCGAAGTTTTTTTCAAAATGGTTTTTCGCCACGGCTTCTTTCACGCCGACATGCACCCCGGGAATCTTTTCGTTGCCGAGAACGGCGTGCTGATCGGCATGGACTTCGGCATCATGGGCCGGGTCGATGCCGCCACGCAAAAGATCTTGGGCGAGATGCTGCTGGGGTTCTTGACGCGCGATTATCGCCGCGTCGCCGAGGTGCATATCCGCGCGGGCTACGTGCCGGCCGATAAGTCCGTCGATGCATTTGCGCAAGCCTGCCGCTCCATCGCCGAGCCCATCCTCGGCAAGCCCATTGCCGAGATTTCCATCGCGCGACTATTGGGCCAACTGTTTCAGATCACCGAAACTTTCGAGATGCAGACTCAGCCGCAATTGCTCTTGCTGCAAAAGAGCATGCTGCTGGCCGAAGGCGTGGGCCGGACCCTCGCACCCCAGGTCAATATGTGGGAGATGGCCCAGCCCATGATCGAGACCTGGATGCGCGAGCGTTTGGGCCCCGAGGGCCAGATTGCCGATGCCGTGGGCACGGCCATGGACACCCTGCAAAAGCTGCCCCATATCATCGACCGGGTGGACGCGGTGACCGCCGACATGGCGCGCGGCGGCTTGCGGCTGCATCCCGATACGGCCCGGGCCATCCGCGGCGAGGAGCCGGGCAAGAACGGGCGCGTGCCTTGGATGCTATGGGCGCCGTGGGTGCTCGCGGCGGCCCTGTTGGCGGCATTGATGTTCCGCTAAAGTCCCAGCGTCTAACTATTGGAATCCATCGTGCTTGAAAATCGGCGCATCCTTCTGATCGTCGCCGGCGGTATCGCCGCCGTGAAAGTGCCCGACCTGATTCGCAGGCTTCGCGAACGCGGCGCGCACGTGCGCTGCATTCTGACCAAAGGCGGCGCGCAGTTCGTCACACCGCTGACGTTGGCGGCATTGTCGGGCGACAAATGTTACCAGGAGCTGTTCGACCTCAAGGATGAGTCGGAGATGGGCCATATCCGCCTGTCGCGCGAGGCCGACATCATTCTGGTGGCGCCCGCCACCGCCGACATCATGGCCAAGATGGTGGCCGGCATGGCGGATGATCTGGCGACCACCGCACTGCTCGCCACCGACAAGCCGGTGATGATCGCGCCCAGCATGAACGTGATGATGTGGACCCATCCGGCCACGCAGTCGAATTTGCAGATTTTGAAAACCCGCGAAGTGAAAGTCGTGGGACCCAGCGCCGGGGATCTGGCCTGCGGCGAAGTCGGCAACGGCCGCATGGCGGAAGTGCCCGAGATCATCGCGGCGCTGACACGCTTCTTCCAGAAGAACGACGGCCAGGGACCGCTGACGGGCTACAAAGCGCTGGTGACCAGCGGGCCCACCCATGAGCCCATCGACCCCGTGCGCTATATCGCCAATCGTTCCTCGGGCAAGCAGGGTCACGCCGTGGCCGCGGCCCTCGCAGAGCTGGGCGCGCAAGTGACGCTGGTTTCCGGGCCGACCCACGAAGCCGACCCCGACGGCGTCAATGTGGTGCATGTCGAGACGGCGAAGCAGATGATGAAAGCCTGCAACGACGCGCTGCCGGCCGAGATTGTCGTCTGCGCCGCCGCTGTCGCGGATTGGTCGCCGGAAAACGCCAAGCAGAAGATGAAAAAGGAAGCCGGCAAAACGCCGGCGCTGACGCTGGCGGAAAATCCCGACATTCTGGCAACATTGTCGCAGCCGGGACCGGCGCGGCCCAACCTGGTCGTGGGCTTTGCTGCCGAGACCGAGAACCTGATCGAGAACGCGAAAACCAAACGCGCCAAGAAAAATTGCGATTGGATTGTGGCCAACGATGTCTCGCCCGGCAGCGGCGCCTTCGGTGGCGACAACAACACCGTGCATCTGGTGACGGCCGACGGTGTCGAAAGCTGGCCGACCTTGCGTAAACGCGCGGTCGCGGAGCGACTGGCCGAGCGCATCGCCGCTTCTTTTCAACGCCATTTATAAGGGTTTTTGCATCGTGCCTGTCGTGACTGCGGTTTCCATCAAACGCCTGCCCAATGGCCATGATCTGCCCTTGCCGGCCTATCAGACCGAACATGCCGCCGGCATGGATTTGTGTGCGGCCGTGAGCACCGATGTGGTGCTGGCGCCGGGCGCTCATGCGATCATTCCCACCGGCTTTTCAATCGCGCTGCCGGCGGGCTTCGAGGCACAGGTGCGCCCGCGCTCGGGCCTAGCCGCCAAGAACGCTGTGACCGTGCTCAACAGCCCCGGCACCATCGACGCCGATTACCGCGGCGAGGTGGGCGTGATTCTCATCAACCACGGCAAGAGCGCCTTCACCGTTACGCGCGGGCTTCGTATCGCGCAGATGGTTGTCGCCCCTGTGCGCACCATTATGTGGGAAGAGAAGGAAGAGCTTGCCAACACAGCGCGCGGCGCCGGCGGCTTCGGCTCCACCGGTGTTACTCACAAGAACTAATGGACTTCGCCGAAGACCAGATCCACCGTTATGCCCGCCACATCCTGTTGCAGGAGGTGGGCGGCATTGGCCAGGAGAAATTACTGAAGGCCAAGGTGCTGGTGATCGGCGCGGGCGGGCTGGGTTCGCCCTTGATCCTTTATCTGGCCGCCGCCGGTGTCGGCGCCATCGGCGTGGTGGACGACGATAAGGTCGATCTCTCCAACCTGCAGCGCCAGATCGCCCACAGCACCGAGCGTATCGGTTGGGAAAAAACCGCCAGCGCCAAACAGGCCGTGGCGGCGATCAATCCGGACGTGACGGTGGTTGAACACCACGTCCGCCTGACGGTGGACAACGCCGCCGCCCTGATCGCCGGCTATGACATCGTGGCCGACGGCAGCGACAATTTCCCGACGCGCTTTCTGGTCAACGACGCCTGTTTCTTCGCCAAGAAAACTTTGGTCTCGGCCGCCGTGCTGCGCTTCGACGGCCAGCTTGCCACCTTCAGGCCGCATGCGGGCGGACCGTGCTACCGCTGCCTCTATCCCGAAGCGCCGCCGCCGGGACAAATCCCCAGCTGCAACGAAGCCGGTGTGCTGGGCGCGGTCGCGGGCGTCATGGGCACGCTGCAGGCCACGGAAGTGCTGAAGGAGATTCTTGGGATCGGCGAGAGCATGGCGGGCCGCCTCTTGATCTATGACGCCCTGTCCGCCGCCATGCGCCAAGTAAAGGTCAACCCTGACCCGGCCTGCCCCTTGTGCAGCGGGGCTGCGACCATCAAAGATCTTGCCTGTCACCGCACCTCTTAAGTATCTGATTTATATTATAAATATTGAATTCTCTTGCCGGAGCGGTGGATTCGGCTTAGGTCCCCGTCCATGACCCCGGATTCAGGACATCAGCCGACCGCCACGGAGACCCGCACCAATCTGGTGGGGCTCTCCCGTGCGGATTTGGCCGCGGCGCTCGCGGAACTGGGCGAGAAACCCTTCCGCGCCAAACAGGTCTGGCACTGGATTTATCATCGCGGCGCCACCGACTTCACCGCCATGACCGATCTGTCCAAGGACCTGCGCGGCAAAATGGAAAATCATTTTGTCGTGGGCCGGCCCACCATCGCCCGCGAGCAAACCTCCACCGACCGCACGCGCAAATGGCTGATGCAGTTTGCCGACGGCCAAAAAGCCGAGACGGTGTTCATCCCCGAGGATGATCGCGGCGCGGTTTGTGTGTCGTCGCAAGTGGGCTGCACGCTCACGTGCCGATTCTGCCATACCGGCACGCAACGCCTGGTGCGCAACCTGACGCCGGCGGAGATCGTCGGGCAATTCATGATCGCCCGCGACAGTTACGGCGAATGGCCGACACCGACGGATGAGCGCCGCATGCTCTCCAACATTGTCATGATGGGCATGGGCGAACCGCTGTATAATTTTGACAACGTCGCCACGGCGCTCAAAATCATCATGGCCGATGACGGCATCGCCGTGGGCAAGCGGCGTATCACCTTGTCCACCTCGGGCGTCGTGCCGGAAATTCACCGCTGCGGCGCGGAGCTGGGCGTGAATCTGGCGATTTCCTTGCATGCGCCCGACGACGATACGCGCTCGGTCATCATGCCGATCAACAAGAAATATCCGCTCAAGGAATTGATGCAGGCCTGCCGCGATTATCCCGGCGCCAGCAATGCCCGGCGCATCACCTTTGAATACGTCATGCTGAAGGGCCTGAACGATTCAGCGGCCCACGCCCGCGCCCTGATCAAGCTGGTCAAGGACATCCCCTGCAAGTTCAACCTGATCCCTTTCAATCCCTGGCCCGGCACGCCTTATGAATGCTCCGATGCCGCAGCCATCGACGCCTTCGCGCAGATTCTGTGGGACGCAGGCTTCACCGCGCCCATCCGAACACCTCGCGGCCGCGACATTCTGGCCGCCTGCGGTCAGCTGAAAACCGACAGCGAAAAGCTCTCGGCCAAGGAACAGCGTGGACGCGACGCCGCCGAGGCCGAGACCGCCAAGCAGATGTGGGCGGAAAAAGAGGCAACGGTTTAGAACTCATGATACAGGTCAATACACCTCATAAAGGCGCCTGCCACTGCGGAAGCGTTCAATTTGAAGTGACGCTCGTGGACGGCCTGAATACGGCCCGCCGCTGCACATGCTCCCTATGCCGTATGCGCGGCGCAGTGGCCGTGTCGGCGAAAGTGGCCGATCTGAAAATCACGAAGGGCGAAGATAAGTTGACGCTCTATCAATTCAACACGCGCACGGCGAAGCACTATTTCTGCTCGGCTTGCGGTATCTACACGCACCACCAACGCCGCTCGAACACCGAGCAGCTAGGCGTCAATGTCGCCTGCCTCGAAGGCATCAGCCCCTTCGACTTCGAAGAAGTCACGGTGTTGGACGGGGTCAATCACGTGAAGGACGGCGGTCAGGGCCCTAATCGCCTGGGCGTTTTGAAGTTCATTAAGTCCTAAGCGCGGCTTCGCGAACGCCAATCCTTCACTTGCCCCCTTTGGCGCGCTGCCTATACTGCGCGCCATATTTCCCAGGCTTTTAATTCCAACGGGGCGTTCCATGGCGAAACCAAAAAAGGTCGTGCTGGCTTATTCCGGCGGTCTCGATACCTCGATCATCCTGCGCTGGCTGCAGGTGGAGAAGGGCTGCGAGGTCGTGACCTTCACCGCCGACATCGGCCAGGGCGAAGAGCTGGAGCCGGCGCGCAAGAAGGCCGAGCTGATGGGGATCAAGCAGATCTACATCGACGACCTGAAGGAAGAATTCGTCCGCGATTTTGTGTTCCCCATGTTCCGCGCCAATGCGCTGTATGAAGGCGTGTATCTGCTGGGCACATCCATCGCGCGTCCTTTGATCGCCAAACGGCTGATTGAGATCGCAATCGAGACCGGCGCCGACGCCATCGCCCACGGCGCCACGGGCAAGGGCAACGACCAGGTGCGCTTCGAGCTGACGGCCTATGCCTTGAAGCCGGACATCAAGGTCATCGCGCCCTGGCGCGAGTGGACGTTGAATTCGCGCGCGAGCCTGATCGACTACGCTGAGAAACATCAGATTCCGATCCCGAAAGACAAACGCGGCGAAGCGCCCTATTCCACCGACGCCAACCTTCTGCACATTTCCTACGAAGGCAAAGTGCTGGAAGACCCCTGGTCGGAGCCCCACGACGATATGTTCAAGCTGACGGTGTCGCCCGAGAAGGCGCCGGACAAGGCGGAATATGTCGAGATCGAATTTGCCAAGGGTGATGCCGTGGCCGTGAACGGCGTGAAGCTGTCGCCGGCCAAGCTGCTGGCCAAGCTCAACGAGCTGGGCGGCAAGCACGGCGTGGGACGCTTGGACCTCGTCGAGAACCGCTACGTCGGCATGAAAAGCCGCGGCGTCTATGAAACCCCCGGCGGCACGCTGCTGCATGTGGCCCACCGCGCGGTGGAGAGCATTACGCTGGACCGCGAGGCCATGCACCTCAAGGACGAGCTGATGCCGCGCTACGCCAAGATGATCTACACTGGCTATTGGTTCGCGCCCGAGCGCGAGATGCTGCAGGCCGCCATCGACCAGACGCAAACCTGGGTCAACGGCACGGTGCGCCTGAAGCTGTTCAAGGGCAGCGCCACGGTGGCGGGCCGCAAGTCGCCCAACTCGCTGTACCGCATGGACTACGTGACCTTCGAGGAAGACTCGGTCTACAACCAGTTCGACGCCGAAGGCTTCATTAAGCTCAATGCCTTGCGCTTACGTTTAGGTAAGATGGCGCACGACAAGAAATAGCTTTCGGGGGGCCAGTATGAGCGGACACGTCGTCACGGAGATCGCGGGTGACGTGCTGACGCTGCGCTTCAACCGCCCCGACAAGAAGAACGCCATTCTCAGCGCCATGTATGCCGACGCCGCGACGGCGTTGAAAGCCGCCGAGACCGACAACAACGTCCGCGTAGTGGTCATCACCGGCAGCGGCGACAGTTTCAGCGCCGGCAACGACCTTAAAGACTTCATGGAGAACCCGCCGGCGGACCATAACGCGCCGGTGTTCCGTTTCATGTTCGGCCTTTCGAGTTTTCCGAAGCCGGTGATCGCTGCTGTGAACGGCATCGCGGTCGGCATCGGCACCACGGTGCTGCTGCATTGTGATTTTGCCTACGCCGTGCCGACAGCCAAATTCCAACTGCCCTTTGTGAATTTGGCCTTGGTGCCGGAGTTCGCTTCTAGCCTTTTACTGGCGCGCCATTTGGGCACACGCAAAGCCACGGAACTGCTGATGCTGGCGGAAACCTTCGATGCCGAGACCGCGCTAAGCTTCGGCCTGATCAACGCCGTGGTGCCGGCCGATCAACTGGAAGCCACTGTTCAGGCGAAAGCCAAAGCGCTGGCCGCCAAGCCGCCGGCGGCTTTGCGGGCCACCAAGGCTTTGTTGAAAGCCGACGGCAATGAGGTTTCGGCGCGCATCAGCCTGGAAGCCAAGATCTTCAGCGAACGGCTGCAGTCGGGCGAGCTGCGCGAGGCGATCACCGCCTTCTTCGAAAAACGCGCGCCGGATTTCAGTAAGTTTTGATTACGTGCGCGGCGGCAGACGTGTCGGCACCGCGACGTCGGTGATGGCGCTCTGCGTGACGCAGGCTTTCAGCGTATTCAACATCAGGCAGACGATGGTCATCGGCCCCACGCCGCCGGGCACGGGCGTCACCGCGCCCGCGACCTTGATCGCTTCATCATAGGCCACGTCGCCCACCAAACGGTCCTTGCCGGGCGGATTGGGCACACGCGTGATGCCGACGTCGATGACCACGGCGCCCGGTTTGATCCAATCGCCGCGAATCATCTCGCGGCGTCCCACGGCCGCGACCAAGATATCGGCGGTGCGGCACACAGCCGCTAAGTCCTTCGTCCGCGAGTGCGCGATTGTAACGGTGCAGTTTTCGTTGAGGAGTAGATTCGCCACCGGCTTGCCGACGAGATTGGAGCGCCCCACGACGACCGCGTTCTTGCCAGCGAGATCGCCGACGGTTTCCTTCAACAGCATCAGGCATCCCAGCGGTGTGCAAGACACCAGCGCCTCGGCGCCGTTGAGCAGGCGCCCGGCGCTTTCAGGATGTAGTCCGTCCACGTCCTTGGCGACGGCCGTTGTGGTGATGACCTTAAAGGTGTCGATGTGCTTGGGCACCGGCATCTGCACCAGAATGCCGTGAATAGCGGGATCGTCGTTCAACCGCCGCACCAACGCCAGAAGATCGGCTTCACTGGTCGAGGCCGGCAAATCATGCTGCACTGAGTGCATGCCCAGTGCGTGGGCCATCTTCTGCTTGCTGGCCACATAGACCTGGCTGGGCGGATCCTCGCCCACCAGGATCGTCGCGAGACCCGGCACGATGCCGTGTTTGGACTTGAGGTCCGCCACCGCTTTGGCGATGCCGTCCTTGAGCCGCGCCGAAGCTTCTCTGCCGTCAATGATCGCTGCGGTCATGGTTTCATCCACTGTTGAGCTATAGCTGCGAGAGCGGCGGGATCGCCGACGATGCGCAAGGTTTTGCGCCGGTCGGTTTCGCCCGCCATCAAGGTCACGCTGCTTTTAGCAACCCCGAATGTTTTCGCCAACAGCGCCGTGACGGCGGCATTGGCTTTGCCCTTATCGGGCGGGGCGGTGACGGCGATTTTGAGGGCTTGGCCCTCCGGCGTCGGCATGACGCCCTGGATGACGGTGCGGGAGGCCTTTGGCGAGACGCGGGCGGTGATCACCAGCCCGTCTTTGTCGGCGCGGAAGAAGCTCAACGGGACAGAGAATTGATGGCTTGAACTATGACTTCCTGAGCCAAATAAATCGCAAAACCAAGAATTATGGGGGAGATGTCGAGGTTCCCGAACATGGGAACTACGCGGCGAATCCTCTTCAAGGCTGGCTCAATAATTTGATCCAATGCTTGACCAACAGTGCGGACAAACTGGTTGTATGTATTGACCACATTGAAAGCCACGAGAAGACTCAACACCCACCAGATTAGGAGCGCCCACCAATACAGTCTGAGGGCTGCAAAAATGACCTTAAGTGCGGGTATGAGAATGATATTCATGACCCTCGTTACTCGCCTTCTTTGCTGTGGCGGACGCGCGGAGAATCTGTCCCTCGCGGCGCCTTTCCGATGCCGTCATCTTGCTACCCTAATGAGCGAAACGAGCCTACGCAAGGTGCCGCCGGAAGCTGAAAATACCCGAGAAAACAGCCCTTTAGGGCATGCGCCCAATGTTACTGTGCGCCTTGACTTCGCACCGCTTTGGACCCATTCTCCGCGCGTTTTTGCGGGAGCCTCGCGCGAGGGTCCTGCTTTTCCGGTGTCGGTGCGGGGCTGTAGCTCAGTTGGGAGAGCGCGTCGTTCGCAATGACGAGGTCAGCGGTTCGATCCCGCTCAGCTCCACCAACACCCACCGGAGTCTCCTTAAAAACTCAGGCCGCCAATCCTGACGCGGTCGGGATCGACTTTGTTATTTTGCGCGCTGACGCGCGCGGGGTTATTTTGCGCGCTGACGCGCGCGGGCCCGCTCAGCTATGCTCGCCAACACGCACCCAGATGGTAATCCCTTGAAAGCCTTACCCACCGCACCGCTGAAGGTGAAGGTCGTCGTCGCTACGCGCGAGACGCAAGATCGATTCTTTACCAATACCGCCACAGGACGCTCGCTGGCTTTGCAGAATATCCCCGGCGTTGAAGTGGTGCTGGTGCCCGAGAATCGGGAGGGTCTCTCTGCGGTTTATAATCGCGCCATCGAAGCCTCGCGCGGCGATCCGGCGCTGCTGATTTTCATGCACGACGATATTCACCTATGCGATTTTTATTGGGCGGATCAGGCGGCGGCGGCGCTGGCGCGCTTTCACATCGCGGGCATCGCCGGCAACAAGCGGCGCGTGCCCCACCAGCCGTCCTGGGCTTTTCTTGACACCAAATTCACCTGGGACAATTTCGACAACTTGAGCGGCATTGTCGGCGAGGGCAACGGCTTTCCGCCCAAGGGCCTCAGCATCTTCGGGCCGCCGGGCCAGGAGGTGAAGTTGTTAGACGGGCTGATGCTCATCGCCCATAGCGATACGTTGATCGCCCACGATCTGCGCTTCGACGAGCGCTTCGACTTCAACTTTTATGATCTGGATTTCTGCCGCCAGGCGGAGATGAAGAATCTCAAGATGGGAACCTGGCCGCTGTCGGTGGTGCACGAAAGCACCGGGAATTTTTTGTCCCAAAGCTGGCGCGAGGGCTACCGCAAATATATCGCGAAGTGGGGCGCGTAACGCAGTTCCGCGCCGGATTCCAAAATATCATTTCAGTTTCGGGTTCAGGGCATCCCGCAGCCAGTCGCCCAGCATGTTCACGGCCAGGGCCAGCAGCACCAGGGTCAGCGATGGGAACAGGGTGATCCACCATTCGCCGGAAAACAGGAAGTTATTGCCGATGCGGATGAGCGTACCCAACGACGGGGCCGTGGGCGGCATACCGACGCCTAGGAAACTGAGTGTGGCTTCAGAAATAATGGCGAGCGCCAAACCGAGCGTGGCCAGCACCATGACCGAGGTCAGCACATTGGGCAGAATGTGGGTAAGGACGATCTTCGGCGCGGGCACGCCCATGACCCGCGCGGCCGAAACGTAGCCCAGGGTTTTCTGCACCGCCGTGGCGGCGCGCACAACGCGGGCATATTGCGGCCAGTCGGCGATGCCGATACTGAAGATCAGCACATAAATGGCGACGGCATCGTGAGTCGCTTGCGGCAGCGTGGCGCGGGCGAGACCGTCGACCATGAGCGCGATAAGGATCGCCGGAATGGTGAGCTGTACGTCAGCTAGCCGCATGGCGAGGGTATCGACCCAGCCGCCGGCGTAGCCCGCCACCAGTCCGATGGCGACACCCATGACGGCGGCGAACACCACCGCGCCCAAACCCACCAGCAATGAAATGCGGCTGCCGTAGAGCAGCGCCGAAAGCATATCGCGGCCCTGATCGTCGGAGCCCAGCAGAAAGCGTGCGTCGCCGCCGGGAAGCCAAGAAGGCGGGAATAAACCATTGGCGAGATTGAGCGCTGCGGGATCGAAAGGATTCTGCGAGGCGATGAGCGGCGCCAGAATCGCCGCCCCGACAATGAGCACTGTCAGCGCCGCCGCACTCATGGCGACGGGCGAGGCGCGGAACCGGGACCAGAGATCGCCGCGAGGTACGTTGGCGGGGACGTCACTCATGCCGCCGTCTCCTGGCCGCGCAGGCGGGGGTCCAGTGCCACGTACAGCAGATCGACCAGCACGTTGATGGCGACAAAGACAAAGGCCACCATGAACAGATAGGCCGCCATGATGGGAATGTCGGCGAAGGATACGGCCTGAATGAACAATAGGCCCATGCCAGGCCATTGAAAGACCGTTTCGGTGACAATGGAGAAGGCAATGAGCTCGCCAAGCTTAAGACCGATAATGGTGATGACCGGCAAGGCCGCGTTCCTGAGGGCGTATTTGGTGTTGATCATGCGCTCGGTCAGGCCCATGGCGCGGGCGGTGCGGATGTAATCAGCGCCGAGAACTTCCAGCATCTCGGCGCGCACCAAGCGCAAGATAAAGGTCATTTGAAAAAGACCTAAAGTAACAGCAGGCAAAATCACGGCCTTCAGACCCGAGCTTGTGAGAAAGCTTGTGGTCCACCAACCGATGTGAACGACGTCGCCGCGCCCGAAAGACGGCAGCCAGCCAAGGGTAACGGCAAAGAGGTAGATCAAGCCGATGCCAATGACGAAGGTAGGCAGGGAGACGCCCACCAGCGATACGGCAAGGACAGCGCGGCTGATCCATGTGTCGCGCCGGATGGCTGTGAAGATGCCTAAGCCAACGCCAAGTGAGACCGCGAACAACGCCGAGGCCAACACCAGTTCCACCGTAGCCGGCAGGCGCTCGGCGATGAGCTCGGCCACGGGCCGCTGCAAACGGTAGGAGATGCCGAAGTCGCCTTGCACCGCGTGGCCGGCGAAGCGGGCGAATTGCACGACAAAGGAGTCGTTGAGGCCCAGGCGCTCGCGCAGTTCTTCACGGTTCTCGCGGCTGGCCTCCTGACCCAACATGCTGCTGACCGGATCGCCGACATAGTTGAACAGCAGGAACGATACCAGCGCCGCTAGCACCATGACGGCGGCGGCCTGAATCAAACGGCGGAGAAGATGACCGGCCATAGCCCAAGCTTAACTAGTTTCCGAACCGCGCGTAAGCGAAGTGCGGCAGGTTATCGAGGACGATGGGAACATCGACGCCCTTTTTGGTGGCCCAGGCGATGATGGGGTGCTGCAACGGCACATAGGTGTACGCATCGCGCAGGCGCAGCGAGACATCCTTGATCAGCGCATCGCGCTTGGCGGTGTCGATCTCGACCGCGATCTTGTCGATATCGGCAAAGAGCGCGGCGTCTTTGTACGCGGTCGCGTTCCAGACCGAATTGGGCGCTCCGAGGAAATAGAGATGGTTGTGGGCGTCCGTGGTGTCGGTGCCCCAGCCGAACAAATAAAAGTCGGTTTGCTTGTTCTGGACCTTGGGGAAGTGGATGGTGCGCGGCTTCAGATCGAGGGTGACCTTGATGCCGACGCGGGCGAGCATGCCGACAATAGCCTGACACATGGGCTCGTCGTTGAGATAGCGGTCGTTGGGGCAATCGAGGCGCACATCAAAGCCGTTTGGGTAGCCCGCCTCGGTGAGTAACTTCTTGGCGGCGTCGGCATCAAAACCGAGGGGCTTGTCGATGGTGGCGTCGTAACCGTGCACGCCGGGCGGCACCAGTTGGCCCGCGGGTTGCGCAAAGCCGCGCATGATGCGCTGGCTGATGGCATTCACGTCGATGGCCATATTGACGGCTTTGCGCACGCGGATATCGGCGAAGGGGTTCTTGCCTTTGACGGAAGAGGACGTCAGCTCCTTGCCGCCGGCGTTCATGCCGAGAAAGATGGTCCAGGGTGACGGCGTGCGCTGGATGGTGAATTGGCCGGAGGCTTCGATGCGCGCGATATCCTGCACCGGCGGGTCCAGCAGGAATTCAAGCTCGCCCGAGAGCAGCGCCGCCACGCGCGTCGCCGGGTTGCGGATGGCCGTGTAAATGATGCGGTCAACGTTGTGGGGATTTTCCTTCAGGCCCCACCAGTCGGGATTTTTCACCATCACCGTGCGCACGTCGGGTTCGCGCAGTTCGAGCTTGAAGGGGCCGGTGCCGTTGACGTGGCGCGAGGAATAACTTTCCTTGCCACTGGCCATGTCCGGCGGCACGGTGACCTGATGCTGCTCCGCCCAGCTTTTCGACATGATGAAGATGTTGGTGATCTCGTCGATCAGGATGGGGTCCGGCGTCTTGGTCGTGATGCGCACGGTCATGGGGTCGACGGCGATCACGTCGGCCACCGAGGCGATGAGGTCCTTCATGTCCGAGGTGGGCATCAGCGCGCGCTTGAAGGAGAACACCACGTCGTCGGCGGTGAAGGCCTGACCCTCGTGGAATTTCACGCCGGGGCGCAGCTTGAATTCCCAAGTGGTCGGGCTGGTCATATTCCAGGACATCGCAAGGCCGGGGACCTTGGAGAGGTCGGGCTTGCGGTTGATGAGCGCGTCCGCGACGGTTTGGGCAAAGGTGCGGGTCTGCCCCTCGTTCTGGGCGTGCGGGTCCATTGTAAAGGCGTCGCCCTGACTCGCCCAGCGCAGGACATTTTCGGCGCGGGCGGGAGCAGCGAGCAACAAAACCGCCGCCAAAATTATCGGAAGATATTTCATGGTCATGTGGCCTCGATGGTCACGGTGTCGAAGGTGAAGGAACCGTCGGGCTCCAGCGCGAAATGCGCCGCCACGTTGCGCGGCATGGACGCCTGCAGGGCGCGGATGGCGCGCACATTTGTCTCAGGCGTGGCCATGCGCGTGATCCAGGTCGAGAACTCGAGACGCAAGCGGCGCAGCTTAGGTTCACCGGGGGTGAAGCCGGCAGCGCGCAGCATTTCAAGCCACTCAGGCACGGAATAGCTGCGCACGTGAGACGGATCGCGCAGCAGTTCGATGGCCTGAAGATGCGTATCCAACAGCGGCATGCCGGGGGAAACGGAATCCGCGAATACCGCGCGGCCGCCGGGGGCCAGCACGCGCCGGGCCTCGACGAGCCCAGCCCTGACATTGCGCCAGTGGTGGGCGCTGTAGCGCGTGGCGACAAAATCGAAGCTCGCGTCCTTGAAGGGCAGCTGTTCGACGCTGCCCTGCTGCGTGCGCAAATTTTGCAGGCCGCGCCGGGCTGCTTCCGCCGTGACCGCCGTTAGCATATCGGCGGAGAGATCGTAGGCAACCATTTCGCCCACATGAGGCGCTGCTTGAAAACTCACATGGCCGCCGCCGCAGCCCAGATCGAGGGCGCGGCGAGGGCGCAGCGTTTTGGCGAAGGCTGAAATCTGCGCCAGATCTTCGCCGGAAGCATGGACGGCGCTGGCGACATAGGCCGCCGCGCGCGGACCGAATTGGGAGGTGACGTTAGCATCGTGAGTCTTGTTGAGAGCGCTCATGGCATGATCTTAAATAAAATTCCGCAGGTTCATGTAACAGAGTATCCTTCTTATCATCTTTGGGGGCCACCGCCGACATGACATCGCGGCGTATTCTTTTGATCAATCACCAGTACCCTCCCCTGGGTGGAGGCAGCGGAAACGCCACGCGGCATATCGCCCGCGGCCTCGCGCGCTTGGGCCACAAGCCTTGCGTGCTGACGACGGCCTGGGGCGACTTGCCGCTGATGGAAGAGGTCGACGGCGTCGCCCTCCGGCGCATTCCCGCCATGCGGCGCAATGCGGAGACGATTACGACGTCCGAAGCGACGGCGTTTATGGCCGCAGCCATGGTGGCTGCGCCGGCCCTGGCGTTACAAATGAAGTCTGAGGCGGCGCTGGTGTTTTCGGTTTTGCCTTGCGCACCGGCGGGCTGGCTTTTGAAACGCAGCAAAGGCATGCCCTACGTCATCGCTCTGCAAGGCGGCGATGTGCGGGAAATCCCACCGCCTCACTCCCGACGTCAGAAACTTGTGAGGCGGGGTCTTAACTATCTGTGGCGCGATGCCAGCGCGGTCGTCGCCCATGCCGACGGTTTGGCGGAACGCGCGCGGCGAATCAACCCGCACATCCCGGTCGAGGTTATTCCTTCGGGCGCCGACGTCGACGGCATCACGCCCAAGGAGAATTACGCCGCCACCGGCGACGCCAAACTTCTGTATGTGGGCCGCCTCGCCAAGAATAAAGGCCTCGATATTCTTCTGCCGGCCTTGGCCAGACTCAGCTCGGCCTTGAAATGGAAACTCACATTGATCGGCGACGGCCCCGAGTGGCCCATGATCGCCGCCCAGGCGGCGCGCTTCGCGCTCATTGACCGAATTGAGTTACACGGCTGGCAGGGCTGGAACACGCTGCCGGAGATTTACCGCAGCGCCGATATTTTCGTGCTGCCGTCGCGCGACGAAGGCATGCCGGCGGCGCTGTTGGAAGCCATGGCGACGGGATTGCCTGTCATAGGCACGCGCATCTCCGGCATGGGCGAAGCGGTGCTGCACGGCGAGACCGGACTGTTGGTCCCCGGTGGGGACAGTAATGCTTTGGCCGATGCGCTCACCCAGATGATCGCCGATCCCACCCGTTGGGAGGCTCTGGGCCGGGCCGGCCGGGCGCGGGTGGAATCCTACTACAGCTGGACATCGGTGGCCGAGAAATGGCTGGACGTCATCGAGCGCGTTCTGCACGCCAAGGCATAAGCGCGATTGTAAGGGCGAGTCACCTGCGGTGATTTGAGGGCCGATTTTATTGGCCTTGCCGCATGTAACGGTTGACCGCCGGAACACCAGCGGTCACCATCGTTGCTCATCTCACGGTTTCGAAGGACTCCTCCATGAAGGGCGACAAGCAGGCCATCAAATACCTGAACCAGGTGCTCAAGAACGAGCTGACCGCCATCAATCAGTATTTCCTGCATTCGCGCATGCTGAAGCAGTGGGGCTTAAGCCGCCTCGCCGCCTACGAATACAAAGAGTCCATCGACGAGATGAAACACGCCGACAACCTGGTTGAGCGCGTCTTGTTTCTGGAAGGCCTGCCCAACCTGCAGGACCTGGGCAAGCTGATGATCGGCGAAGGCGTCGAGGAACTTCTGAAGTGCGACTTGAAGCTGGAGATGGACGCGCTGCCGGTGCTGAAGGACGGCATCGCCCATTGCGAAAAAGTCGCCGACTACATCACGCGCGAATTATTCGAGGATATTTTAGAGTCGGAAGAAGAACACATCGACTGGATCGAAACTCAGCTTGAGCTGATCGGTCGCATGGGCCTGCAAAATTATGTGCAGCTTCAGACCAAACCGGCGGAAGACTAGAGAAGATCTATTCCGCGGCCTGCAGGACGTAGGCCGGTTCAGACTGGCGGAGAATCTCTTCGGCCGTGCAAGTGCAGTGGCCGCAATTGATTTCAACACCTAGGGCCGCATAAGCCTCTTTCACGGTGCGCGCGCCGCGGCGGGAAGCCTCGGCGATTTCGCTGTCGGTCAGGGCGTTGCAGATACAGACGTACATTTCGGCACCTCATTCTGCCCAAACGGGCAATACGAAGCAGTCGCAACTGATGTAGAAGATCTGCGAATGATTTGCAAGAGCGGAATTATCCCATTGAAATATATTTGATTTATGGCGAGCGTTGGAGCAGCGCGCCGTAGAATCCATCCATTCCGGCGCGCTCGGGCCATTGGCTGGGCAGGGTTCTGAGCTCGCCTTTATGGTCGATGAACTGCGATTCGCCGGCCACGGCCTCTTTGGGAATTTTGACCCGCGCGAGCGCCGGATTGGCGGCCAAGACCGCCTCCACCACCGCTCGCCGCTCCTCGGGCTGCAGCGAACAGACGCTGTAAAAAATCAGCCCGCCGGGTTTGACCATGTCGGCGGCGGCCGTGAGCAGTCGGGTTTGCAAGGTCACGAATCCGGCGATGTCCTCGGCGCGCTTGAGGTAGGGCAAGTCGGGATGGCGGCGGATCGTGCCTGTGGCGGAACAGGGCGCGTCCAGCAGCACGGCGTCGGCGGGCACCTTGGGCCGCCACGTCACCGCATCGGCTTCGACCACTTCGGCCTCGAGATGCAGGCGCTTGAGATTGGCGCGCAGGAGATTGAGCCGGTCGCCCGATGAATCCACCGCCGTGACAAGGCAGCCGGCGGCGGCGAGCTGCGCCGTCTTGCCGCCGGGCGCGGCGCAAAGGTCGATGATATTTTTTCCAGCTGGCGTTTCCAAAACATGCAGCAGCACTTTTGCCGGCAGCGCCGCGGCGGCGTCTTGCACCCACCAGGCGCCATCGGCGAAGCCCTCGAGATCCTGAATGCGGCCGCCGGCGGTGCGGCGCAGACTGCCCGTGGGCAGCTGGGCGGCCTCAAGGCGTTTCGCCCATTCATCAAGCGTCGCCGGATCCTTCACCGTGATATCGAGCAAAGGCTCGCTTAAATGCGCTTCCGCCGTCGCGCGCGCGGCGGGCTCGCCGTAAGCCGCGACCCATGATTTCCACAGCCACAGCGGCGTATTGAGACTGGCCGCGTCTTGCGCGGCGACCATGGCGGCGCCTTTTTCCGAAACACGGCGTAAGACCGCATTCACCAGGCCGGCGTGACGTTCATGGCCCTGTTTCACCAGCGCGACCGATGTGGCGACGGCGGCATGGGGCGGCGTGGCGATGAAGAGAAGCTGCGCGGCGCCGAGGCGCAACACGTTGATCACGCGGTCCGGCGGACGGCGTTCGACGAAGTTACCCAGCACAAGATCGATCTGGCCCAGGCGGCGTAGCGTGGTTGCCACGAGAAGCCGCACAAAGGCGCGGTCGCGGGGCTCGAGCTTGGCGACCGCCTGCTCAAATTGATCGTCCGTGGACTTGGCGCGGGAAAACACGCCCTCCAGCATAGAGAGCGCCGCGACACGGGCGGCGATGTCCGCTCCGCCGGAGGGATTTGGATTTGGCTGTGACGTTTTGGGCTCTGACATGGCGCCAAATGCCGTGACGGCCATGGCAAAGTCAATTACCTGGTAAGCGAATCCGAGGGGTGCGAGATGATTGCCGTTGCGCTACTTTGACGCCATGACAACCGATGCAAAAAACCCGCCGCCAAACCTGCTGCCCTTGGCCCTCTCGCCCGCCGCCGCGGCGCTGAAGCCGAAGACCGAGGCCGCACCGCGGCCGAAAACCGGCCCCGTTCCGGTCGAAGAGATCACCCAGGAAATAGGGGGGCCCAAAGGCCCTGAGCCGACGCGCTTCGGCGACTGGGAGAAGAAGGGCCGCTGCTCGGATTTCTGATACCCGGCCGCCCCGCCCCCGAGTCCTCAACAGATTTTTAAACCCGCCCTGCTAAGGCTTTGATTCCGGCCCCGGCTTTGTGCGGGCCTAGGATGAAGCGGCCTCTTGGCCCATTGGGACAGCAGTTATGGTTTTCGGCCCATTCTTGGATCTGTTGCGTTTACGGCCCTCGCGGGAGGCGCCCGCCCCGGACGCACACAGCGATCCCTTCATTATGGATGAGCCCGAAGACGCCCTTTACGGCATCGAACCCTTACGCATTCTCATCAGCCCGCTCGCCGGCGACCTGCAAGGCCTTGCCGCCCGCCATATTCACGACCGCTTGTCGGGACGCATGGGTGTGTCCATCACCGTGGCCGACCGGCCCCTGACCGCGCCGGGCGCTGATCATAATCAGCCGCTGTTCGTTTCCATGGCCGTGGATTTGGGCCGCCGCTGGCTGAAGCGCGAAGGCGCCGACCTCTTGATTTGGGGCGAGAGTGTCGCCACACAAACCGGCGCGTCGTGGCGTTTGCGTTTCCTCGGCCGCTCGACACCGCTTCATCCTCATAGCGCCACCATCTCGGCCCTTGAGCGCCTCGAAGTTCCGGCGCTGTTCGACGACGCTACGGGCGACCTGGCTTTCGGCACGGCGCTCGCCGCCGTCAATGTCGAGTCCGCCGACGGCATCCGCGCGCGCGCCACATTATTCCGTCCGGTGTTGAAAGCCGCCACGCGATTCGCTGAAGGCGACTTCCTGGGCACGGTGGCGCAGTGCGCGACGGCCCAAGCCTGTTACGCCGCGTTGCTGTTGCTGGAGGGTGCCCGCACCGGCGACGTCAAAACTTTGGAACGCGCCGTGTCGGTCTATCAGGGCGCGTTGATTTTGGGCGAAGACGCTTTCCCCTTGCACGAACGCGCCATGATCGGCACCCACATCGCCGATGCCCTGTCGCTGATCGGCGAACAGACCGAACGCCCGCGTCTGGCCGACAAGACCGTGGAATACTACCGCGCCGCGCTCACCATGGTGCGCAAGGAAGTTTTCGCCGACGATTACGCCGCCTTGAAAACGCGGCTCGGCTTGGCGCTGCATACGCTGGCGCAGTCCACCGGCGAAGCGGTTCACCTGAAAGACGCCGCCGAAGCTTTCTCCGCCGCCACCGGCATCTGGACCATTACCGATGCGCCGGAACGCTGGGCGGATATTCAGAACTCATTGGGCAGCCTGCTCATCACCATGGGCCTGTTGACCGACCAGCCGGGCCTCTTCGACAAAGCCGTGGCGGTGTTCCTGAAGATCGCGCAATCGCGCAGCCGCACCTCGGCGCCGCTGGTCTGGGCCACGGCCTTGGGCAATATCGGCGCGGCGCTGAAAGAAAAGGGTGTCGCTGCCCGCAACACCGAATGCCTGCAGCAAGCCGCCGAGGCTTTCGAGCAGGCCGGCCAGGTCTTCACCGAACTCAATCTTGAGAGCAACGTGAAAGTCATGGAGCACCAGCGCGATCACGTCCTGCTGATGCTGGCGGCGCAGGGCGCGCGGTAGATTTAGCGCGGCCAAATAGCTGGGGCTGGAAAGCCGCGGTTCTAATCCCCTAAGACGGAACGGAGCGACGCCGCTTATCTTTCAAAAACAGTGGGTGGTGTCGTTCTTTTGGCTTCTTCATCCAATAAAGCGATGACCTCCTCGTGGTCTCTTTGCATCTGTTTCTTTAACTCTTCCTGCTTCTCGCGCGCCTTGTTGAGATGCACCCACATCACCTTCATGCACCTGCGCATGACCGCCGTGTATGAAACAAAGTTCTCCGGAGCGGCTCCGTATAAATATCGGAAGAAGGGCGAAAAGGAATTGTATAGATCTCTCGCATGTTTTTCGGAAATCTGAATGCTGAGATCATGCGCGATCTTATTTCGCAGCGAGTTTAAGGCTTTATAAGAACCGATCACGTCAGTGGCAATTAGACCTAAGGCTGCTGCCATTTCGAGCTTGCGCGTATACGACCAATCATCGAGCTCTAATACTTCCGGCCTAACGACTGCAATTGAATCAGAAATTAGTTCTACCAGCTCTGCTTCAATGTGTAATTGACCCCTAATAATAATCTGAAGCGGATCGGGTGCATTAACATGCTCGCTGAATAGAGCCTTTCGTTTCGTTATATCGTCCATGCTCATTGCCAAGCTTTCCGTTCCTATACCCCGGCCACGGTAGCATGCAGGGCCAGAACCAAATCACTTCCCCGCTCTGTTCTTCGCCAGATTATCCACCGCAGCTGGTTAAGGCCCGCGTCGCTTGATGTTTTGGTAGGGACTCCCGTCGCGCCGCGTATAGATGGCGGGCTGGCCGTGCGCCGGGGCAACCATGTCGATGTCGGAATAATAAGCAGCATCGTCGGATATGCGCGTTCCAACCTCGAGCACCAGCGCATCGGGAGTAGAACGATTTTGCAGACAATGGCCGTCGCCGTCGTCGGCCTTGAAGCCGGCGGCATCGCCGGCGCGCAATATTTCTTCGCCGCTGTCAGTGACCAGCACAACCTCACCCGCAATCACATAAACGAACTCGTCGGACCCCGTATGCCAATGGCGCTGACTCGACCAAACGCCCGGCGGCAAACGGAGGAGGTTAACGCCAAACTGCGTGAGCCCGGCCGCGTCACCTAGGGTCAGGACCCATTAAATCTCTTGCGAGCTGAGTGATCGATTGATTCAATGGCGACGCACACGGAGGTGTCGCCATGGACGATCTGTTTATGCTTTCAGAGGCGCAGATGCGCCGTATCGCGCCTTATTTTCCGCTGTCTCACGG
>CANJLF010000030.1 GCA_947475295.1 Fidelibacterota bacterium
CAGACTTGCCCTGCGCCATCAGCACCTCGATCTGCCTTAACTTGGAAACAACCTGCTCCGCACCTAATCCACGTTTCGTCATCTTCAGCTCCTCCTGTATGGGTCAATTCTCTCAAATCGACCGGTACAAAAAAAGCCGTCAGGTCACCAGCGGGCTTGATTTCAAAAGCGTGGAGCGGGAATTTAGAGAGGCGAGTGGAATTATATTCACGCTCGGGAATATATTTCATTTAAGAATCGAGGGTCAGCCAACGCTCAAACCGAAGCGCGGGGCATATCTCGTCACTGAGAAATTCTCAGAGACAGTAAGTTATCTAAGCGAGATGTTGCGCCTCCTAAAACAACATACTCGGGCTCCAATTTTTGTTTCCGTTTCGCCTGTCCCCATTTCAGGGTATCGGGGAGGAGCGTTCAAAACAGCAGTAGAAGCGGACTGCATTTCCAAATCTCAACTTCGTGCAGCGTTATTCGAGTGCCAGCAAGAACACCCCGAAGTGATCTACATTCCAACTTTTGAAATATTCCGATGGCTTCCGGCTCACCAAAAGTTTGAGACGTTTGGAACGGATGACGGGGAGTCGCGTCATATTGCCGAGGGCCTCATCAAACGCGTGGTCGCGTACCTCTGCGGCGAGGGCAGCCAATCTCGCTAAGCTGAGGCTGGTGACCAAAAACCCCAGGAAAACCGCCATCTCTCCATCTCCATATGGGTCATTATATCCTTCGCGTACCAAGTCAATTGGGGCTTGGCGGTCATTAGTACGCTGGGGACGCGATCCAAACCACTGGGTGGGCGGGCACAAGGACCGCCGTCGCGCACAACTGGCTGCCTTATACGCTCTGATTGCTTGACGGGTTCATCTCTGAGCTTGCTCGATAAAGCAGCCAATCCAAAAAAGGGAAAGGGCTCCCATCTTTCGAGAGGAGCCCTATATTTAATCCCGGATATCACTATACCCCCCTCCCGCCCGGATGAGGCTTTTGCTTTCGGGGCGAGCAATCGGTAAAACAGGCGGCGGGTCACGAGTGTTGGGGAACGGTAAATGAGCGCGACGACAGGCGGCTATGTCACCGATACGGCCTATGTGGCCGAGTTCTACGGCGACCACGCGCCCACCCATATGAATCTGGTGGCGGCGGCCAACGGTTTCCGCCCGCGGCCCGTGGACGGCGATTTTACCTGGTGCGACTACGGCTGCGGCAACGGCGTCACGGCGGCCGTGCTGGCGGGCTGTTACCCCGGGGCGAAATTCTACGGCATCGATTTCCTGCCGGCCCACATCCGCACCGCTGAGACCTTGGCGATGCGCATGAGCCTCGACAACGCGAGCTTCCTGCAGCGGAGTTTCACGGATCTCAAGCCTGCGGACTTGCCGCCGCTGGATTTCGCGGTCATGCACGGGGTGCTGAGCTGGATCGACGACGGCACCCGCGAAGCTTTGCTGGACGATGCGGCCGAGCGCCTCAAGCCCGGCGGCCTCTTGCTCACCGGCACCAATGCCATGCCGGGCTGGGCGGCCAAGCTGCCGCTGCGCAACATGGTCTACTCGCTCACCAAAGACGGTGTGAATTCCCTGGAGCGGGCTCGCGTCGGCCTCGCCTGGCTGAAGCGCTTGAAGAATGCACAGGTCAAATATTTCCGCGACAATCCGGCGCTGGCCGAAGCCGTCGATGAGCTGGAGCGCGTCGATCCCCGCTATATGGCGCACGAGTATTTCAACGAGCACCTGCGCGCATTCTACTTCGCCGAACTCAAAGCCATGATGGAAGCGCGCGGGCTTCGGTTTGCCGGCTGCGCGCGCCTGTTCCTGAACATGGTCGATCTCGCCGTGCCCAGGGATTTGCAGGAGGAGTTCCGCAGCGTCGGCAGCCGCGCCGAGCTGGAAGCCAAACGCGTTTTCATCCGCAACGAAACCTTCCGCCGCGACGTCTGGATCAAGGGCGAACCCCTCAAGTCCGAGGACGAATGGCTGGGGGTCAATCAGGATCAGGTCTTCGGCACCTTGGAGCCCTTGGCCAGTATCGACCGCGCCGTGGCATTCGGTGATTTGCAGCTGAGCTATGAAAGCGAACCCTTCGCCGGCCTACTGCACGCGATCGCGCATGGCGCCATGAGTGTGCGCGGCATGGAAGCCCTGCCAAAAATGGCCGGCCTTTCACCCTGGACGCGCGCCGAAGCCGCACGGCTGCTGGCGGCCGGCGGCCAGGTGATGGCCTTCGCCCAACCCACCGCGCCGGTGAAAGTGCCCAAGGGCGCCCAGCTTTCCATCACGCCCGCAAATCGCGGGCTGATCAAGGAGCTGGGCCTGATCCTGCCGAAGCTGGCGCTTGCTTCGCCTGCGGCCGGAACCGGCGTCGAGATGACCAATATCGACGCGGTGCTGCTGCTCGCGCGCTGCGACCGCGGCGCCGACGCCGCGAAGCTCGCTGCCAAGCTGTTCGGGAGCGAAGGCGGCGACGTTGTCATCGGGGGCAAGAAGCTGAAGCCGCGCGAGGTCGAGAAGCTTCTCGCGGACCGCCTTGCGGTCATCGAAGCAACCTTGCTCGACAAGTTTGCGGAGCTTGGAATCATTTCGGTTGAAGAGTAATCCCTATGACATCGGTTCTGTTCAGTCCTTTATCGCTTGGTCCCATTACACTGCCGAACCGCATCGCGGTCGCGCCCATGTGTCAGTACAGCGCCGACGACGGCTCGGCCACGGACTGGCATCTGCAACAGATCATGCAATACGCCATGTCCGGCGCCGGGCTGGTGACGCTGGAAGCCACCGGCGTGGAACGGCGCGGGCGCATCACCCACGGTTGTCTTGGTATTTATAGCGACGACAATGAAGCCGCCCTCGGCCGCGTGCTGACGGCGGCGCGTAAAGTGGCGATCCCGGGCACGCGCTTCGGTATCCAGCTAGCTCACGCCGGACGGAAAGCCTCCACGCAGCGTCCCTGGGAAGGCGGCGGACCGTTGGGCCCCCATGAAGACCCCTGGCCCATCGTGGCGCCCTCGGCCTTGCCCTTCGGCCCCGGCTACGCAACGCCGGCGGCGCTGGACGAAGACGGCATGGCGCGTGTGCGCCTGGCCTTTGTGCGCGCCGCGCAGCGTTGCGTGCGCCTGGGCTTTGACATGGTCGAGCTGCATTCCACCCACGGCTATCTGCTCGACGAATTCCTCTCGCCCATCGCCAACGTCCGCTCCGACGGCTTCGGCGGCAGCCGCGATAACCGCATGAAGTTTCCGCTGTCGGTGGCGCGGGCGGTGCGCGCGGTGCTGCCGGCGCACATGGTGCTGGGCGCTCGCATGACCGGCAGCGACTGGACCAGCGACGGCTGGTCCCAGGATGACGCCGCGGTTTACGCCCAGGCGCTGAAGGAGATCGGCGTGGGCTACCTCTCGGTGTCCAGCGGCGGCATCGCGCCGAACATCGCCATCCCCGCAACGCCCGGCTATCAGGTACCCTTCGCCGCCCACGTCAAAGCCAAGACCGGCGTCGTAACTGCGGCGGCGGGCCATATCGCGGCAGCCGACCAAGCCGAGGAGATCGTCGCCTCGGGTAAAGCCGATATGGTGGCGTTGGCGCGCGCCTTCCTCGACAACCCGCACTGGGTTTGGCATGCCGCCGACAGGTTGGGTGCGGCCATCAAATATCCGCCGCAATATGCGCGCGCCGCGGCATCCCTGTGGCGCATGGCGGCGCTGGCGCGGCCGCTTGATTTCCCAAAGGCATGAAGATCGCTGACGTCTCCGAGTTCTACAGCGAACGCGGCGGCGGCGTGCGGACCTATGTGCAGCAGAAGCTGGCGGCCAGTGCGCGGCTCGGCCATGAGACGGTGATCATCGCGCCCGGCCCTGTGGACCGCGAGGAGCCGCGGCCGGGCGGCAAAATCGTCTGGGTCAAAGCGCCGGTTCTCGCTGTCGACCCGCGTTATCACATTTTTGTCGGCATGAAGGCGGCGCTGGCGGTGTTGGACCGCGAACGGCCCGATGTGGTGGAAGGCTCCTCGCCCTGGCGCGGCGGCTGGATCGCGGCGCGCTGGCGGGGCCCCGCCGTCAAAGCGCTGTTCATGCACGCCGACCCGGTGGCGGTTTATCCGCAGACGTTATTGGGCGGACTTCTGGGCCGGGCCCGCGTCGATGCGCTGTTCAGCTGGTTCTGGGCTTATTTGCGCCGCCTCAACGTCCATTTCGATGTCACGGTCGTTGCCGGTGAGTGGCTGGCGACGCGCTTCGAGAGCTTTGGCCTGCGGGGTTTGCGGGCCGTGCCCATGGGTGTGGACCGGAGCCTATTTCATCCGGCCCGCCGCGACGAAGAACTTCGGCGTGTCATGTTGGCAGCGTGCGGTTTGGATGAAAACGCGCGCGTGCTGATCAGCATCGGGCGCCATCACCCCGAGAAACGGCTGAATACCGTGATGGGGGCCGTCGCGCGCGCGAACGCCCGCGATAAACCCATCGGACTGTATCTTGTCGGCGACGGCATCACGCGCCGCGCCGTGGAACGCCAAGCGGCGCAGCTCAGTTTAAAGGGCGCACATATTCATGTGGCGGGCCAGATCACCGACCGCAGCCATCTCGCAGGCCTCATGGCCAGCGCCGACGGTCTGCTGCACGGCTCCGCCAGCGAGACCTTTGGCATCGCCGTCGCCGAAGCCCTGTGCTGTGGAGCACCGATCATCGTGCCCGACACAGGCGGCGCCGCCGATTTCGCGCATGCAGATGTCGGCGAGATCTATGCCACCGGCAACGCTGATGACGCGGCCAAAGCGGTCTTGCGGCTTCTCGCGCGGGATCAGGAGACCTTGCACCGCGCGGCGGCGGCGCGGGCCGATGCCACCATCGGCAATGCGGACGCTCATTTTGATAGACTTTTCGCGCTGTATGAGCGCTTGGTCGCCGAGAAGGCGAAAACTACTTAGGGCGCGACAAAGGGCGTGCGGAAAAACCGGACACGTAATTGAGCACGACATCAAGGCGCGTCAGAGCGCCTTCGGCTTTAAAGGTCGCTTTCTCTACCGCAGGCTTTTTGAAGCCCAGTCGCGGATTGTTGGGAAAGCCGAAGCCATCACTGTACACATCCAGCTTGCTGTTGGCATTGCGGTCATGCAGCACGGACATGGCGTAGGCGCCGTGCGCGGGCAGGACGACGCAAACCAGGGCATCGCCCGTAGGCGGCGTCGGCACGTCGATGCGTTGGAAAACCTTACCCTCGCTGCGCAGCCGTGAGCCGGGGGCAAGGAAATCTCCGTCCACGGCCGGATATAATTCGACCCGCACGTTGCCACTGCGGTCTTTGAAACCATGTGTCTGGACAAGCACCGCCGGGCCGGGCGCGTCAGCGGCACAGGCCTCGGGGTTGGGGCCAAGGATGTGCGCGTCCTGGGCCAGGACGCCGCCCGCACTCAGCATCACGGCAAGCAGAAGGACTGGCTTCATAGATACCTCATGCTGCCTGAACTTCGACGGGCCGCTCGCGGATCAGGGCCGTGGCACCGAACACCGCCGCATGGGCCAGCAGCGACAATGCGCCGGCGGCCACGAACATCGATGCCACATGGGCGGTCGGGGCGGTGATGGCCGGCGCCAGCGATACGCCCAGCAGCATCAGCATCACATCGCGATTGGGGATGAAGGGCAGCCGTGTCAGCAGCATCTGCGCGGTCAGGAACATCATCCACTGCGTCACCGGCACGTCGGGCAGCGCGCTGCCCCATTGCACGGCTTGCAGCGCCAGCACAACAATCATGCGCACGAGATGCACCGTACCGATGCCCAACGCCTGCCCACGGGCGACGCCGAGAAGCTGGCGGCCGAAAAGCATCACCGCCAGCATCACGGCAATAGCGAAACCCGAGGCGATGACGATCGCGCGCAATAGCGCTGGATCAACGCCTTCTAACAGGATGCTGTATCCCCCGGCGGCAAAGCCGATCACCAGCGCCAAGGTCACGGCGTTTGACGCAACGCCCGAGAGCAGGTTGACGTCTTTGATGGTCGAAAGCAGCCTGCCGTCGGCGATCCCCAGCGTGCGTTTGGCCCACAGATACAAGTAAGCCTCGCCGGAGTAATCGATGACGACTTCGTTGTAGATTCTTTTGCGCAGAAACGTCGGTAAGGCACCGAGCCCCACGTCCCACAAACCGGAGTATATGAAAACCTCGGCCAGGGGCGTGGTGATATAGATCACGGCGAAGGCGAAGTAAAACTCTGGTGCGCGCGGCAGCGCGGCCAAGAGCTCGGCCCAGCCGATATGATAGAGTTTGAAGCTCAGGAATCCGACGGCGGCCACGCCCATGGCTTTTTGCGCGACGTTCAAGACACGCCGCACACGCGCGGTGTTCAAATGGCGCGCAAACGCATTGCCCATAAATCCGTCCCGGTCGTGACGACCTCAGGTACCGGCGATGGCCAGTTCACTCTGAGAGAGATGATTCTCGGCGGAAACGGCGCCCAGAACGTCACAATAGTCCGATAACACACCTTGCAGGATTTTGTCCCAATTATACAGGAGGGAGTGCTCGCGGCCGGCAGATTTAAAGGCCTGGCGCAGGACGGGGTTGCCGGCCAGGCAAGAGAGATAGTCCGCGTACTCGTTTACCGTGCCCTGCGCGGCCAGGAAGCCGGATGTGCCATGATTGACCAGCGACATGCTGCCGGTGGCCCGCGCGCAGACCGGGGGAAGCCCCGCCGCCATCGCTTCCAGCGTTACGTTACCAAAGGTCTCGGTGGTGCTAGGATTAAAGAAGACCTCCGCCGAGGCATAAGCCCGGGCCAGGGCTTCGTCGCCGAGGAAGCCGGTGAAGACGGCGCCCGGGAGACGGCTTTCGAACCAGGCCCGTTCGGGGCCGTCGCCGACCACTATTACTTTATGCGCAACGCCCCTGGCTTTGAGTTCGTCGACCACGTCGGCGAAAATGCCCAACCCCTTTTCGAGTACGAGGCGTCCGACAAATGCGATCGCCACGTCTTCGGGCTTAAGGCCGTGGGCCGCGCGCCACGCTTCGTTGCGTTTTTCGGGATGAAACAAGTTGCTGTCGACGCCGCGGCCCCATAGCCGAATATTGTTGCACATGCCCTCATTGCGCAAGACCTGGGCCATGCTTTCACTCGGCGCGTAAATTTGTTGGCACTGATTGTAGAAACTGCGCATGTAACGCGTGGCGTAGCTCTCGAGCCATTTCAAACCGTAGTACCCAAAATAGGTTTCAAAGCGCGTATGCACCGAGGCCACAACCGGGATGCGCCACGATTTGGCGAGCTGCAGCGCCTTGTAGCCGAGGTAGTCGGGCGCCGAAAGGTGAAACAAGTTCGGGCGAAACGCGGCCAAGTCTTCGCGCACGCGCGCCGGCAGGCCGACCGCTAGGCGGTATTCCTTGCGGCGCGGAATTGAAATCGACGGCACCGAGACAACCTGGCCGGCATGGGCGAAAGCCGGCTGATCGGCGGTCGGCGAATAGACGCGCACCGCCACGCCCTGGCGCTCCAGAAAATCCACCAGACGATTGAGCGCCCGATTGGCGCCGTCGCGGATATAATTGTAGTTGCCGGAAAACAGCGCGACACGCGGTGCGTAGGCATCAGAGAGCGGCGTTATGACATTCATCGAACCGTTATCTAACCTTCGTGGCAAAGAGTGCATCGGGAACTCCGTTTTTCATAACGGGTAAGTGCGACGCGTCGATTACAGTTTTGGGTAATTCGCATGAAAGCCACGCAAGTGCACTTTACAAATCGCCAAAACAGGCTGTTTTACATTACAAATTTCCAACATTTGGAAGATTACTCCAGGCTGATACGAACGTCATGCAGGAATGAGGGGCGCGCCTAAATAAGCGCTGTTACAGAGCGGTCTCGTCAGTGCTCGGTACGAAACAGGATCGCTTCGCCGATGACGAAAAATATCAGAACCGCCATCCAAGCCGCGATTTGCGGCGGAATCGAACCGGACCGCCCCATGGCCATAATGGCGTTGTCGGCGATGAAGTAAGCGAACCCCAAGGCGAGGCCGATGCTAGCGCGCGCCAGCACGCTGCCGGTGCGCGCCAAGCCGACCGCCACGATGGTGCCCAGCAGCGGCATCAGCAGCGACGCCAGAGGACGCGCGAGCTTATGATACAGCTCCGACTGCAAAGCGCGGGCGTCCCTGCCGACGCCCGCTCTGACGCGCGCGGCGGCCGCCAAATCCAACAGAGCCATCTTGTCGGGGTTGACGGTCTGTACAAAAAAATGCGCCGGAGTCACCTGGGGCTGCCAGTCCATGCGCACGGCCGTGCGAACGTCGCGCGAGACGATATCGATGGTGCGCACCTCTTCTAATGCGCCGCGCCCGTCGGGCGATAAGAAACCGCGGGCGGCGAAAGTGACGGTGTCCAGGCCGCCGTTATGGACGTGACTGAAGATGGCGACATCTTCCAGCGCCACGCCGTTCTCCGCAAGGGTTGGCCGCGCGCGAATGATGGTATCGCCCGTGGAGGTCCATGTCTCGGGCGCTTGTGGGACCGGCGCACTCGGGTTGGCGCCGTAACCGGTCGCCTGCCAGGCCGCGAGGCGCGCGGCGGGGTGAACCGTGACGGTTTCGTTCCAGATTAGATGGAAGCTCGCGCAAAGGCCCGCGATCACCAGCATCGGCAACAGAACCTGATGTGGCGAAAGGCCGGAAGAACGCATGATCACGACTTGGCTGCTAACCGCGAGCGTGCCGCAGGTGATGAGGGTCGCGAGCAGCACCGCGAAGGGCAGAAATTGCGAAATCAGAATCGGCAGACGCAATTGTACGTAGCGCCAGAGATCGGCTTCGCTGGCGCCGGCCACCGAAAGAATGCGGTTGGATTCACCGATGACGTCCATGATCTGGAGAATGGCGAGCAGGCCCAACAGCACCACGGCGATGTACCGCGCAAAGGCCAGCGCGATATAGCGGCTGAGAGCGGGGGCGCGGGTATAGGCGGCGGCCATCAGGTCAGCTCGCCTTAGGCGCAGGAGTGGATGAAAGCATGACACCACGCAACCAGACAAAACCCCGTGAAACCATTCCCGCCGTGCGCGACAACGGCGACTCACCCGGCAAGAGAGCCGAGATCAGGAACAGCACCGCGCAAAAGGCGGCAAAGGGCAAAAACGATGCGGCTTGCGCGATCAGCGGCGCAACCTGGCCAGTGAAGCCGAGACGTTCGCCGAATAGCGAGAATTCGTTGTAGATGATGAAGCACGCAAGACCCAGAAACACGCCCAGGCCGCTGGCGGACCGCAAAGGCGGACGCGCCAGCGAGATCCCCAGCAAAGGCAGGAAGAACAAAATCGCGACCTGCGCCGCGCGCCGGTAGAGCCCCGCCTCGGCCTGCCGCCGCAGGGACATTTCAGTCGCGGGTGCTGCGGACAGGCGGGAGAGTTCCAGCAAGGTCATCTCGCGCTCGTTGCTGCCGCGCGTGCGGAAAGCGGGCGGCGGCGGCAGATCGAGCGGAATGTCGTAGGCGGCGAAGCCGGCGGCTTGGTTGGCGCCGCTGGCAGGGTCTACCCGAACGATCTTGCCGTTGAACAGGCGCGCGACCATGGACTGGCCGTCGTCGGCCTGACGCAGTTCGCCGCGCGCCGCGGAAAAAATAATCATACGCCCGTCGTCCGCGGTGGTGGTCGCAAAGACGCCTGTGAGTTCGCGTCCGCCACGCCGGGATCTTTCCGCGCGCACCACGACTTTGCCGCCTAACGGGGTAAATTCGCCGACGCGGATGTTGATGCCAAGGCCGCCGTTATTCAAATCGAACAGTAGTTTCTCGTGACCATAGACACTGAGCGGTTGCACGTAGCCGACCACGCCCAAGGTCAACAGACTGAGGCCGGCGGCGTACAGCATGGGCACTTTCAGAAGGCGCGTGTAAGAAACGCCCATGCCGAGCATGGCATCCAGTTCGCTCAACACCGCAAGACGCCGGAACGCCAGCAGGACGCCCATCAGCAAGCCCAGCGGAATGGCGAAGGCGAGATATTGCGGCGCGAGGTTGGCCAGCGCCTGCAACACGGTGCCGCCACCGCCGCCTTCGTTGACCACGAGATCAAACAACTCGGCCATACGGATCAGCAGGAGCAGCATGGCTGAGATGATCAGCGTCGCCGCCAGCGGTATGAACATCAGACGCGCGATATAGCGATCGAGAAGCGCCTGCATGAAAAGCGAAGACCTGCTCAAAGGGATGAATTGGAAAAAGTCATAACACGGCACCCCCCATAAGAAATGAAGGATTTAAAAATGAAGGATTTGTTGCGTGGCGCAGGCAAGATTGGCACTCTGCCTGTTACAAGTGCTCGGCGCACGTGTTTACCGTACCTCCCTGCCCTCCTGAGCGTGGATATCATTTTGCTCTCATATTTACTACTTGCGGCCGCCGGGTTCATCGCCGGGATCATGAACTCCGTCGCCGGCGGCGGGACCTTCCTGACCTTTCCGGCCCTGGTGTTCACGGGCGTGCCTTCGGTCGTGGCCAATGCATCCAACGCCGTAGCACTTTTCCCCGCCAGCCTCGCCGCCGCCTGGGCCTACCGCAGCGACTTCCGCCATTTCGAGGGCGTATCTTTCAAAGCCATGATCGCCGTCAGCCTGGTGGGTGGCATCGCCGGCGCGCTGTTGCTGGTTTATACGCCCGAGCAGACTTTCGACAGCCTGGTTCCATGGCTGCTCTTGGCGGCGACGTTGATTTTCAGCTTCGGCCCCAAAATCGTGCCGCGGCTGCGCACATGGTTCAGCATCGGACCGGTCACACTGCTGGCCATCCAATTTGCCGTCGGCATTTACGGCGGCTACTTCGGCGGCGCCATGGGCATCGTCATGCTGGCGGTCTACAGCCTGTTCGGCCTGACCGACCTTAATACCATGAACGCGACAAAAACCCTGATGTCCGGCCTTATCAACGGCATCTCGCTGCTGGTGTTTGTGGGCGCCGGCAAAATCGTCTGGCCGCAGACGTTGACGATTCTGGTTGCTGCGATCATTGGCGGCTATTTGGGCGCGCGCGTCGCCCGGCGCATGGACCCCCAACACGTGCGTATGGGAATCATCGCCATCGCATCGACTGTAACGGTGGTCTTCTTTCTGAAGAGCGCCTAGCGATTTTCCCGCAGGACTTCACCGGCGAGATAGAGCGAGCCGCAAATCAGCACCCGCGCGCGGCCTCGTGAGGCTGCCGCGATACGCTTCAGCGCAGCGGTGAAGCTTTCCGCCACGTACACATCCGTAAAGCCCACGCGCTTGGCGGCGGCGGCCAACTCGGCCGGCGGCATCGCAGTCTCGCTCGACGGAATCGGCACGGCGTCGAGGCTCGCCGCCCGCGCTGCCAGGGGCCGCAGGTAATCCTCGGCGACTTTGGTCGAGAGCATGCCGCAGATGAGATGCAAAGGCGCATCGGACCAGCGATCGTCTGCCAACGCGGCTATGACCGCGCCACCGCCGGCATTGTGCCCACCGTCGAGCCACAGCTCCCACCCGTGCGGCAGGATCTTCATCAAGGGCCCGTGTTTCAGGTGCTGCGCCCGGGCCGGCCATTCGATCTTGCGCATACCGAGGCGCAGGGCAAAGGCCGGAATGGCGAAGGGCGATTGGTCCAGGGCGGCCAGCGCGAGCCCGGCGTTGCTGATCTGGTGCGCTCCCAGCAACGCCGGCAGCGGCGCTTTCCAACGATTGTGTTGGCTGGTGAACAGCAACCCCGCGCCGTCGGGCTCGATGCGCCAGGCGTCTTCCTGAACGCGCAAGGTTGCGCCGATCTCAAAGGCCGCGTGCGCTATGACGTCGGCGGCTTCAGGCGCCTGTATCACCGAAACGCACGTGACGCCGCGTTTCATGATCGCGGCCTTTTCGCCGGCAATCCGCGCCAAGGTGTCGCCCAGGTACTGCATGTGATCCATGGAGATGGAGCTAAGGACCGTCACGGCCGGTTTGGCGATCACGTTGGTAGCATCGAAACGCCCGCCCAAGCCGGTCTCTAGCAACACCACATCCGCCGGGATTCGCGCAAAGGCCATGAAGGCCACGGCGGTGGTCACTTCAAAGAAGGTGATGGGCTTGCCGGCATTGGCGGCTTCGACGTGTTCGAGCAGCGCCAGCAGCAGAGTTTCATCGATCAGCGCGCCCATCAGGCGAATGCGTTCGGCAAACCGCACTAGATGGGGCGAGGTATAGACATGCACGCGGTAGCCGGCTGCTTCCAGCACGGCACGCATGATGGCGATGGTGGAGCCCTTGCCGTTGGTGCCGGCGACGTGAATGACCGGAGGCAGGCGCAGATGCGGATCGCCGAGGTCGCCCAGAAGCCGGTGCATGCGCCCCAGCGAGAGGTCGATGAGCTTCGGGTACAGACCCGTCAGGCGCGCGAGCGCGGCGTCGACTTGGGAATGGATATCGGGATCGTTAGCCATCACACACCGCTGTCATCACCCGCTTTATGCGGGTGATCCATTCGTCAGAGTGCACAAAAGGCACAAATAGCGCACGTGGAAAAATGGATTCCCCGCCCGCGCGCATGACATGCGCGCCTTATTTAGATGCGGCCGCAGGCCGCGGGCCGGGCAATGACGGGGAGTTAAGTCACTCTGCCGGCGTGCCGTCGGGATCGTAATTCATGTCCGGCACGGTCGGGTCCGGCGGCACCAGACGCGAGGAGCTTTCGCGCTCCTTCATCTTACGGCGGCGCGAGGCCGGGACCATGCTGACCACGCCGGTCGCGGGGTTGGTGTGCAGCAAGAGGCCCAGAAGCTGGACGAGCTTCGCGCGCAGCTCCAGGCGCGGCACGACCATATCCACCATGCCGTGCTGCATGAGATATTCGGCGCGCTGGAATCCTTCGGGCAATTTTTCGCGGATGGTCTGTTCGATCACGCGCGCACCGGCGAAACCAATGATCGCGCCGGGCTCGGCAATGGCCACGTCGCCCAGCATGGCGAAGGAGGCCGTGACGCCGCCGGTGGTCGGATCGGTCAGCACGGTGATATAGGGCAAGCCCTTCTCGCGCACCTTGCTGACGGCGACGGTAGTCCGCGCCATCTGCATCAGCGAGAGAATGCCTTCCTGCATGCGCGCGCCGCCGGAGGACGGAATAATGATCAGCGGGGTTTCCTGAAGAAGGGCCAGCTCGGCAGCGGCGACGATGGCCTCGCCGACGGCCGCACCCATGGAGCCGCCCATGAAATCGAATTCGAAAGCCGCGATCACCACCGCCATGCCGCCCATGGCGCCGTGGCCGACCACGACCGCATCGGGCAAGCTGGTTTTCACCTGGGCTTCCTTCAAGCGGTCGGCGTATTTCTTGCGGTCGCGAAACTTGAGGGGGTCCACGGCCACGGGCTGCAGCTCGACTTCCGACCACTGGCCGTCGTCGAACAGCATCCGCAGGCGGTCGCGTACCGGCATGCGCAGGTGGTGGCCGCAGTGGGTGCAGACCCGCAGATTCTTTTCCAACTCGCGGTGGAAAACCATTTCGGTACACTTGGGGCACTGGGTCCACAGATTGTCAGGCACCTCTTTCGCGGGGCGCCGCAACTTCTGGATCTTGGGCCTAACGAAGTTAGTTAACCAATTCATGGCGTCATCCACCGAAGATTATGCGTTGCCATTTTGGAGGTGCCGTATCCGGCCCAAGTCTTTTTTATCCGGACGGCCTCGCCGCCGGTTGGGGGCCTAACGAAGTTGGTCAACCAGCTCATGGCACCATCCTCAAAAAAACGAGCACTAATTGTAGCAAAATCACAACGAGTCGTCACTTATTAAGGCCAGGCTCCATGCAAGCCTGTGGCGAGGGATTTGACGAATTCCAGCACCTTGGTCGAAAGCGACGGATCAACTTTGCCGTCTGCGGCAACGCCCTTGCCGACAATATCGACAATCGCCGAACCCACCACAGCGGCATCGCAATGGGCGCTGATGGCGCGGGCCTGCTGCGGTGTCTTGATGCCAAAGCCGACAGCAATCGGCAGCTTGGTGTGGCGGCGCAGGCGCGCCATGGCGGTTTTCACGGCTTGCTCGTCGGCGACGGCCGTGCCGGTGATGCCGGCGATGGCAACGTAATACACAAAGCCCGAAGCCTTGCTGAGTATGGTCGGCAGCCGTTCGTCGCTGGAGGTCGGCGCCGTCAGGAAAATCATGTGAATGTCGTTGGCGCGCAGATGCACGTTGAGTTCCTCGGCTTCTTCCGGCGGCAGATCGACGACGATAACGCCGTCAACACCGGCGCGCGCGGCGGCCTCGGCGAATTCCTGGCCGCCGTAGTGATAGATCGGGTTGTAGTAGCCCATCAGAATCACCGGCGTGTCGATTTCGCTGCGGCGGAATTCGGCCACTGCCGTCAGCACATCGTTGATGTTGGTGCGGTGCTTCAATGATCGTTGACTCGAAGCCTGGATCGACGGGCCATCGGCCATAGGATCGGAGAACGGAATGCCGATCTCGATGAGGTCGGCGCCGACCGACGGCAGACCTTCGAAAATCTGCATGAACATCTCAGGCGTCGGGTCATTGGCGGTGATGAAAGTCACCAGCCCCGGGCGCTTGTGCTTTTGCAGCAATGCGAAACGTTGCGCGATGCGGTTGCCGCTGTTATCGACTTCGGATGCAATGCGGCTCACAACTTCGCTCCCAGCGCCTCGGCGACGGTGAACACGTCCTTGTCGCCGCGACCGCACATGTTCATGACCATGATGTGGTCCTTGGGCAGTTTGGGCGCGGCGCGCGTGACATAGGCCAGCGCGTGCGCGGGCTCCAGCGCCGGCAGAATGCCTTCCAGCTTCGAGCACAACTGGAACGCATCCAACGCTTCGATGTCGGTGGCCGAGACATAGTCGACGCGGCCCTGGAAATGCAGCCAGGCGTGCTCGGGCCCGATGCCGGGATAATCGAGGCCAGCGGAAATTGAGTGCGCGTCCGTGATCTGGCCGTTTTCGTCTTGCAACAGATAGGTGCGATTGCCGTGCAATACGCCGGGCGAACCGCCGGCGATGGAGGCGGCATGCTCGCCGGTATTGATGCCGCGCCCCGCCGCTTCGACGCCAAACATCTTCACGCCGACGTCATCGAGGAAGGGATGAAACAGACCGATGGCATTAGAACCACCGCCCACGGCCGCCACCAGGCTGTCGGGCAAACGCCCCTCGGCAGCGTGAAGCTGGTCACGCACTTCCTCGCCGATAACCGATTGGAAATCGCGCACCATGGTTGGATAGGGATGCGGGCCTGCCGCCGTGCCGATGAGATAGTAGGTGTCATTCACGTTGGCGACCCAGTCGCGCAAGGCTTCGTTCATGGCGTCCTTCAAGGTCGCCGAGCCCTTCTCAACGGGCCGTACTTCGGCGCCCAATAGGCGCATGCGGAAGACATTGGACTTCTGGCGCTCGATGTCCTTGGCGCCCATGTAGATCACGCACTTCAATCCGAAGCGCGCACAGACCGTGGCGGTGGCCACGCCGTGCTGCCCGGCGCCGGTCTCGGCGATGATGCGGGTCTTGCCCATGCGCCGCGCCACGAGAATCTGTCCGAGGCAATTGTTGATCTTGTGGGAGCCGGTGTGGTTGAGCTCGTCGCGTTTGAAATAGAGTTTGGCGCCGCCGAAGTGAGCGGTCAGGCGCTCGGCAAAATAAAGCGCGCTGGGCCGTCCGGCATAATGGGTATTGAGATGCGTGAGCTCGGCGGCGAATTTGGGATCAGCGCGGCAGGCGTTGTAGGCGCGCTCGACCTCGAGGATCAGGGGCATCAAGGTCTCAGCCACGTAGCGGCCGCCGAACAGGCCGAAGTGGCCATTGTCGTCGGCGCCAGCTTTGTATGTGTTCGGCGCTTCGGCCACAGTGCGATGTCCCGATTACCTAAGGAGAGCGACTTATACTCTAAGGGTCGCCTTCGCCAAATGGCGAAATATCCAAACCTGCCAATATTTTATGCTTTGGAGCGGGCCCCCGACACAGCCGCGACAGCCTTCATGAAGGCGCGGATGCGGGCCGGGCTCTTGATGCCGGGGCGGGTTTCAACGCCCGAGGACACATCAACCGCCCGGGCGCCGGAGGCTTTGATCGCCGCCGCGACATTGGCGCGCGTGAGGCCGCCCGCCAGCATCCAGGGGGTTTTGCCAACGTAGGTCTTGAGCAGGGTCCAGTCGAAAGCGACGGCATTGCCGCCGGGACGCGTGGCGTCCTTAGGGGCTTTGGCGTCGAACAGCAGCCAGTCGGCGTGATCCTCGAAAGCCTTCGCATCCATGACATCGCGCGCGGTCGCGACACCCAGCGCTTTCATGACCGGCAGACCCGACAGGAGCCGCACCGCGTCGACGCGGTCGGGTGTCTCCGCACCGTGCAGCTGAATCATATCGAGCCGCACCTGGGCCAGCACGGCATCGAGTTCGGCATCGGTCGGATTGACGAACAGGCCGACGGTCTTCACGCCGCGCGGAACTTCGGCGCTGAGTTCCGCCGCCTGTTCCAGCGTGACGTAGCGGGGCGAGCGCCGGAAAAAATTCAGGCCGACAAAGGACGCCCCTGCTTCCACCGCAGCGTTCAGGCCGCGCAGATCGGTCAGTCCGCAGATTTTGACGGAGACGGTCATCAGGCACGCGGGTTCAGCGGCGCCAGCTCCAGCGCGATGCGCGCGGCCGCGGCGGCCGGATCGGGTGCTGCGGAAATTGGGCGGCCGATGACAAGGTAGTCGGCGCCGGCGGTCATGGCTTCGACCGGCGTCATGATGCGCTTCTGGTCGTTGGCCTCGGCCCAGCTAGGACGCACGCCGGGCGTCACCAACTTGAAGCCCGGGCCGAGATCACGGCGGAGCTGTTCGGCTTCCAACGGGCTGCACACAACGCCGTCGAGGCCCGAGAGCTTGGCCAATTCCGCCAGACGCCGCACCTGATCGCCGACCGTGCCGGAGACGCCGGTTTGTAAGAGATCATCGCCGTCGAAGCTGGTCAGCACCGTCACGGCAAGCAGCAAAGGGCGCGGCACGATCAATTCATGGGCTACATCCGTCGCGGCTTTGCAGGCCGCCTGCATCATAGCTTTGCCGCCGGCGGCCATCAGCGTCATCATGTAGGGCTTCACTTGCGCCGCCGCCGCGCGCACGGCGCCGGCGACGGTATTGGGAATATCGTGAAACTTGAGATCAAGAAACAGCGGCAGCTCGGAGGCCTTGTGCACCTGTTGCACGCCCTTGGGTCCATTGGCGCTGAAGAATTCCAAACCCAGCTTCAGGCCGCCGACGGTATCGGCGACTTTGGCGGCTAAAGCCGTGGCGGCGCCAACGTCGGCGGTGTCGACGGCGCAGAAAATCGGATTGCGAAGTGTGGGGGTTGGCGAAGTCATTTTACACTCACTGTCATGCCCGGACGTGTCCGGCATGGCGACGTTTGCTATTTATCGGTGTCCGTCATCTGATGTCGCGCGAGGCTTTGTTCAAGATCGCGCACTTGGCGGCGCAGGCGGCGGGTCTCGCGGCGGCGCTCACTGCCCGCGAGCCAGGCGCCCACGACGCCGGCGATGAAGCCCACCAAAGCCGTCAGCAGAATCACGGCGTACAGCGGCAAGGCCAGCTGGTACGGGAACGGCCAGACTTCGACGACCGCGGGCGCGCGATTGGACACGGCAAACAGAATAATCAGCAGCGCCACAACAACGGCGATGATGGTGTTGATCAGTTTCACGAGAGGCGCCGCCGTTAAAAGCTAGTTCGACGGCTGGAAATGCCGTCAGACGTTCAGCATATCGCGGAGCTGCTTGCCCGTCTTGAAATAGGGCACGGCCTTCTCCGACACCGATACCGACGCGCCGGTGCGGGGATTGCGCCCAACGCGGCTGTCGCGATGCTTGACCGAGAACGCGCCAAAGCCGCGCAGCTCGACCCGGTCGCCGCGGCCTAAGGCTTTGGAGATCTCTTCAAAAATCGAGGTCACGATGCGTTCCACGTCCCGCTGGTAAAGGTGCGGATTGCGCGCTGCGATATGGGCGATCAGCTCCGACTTGGTCATGTGAAGTTCCTCGCCCTCAAAATTTGCCATGGAATTCGCAGGGGATGGCATCCACCCCACCAAAAGGATGGGCATAGAGGGCCGCGAAGTCAAGGACATCTCTAAGGTAAGTCACTCAAAAGACAGTCTTTTCCAGGCTCGACCCCAGGAAAAAGGCCATTCTTCGACGCCCCAGACCCCGAGGGAACCCAAGAAAAATGCCCGCTGGGGGTTCCAGCGGGCATTTCAGAGTGACATTAGAGGTTAACGCCGCGAGGCCTAGGCCTCGTCGTCGTCGCCCTTTTTGGCTTTGGCTTTCAGGGCTGCGCCCAGGATTTCGCCCAGGGAAGCGCCGGAGTCGGCCGAGCCGAATTCCGCCATGGCCTGCTTCTCTTCTTCCACTTCGCGCGCCTTGATCGACAAGGTGAGCTTGTGGTTTTTCGGATCGATCGCGATGATGCGGGCATCGACCTTCTCGCCAACGGCGAAGCGGTCGGGACGCTGTTCAGAGCGATCCTTGGCCAGCTCATTGCGCTTGATGAAGCCCTGCAGAGAGTCGTTGACCGAAACCTCGATGCCGTTTTCCTGAACCATCTTCACGACGCAGGTGACGATCTGGCCTTTCTTGAGGTCGCCCGCGGCGGCAGCGTGCGGGTCTTCACCCAGCTGCTTGACGCCGAGCGAGACGCGTTCCTTTTCGACGTCCACATCCAAGACCTTCGCCTTGACCATCTGGCCGCGGGTGAAGGACTTGAGGGCGGCTTCGCCGTCGCCGTCGTAGGACAGATCCGACAGGTGGACCATGCCGTCGATTTCGCCGTCGAGGCCGACGAACAGACCGAACTCGGTGATGTTCTTGACTTCGCCTTCGACAACCGTGCCGACCGGGAACTTCTCCTGGAACGAGATCCAGGGGTTGGACAGGCACTGCTTCAGGCCGAGCGAGATGCGGCGCTTTTCCTGATCCACATCCAGAACCATCACTTCCACTTCCTGCGAGGTGGAGACGATCTTTCCGGGGTGGATGTTCTTCTTGGTCCAGCTCATTTCCGAAACGTGCACCAGACCTTCGACACCGGCTTCCAATTCGACGAAGGCGCCGTAGTCGGTGATGTTGGTGACGCGGCCCGTGAACTTGGTGCCCACCGGGTACTTAGCGGCCACACCTTCCCACGGATCGGCTTCAAGCTGCTTCATGCCGAGCGAGATACGCTGGGTTTCCGCGTTGAAGCGGATGACCTGCACTTTGAGCTGCTGGCCGACCGACAAAGCTTCGGAGGGGTGATTGACGCGTTTCCACGAGATATCCGTGACGTGCAACAGACCATCGACGCCGCCGAGATCGACGAAGGCGCCGTAATCGGTGATGTTCTTGACGACGCCGTCGAGCACTTGACCTTCCTTCAGGTCTTCCATCAGCTTGGAACGCTCGTGGGCGCGCGTCTCTTCCATGACGGCGCGGCGCGAAACAACGATGTTGCCGCGCGCGCGATCCATTTTCAAAATCTGGAACTGCTGCGGGCTGCCCATCAGCGGCGTGATGTCGCGTACCGGGCGAATATCAACTTGTGAGCCGGGCAGGAACGCCACGGCGCCGTTGAGGTCGACCGTGAAGCCGCCTTTGACGCGGCCGAAGATGATGCCTTCGACGCGGCTTTGCTTGGTGTGCAGTTCTTCGAGAACGTTCCAGGCTTCTTCGCGGCGCGCTTTGTCGCGCGACAGAATGATCAGGCCGTCGCGGTCTTCGTAACGCTCGACGAAGACGTCGACCTTATCGCCGGCTTTCATTTCGGCTTCGCGGCCGGTACGGGCGAATTCTTTGAGAGCAATGCGGCCTTCGGATTTGAGGCCGACGTCGATGAGAACATATTCATCGTCCATGCGGACGATGGTGCCTTTGATTACGCTGCCCTCGGTGGTCGGGCTGGCAACAAATGATTCTTCGAGCAGGGAGGCGAAGTCTTCCTTCACCGCCAAATTAGATTGAGCCATGCAGCTGCGTCCTTTTAGTTTTTTGATCCAGGCCGCCGGTTGGGTCCGGTGGTCTTGGTGACAATATGCGGGGCCGGACCATTCCGGCTTTGCCGCGGCGGCAACGCTTTGATCAGCGTTTTACTTTAGAAGCTATAAAGGCCTTGGCTTGCGCGAAGGCTTCGTCCGCGGTCAATGCGGTGGTGTCCAAAATCCAAGCGTCTTGGGCTGGAACCAGAGGCGCAACGCTGCGGTCTTGGTCGCGGGCGTCGCGGGCTTCCATATCGGCGCGAACGCGCGCTTCTATAAAGCTTTCGCCCTTATCCCGCAACTCTTTGACCCGGCGTTGCACCCGGGCTTCGAGGCTGGCCGTAATGAAAAGCTTGGCGTCGGCATCGGGGCAAACCACGGTGCCGATATCGCGCCCGTCCAAGACTGCGCCAGAGCTGCCGGGCGGCGGGTTTTTGGCGAAATTCCGTTGAAAATCAAGCAGCGCCGCCCGGACCGCCGGAATAAACGCTACCTGAGAGGCCGCCGTGCCGGCCTGTTCTGTGCGCAAATCTGCAGGCGAAAACGTCGTGGTATCAAGGGCCTTGGCGGCTTTCACCGCATCGGCTTCGACCGCCGGATCGCCGCCGGCCCGCAGCGTGGCCACGCCCGTGGCCCGGTATAGCGAGCCGGTGTCGAGATAAGCCAGGTTAAAAGCCTCGGCCAGACGCCGGGCCAAGGTGCCCTTGCCAGCTGCTGCCGGTCCGTCGATGGCGACGATCACGATAATTCCCGGGACTCGATGTTTGCTCCCAGGCCATTCATCAGCCCGACGAAGTCGGGAAAGCTGGTGTTGATGGCCGAGGCATCATCAACAGCAATCGGCCGCTCGCCGACCATGCCCAGCACCAGGAACGACATGGCGATGCGGTGATCCAGCTCCACCGGGATCAGCACCGGCGCATTTCCTTTGGGGCCGCCTCCACGCACGATCAAGGATTCCCCGACGGCGTCCGCGGCAACGCCGCAGGCTTTGAGGCCGTTGGCCATGGCCGCGAGGCGGTCGCTTTCCTTGACCTTGAGTTCGCCCAGGCCGTCCATGCGGGTGACACCGTCGGCACAAGCCGCCGCCACCGCCAGGATCGGATACTCGTCGATCATCGAGGGAGCGCGCTCGGCCGGCACATTGATGCCCTTGAGGGCCGAATACTTTACTTCCAGATCGGCTACCGGTTCGCCGGCTTCCTCGCGGCGGTTGGTATAGGTGATATCGGCGCCCATCTCCTGCAATGTGTCAAATAGTCCGGTTCGGAGGGGATTTATGCCGATATTGGGCAATATCAGGTGAGATCCGGGCACTAAAAGGGCTGAAACCACCAAAAAGGCCGCCGAAGAGGGGTCAGCAGGCACGTTTATGGGCCGCCCCGACAGTTCCGGCTGGCCTAGGACCTCGACTTTATAGCGTGAGGAACCGTGTTGCCCCCTTCCAGCGGGGATTTTGACCGTCTCGGAGCGCACATCGACCCCGAAATAGCGGAACATGCGCTCGGTGTGATCGCGGCTGGCGACCGGTTCGGTGACCGTGGTGAGGCCGGGGGCATGCAGGCCCGCCAGCAAAACTGCCGATTTCACCTGGGCCGAGGCGATGGGGCTGTCGTAGCTGAGCGGCATAGGCAGCGGCGTGCCGGTGACCGCCATGGGCAAACGCCCGCCGGCCCGGCAGGTGAAACGGGCGCCGGTCTGGCTTAAGGGCTTGATGATCCGGTCCATGGGACGGCGGCGCAAAGACGCATCGCCGGTCATGAAGGTGGTGAAGGGATAGGCCGAAACCAGCCCGGCAATGAGCCGGGCGCCGGTGCCGGAATTGCCCATGTCGAGGATATCAGCGGGCTCGGTGAGACCGCCGATGCCCCGGCCCCAGACCCGCCAAAGCGGCTTGCCGTCGGGGCCCTTGCTCTCCTCGACCTTGGCGCCCAAGGCGGCCATAACGGCGGCGGTGCGCAGCACGTCCTCGCCCATGAGCAGGCCGGTAATCGTGGTCTCGCCCACGGCCAGGGCGCCCATGATCAGGGCGCGGTGCGAGATCGACTTGTCGCCCGGCACGACGGCCCGCCCCGTCAGGCTTTTGGCCCGAGAGGAAACGGTTGGGATGGAAGGCGTTGAGGCGGCGTGAGACATGGCGGGGCTGATAGCATGTTCAGCCTGAATAAGGCTACCGGAACAGGCACTTTTGATGGGGGCTCCGGCGAGGGCCTTTTTAGTTTTGACAGGGCCTGGATAAAGTGGCAAATGCCTAGCCCCCACGGACTTTCAGGTGGTTTTAACCTGCATTTCCAGGCCCCCCAAACGGCATGTGTATGCGTTGCGCGCATGAATGTGAGCGGGATACCGAGTTGATTTAATTGGTCGCATTTTCTGCGGTGAACCGGTACCCACTTCACCGGAAACTGCTCTAACGGAGATAAAATCGTGGCAAAAGCCGAATTGGGCATGAAGTTGACCTGCGAGAGTTGCGGGGCGCGGTTTTACGATTTGAACAAAACCCCCGGCACCTGCCCCAAGTGCGGCGCCGCCAATGCGCGCCCCGTGATCTTCAAAGCCTCGCGCCGCCCGGCCGAAGACCGCGAAAAGGCCCCGGCGCCCGCTAAGGTCACGCCGCCGCCGGTGAACAACGAGGAAGACGCCGACGCCGAAGTGGTGGCCGACGACGACGATGAGGACGATGAGGACGAGGCCGTCATTGAAGACACCTCCGACCTGGGCGAAGACGACGACGTCGACGTGCCGGTGGAGAAGGATGCCGAGACCTAGCTTTCGTTAGCGAGCAGGGCGAGCTTACGAAAGCTGGTCCCCTGCCGAGCCGCACCGGTGAGGATTGACGGCGAAAGCAAGTTGCGGCGAGGCGGGAGACCGGGAAAACAACACCGGTGAGAATCTTTTGTTTCTGCTTGAAGGCGATGCGGGAAAATCTTAGGTTCCCGCACTCTTAAGACCGCCGCGCTGCTCCCAACATTGCAGCGCGGGCCGCACCGAAAAGCGGCAATCCTGTGATGGGTACGGGGCTGTAGCTCAGTTGGGAGAGCGCTACAATGGCATTGTAGAGGTCAGCGGTTCGATCCCGCTCAGCTCCACCATCAATTCAAGGGCTTAGCGTAATATGCGCTAAGCCTTTCTCATTTGAGTAAGCGCCGCGTAAGCACGCCGTGGGCCTTATTGTCTTTTTTCGCAATGACGAGCTCAGCGGTTCGATCCTGCTAGGCTCCACCATAAACTCAAGGGTAGCGAATTGGTCGCTAAGCCTCTTTTGTTTGCGGTAGCGCTACGGAAGCAAGTTATCGCGTGTAAAAAAGCTTTGCAGCGACCCAACGCTGGCGTTGGAGTGCCCCGAGGTATCAAGCCGGGGACTTAGGAGAGGCTTACTGGAGCGTCCTGGCTAGGCGGAAGCCGAGGCCACTTACACGATTGTCCGGACCGTCCTTGAAGCGGTAGGCCGACCGGATGACCTCAGGGTCGTCGTACCAAGCGCCACCACGGTTGACGCGGTCACAGGAGGCCTGCTCCGGCGTGGCGCTCCCGTCCGCGGGCGCGCCGGCATAGCCATACTCGTCGCGCAGACGCTCGAAGATCCGCTTCGACGTATGATGCTGCTTCGAATGCGCCGTCCGGTCAGCTTCCAGAATCTGATCGATGATCGCGGTAAAAGGGTCCAGCTTCGGTCGTTTCGGCACCCCGCCACGCCG
>CANJLF010000031.1 GCA_947475295.1 Fidelibacterota bacterium
CCCAGCTCGTTCGACTTGCATGTGTTAAGCCTGCCGCCAGCGTTCGTTCTGAGCCAGGATCAAACTCTCAAGTTGATTGGAGTTTCCTTTGCACATTACGTACGACATCACGATTGCTCGTGAGGCGTTCACAATTACTTGCTTACGTATGGATACTTAGGAAACGTCCGTCATCGACAGAACGCCGCCTGCGTATCCCTTTCGTTCAATCTCTTCACAATGTCAAAGAGCGCACCCGCGCCGGATCCGGAAATCCTCCAAATTTGGCGGAAAACCAGCCCATACCGAGACGCAGTAGTCATGCCCCTCGGCTGCGGGAGACGGGGTTCTAAGGGTTACGCCCTGCCCGGTCAAGCGCAATTTTGAAATTAAAAAAAGGTAAATAGAATCAACGTTGTAGGGCTCTGTGGATAAGCACTTCAGGGGTCCCTGGGCGAGCATTTTCGCTGGCGCCGTCACGCGCCGGACCCGCGCCCCAAAAGTCATAAAATATCTCGTATTTATAATAGTTTAGAGTCAATTTTGCGGGGAATAGAACGCCTACACACCGGCAAGCCGACGCGATTAGTTTGGCAAATACAGCCCGGAATCGCCGTCAATCGCTTGATTCATCTCTGGAATCGCGGTTGACACCGAGAATCGGCTCCGTCACAGTCTTTCCGCCGCGACATAAAAAAACAAAAAACCATATAAGACGCGGGGCCAAGGGGCTTTTTGATTGGGTGGCCACTGATTGAGTAGCGGGCCCTTCCGAAGACGCCGCTAACCGGAACGGGATCATGGGGAAGTCAACTTTTCAGCCCGGCGCGCTGCTGTACGCATGCACCAGCGCGTTTATCGGGATTTTCGCGACCATGCTGGTGCCGCCGGCTGGTCTGCCGGGCTTCTCGCGAGCGCTGGTGCTAACCTCGCTCTCTGATGTGATGTCGCTCACCGCACCGAAAGATCCGGCCGTATGGACGGAAGAAGCGGCGGGCGTTTTGCGCGCGGCCATGGGCCCTGCTCTTCAAACCGTCACGGTTCGGCAAGGCGACACACTGGGCGACGTACTCGTGAAAACCGGCATGGACCGCACCACGGCGTTCAACGTCGTCGACGCCGTGAACAAGGTTTACAATCTCAAGCGCCTTCAAGTGGGTCAGGAACTGGAACTCACCTATGATGTGCTCGGCATCAACGGCGACGCGACGCCGCTGACCGCGCTCAATTTCGAAGATGTCCCAGGCCACAGCATTTCGGTGACACTTCAGGATGACGGCGCCTTCACAGCCAAGGAAATTGTCGCCGTCACACACCGCGAATTCGCGCGCGGCGAAGGTGTTATTACATCGACCCTGTTTGAAGCTGCGGTCGAACAGGAAATTCCCACCGACGTCCTTACGGCGATGGTGAAGCTGTTCTCCTACGATGTCGACTTCCAGCGCGACATTCAGAAGGGCGACAAATTCTCGGTGATGTATGAGCGCGTGCAAACGGAAGACGGCCGCGCCGTGCGCAACCTCGATATCCGCTACGCCAGCATGGTGGTGAACGGCTCGCCCATGAAGTTCTATGCCTTCCGCCAGGACGACGGCACCTACGAATACTACAACGACAAGGGTGAAGGCATTCGCAAGGCGCTGCTGCGCACCCCGGTCAATGGCGCCAGCATCACCTCGAACTTCGGCATGCGCCGCCATCCGATCCTGGGTTATTCATTGCTGCACAAAGGCGTGGACTTCGGTGTGCCGACCGGGACGCCGATCATGGCGGCCGGCGACGGCGTGATCGAAATGCGCGCGCCCAACGGCGCCTACGGCAACTATGTGCGTGTCCGCCACACCTCCGATTTTGCGACGGCTTATGCCCACATGAGCCGCTTTGCCAGTGACGTCACGGTCGGCAAGCGCGTGCGGCAGGGACAGATTATTGGCTACGTCGGCGCGACCGGGCGCGTCACCGGCCCGCATCTGCACTTCGAAGTGATGCGCGGCAAAGGGCAGATTAATCCCATCACCGTGAAATTCCCGTCTTCGCAGAAGCTGGACGGCGCGATGATGGCCAAGTTCCGCCAATCGCAGGCGCACACCGATCAGGCCTTTGCCGCGTTGAAGACGACGGACAGTCTTGCCCAGGCGGAATAGCCCCGGATAACGACACCCTAACGGCCGGCAACTATGATATAGTGGCGGTTCGCGAGGGTGTCCGGCATGACGGACATTGAACCGCTCATCCTCGATCTTTTGGAATGGCTCGACAAAGAGCCGCGGCGTTATCTTGACGTCATGTATGCGTGGTGGACGTCGTGCCCGCGCCTGTCAATTTGGGAAGAGTCTTTGAAACGGGGATCTGTCGCCGGCGACGGCAACGCCTTCGTACGGATCACCGATCAGGGGCGCACATTCTTGCGCATCTGCGCAGCAGTTGACAGCAGATTTCCCGGCCTGCGGGGGGCTTCGGTCAACGGCGCCTAATGCAACAGCACGCGCTCGGTGCCGCCAGCTTTTGGTGGCGCGGACATCGTGAAACTGCCGTCGGCTTTGACTTTCTTGCCGTCGATGACGAGCCCGTCTTCGGCGGCTGAAATTTTTACCGTCGCGCCGTCGCCGACGCGCCCTTCAAGCACCGCCAGCGCCAAAGGATTCTCCAGGCTGCGCTGGATGACTCGCTTCAAAGGCCGCGCGCCATAGACCGGATCGTAGCCGTGTTCCGCGAGCCAGGCGCGCGCCTTGTCGTCGAGCTGCAGCGTTATGCCGCGCTCTTCAAGGCGCTTGCCCACGCGCCCGATCTGGATGTCGACGATGCTCGCCATCTGCGCCTTGAACAGGCGATGGAACAACAGGATTTCATCAAGCCGGTTGAGGAACTCGGGCCGGAATGCGCCGCGCACAATGTTCATGACCTGGTCGCGGACCGCGCTTGAATCCTCGCCTTCGGCCTGGTTGGCAAGCACGTCGCCGCCGAGGTTGGACGTAAGCACGATGAGGGTGTTGCGGAAATCGACCGTACGGCCTTGCCCGTCCGTCAGCCGTCCGTCGTCCAGAACCTGCAGCAGCACGTTGAAGACGTCCGGATGCGCTTTCTCGATCTCATCGAACAGGATGACCTGATAGGGCCGGCGACGCACGGCTTCGGTCAAGGCGCCACCTTCCTCGTAGCCGACGTAGCCCGGCGGTGCGCCGATCAGACGCGCGACCGAATGCTTTTCCATGTACTCGGACATGTCGATGCGCGCCATGGCGGCTTCGTCGTCGAACAGAAAAGCCGCCAAGGCTTTGGTTAATTCGGTTTTGCCGACGCCGGTCGGGCCCAGAAACAGGAACGAGCCCATGGGCCGGTTCGGGTCTTGCAACCCGGCGCGGCTGCGGCGCACCGCATTGGCCACGGCTTCGACGGCTTCCTTCTGACCGACCACACGTTTGCCTAGTGTTGCTTCCATCTGCAGTAGTTTATCGCGCTCGCCTTCGAGCATTTTGTCGACCGGGATTCCGGTCCAGCGCGAAACCACGCCGGCAATATGCTCGGGAGTTACTTCTTCCGTCACCATTCCGCCGCCGCTGTGGCTTTCAGCGGCTTTCAGGCGGCGCTCCAACTCAGGAATGACCTGATGCTGCAGCTGGCCGGCGCGTTCGTATTCGCTGCGGCGTAAGGTTTGCTCCAGCTCCATGCGGGCGTGATCGAGCTCTTCCTTGACCTTGGTTGAGTCCGCAAGTTTGGCTTTCTCGGCCTGCCAGCGCCCGGTAACATCAGCGGACTCAGCTTCCAGCTCGTTCAGTTCGTCCTCGAGACTTTCGAGACGCTCCTTGGACGCAGCATCTTTTTCCTTCTTGAGCGCTTCGCGTTCGATTTTGAGCTGAACGATACGGCGGTCCAGTTCGTCCAGTTCCTCGGGTTTGGAATCGACCTGCATGCGCAGCCGGCTCGCGGCTTCGTCCATCAAGTCGATGGCTTTGTCGGGCAAGAAGCGGTCGCTGATGTAGCGGTTCGACAAGGTCGCCGCCGCCACCAAAGCGCTGTCGGAAATTCGCACGCCGTGGTGCAGCTCGTACTTATCCTTGATGCCGCGCAGGATAGAGATCGAATCCTCGACCGTCGGCTCGCCCACAAACACAGGCTGGAAGCGCCGCGCCAAGGCGGCGTCCTTCTCGACATGCTTGCGGTATTCATTGAGGGTCGTCGCACCCACGCAATGCAGCTCGCCGCGTGCAAGTGCTGGTTTCAAGAGGTTCGACGCATCCATGGCGCCCTGGGCCGCGCCTGCGCCCACCAATGTGTGCATTTCGTCGATGAACATGATGACTTGTCCGGCGGCAGCCGTGACATCCGTCAGCACGGCCTTCAAGCGTTCCTCGAACTCGCCGCGGAACTTAGCGCCGGCAATCAGCGCGCCCAAATCCAGTGACAACAGGCGCTTGTCCTTCAAGCTCTCGGGCACATCGCCGTTGACGATGCGCAAGGCAAGGCCTTCGACAATGGCTGTCTTGCCGACGCCGGGCTCGCCGATGAGAACGGGATTATTTTTTGTGCGGCGGGACAGCACTTGAATCGATCGGCGGATTTCCTCGTCGCGGCCGATCACCGGGTCGAGTTTGCCTTCGCGCGCGGCCTCGGTCAGATCGCGGGTGTATTTTTTGAGGGCGTCGTACTGATCCTCGGCGCCTGCGCTCTCTGCCTTGCGGCCTTTACGCAGATCCTTGATGGCCGCGTTGAGACTTTGCGGGGTCACCCCTGCATCTTTAAAGATGCGCGCGGTCGCGCCCGACTTCGCCAATGCCAACGACAGCAGCAGGTATTCCGCGGTGACGAAAGAGTCGCCGGCCTTTTCGGCGGCCTGGGCGGCCTGATCCAACACTCGCGCAAGGTCTTGCGCCATGTAGGTCTGGGTGTTGGAGCCTTCGACCTTCGCCAACTTCTTGAGTTCGGATTCTGTAGCCTTGAGCGCCTTGGCCGCATCGCCGCCCGCACTGCCGATGAGTTGGGCGGCGAGGCCCTCCTTGTCGTCGAGCAACGCCTTCAGCAGATGCTCCTGGGTGACCTGCTGATGGTTATCACGCAGCGCAATAGTTTGGGCTGCCTGAAGGAAGCCTTTAGCCCGGTCGGTGAATTTTTCCAAATCCATATCAACTACCTTTCGTCAGATGCCGAAAGATATTGGGCGGCCCCTGCACTCCCGCAAGGTACACCAAGCACGCGAATCTCCCTATTGACGCGGATCAAGCAAAAAGGCCGCGATCCGGCGCGGTCGGAGGACTGGATTCCCGGAGAAAGTCCCTATTCGCCGGCTTCGCTGGCTGGGCGCGGGCCACGGCGACGGCGGCCTTGACGCGACGGCCCGTCATCTTCCCCAGCGGCTTCGCTTGATGCCTCGGGGCTAAGGGCCGGAGCGACCCCCAGAATCCCAGGCGGCAAACCGATTTCCGGCTCGGCGGCCCCGGCTTGGGGCGGCGCAACTGGTTGTGGCGGCGACGGTTGGGGCTGTGCGTGCTGCTGCGGCGCTTGCGTATGCTGCTGCGGCGCAGGCATGTCGGATTGATAGGAGTTGCCCTGGTTGCCGCCTTCGAAGCGATCCTGGCTATAGCCCTGACGATCAAGATTCTGGCGGTCATTGCCGCGGTTATCGCCCTGGCCGCTATTCTGCTGGCCGTTGTTCTGTTGACCGCTCTGTTGGCCATTGGGCTGTCCGTTCTGCTGCTCAAAGCGCGCATTCAGAACGCGGTAATAGTGATCGGCGTGCTGATAATAGTTTTCCGCCAGCACGCGGTCGCCGGCCGAGCTGGCGTCGCGCGCCATGGCCAGAAACTTTTCCATAAGCTGCTGCGCGTTGCCGCGCATCCGGCCATTGTTGCCGCCGTCGAAGTTCGGGTTGCGGCCACCGCCGCCACCACCGCCACCTCCACCACCGCCACCTGGACGCGGTTTGCCGCCGTTGCGGCCGCGTTGACGGCCCTTCATGTTGTTGTGCTGTTTATTCATCAAAGCGAATAGACCTTCTGAAACAATTCCCCGCTTATGTCCCCTGGGCGATAGGTCCGCCCTTTACTGATGACGCGGCGAGGAAAGTGCCACGACAGCACGGCTTATTTTCGGGGGTGCTCGTAAGCGGTACCAAACCGCTCTATCGGGCGGAGTCCACGGCGCTTCGGCTGGTGACCATGTCCTTGCTACAGGACAGCGCAATAGGGACTTCCGCTCTACTGAACTGATGGTATTCAGCTTGGAGGGTTTTTCCAACTCTTTTTTGTGCCAAAGGCCAGATAAGGCGCTGAATTCAGGCCGGGATAGCCTCTAAACACCGCACGACTCCGCCCAAATCGCGGTGTTCGGCCCTAAGGCTAAATCCGCCGGCTGTAAGTAGCCTGGTTACGGGATCTGCTTGGCGGATGCCAATCTCTAGAAACAGCCGCCCTTTTGGGGCCAAACGCCTTCGGACCGACGGAATAAGCGCGCGATAAGCCGTAAGGCCGTCCGCGCCCCCGCTCAGGGCAAGCTTTGGGTCGAAGCGGGTTACCTCCGGCGCCAAGGCCGGCAATTCAGTGGCGGCGATATAGGGCGGATTACTGACGATCACATCGAAGGTTTCGCTGAGTCCGTCGGCCCAGTTGCCGCGTTGGAAAACCGCGCGCGATGAGAAACCGAGCCGCGCGGCATTCTCCGCGGCCGCAGTCACCGCGCCGGGTTTTATATCGACGCCGATGCCGCTCGCCCGCGGCCAATCCTTCAAGATCGCAAGCAGAATGCATCCCGTGCCCGTGCCGAGATCAAGAATGCGCGGTGCGCCCGTCGCGGTGCGCAAATTGAGAACGGCGGCGACGACGGTTTCGGTGTCGGCGCGTGGATCGAGCGTGTCGGGCGTCAGCGCAAAATCCATGCCCCAGAAGCCGCGGTGGCCGACGATCCGCGAGACCGGCTCATGCTGTTGACGCCGCGCGGCAAAATCGCGGACGAGGCCGGACTCTTCGTCGGTGAGTACGCGGTCAGCCCGGGCAAACAGCAGCGACGGCTCAAGCTTGACGGCGTGCCCGACCAGAATCCGCGCATCCAAACGCGGTGTATCAAGACCATCAGCGTCAAAGGCGGCCGTAAGCTCTGAAACGGCGTGACCGATGGTCCATTTCTCAGTCATTGGTGCGTTTAAGCGAGAGCCGCGAGACGTTCAGCCTGATCCTCGGCCGTGAGCGCGTCGACAAATTGATCGACACCACGGCCTTCCATGACGTCCTGAATATTATAAAGCGTCAGGTTGATGCGATGGTCTGTCACACGCCCCTGCGGAAAGTTGTACGTCCGGATGCGTTCGGACCGGTCACCGGACCCAACCTGGCTTTTGCGGTTCGCCGAGCGTGCCGCATCGAGCGCCTGGCGCTTCACATCATAAAGACGAGCGCGCAAAATGGCCATAGCGCGGGCACGGTTCTTGTGCTGCGACTTTTCCTCCTGACACTTGACGAAAAAGCCCGACGGAATATGCGTGATGCGGATGGCGCTTTCGGTCTTGTTCACGTGCTGTCCGCCCGAACCCTGCGACCGCATGGTTTCGATGCGCAGATCTTCCGGATTGAGCTCGATATCGACCTCTTCGGCTTCCGGCATTACCGCAACGGTGGCGGCTGACGTATGAACACGTCCGCTGCCTTCGGTTTCCGGAACACGCTGCACACGATGCACGCCCGATTCAAACTTGAGGCGCGCGAACACATTACGGCCAGTGACGTTGGCAATGGCTTCCTTGAAGCCGCCTAGCCCGGTTTCGTTGAGGTCGACGATCTCGAACTTCCAACCCTTCTGGTTGGCATAGCGTTCGTACATGCGGAACAGCTCGGCCGCGAAGAGGGCCGCCTCTTCCCCGCCTGTACCGGCACGCACTTCTAGAATAGCGTTTTTTGCGTCCGCCTCGTCCTTGGGCAGCAGGGAAACATGGACTTTTGCTTCTTGAGCCGCGACTTCAGGCTTCAAGCGGTGAAACTCTTCCTCGGCCATGGCCTTCATATCGGCATCGCCGCTATCGATCAGGGCTTTCGCGTCGGCGAATTCCTTTTGAAGGCGGCGCAGCTTCTGGATTTCCTCGATGATCGGCCCTAGGTCGGAGAATTCCTTGCTCAACTGGGCAAATTTCGCGCCGCCGCTGCCGGCGTTCATCAGCGCCTGCAGCTCGTCGTAACGCGTCAAAAGCTTGCTGAGATTTTCTTCCAGACTCATGACGACAACTTATTTGTAGGCGGCAAGGTGCCGGATCAAGTCTGCCTGCGGCACCCTCACCTGATCGCCGGTTTCAAGATTGCGCACCGTCGCAACACCGTCACGCACCTCGTCGCTGCCGAGAATGACGGCGACGGCGGCGTGGATTTTATCGGCGCGTTTCATGCGTTTGCCCATATTGCCGCCGTAGCCGATGTCAGCGGTGAAACCGGCCTGACGCAACCTGGCCGTAATGTCCTGGGCGACCCTTACCTCGTCCTCGCCGATGGGAATCACGGCGATGGGCCGTTTGGCTGGTGCGATTTCCGGCAGCAGCATCGCAAGACGCTCTACGCCCGCCGCCCAGCCGATGCCGGGCGTGGACGGCCCGCCCATCATTTGTATGAGCCCGTCGTAACGCCCGCCCGCGAGTACGGTGCCTTGCGCGCCCAGGGCATCGGTCGTGAACTCGAAAGCGGTATGGCAGTAGTAGTCGAGACCGCGCACCAGCGCCGGGTTCACTTTGAAAGCGATGCCGAGGGCCGATAGGCCGTCCTGGACTTCTTTGAAGAAATCCCGCGAGGCGCCGTTGAGGTGTTCAGCAAAGGACGGCGCACCGGCCACAGCAGCTTTATCGCCGGGGTCCTTGGAATCCAGAATGCGCAAGGGATTGCGGTCGAGGCGTCCACGGCTGTCTTCGGATAACTGATCTTTGCGCGCACTCAGAAATTTGACCAATACGTCGCGATAGACGTTGCGGCTTTCCGTATCGCCTAGCGAATTCAATTCCAGCGTCACGGTACCTGCGAGCCTCAGTTCTTTCAGGATATGCGCGGCCAGCGCGATGACCTCGATATCTGCCTGGGGTGCTGCCACCCCCAGAAGCTCGACGCCGATTTGATGGAATTGCCGCTGGCGGCCCTTCTGCGGGCGCTCGTAGCGGAACATGGGTCCGCGATAGAAGAATTTGAGCGGTGTCTGCTGGGCAAGGCCGCCGGAAATGAACGCCCGCGCCACGCCCGCTGTGCCTTCAGGGCGCAAAGTGACGCTGTCCCCACCTTTGGTCTCGAAGGTGTACATCTCTTTGGTGACGATATCGGAGGTATCGCCAAGCGTGCGCTTGAAGACCTCAGTGGCTTCGAACACCGGGGTAACAATTTCGCCGTAGCCATAGCGCGCAGCGATCTCGAATGCCGTCTCTTCCACAAATCTGTGGCGGCGGACATCGTCAAACATGAGATCGTGGGTGCCCTTGATGGGCTGAAGTTGCGACACGGGAATTGTTCCGATTAGAAGAGAGGCGCGAAGCGGGTTGAGTATCTTGGGCCGGACGCCCGCTACTCGGCCGCGCTGGAATGCAGGTCCGCTTCAGCCTTGGCCTTGGCGGCTTCCATTTCGGCGGCCTTCTTCTCAACCAGCCTCACGATGTGCTCGATCTTGTTCTCATCGTCGATGTTATGGTCGGCCAATCCGCCGATATACATCTTATGGCTGCCGCCGCCGCCGCCGGTCAGGCCGATGTCGGTTTCGCGGGCTTCGCCCGGCCCGTTGACGACGCAGCCGATGATCGACAGCGAGACCGGCTGCGCGATATGGGACAAGCGCTGCTCCAGGATCTCAACCGTCTTGATGACGTTGAAGCCCTGCCGCGCGCAGGACGGGCACGACACGATGCGCACGCCGCGGTGACGCAGGTCCAAGGACTTCAACATATCGAAGCCGACTTTGACTTCTTCCACCGGCTCGGCGGAGAGCGACACGCGGATGGTATCGCCGATACCGGCCCACAGCAGCGAACCCATGCCAATGGACGACTTCACCGTACCCGAGCGCAAGCCGCCAGCTTCGGTGATGCCGAGGTGCAAAGGATAGTCGCAAACGTCAGCCAGCTGCTGATAAGCGGCCACGGCCAGGAATACGTCGGAGGCCTTCACGCTGATCTTGAACTCAAAGAAGTCGTTGTCCTCGAGAATCTTGGCATGCTCCTGCGCACTTTCAACCAGCGCGTCGGGGCAAGGTTCGCCGTACTTCTCGAGCAAATGTTTTTCCAAACTGCCGGCGTTGACGCCGATGCGCATCGAGCAGTTGTGATCCTTGGCGGCCTGGACCACGTCCTTGACACGCTGGGCGTTGCCGATATTGCCGGGATTGATGCGCAAGCACGCAGCCCCCGCCTCGGCGGCTTCGATGGCGCGCTTATAGTGGAAGTGAATGTCCGCAACGATCGGCACGGAAACCTGGCGCACGATGTATTTCAGGGCGGCGGTGGACTCTTCGTCGGGGCACGAGACGCGCACGATGTCGGCACCCGCATCAACGCAGCCCTGGATCTGAGCGACCGTGCCGGCGACATCGGTGGTCAGGGTGTTGGTCATGGTCTGCACGGCAATCGGCGCACCGCCGCCGATCGGCACGTTACCGACGTGGATCTGGCGCGATTTGCGGCGCTGAATGTCGCGGTAAGGGCGCAGGCTCATGTGCTTATCTTTTCTCGTCCTTTGGGGACTATCGACGGGTTAAGCGGCTTATACCGCAATTTTCCGGCGGCCCAAAGGGCGATCCACTGCCGCCAAGGTCCAAAAACCGATCTAAACCACGGATTAGGCCGGATTTATTGGAGGGATTTATGGGGTGGAGGGCTTACCAGAATTCGGGGCCGGATTGGGCGCAGCGCCAGGGATCGGCCGGGCGGGACTAGGTGCTGCGGCCGAGGCGGCGCTGCCCCTCAGCCGTTGGGGATCCAAAGGCACGCCGCGCGCGAATACGCCGGCGTCCAGGGGCGGCATCACCTCACCGTTCACAAGAATCTCAAGGTCGGTGGGCTTGCCGGTCACGAGGGTCATGCCGCCGCCGCCTTCGGGCGCTCGAAACACTTCGCCTTTATGCAAAAGCTGGGTGCGGTCGGGATTTTCGGAGGTGCGCAGGGTAATCCACACGTCGGACTTGGCCCGCAGTTCGACGACGTCGGCAGGCGCGGTCGGACCGGCGGACGCGGCCGCACCTGCCGCAGGCACAGATGCGACTTGCGGCGAGGCTTGAAGATTTGACGGCGGCTCGGGACCTTCCATGGACGCGAGATCGGAGGCATCAGCGGGTCCGCCATCGACGGGCGAATCATCGGACTCACTGATCGACGCAGTATCGGTACCTTCCTCCGAGGCGGCAGCAACTTCGGTGGAAGGTTCAACGGCTTCAGGCGCCGAAGGCGTTTCAGGATTCACTTGGGTTGCGAGCCGTTCCGGCACGGCCTGGATGACTTCCACGACGTCACGGTTCGAGCCTACGATGGCGTACCATACGCCGTAGACCATCATGCCGAGGATAACGGCGACCAGGATCAAGGCGCCCGAAGGCAGTCCGGAGTCCGGCGTCGGCAATGGGAACTCGAAGACCGGGCGATTTTTCAGCCCAGAGCTTTCTTCCTTGTAGCGCCGCACGATTTCATCGCCGTCGAGACCGAGATGGTCGGCGTAGGCGCGGACAAAACCGATGGCATAGGCTTGGCCGGGCAAGTCCTCATAGCGGCCATCTTCCATGGCAACGAGGTAGTTGTAGCGGATGTGCAAAATCTCGGCGATGCGCTGCAGGTCTTTACCCAGCCGCATGCGTGTCGCGCACAGCAACGTGCCGACCGCCGATGCCGGATCAATCTTCTGTGCGTTTTGGTTTGAGCCTTCCATCCGCTCCATCTTCTCCCACGGGCGTCAGCCCCTTGGTTTGAAACTTATAGCGACTGGCCGGTGATTAAAAGGGCTTTAGAATCAACGCCGAAAACGCCGATCAAACGCCTGATATTCCGCGATCACGCGCGAAGGCCCGGAACCTTTCGCGCAGTGAAGAATCGTCGGATTTCAACAGGTCCTGCACGAACGGCTCGACTTCGGCCAACGCTGCGCTGCGAATGATCGAGCGCACCGGACCGATGGCTGACGCTGACATGGACAAATTGCGGCAGCCGACCGCCAACAACGCCAGGGCGTCGAGCGGCTTGCCGGCCATCTCACCACATACCGACACTTCCACTTTTGCAGCCGTGCAACGAACGATGACGTCGCGGATCATCGACAGCACGGCCGGTGACAGGGTGTCATAACGGTTGGCGAGCCGCGTATTGCCCCGGTCGGCGGCGTACATGAACTGCATGAGATCGTTGGTACCGATGGAGATGAAGTCGGCGCGGGCCACCAGGGCGTCCATCTGCCACAACAGCGACGGCACTTCGAGCATAGTTCCGACCTTGACGGATTTTGGCGCCCGTCCGCCGTTGCGGATATGACGTTCCATTTCCAGATTGAAGATGCGCCGGGCAGCATCGAACTCCGCGACGTTCGCGATCATCGGGAACATCACGCGCAGCGTTTCGCCCTCCGTCGCCTTGATCATGGCGCGCAGCTGTTGCCTGAGCAGCGCCGGGCGGTCGAGCGTGAGGCGAATGGACCGCCACCCCATGGCGGGGTTGTCTTCCGGCCCACTCACCGACGACGCCGCGATCTTATCGCCGCCGACATCGAGTGTGCGGAAAGTCACCGGCTTGCCTTTGGCGCCGTCCACGACTTGTTTGTAGAGCGCGTATTGCGCTTTGACATCGGGCAGCGTCGGCATGGCGAGGAACGGCATTTCAGTGCGGTAAAGACCAATGCCATCCGCATTGCTGTCAGCCAGACCCTGCATATCCAGAAGGAACCCGGCGTTGATATGCAGCGATACCTTGATGCCGTCCTTCGTGACTGCGGGAAGATCGCGGATCGCCGCGTACATCGCTTTCTGTTTTGTGCGCGCGTCGACGGCAGCCGTGTAAAGTTCAATGATTTCTTCCGAGGGACGCAGAATGATCTGCTCGGCGTTGGCATCCAGCACAATCAAGTCGAAGGCATCAATGCGCGCCAAAGCGCCCTGAACCTGAGCCAGCACGGGAATGTCGAGCGCTTTGGCCACCACCGCCGCATGCATGGTGGGGGAGCCCTCCTCCATCACCAGGCCCTTCAGCTTGCGGCGGTCATAATCCAAAAGTTCTGTGGGGCCGATGGAACGGCAAACCAGAATGGCGTTGTCCGGCAATTCCGCGCGCATGCCGCCGCCAGAAAGAATGCTCAGCAGGCGGTTGGCGAGATCGTCTAAGTCCTGAAGGCGTTCGCGCAGGATCGGATCATTGACCTGCATAATGCGCACGCGCGTGTCGTCGTGGACTTTCTGCACTGCGGCCTCGGCCGTCAGGCCCGAGGAAATCACTTCCGAAATCCGGCTGATCCAGCCTCGGTCGTCGGCGAACATGCGGTAAACTTCGAGAATGTCGCCGTAGGCCTCGGCGTCACCGTGGCTACCGTCGATCAAATCATCGACTTCCTTGCGCAGCGCGTTCAGGGCGTTGTGCAAGCGGTGCTGCTCGGCCACCGGATCGTCGCTCACCAGCCTGCCGATCCGCACATGAGGCTTGTGCATGACAGCCACGCCGATACCGACGCCGGGATGCAAGGCCGCACCGGCCAGGCGCACGTGCAACAGGGCGTTGCCTTCGGACTGGAAGAGTTCCTCGCGTTTAACGACCTGGGTCGCCGCCATCAACTCGGCGATGACCATGGCGACGGTTTCCAGCGTCTCCACTTCCCAGTCGTTGAAGGGACGCTCTTCCTTGGTCTGCACGACCAGCACGCCGATGACGCGGCCCGCTTGGATCATGGGCACGCCCATCAGCGAGCGGAAGAAATCTTCGCCGGTTTCAGGTCGGTAGACGAACTGCGGATGGGACCAGGCGTCGGCCAGCGCCAATGGCCGCGCATGGGCGGCGATCTCACCGACCAGACCTTCGCCGACACGCAGGCGGGTCAAGTGAACGGCTTTTTGCGACAGACCGAAGGTGGCGAACAACTCCAGCACTTCACCGGCGCGCATGACGTAGCAGGAGCACACATCGGCGCGCAGGTCCTGGGCAATCAGCGCCACGACCTTGTCGAGACGGCCCTGAACGGCGCCGACCCCCGCCATCACGTCGCGCAGACGCGACAGCATGCGTCTTAGATCACCAGCGCTGAAGGACCCGCTCATGAAGCGATCCCCATCAAGCGGACCGGGCGGTTAAGGCGGCATCGGCTTGCGCCAGCAGTTCGGCGATGATAGCCGCGACCGGCTCTTCGCGCTCCACCATGCCGACACTTTGGCCGGCCATGAGAGAGCCGCGCTCGACATCGCCGTCAATCACGGCGCGGCGCAAAGCGCCTGCCCAGAAATGCTCGATCTCAAGCTGGGCCGCCTGCTGCTCGACTTCACCGCGCATCAGCTTCTCCAAAACGCGGCGTTGCGTTTCCATGAATTCTTCGGTGCCGTGATTGGCCAGCGCACGGACTGGAATAACGGAAAGACGCTTGTCAAACTGCACACTCGCAACGGCATCACGCGCCGAGGCGCGGATGAACGCCTGTTTGAACTTCGGATGCGCGATGCATTCGGTTGCGCAGACAAAGCGCGTACCCATCTGTACGCCCGACGCGCCCATCTCGAGGTACGACACGATCGCTTCGCCGCGGCCGATGCCGCCCGCGACAAACACCGGCACGTCACGGATGACGGGCAAGACTTCCTGCGCCAGCACCGAGGTCGAGACAGGTCCAATATGCCCACCTGCTTCCGCGCCTTCGATGACAATCGCGTCTGCACCGCTTTTGATCAGGCGCTTGGCAAAGGACGCCGCCGGCGCGAAGCAAACGACCTTGGCAAAGGCTTTGGCTTTTTTAATGGCTTCGCCCGGCGAGAGGCCCGCCGCGAACACGACATGTGAGACGTTGTTGGTCTGGCAGACTTCCACCAGCTCCACCAGTTGCGGATGCATGGTGATGACGTTGACGCCGAAGGGTCGCTTCGTCAGCGCTTGCGTCGCCTTAATTTCGGCGTCTAACAGAGCCGGGCTCATAGAGCCGCAAGCGATCACGCCGAAACCGCCGGCATTCGAAATCGCCGCTACCAGGTGACGTTCCGATACCCACGACATTGCGCCGCCGAGAATCGCGACCGGACAGCCTAAAAAGTCGGCGCCGCGTTTCCACAGAGACGCAAGGCGCGGCGAGACCACCGGCATGGGCGGCGCCGTCTTGAGGAAACTCTCTGTGGCGACCGCTTCCGACATTCAGGTCTCCAAACTATTAGGCAGCGTCGAGGCCGTAGGCCGTGTGCAAGGCGCGCAGCGCCAGCTCGGTATATTCTTCGCTGATCAGCACGCTGACCTTGATCTCAGAGGTGGAGATAATGTGAATATTGATGTTCTTATCGGCGAGCGCTTTGAACATGGTCTGGGCGACGCCGGCATGGCTGCGCATGCCAACACCGATGACGGAGACCTTCACCACAGCCTTGTCCGTATCGATGCTCTTGTAGGGCACCTTCATGCTGTCTTTGACTACTTTCAGCGCGCGCTCGAGGTCGGCGCGGGGCGTGGTGAACGTTACGTCAGTGGTGCCGTCGCGCGAAATGTTCTGCACGATCATATCGACGTTGATATTGGCCGTGGCCAATGGGCCAAAAATGCCGGCGGCGATGCCGGGTGCATCCTGCACGCCAATCAATGTGACCTTCGCTTCGTCGCGGCTATATGCGATGCCGCTTACCAGTGCTTTTTCCACTATCTCATCCTCGTCACAAACCAATGTGCCCCGCGCGTCCGAGAAGCTGGAGAGCACCTGCACGCGCACGTGGTGCTTCATGGCCATCTCGACCGACCGGGTCTGCAATACCTTGGCCCCGAGGGACGCCATTTCCAGCATCTCCTCGTAGGTCACTTTATCAAGTTTCTTGGCGCTTTTCACAATGCGCGGATCGGTGGTGTATACCCCATCCACGTCCGTATAAATATCGCAGCGATCGGCCTTTAAGGCCGCCGCCAGAGCCACGGCGGTCGTGTCGGAGCCGCCCCGGCCCAAGGTCGACACGCGGTTGCCGGGCGCGATGCCCTGGAAACCGGCGATCACAGCCACATGGCCTTTTTCCATTTCCGCGATCATGGCCGCGCCATTAATGCTTTCGATGCGCGCCTTACCGTGAGCGTCGTCGGATATGATCGGGATCTGCCAGCCCGCCCAGGACCGTGCTTGGATGCCCAGTTCTTGTAAGCCGATGGCCAAAAGCCCCGAGGTCACCTGTTCGCCGGTTGCAACAACAGCGTCATATTCCCGGGCGTCGTGCAGCGGCGCCATCTGGGTGCAATAGTCGACCAGCTGATTGGTGACGCCGGACATGGCTGAAACCACCACGGCAACCTGGTTGCCGCGATCGACTTCAGCCTTCACCCTCAGGGCGACATTCTTAATGCGGGCGATATCGCCAACCGACGTTCCGCCAAATTTCTGTACAATCCGCGCCATGGCAGCGCCCAAACCCTTATTCCGTTACGCCCGTTCAAGTGCCGAAGGGCTTGTCCCATCTCGGGAAACCGGCCCTCACGGCGGGCGTATAAATAGCCAAAGCCCCCCCCTGTCACAAGGGGCAGTCCTGCGAAGCTTTTTGGGCCGGAAAGTCGGGATTTGGGGCTCTCGCGGGCCGCTGTTTGCGGTGTGCGGACAGGGACTTATAGTGGGCCCGACGCCAGACAAGGAACTCCGCGATGCCCGCCGCCTCGACCGCCACCACCCAATCTACCGCTGACCAGGGGGAAATCGCCAAATTCTCGGCCATGGCCGACAGCTGGTGGGACCCGGCCGGGGCCTTCCGGCCGCTGCATAAATTCAATCCCTCGCGCATCCGCTTTGTACGGGACCGTGCCGCTGCCCATTTCGGGCGGGATGCCCTGGCGACACCGCCCTTTGGCGGGCTGTCGCTGATCGATATCGGCTGCGGCGGGGGCCTGATCGCCGAACCCATGGCGCGCCTGGGGTTTGGCGTGACGGGCATCGACGCTTCTGAAAAAAACATCGGCGTGGCGCGGCTTCATGCCGCCCGGTCGAACCTCGACATTTCCTATGACAACGCCACGCCCGAGGAGCTTCTGAACCGCGGTACGCGCTATGACGTGGTCCTCGCGCTCGAGGTCGTCGAGCATGTGACCGATGTCGATGCGTTCCTGAAGGCGGCGGCGGAACTGGTGGCGCCGGGCGGCGTGCTGATCGCCGCCACCTTGAACCGCACGCTGAAGGCTTTGGCGCTGGCCAAAATCGGCGCCGAATATGTGCTGCGCTGGTTACCGCCCGGCACTCATGATTGGCGCAAGTTCGTGCGTCCCAGCGAGATGAGCACGGCGCTGCGCCACGGCGGCCTTACGGTCACCGAACTGGCGGGCATGAGCTACGACGTCTTCACCGACAGTTGGCGCCTTAGCAAAGACCTGGGCGTGAACTATCTGGCGATGGCCGTAAAACGCTAATTGGTAGTGTTGCGCCGGGGCCCTGGGATCGGGTGCACTTCGATGCCCTCGTCAAGCAGAGCGCGGGTGTCTTGTTCCGAAGCCTCGCCATAAATGCCGCGCTTCTTCGCTTCGCCGTAATGAATGCGCCGCGCCTCTTCGGAAAATTTTCCGCCGACGTGCTCGAAGTTTTTCTCGATGACTTCGCGCAGTTGGTTAATAGCCTGAGCCGCATTCTCGACGGCGGCAACCAGTTCGCCGTTGCGAGGCTTTGCCGGCACGCCCTCGTCCGATGACTTGCCAATCATGGGCGCCATGGGCGCCTTCTGGACTTTTTTGCTGCCGCAGATCGGGCACACGACTTGCCCAGCCTTGATGAGCTTCTCCACAGCGCCGCTGTTGCGGAACCAGGATTCAAAGCGGTGGTCGTCGGGGCAAGTTAGGTCATAGAGAATCATGGGAACTCATCGGCAACGTAATACAAAGGCCTAAGTATAGTATAGCATGGCAGGCTCGCATGCGTCTCAAACCCGCGAAACGGGAGAAAATGGCGTATCGAGGGTCAGCGCGGGTATTTTCGCCCGCGCGCGAGACACTTCGCTCACATCGATGTCCGCCACGATGATACCGGGCTCGGTTCCGGCGTCCGCGAGAATCTCGCCCCACGGATTGATAATCAAAGCGTGGCCGAAGGTTTTGCGGTCTCCGGGATGGGTGCCGGTCTGCGCCGGCGCGAAGACAAAGCAGCCGGTCTCGATAGCGCGCGCGCGCAGGAGCACGTGCCAGTGGGCTTCGCCGGTGACTTTGGTGAAAGCCGCCGGAATCGTCAGAAAATCGGCGCCCGCCTGGCCGAGGTGACGATAGAGGTGCGGAAAGCGCAGATCGTAGCAGATTGTGAGGCCGAGGCGGCCCCAGGGCAGGTCGACCGTGACCGCGGCATCGCCGGCCTCGAAGGTCGCGCTTTCCATGTAGCGCTCGCCGTTGCCGAGATCGACGTCGAACATGTGGATCTTGTCGTAGGAAGCCGCGACAGCGCCGTCGGGGTTCAAAATATATGTGCGGTTTGCGACTTTACCGCTGGGCAGGATCACCGCGAGGCTGCCGCAGTGCAGCCAAGTACCAAGGTCTTTGGCCAAGGCGCTGAAGGCCGCAAGAGCGGTGTGCTTCTCGGCGGGCATGGCCTTAGCTGTGATATTGGCGCGGCCCCATTCCATCATGACGACGTTTTCGGGCATCAGCACGAAGGCGGCGCCCTGCTCGACAGCACGCCGAGTCAAATCCGATGCGGTAGCGATATTCGCCGCCATATCGTTGGAGGCATTGACTTGTAAACAGGCAGCCTTGAACAAAGGTGAAGGCATGTTTCAGCCGCCCGCGAGTAGAGGGTCGAGCTTGCCTTCGGAATCCAAGGCATAGAGATCGTCGCAACCGCCGATGTGCCGGCCATCGATGAAGATCTGCGGCACGGTCTGCCGCCCACCGGCCCGCTCCATCATGACTTCACGCTTGGCGCCGTCGGCCATAACGTCGATTTCCTCAAAAGCCGCACCCTTGCCGCGAAGCAGCTGTTTTGCCCGGCTGCAATAGCCGCAGAATGGGGAGCTATAGATTTCGATTTTAGCCACTGTTAAAACCACCATACTGAGAACGCAGTGTCAGTTTAGACAGCGCCGATATGGGACGACAACCGGAGACATGCAATCCTTGGCGATATCCAGGATTATCCTTCTGACAGGCGAGGTTGAGGCGCCGCATTTGTCAAAGATGATGCGCGAGCACAACCCGGCTTTGGACATTTGCGCCGTCACGGCGGCGGCCGGGCTGGAAGAGGCTTGCGCAAACCCCACCGCAGGCACGCGCCTGGTATCGTTCTGCTCGCCGGTGATTGTGCCTGGACGCTGGCTCACCGCCCTACCCGGCCCGTCTTACAATTTTCACCCGGGCCCGCCCGAGCGCCCAGGGCGTTATCCGCCGGTTTTCGCGCTTTATGAAAACGCCAAGCAGTTCGGCATCACCGTCCACGAAATGCTGGCCAGCGTAGACTCAGGGCCCATCGTCGCTGCGGAATGGTTCGACATTCCGCAGGATTGCGATTTGCCGATGCTCGAAGAGCTGACTTTGAAACACCTCGTCACCGTCTTTCATGGCCTGGCGCCCCATCTCGCCCTGAAGGCGGAGCCCCTGCCCCGTCTACCGGTGCCGTGGCGCGGCCGCAAGACCAGCAAAGCCGATTGCGACGCTCTATGCGCAGTCACGCCCGATATGGACCCAGCCGAAACCAACCGCCGGCGGCGGGCCTGCGGCGCCCACATGTTGCGCAATATCTAGGGTCAGGACTCATTGATCATAGCCAGAAGATGACGGTTGCGGCGATATAAATGGCTGACATGAAGGTGTGGGCGCATCGGTCGTAACGAGTGTGGATGCGTCGCCAGTCCTTGAGCCTGCCGAACATGTTCTCGATCCAGTGACG
>CANJLF010000032.1 GCA_947475295.1 Fidelibacterota bacterium
CAGACTTGCCCTGCGCCATCAGCACCTCGATCTGCCTTAACTTGGAAACAACCTGCTCCGCACCTAATCCACGTTTCGTCATCTTCAGCTCCTCCTGTATGGGTCAATTCTCTCAAATCGACCGGTACAAAAAAAAGCCGTCAGGTCAAGGCCTTGGCCCAAGCCACCGTATCAATGCGCGGAAAGCGCCCAAATACGGTTCCAGTTTCTGTGGCAGGTTGGCGTCCCCGGCGAGATTCGAACTCACGACCCCCAGATTAGGAATCTGGTGCTCTATCCAGCTGAGCTACGGGAACATGCCGCATGCAGGCGTCCGTCTTATAGCACCGAACGCCACAAACGAAAAAGGCGCGCCGTACATCCGGGCGCGCCTCGCAGAAGAGCCGAAGCTCTTAAGCGTCGTGGTTTTAGTCTAGGCCGGCAAGTTTAATGAACTCTTACCGGCTCCAGGTCGTTTTGCCGCACGGCCGCCCAGGCTTGATCGAAGCTGTTGGCCGCGCCCAGCGGATCTCCGGCGGCGTTGTGGATGGTCCACATCGGCGTGTCGTTCACGATAGCCCGGCGTATATAAGCGATTTCGCTCAAACCTAGCCGCGCGAGATCCAAAGGCGTCGCGCCGCTCTCGGCGGTCAGCAGGGTCCGCGGCTGCGCCTCATCGGCCATGCTTTCATCGATCTCTTCATTGCCGATCTCGATATCTTTCTTGTCGATATCCTTGTCGTACATGTGATCCTCCTTTCGAGCGATCAATCCACGAGCGGCCCGGTACCTATTTTAAATGGCGCCGCCGGTGGTTTTGTTGCCGCACTTTCGTTTTTTACTTGCGCGGGTCGAGGTCGATGGTTTTGGGCGAGGCTTTGCGCTTCGCCGAATTCTTGATTTCTATTTGCGTTACTTTGGGTTGGGGCACTGGCCTTTCAAGGTCGATGTGAAGCAGGCCGTTTACAACCTCCGCGCCGCGAACCTCGATTCCTTCGGCCAGAACGAAGCTGCGGGTGAACTGCCGGGCGGCGATGCCGCGGTGCAGGTAAATCCGTGTGGCATTGCAGTCTTCCTGCTGCCGGCCGCGGACAACCAACTGATTGTCCTCGACGCTGACTGCAAGGTCGTCATCAGAAAAACCCGCGACGGCCAACGTGATCCGCAGGCCGTGTTCGCCAGTCTGTTCGATGTTGTAAGGCGGATAGCCCTCGGCCGCGGTCTTATTGACCCGGTCCAGAACCCGCTCGATATGGTCGAACCCCAAAAGCAGCGGGCTCGAAAAAACTGAAACTCGTGTCATCTGTCGTCTCCTCCTGAGAGCGAGAACGGTGGGCTGCCCAGACTTTGGCGCAGCCCATCCTATGTTGGGTGCCAAGGCCTTCCCGTCAAGACCCCGGCTTTCCCGCCGATAAGGCCCTAATACTATGTAATTCCTGGCTTAATCGCTACTGCTTATGACGCGGCAGGAGCGCCAGCAGGCAAAGAGCCGGCACAACCAGGGCCGCGGCCAGCAAAAAGGGCGCCGGCTGGCCCAGGCGGGCGAAGGCGACGCCCGAGAAAGCAGGCCCCACCACCCGGCTTAAGGCCGTGACCCCCTGATAAACCCCCAGCACTGCGCCGCGTTCGTGCTCGCCCGCCTCCTGGGAGACCAGGCTGGTCAGGCTGGGGGTGAACAGGGCCGAGCCCACGGCCAATACCCCGCAAGCTATGAGCATGGCGGGTGTCGTGTCCGTGGCCGCCAGGCCCACATAGCCTGCGATCAAAAGCGCCGTGGCCACTGTCGCCAAGGTGCGTTCGCCGAAGCGGCGCGTCAGCGGGCCGATGGCGCCGCCCTGAACGATCACGCTGATGACGCCCATGAAGGTCAGCACGTAACCGATCTGCGCCGGGCCGTAGGTGAAAACCGCATTGGCCCAGAGCGCGAACACCGTCTCGAACAAAGCCCAGGCTGTGATGGCGAGAAAGCCGATGGCCACCAGCAGCGCCAGCAGTTTTCGCCCGAAGGCCGCACGCAGTTTTTCGGCCAGCGGCAGTTTCGGCGCAGGCGTTTTGGCGGCGCGTATTTCGGGAGCGAGGCTTTCTTTCAAGAACAGCAGCACGCCCACCGTGGCAACAATTGTAAAGGCGGCGGCGGCGAGGGCAGGCGAAGTGAAATCCGCCGTGGCGACGTCATGGCCGCCGAGCACGCCGCCGATGGCAGGCCCGAAAATAAAGCCCAAACCGAAGGCCGCGCCTAAAACGCCCATGCCGCGCGCTCGGGTCGCGGGCGTGGTGATGTCGCTGATGTAAGCCTGTGCGGCGGCGATATTGCCGGCCATGACGCCGCCGAACAGCCGGCTTGCGATCAGCAAGTTCAAACTATCGGCATAGGCCAGCATGACGTAGGATAAGGCCAGGCCAAAGCTGGTCAGCGCCAGAACCGGCTTGCGGCCGAAGCGGTCGCTCAGCCTGCCCCACAGGGGACCTGCGATAAATTGCCCAACCGAATACAGGCCGAGCACGAGCGTAATGACCTCAGGGCCGGCACCCACCCGCTGCACATAAAACGGCAAAAGCGGGATCAGCAGGCCAAAGCCCACGAGATCCATGAAGATGATGAGGAATAAAACCGGCATAGGCGCGGCACCATAAAATTGGTCCGCTGAAAAGTCGAGCCACGCCAGGTGTCATTCAAATAGCCCGTTATTTAAGGGCTTTTCCGCTCTTGCTCTTCATCGCGTTGATATCGAGAATAGCCGCAGCCGAACCGGATGGAGATTTGGGTCATCGCCGCGCTCGAGAACACAGGGATGAGCGGCAGCAGAGCGTCGGTCAAAGCCGACGAACGCCCGCTGTTTCCGCCCTTGGATGCTTACGCCACGGGCATGCTCGACGTCGACCCACCGCATCGTTTGTATTGGGAAGAGTCGGGCAATCCCAAAGGCGTGCCGGTGGTCTTTCTGCATGGCGGCCCCGGCGCGGGAACGGCGCCGGCCTATCGGCGGTTCTTCGACCCCGACAGCTATCGCATTATTTTATTCGATCAGCGCGGTGCAGGGCGGTCCACGCCCGAAGCCGATCTGACCGACAACACCACCGCGCATCTTGTCGCGGATATCGAGGCCTTGCGCCTCCACTTGCGCATCGAGCGCTGGCTGGTTTTCGGCGGATCGTGGGGATCAACACTCGCGCTGGCCTACGGCGAAGCGCATCCCGCGCGGTGTATCGGTTTCATCCTGCGCGGTGTGTTCTTGTTCTCGAAGGAAGAAGTCGATTGGTTTGTCGGCCGCAGCGAACAAGGCAATGGAATGGGGTGGTTCTTCCCCGAAGCTCATCGCGCTTTCGCCGGTCATATTCCCGCCGCCGAACAGGGCGATTTGCTGGCGGCCTATTATCGCCGTCTGACCGACAGCGATCCGGCGATCCATAAGCCGGCCGCGGCGGCGTGGTGCGCTTACGAGAATGCCTGCTCGCGGCTGATTCCCGCCGGCAAAAACGGACGCCAGGACCAAAGCGCCGACCATTTTTATACCGGCGCGCTGTCCATGGCGCGGATCGAAGCCCACTACATGATGCACGGCGGCTTTCTCGCGCCCGATCAGCTGATCAAAAATATCGGCGCCATCGCCAATCACCCGGCGGTGATTGTCCAAGGGCGCTACGACATGGTCTGTCCCATCGCCACGGCCGACCGCCTGGCCCGGGCCTGGTCTGGGGCCCAATATCGGGTCGTGCCCGACGCCGGCCACTCGTCCATGGAGCCGGGGATTCGCGCCGCCCTGGTCAAAGCGACGGAAGACTTCAAGCTCTACCGCTGAAGCCCGTTTTCCGGCGTGTTACACGGCCAGGATGAAAGTCCGCCCGCAACATTAATAATCGTTAATTAATGGGATCAGCTGCGGATAAAGATCATTTTAAATGACGCAACTGTGAAACGTGTCACCATGGGCCACGTGATAACACTAGGCCGTGGTAGGCCAGCATATGCCTGTGTTAGATAGCCCTTTCAGCCTTCGCACCCACGTAGCGGTCAGGCTGTAACATGTAGGGGTAAGGTTGGTGCTGGCGCTTTGACCCGCTTGCGGGAATGAGCGCGTGGCGATCTCTGCATTAGTTTAGTCAGGTTCAAAATGCCTTTCGATATTTCCAAACGGACACTCGTTGCTGGTCTCGCCGTCGTCCTCGTGGCGGCTGGCGGCTGGTACTTCTTCGCGCCCGGCAAGTCCGCTGCGCCGCAGCGCGGCCGTGGTGCTGCGATGGCCGTGCGTCCCGTGATCGGCGCCGTCGCGCATAAGGAAGTGTTCGGTGACCGCATTGAAGCTATCGGCACGCTTTTTGCCAATGAGTCCGTCACCCTCACCGCCAAGACCCAAGGCATCATCCGTTCGATCGATTTCGAAGACGGACAGACTTTTAAACGCGGCGACCTGATCGCGGCGATCGACGCCGGCGCCGAAGACGCGGCGGTCAATGTCGAATTGGCCAACCTGGAACAGCAGAAAAAAGAACTCGCGCGCATGATGGGCCTGGTGGCGTCCCAGCACGTGTCGCAGTCGACCGTGGATAATGCCATCGCACTCGTCAAAAAAGCCGAAGCCAACGTCGCCGCGGCGCGCGTGAAATCAGGCGACCGCCGGATTATCGCGCCGTTCCCGGGCATCGTCGGCACGCGCCGCATCAGTCTTGGCGCGCTGGTGACGCCGGGCACGATCATCACCACGCTCGACGACATCTCGGAAGTGAAGCTCGACTTCTCAATTCCCGAAACCTTCATGGCAACGTTAAAGCCCGGCCTCGATATCGAAGCCAATGCCAGCGCCTATCCCGGCGAAATTTTCAAGGGCAAGGTTGTCGCCGTCGACAGCCGCGTCGATCCCATCACCCGCGCGGTCGGTGTGCGCGCAACCATCCCCAACGAAGATGCGCGCCTTCGTCCCGGCATGTTGATGGTCGTGGATCTCATCAAAGACAAACGTGAATCTCTGATGATCCCGGAAATCGCGCTGCTGCCGGAAAACGACCAGCAGTATGTTTTCACCGTCACGTCGGACAATGTTGTAAAGCGCCTAAAGGTCGTGCTCGGCCGCCGCCGGCCGGGCGCCGTCGAAGTGCTCGAAGGGCTGCAGGACGGCGACATCGTCGTCGGCGAAGGCATCCAGGATTTGCGCGACGGCGCCAAGGTCAAGCTCCTGAATGCCGACGCGTTGCGCGGCGGCGCCGCGCCGCCTCCGGCCGCCGACGCCGAGGCCCTGCGCCACCCCGGCTGATTGCCGCTACGTGATTGCGCGGGCGGCGTTCGCGCCGCCCTTATATGAATGGCCGGCGTTCGCGCGGCCTAGGTCAAAAGATCAGCGGCGGGTTAGCCGCATGTGACAGAGGTCTAACATGCTGCTTTCCGATTTTTCGATCCGCCGCCCTGTCGTTGCCATTGTGGCAAGCCTGTTGCTGGTGGTCTTCGGCCTTTATTCCTTCTTCCAACTTCCCGTGCGCGAGACCCCCGACATCGAGCGCCCGGTCGTAGGTATCGGCGTCAACTATCAAGGTGCGTCCGCCGAGGTGGTTGAATCCAAAGTCGTCAAATTGATCGAAGACCAGGTCAGCGGCATCCAAGGCATCGCGGCGATCGGCTCGTTCTCGCGCGACGGCTTCGGCCGCATCAATCTTGAATTCCACGAAGGCACCAACATCGATACGGTCGCCAACGACATCCGCGACCAGGTCAGCCGCATCGCATCGCGCTTGCCCGTCGACGCCGATCCGCCGGTCATCCAGAAGGCTGATTCCGATTCCGACCCGATCATGGTCATCAACGTCAACGGCCAGCGGTCGGCCATGGAACTGGCCGATTATGCCATTCTAACCTTGCAGCCGCGTATCGCCTCGGTTGAAGGCGTTGCGACCACCAACCCCATCGGCGCTCGCCAGAAAGCCATGCGCGTGTGGCTCGATCGCCGCGCCATGGCGGCGCGTGGACTTACCGTCGCCGATGTCCAAACCGCACTCCGGCGCGAAAACGTCGAACTGGGCGCGGGCCAGCTGGAGTCCCAAAGCCGTAATTTCACGTTGCGCACGATCCGCGCGTATCAAACCGCCGAAGACTTCCGCCAGCTTGTGGTCGCCCGCGGCCCCAACAATTATCTCATCCGTCTCGGCGAAGTCGCGAAAGTTGAAATGGCGCCGGTCGATATTCACTCGGTCTTCAAAAGCGGCGGCGTGCTCGGCGTGGGCATCATGATCGTGAAGCAGCCGGGGGCGTCGACCTTGGACGTCGCCGATGCGATCAAACGCGAAATTGAGGCAATGCGGCCGACCATGCCGGCGGGCTTGAACATTCAGATCGGCAGCGACAGTTCGCTGTTTATTTCCGCCGCTATCCATGAAGTCAGCATCGCGATCGGCGTTGCGGCTGCCCTTGTGATGCTGGTGATTTACCTTTTCCTCGGCAGCGTGCGCGCCGCGCTCATTCCCGCGGTTACTGTGCCCATCTCGCTGATCGCTACAGCGGTTGTGCTATGGCCCATGGGGTTCTCGGTCAACATTCTAACGCTGCTGGCCATGGTCCTGGCCATTGGCTTAGTGGTTGACGACGCTATCATCATGCTGGAGAACATCCACCGCCGCATGAAAATGGGCGAGCCGGCGCTGCTGGCAGCGCTGCGCGGCTCCCGCCAGGTCGGCGTGGCGGTCGTGTCCACGACCATGGTCCTGGTCTCGGCTTTCGTGCCGGTCGCCTTGATGAAGGGGTCGGTCGGCAGCCTGTTTAAGGAATTCGCGCTGTCCATGGCGGTAGCCGTGGTGTTCTCGATGTTCATCTCGCTCACGCTGACGCCGGTCATGTGCAGCAAGATTCTCACCCCGGCGCTTAATGCCAGCCGCATCGCGCACCTTGCCGAGACGCTTTTTGAAAGGCTGAAGGCCTTTTATGTCCGTGTTCTTAACCGCGCGCTGGACATGCCCAAGGTCGTTCTGACCGGTTTCGGAGCTATCGTGGCCTGCACGGGTCTACTATTTACGTTCCTGCCGCAGGAGTTCACTCCGCGCGAAGATCGCGGCCAAGTCCAGATCTCAGTCCGTGCGCCGGAAGGCTCCAATGCTGAATATACTTCGCGCCAGTTGGAGAAGGCACTCGACCTTTTGAAGCCCTATATCGAGAGCGGCGAAGTCCTCCGTGCCACCGAGAACATCGGCGGCAACGGCAATATGGGTAATTCGAACGTTTGGATGGCGCCGTGGGGCGACCGTCATCGCTCCACCGCCGAGTTCGTCGCCGAACTTACGCCCAAGCTGCAGGCCATACCCGGCGCGCAAATCATCGCCAGCATGCCGCCCGGCCTCGGCCGTAATGGCGGCGGTGGCGGTGGCGGTGGCGGCGGCGGTGGTGGCCCGGGCGGCGGATTGATGTTGGCCATCAGTGGGCCGACCTACGACGATTTGCGAGTCTGGCGCGATATCATGATGGAAAGCTTGCGTGACAACCCGATGTTCACTTCGGTGCGCAACAACTTCATCGAAAGCAAGCCGCAGTTCCGCATTCACATCGATCAAACGCGCGCCGGAGATCTTGGCGTAACGGTGGGCGATATTGGCGACGCGCTTGCCGCCATGTTGGGCTCGCGCCGCGTGACGACCTTCGTTGACAAGGGCGAAGAATACGACGTCATCCTGCAGGGTCAGGATTCCGACCGCGCGACTCCCGGCGACATTTCTAACATTTATGTGCGGTCCGCAACGACTCGCGCGCTGATTCCGCTGTCCAGTCTGGTGACTCTGGAAGAGGGCTCCTATGCGGATAGTTTTTCGCGTCTTGACCGCCGGCGCGCCATCAACATGATGATGACGCCGCGCACCGATGTCGTCCTTGGCGACGCCATTGTAGAAGTCGAACGCGTCGCCAAGGAGAAACTGCCCTCCACGGCCGTGTTGACCTGGCGCGGCGAGGCCGGCGACTTCAAGGACAATAGCGCCTCGATCTATTTCAGTTTCGCGCTGGCCCTCGTTGTGGTGTTCCTGGTGCTGTCGGCGCAGTTCGAAAGCTTCATCCACCCCATGGTCATCATGATGACCGTTCCGCTGGCGGTGTTCGGCGCTCTTACCGGGCTTCTGCTATTCGGGCAAAGCATCAACCTGTTCTCGCAGATCGGCATCATCGTGCTGGTGGGTCTTGCTGCCAAGAACGGCATTCTGATCGTTGAGTTCACCAATCAGCTGCGCGATGCGGGCCGTGGTTTCCGCGAAGCGCTGGTCGAAGCCTCCGCCATTCGCTTGCGCCCGATCATCATGACGGCGCTCGCCACGATCATGGGCGCCATGCCGCTGGTGATCGCCACCGGCGCCGGCTCCGAGAGCCGCCGCCCCATCGGCGTGGTGATTTTCACCGGCGTCGCCTTCGCCGTGGTGGTGACATTGGTGGTCGTGCCGACCTTCTACATGCTACTGGCCAAGCGTACCGGCTCGCCCGGGCGCGTCGCCGCCGAGCTGCGGGAATACGAGAAAGCACACCCCTCCCATGCCAGCGGCCATGATGATCAAACCGCCGATCAGCCGGCGGAATAGGGGCTACCCTCATACTCTCGTAATGCACGCGGCACCCCCTCTGCGCTAGATTGTAACCGACACGCTTGTTGCCGCGGGCCGGCCCGGGATGATTTGCCCCGGATCGTTCGCCTACGACTTAGGGGGGATAAGGTCGCGTGAAGGAAAAAGAGTTACGGTTTGCCCTGGTCTGCTACGGCGGCGTTTCGCTGGCCGTTTACATGCACGGCGTAACCAAGGAAATCCTGAAGCTTGTGCGCGCGTCGCGCGATTTCCATACCTTCACCAACCGCCACCAGCCCGATCTGACTTACGCCGACGTGGCCGCGCCCCGCGACGAACCCGCCGACACCGAACAGGCCTATTTCGAACTCCTGCGGATCATAGGCCAGACCCTTGATCTGCGCATTGTCGTTGATGTCATCGCCGGGGCTTCCGCCGGCGGCATCAACGGCGTGATCCTGGCGCGCGCGCTGGCCCACGATCTCAATATCGATCCCTTGCGCGACTTTTGGCTCAAGCATTCCGACGTCGCCGAGCTGATGCCCCCCCACATCAAAGCTGGCCCCTGGACGAAGTGGTACTTCCGCCCCTTCGTATGGATGTTTCTCTACCGGTTCCGCGAGGATCTGGGCGGCAACCACGAGCTCAAGCAGAAACTGTCCATGTTCCTGCGCTCGCGCTGGTTCAGGCCGCCCTTCGACGGGTACAACCTCACCAAGGTGCTTTACGACGGCTTTTCGCGCATGGGCGACCCTGCATCGCCGGGCAGTTCGCTGGTGCCGAGCGGCCTTCAGCTCGATCTGTTTGTGACGGTCACCGATTTCTACGGCTACGTCACCGACACCCCCATCCACGATCCGCCGGTGATTCAGGACCGCGAACACCGCCAGATGCTGCGCCTATCCTATCGCCAGGGTTTGCGCGAGCAGGCGACCTCGAACTTCGACCGCGAAAATCTTCCCGAGCTTGTATTTGCCGCACGGGCGACGTCCTCTTTTCCCGGAGCATTCCCCCCGATGCGGTTCAGCGAGATCGATCATCTGATCGCTGAGCGCAAGCTCAGCTGGCGCACACGCGTCGATTTCCTGTACCGGAATTTCAGGCCCTACTTGCTGGCTAACCTCAACCCAGCCGACGCATCCTTCATCGACGGCAGCGTGCTCAACAACAAGCCCTTCGCCAAGGCCATCGAAGCCATTCGCGGCCGGCCCGCCTATCGCCATGTGGATCGGCGCTTGCTCTACATCGATCCCCATCCGAGGGGCGCCGGAAGTGCTATGTGGGGCCGCGTGCCGGGCTTCTTCTCAACACTGAAGGGCGCCCTTTCCGATATCCCGCGCAACGAACCCATCCACGATGACCTGGCTTGGGTGAACACCTACAACGCCGAAGTGCGCCGCCTGCAGATGGTGGTGGACAGCGCCCGCTCGCACATCCGCGCCATGGCCGATGCTGTCGCCGGTCAGGAATTGGACGGCGTCATCACCGGCCAGCAGATCGGCCGCTTCCGTGAGTTGGCCAATAATCGCGCCCGCAACCAGACCGGCTTTGCCTATGAAGGCTATCTGCGCTTGAAGCTCACGGCGGTCATCGAGGATGTGGCGGCGCTCGTCGGTCAAATCTGCGGCTATGATCGCGATACTGCGGAATCCGGGCGCATCATCGGCGTCATTCAGAAGTGGGCGACGCTGACCGGCGTGTCGCCGTCGGCCGCAGACTTGCTAAAACCCTTTGACCCCGCCGTGGGCCCGCCTGCCTGGATTAAGTTCCTCTTACGCTTCGATGTGCGCTACCGCCAGCGCCGCGTGCGCTTTGTCGTGCGCGCGGTCAACCAGCTCTACACCCGCCTTGCCGAAGAAGATTTCGCCGGCTTGAAGTCCGAGCGCCTTGATCGCGTCAAGGCCGGTCTTTACGACGCGCTCGCGCTGCTGCAACCCATGACGGCGCGCGCCGCCGGTGCGGGCGACGGCGTCAGTGGCCTCGGCCGCGATGCGCTCGATGCCGTCAAGGCCGTGGTCCGCGATATCGTGCAAGCCATGGTCAATGAGCCGGCGCTGGCGTCCGATCCCGAAGCCGTGGCGCGGCTTTTCACCAAGCCCATCACGCAGACCTTGGATCTGCTCGGTAACGACTTGGCGCTTGAATCCGACAATGCCCGCACGGATGCCTTGCTGATCGCGCTCGTCAACGGCGCCGGCGATGTCGCGCCGCTGCCGGCGCCCGCGCGCCGCGAGCTGATTGAGCATTATATCGGTTTTGCGGTGTGGGACGTGCTGACGTTTTCCATCACCAACTGGCGCGACCTGGATGAGTTCGATGAAATCCGCGTCGACCGGCTCAGTCCCGACGATGCGCAGACCCTGCGCAAGGGCGGCGCCGACGCTACCCTCAAGGGCATTCAATTCCATCACTTCGGCGCGTTCTTCTGCCTGGCCTATCGCCAGAACGATTATTTGTGGGGACGCTTACATGCCGCCGACCGCCTCATCGACATCGTTCTGGATGCGGCCCGTATCGAGGGTGCGGCCAAGGACGTCGATGTGATCGGACTCAAGGTGAAGGCCTTCACGGCCATTCTGGATATTGAGGCCAAGCACCTTACCGAATGCGGCGAGCTGATCGAACAACTTCGCCGGGAAATCGCCGTGCTGGCGGCTTAGAGCGCCGATTGGTAAGCTTAACTCTTCGCGGCTCGGGGTGAGGGATGATGCGTTTCATCACAGTGTGTGTGGTTGTGTGCGCGGCTCTTGCGGTCTCCCGCCCCGCACAGGCCCAGGATTCCTTCGCCGATGCCTTTTGGCAATTCCGCGCGAGCTCGGGCTTTGACTTCAGTACCGGCACCTACGGCGCGCCCAAGCACACCGAGATTCTTTATATCCCCGTGACGGCCCAGGCGGCCAAGGGTCCATGGACGCTCAAGGTCGTGGCGCCTTGGATTCGCGTCTCGGGGCCGGCGTTGCTGCTGGACGGTTCGGCCGAAGGCAGCGTGGGCCTGCGCACCTCCGGTGCGGCGTCCGGATTGGGCGACGTCAATTTCTCGGCGACCTATTCGCTGGAGAGTCTTTATGCCTATGGGCTTTACGTTGACCTGACCGCGCGGGCCAAGGCGCCGACCGCCAGCTACGCGCAAGGTCTCGGCACCGGCGCCTGGGACGGCACCTTCCAAATGGATATCGCCAAGACTTGGGGCGACTTCATGCCCTTTGGCAATATCGGTTACCGCGTCACTGGTCAGCCCAAAACTTTTCCGCTGCGCGATGTGTTCTTCGGCTCGGTCGGATTGCAGTACACCTGGAGTGAAATCGTCACGACCGGCATCTCCTATGAAGCACGCCGCGCTGCCATCAAAGCCGCCGCCGCGCCGCAGGAAGGCACGCTCTACATCAATCTGCGCCTTGCCCAAGATTGGTCGCTGAACACCTACGGCGTCGCGGGTTTCTCGCGCAACAGTCCGTCTGCCGGCGGCGGCATGATCGTCACCTATCGCTGGCGCTAGAAGCGTAGCGTTTTTGCACGCGGCGCTCAGCGAAGCGTTGCTTGCCTCACCGAAAAAATTTCCAGCGTGTTGTTGCCGCCACACTTTCGTAAGGCCGGTAACAGGAAGCGTGCTGTTGTGGCCACACTGCGCGCGAGAATGCGCGGAAGCATCATCTACGGCTGGTCTCGCAAGTGCGAAGGTTCTATGACGCCTTGTCGCCGCGCATAGGTTCCGGCGGTGACAAGGGCGCGGTGTTTACTTTTGGTAAGGGCCCCGCGCTTCTCTTAAAAACAACAAGGAGACTATATACGTGAACATCACCACAAAGACCGTCGTGTTTGCCGCCGTCCTCAGCGTGGCGCCTATGGCCGCCTTCGCCCAGGACAATCCGCTGCCCGGCAGCGTTACCGGTAACGTCGCGCTCGTCAGCGATTACATGTTCCGCGGCGTTTCCCAGACCTCCAACGAAGCCACCGTTCAGGGCGGCCTCGACTGGGACACCGGCATGGGCTTTCACTTCGGCACCTGGGCCTCGGGTCTTAACTTCGCCGACGGCAACCAGGCGACCACGGAATTTGATCTTTACGGCGGCTACGGCGGCAAGATCGACAACTTCTCCTACGATGTCGGCGCCACCTACTACTGGTATCCGGGCGCGGCCAAGGCGTTGAACTACGATCTGTGGGAAGTTTACGGCAAGGTCGGTTACGACTTCGGTATCGCTGCTCTGACCACCGGCGTTGCTTACACGCCCGACAACTTCGGCAGCACCGGCGACGCCACCTACTTCAGCGCCGTGGTGAACGTTCCCATCGTCGAAATGCTGAGCGTCAGCGGCGGCGCCGGCTACAACATGCTGACCCAGGGCCACAAGGATCAGACCGATTGGAATATCGGCGCGACCTTGAAGGTCTCCAACTGGTTCGATGTCGATGTCCGTTACTATGATTCGGACATCCGCTACGCCGGCAATCTGGCCGACGACAAGGTCGTCGTGAAGATTTCACGCGCATTTTAAGTGAAGATCTCGCGCGCGTTCTAATAAAATCTGAGACGTGATGAAGCTTGGGGCGGTCCTTCGGGGCCGCCCCAAGTCATTTCCGCTAGACCATCGGTACCCCTTGCGGGCGTTCAATGACGGGCCGGGTCGCCGACGGCGGTTCGGGCTTTACAGCCTGGGGCCGGTCGATACTGGGGCGCGGCGCCACGCGCTCGGGCCGCCCGCCTTCGGGACGGATCGCCGCCGGGCGCAGCGAGCCGCGCGCGGCATTGATCGTCACAACCGTTCGCACACCGCCAATACTGGTGGCGGTGATGGAATTGGGACCGGCCACTTGGCCGGTGATGACAATGCGGCCGTTGATCGGCGTGCCGGCGGGCAGCGCGGCGCCGTTCACCGTCACGCCCTCAATGACCAGCGGATCGGCGCTGCCGGCGGCCTTGGGCGCATAGGCTTCCAGCGAAACTTCCGTGACCGCTTCGTCGAAGGCCAGCGGCGCCGTGCCGCTGATCACATCGGGCACGAAGTTGCCGTTGATCATGCGCCCCGAGGCGAAGACTTGCGCACCGGTCTGCGGTGCCGGAGTGCCCGGCGCGGAGGGAACCTGAGCCGTGGGAATTTCAAGGTCGCCGATGCGCAAGGTTGCCGATGTCACCGCCGTGGCGGTGCCGCGCAACATGATGCGGTCGTCGTCGGACGTTTGATCGACGCGGGTGGCGATGATCGTGCCGTCGGCCTGGCGCAGGCCCGAGACGCTGACGATGTCGCCGGCCTGCAGAGTCTTGAAGGCGGCCATGGCGGCCTTATCGCCGGCCATGTTCAAGCGCACTTTCTGTCCGAGCACGGTCAAGGTCTCGGTGGCGGCATCAATCGCCGTCACGGGGCCGGTGACTGCGTGCTGAATCTCTAGGGCGGTCAGGCTGTACTTGCCGTCTTTGGAACGGGCCACACCCTGGACAATCTGGCCGACGCGCAAGGCCTCGAGCGATGTCGGCTTGCCGTCGCTGGCCACCGTGGTCTTGTGATCGAAGTCGAGCTTCAGGTCGTTGACGAGAATCGAGCCGAAGCCGGTGATCGTGCCGCGCACGCCGGTGTTGGTGATTCCGGTGCCGCCGATGCCGTCGCCGCGCGGGCTGACTTCCGCGGTCTTGATTCCGGTGCCGCCAATGCCGTCGCCGTTTTTTGGGTCCGCCGCGGCCATACGAGTCGGTTGCGGCGCGCTCATGCAGGCAGAAAGCAGCGACAGCAAAGCCACGGCCGCGCAGATGCGCACCGTTTTGCCGTTCAGCCTTTCTTTGATGCCCCTAATCATGAGCCCCTTATTGCCGGTCGTTGTTCAACCGCCGTTAACTATCCGAATCTTCTGACTCGGTCTCGGGTCGCAAGTTCTTAAATGTGGCCGCGCCTTTGTAAAAATATAGGCCGAAATTCACTCTGCGCGTGGCGTTTTCCTTGCCTTTATCCTTGTTGGCCAGATCAAGCGCCAAGCGATTGATATCCAGCAAGGCCTCCATACCGGCACGCTCCGCCGCCTCCGCCAGCGCCGCCGCCGACTCCGGCGTCAAGGCGCTGTAATGAACGCTCCGCTCGAGCTGCGGGTTGCCTTCACCCAGCAGGTTGTGGGTGGCCGCGGCGATATGATCGTGAATGTTGCGGCCGAGGAAGAATGCTTTCTCTTCAAGTCCTTTTTGCGGCACGAAAGCCAGCTGGTTGAGGACGACGCGCTCTTGCGTGTCCAGGTGGGCAATGCCGAGTCGCAACCATTCATCGAGCACGGCGCGGGGCCGCACGTCGGTTGAAATTCCCGCAACAAGCGCGTCAAAGGATGGTCCACCCGGCGACTCGGCTTGACGCGGCAGCGGTAAGGGCCGGCCCTTGCTGTCGGTGGTCCGCGAGTCGCCGACCCAGCGCGACACCATTTGCGCGCCGATGCTGACGCTGCGCGGGGCTTGCGGGCCTTTGTCTTTCAGGCTGCGCAGGCGTTTGACGTCCTTGCGGTGAACGCCCGTCAGGATGCTGACGCCACTGTCGGTGGCGGTTTTCTTGCCGTGACTCGGAAACTCCGTCAGCGCCACATCGACATAAACCTGCTTCAGCACCTCGGTTAGGGCGGGCAGGCCCATGCCTTTGGAGATCAATAGACGCACCAAAGGCCGCAGCAGCCGCTTTACGGCGCCGATCAGGACCTTAGGAGTGGTCGAGGCAATGGTGTCTTTATCGGGCATGCGCCAGCTTTATGGCATACCGTGGGAAAAATTCCCACTTTTTTGTTGACAGGAGAAATCGGTGGGCCTAGGCTTCGATCGTCCCGTGGGAAATATTCCCACATAACACAGGAGCGCAGCAACCTCTGGCACATGCCAACCCCGATACCGTGTTCAGGAATACCTTGTGATCCAGCCTTGAACGTCACTGCCCACGAGTCAAATCCTACCCCGGTGACATCAAGGTTTTATCTTCTCCCGCTCGGCCCGGGTAATACCGCCGGTAGGCGGATCCCTGCGGTCAGCGGGAGAAGATTTTTCCTTAAAGCAGCTTTTGACCTGACGCTTTCGACCTAAGTTTTAGCCCTGACGCTACCGAGAAATTGAGGTCAGGGTCGATGTTAAGAACCATCGATCCCGCCCGTCCGCGCAGATGGACTTTGAGACTTCGGTCCTGACCTCAATTCCCCTCCCCAAATCCCACCGCTTAAGCCTCGCGGCGTTTGAGATCCCGCACCAGGAACCGGCCTGGATGCAAGGCCGTGACCAGATCCCGCTCGATTGGCCAGGGTTCGTTGGCGATAATGGCCGCCAGAATCTCCGCCGCTAAGGGCGCGGCTACCAGTCCGCGCGCGCCTAATCCCGTCAAAGCATAAAGTCCCGGCTGATAAGCCGCGTCGGGATAGCGCGCCCACGGGTGGCCGTGGCGCAGCTCGGCGAAGTCGCGCACATAGGCGCTTTGGTCGGGCATGGGCCCGACAATGGGCATGTGATCGAGCGTCGTGCAGCGAAAGGCCGCGCGGCCCGTCAATGCACTCGCCTCCACGTCCGCCATCATTTCCGGAAGGACGCGCGCGAGATCGGCGAGATTGCGCCCATGATCGGCTTCGGCCACGGGCGGATCGATATCGAGGGCGTCCGCATCGACCCAATCGAAAGTCGCACCGATGCAGTGCACCCCGTTATGGGCTGGCGTCATATAGCCGCCGTAGGCGAGAACCGTCCGCAAGCGCGCACTCACGGATGTTGGCGGCGCCAGCGTGATCTGCCCGCGGCGGGCTTTGAGCGGCAGCCAAGCCGCGAAGGGCAGGTTTGCTGCACCCAGCGCATTGGCCAGGATCACCACATCGGCCTGGGCACACATATTCCCGGCGGTATCGATAACTTGCCACAGCCCGTTGTCGTGACGTAGCGCACCGACATCGACCTTCAGCACCACACGGGCGTCGTTCGCCAAGCTCGCGCAAAATTCCCGGGGACGCAGCCAGCCGCCCTGCGGAAAGTACAATGCGCCGTAAGGGAGCGCGCAGCCGGCAATGTCGGAAGCCTCCTGCGCATCGACCCGCGTCAGCAAGGATTCAGGCAGCGGTCCTTCGGAGGCGATGGCGATCTGGCGCGCTGTCTCCGCGTCGTCGGTGGCCAGGTGCAAGAGGCCTGAGCGGTCGCGATAGATCGGTCGCGCCGCCTCACCGAGTTCCTCCAAAGTCTGCAAGGCAAAGCGCCAAGCGGCGGCGTAAAACCGGCCGTCGAGATTGGGCGCTGCCGTCAGGCGCGGCATCAGTACGCCGGCGGGATTGCCCGAGGCCTCGTCGGCCAGCGCGCCGCGCCGGTCGATGATGGTGCAATGCCAACCGCGCCGGGCAAGCGCGCGCGCCATGCTGGTGCCGGCGATGCCGCCGCCGACGATCACCGCATGTCCGTGCGGTACGGGCGCGCGCACAACGGGTCGTGGGGGCTTGGCGAACCAAGGCTGCAAGTGCGGCTTTGTTGGTCCGCCACGAAATTGTCCGCGCAACATTTCACGTTTAGCGCCGAAGCCTGGGGCCTTGGCGACTTCGAAGCCGGCCTGGTCCAAGCGCCGCCGCACGTCGCCGGCGACGCTATAGGTCGCAAGCCGTGTTTTGGAATTGGACAGTCGCGCGGCTTCGGCAAAAACCGCGGCGCTCCACATGGCGGGATTTTTCTCCGGCGCGAAGCCGTCCAAAAACCAGGCGTCAACGTCGGCTTCCAGTTGTGCGAGGACTTCGGCGGCATCGCCGTAAAGCAGCGTTAGCGTGATACCGTCGGCATCGCTGGGAAAGAGCCGGTGGAAGCCCGGTTGCGGCTCCGGATACACACGCAACAATCCGCGTGTCAGCTCGGTAAGCTCAGGCCACTGATCGAGACATTCGCCGATCTCGGTTCGTGTCAGCGGATAGCCTTCCACTGCCACATAGTGTAGCCGCGCTCCGGGTTTGCGCGTGCGCTGCCATAGCTCCCAGGTCGCCAGGAAATTACGTCCGGCGCCGAAGCCCAGTTCGCAGATGGTGAAAGCATCGCTCTCGCGCCAGGCTTGCGCGAGGGCGCAGCCTTCCAGAAAAACATGACGCGCTTCGGCGAGGCCGCCGTCGCGGTTGTAATAGACGTCGCCGAAATGCGCGGCGGCAGGCGTGCGGCCCGGCTCCCACACCAGCTTAGGGTCGGGCATAGGCCGTCCGCGCGTTTTTCCTGGCTCGTTTGCCCCCACCCGCTTACTCCAACAGTGTCATGACACCTAATATATAGCAGCCGCTTGCAAAGCGCGCGGCGCTGCGGCAAGTCATGAGACATGACCGAGCGCATTTCCGACCCTGGCGAAATTGCGGCCCGCTTTGCCGCCGCCGCGCCGCCCTGCGACTTCTGGTCCGTACGGGCCATGCGCAGCCGGGCCGAGCATCTGGGCGTAACGCGCGGTGTCACTGAGCCCATCAGCCTCTCCGACGACGCCGGCGCCATGGTTACGGTTCACGCCGGCGGCGGGCTGGGTTATGCCGCCACCTCGGATGTAAGCCCCACCGGACTAAAGCGGGCGGGGCGGGCGGCCTTGGCGTGGGCCAAGCGTTCCGCCGGCCGCATGGTTTCGCCCTTGCCGCTGCGCAGCTCCAGTGCCGTTCGCCACGATCACGAGGATAAGCCGCGCGTCGCATGGGCTGCCGTTAGCCGCGCCGAGAAAATCGCCCGCCTCAAGGCCCAGGCCGAACAGTTGAAGCGCGATGCGCGCATCGTCGACTGGTCGACCGATATTTCGTTCACCGACGAAGAGTCGGTCATGGCGACCTCCGCCGGCGGTTTCATCCGCCAGCGTCGCGGCATTGTCGTGCCGGGCCTTTCCGCCAGCGCCTCCGACGGCGGCGAGACCCAAACCCGCACCTTCGGGCGCGGCGGCGTGATTCGGCAAGGTGGTCTTGACGTGTTGGACGACGTGGGCTTTTGGACCGCCGCACCGCGCGTCGCCGAAGAAGCGCTGGAACTCCTGGCCGCGCCCGATTGCCCCACCGGCGTCATGGATCTGCTGCTGGCCGCCGACCAGATGTATATCCAGATCCACGAGTCTATCGGGCATCCTTTGGAACTCGACCGCATTCTTGGCGACGAACGCAACTACGCCGGCACCAGTTTCGTCACTCTCGATATGTTCGGCACATATCAGTACGGCTCCAAACTGCTCAACGTCACCTTCGATCCCGGCGTGGCGGGCGAAGCCGCGTCTTACGCCTTTGATGATGAAGGCACAGAGGCCCAGCGTCAGTTCCTGATTCAGAACGGCATCCTGCAAAAACCGCTCGGCGGCGCCTTCAGCCAGGCGCGCGCCAACACGTCGGGCGTCGCCAACGCGCGCGCCTGCAATTGGAACCGCCCGGCCATCGACCGCATGGCCAATTTGAATGTGGAACCGGGCGCGTCAAGCTTTGACGATCTCGTCGGCGAGATCGAGAACGGCATCACCATGGAGACCAACGTCTCCTGGTCCATCGACGACAGCCGCAACAAATTCCAATTCGGCTGCGAGCGCGCCCGGCTTATAAAAAACGGCAAACTCGGCGCGGTGGTGAAGAACCCCAACTATCGCGGCATTTCCGCGACCTTCTGGCGCAATCTCAAAGGCCTTGGCAACGCCGCCACGGTGCAGGTGCTGGGCACGCCGACCTGCGGCAAGGGCGAACCCAATCAGGCCATTCGCGTCGGCCACGCTTCGCCGCCGGGCCTGTTCGCCGACGTCCAAGTCTTCGGCGGCGGCTGATTTAAAAATGCAGGACCAATTTTTCGCGCTGGCCGATGTGTTGACGGCCGAGATGAAAGCGGGCGAGGGTTTTCTCGCGCGCTTCGCGGGCGAGACCTCCGACTTCGTGCGCTTCAACCGCTCGGCGGTACGCCAGGCCGGCGCCGTCGAGCAGCGCTATTTAACGCTTGTGCTGTTTGCCGGCCGCCGTCACGCATCGCAAACGCTGACGCTGACCGGTGAACAGGCCGCCGATATCACCGCCGCCCGCGCCGCCGTTGCCGCCTTGCGCGACATTCTCACCGACATGCCGGAAGATCCGCACTTCCTCATCAACACCACACCGCAATCGACCACGCGCATTCTACCGGCGGCGCTGGCATCATCCGACGAAGGCGTGGAGGCGGTCCTAAAGGCCGGGGCCGGTCACGACATGGTCGGCTTTCTTGCCGCCGGGCCGATTCACCGCGGTTTCGCCAATAGCTATGGCCAGCGCAATTGGGATACGGCCCCGGCCTTCAACATCGATCTCAGTTTTTATTTGCGCGCCGATAAGGCCGTGAAGATGTCCCATGCCGGCACAAACTGGAACGCGG
>CANJLF010000033.1 GCA_947475295.1 Fidelibacterota bacterium
CGTCACTGGATCGAGAACATGTTCGGCAGGCTCAAGGACTGGCGACGCATCCACACTCGTTACGACCGATGCGCCCACACCTTCATGTCAGCCATTTATATCGCCGCAACCGTCATCTTCTGGCTATGATCAATGAGTCCTGACCCTAGGTCGTTTGAGCTTTGCCGCTTGAACTAACGGGAACGTACGGCAACGCTCACAACCCGCGCTTTGAAACACGGCAATTGCCGCAGGCTGGCCGACGGTGCGATGCGTCTGCGGCCCAGCCTCAAGGTGTTGTTCACAACTGGTTATACCTGCAACGCCGGCGTGGAGCTGCTCCCCAAGCCCTACTCGATTGATCAATTAGCGGCGAAGATCAGGGAAATATTGGGACCGCTGAAGAAGGCCTGATCGACGCGTCTAGCCGGACACCCCTCATATGGGAGTTGCGGCGTCATATTTACGTAACTATTCTGATGAGACTAGAAAGTCGTCATTGATAGAGTACGTGGGGCGTTGAGCTATTCAGCCGCAGTTTTGGAAGCTGATCGCAGCACCGCGAATTGTGGTGCCGAGCCGACCGTTGACGCGGTCCTGCTGTGGGTCGACGGCGCCGATCCTGTACTCCAAGCCGAGATAAACGCTCGCCGCGCCGCCATGGGTGAAGTCGAGGCCTCTTACGGCACCAGCGCCTCGCGCTTCTCACAACGCGACGAGCTGCGCTATTCCCTGCGCTCCATTGAAAAGTTCGCGCCGTTCTTCCGCAATATTTACCTGGTGACCAACGGCCAGGTTCCGGCCTGGCTGAATAAAGCGCACCCGCGCCTGCGCTTGACGCACCACGCGGATTTCTTTCCCGCCGGCGGCCTTCCGACGTTCCATTCCGACGCCATCCAAAGCTATGTCTGGCGCATCCCCGGCATCTCCGAACATTTTGTTCTGCTGGACGACGACATGTGTTTCCTGTCGCCAGTATCGCCCGCGGATTTTTACGACGGGCAAGGGCGGATCATCGTCGCCGCCGATCAGCGGCCGGTGCAAATGCGTTCTGGCGACCCAACCCATCGCCGTGCGATTGCCACGCATACGGCACTCGCACAGAAGCTTGGTCCGCTGCACTATACACGCATCGCCCACGGCCCCTATGCCTTGACGCGCAGCCTGATGGCGAAGCTGTGGGTGACGCTGCCCGAAGAGTTGATGCGTCTTTCGCGAACGCCCTTCCGCCGCACGGACGATATCAAGGTTACATCCGGCGCCGTACAGAACATGGCGCTGCGCCTAGATCTGGCCGTGGCCCGCACCGCCGGCGACATCTACGGCTATATCCTGCTGAACAGCAAAGCCGACTTCAGCCGCTTTATTCAGGTGCCGCGCGTCTGCAGCTCGGTGGCGCGCTTTTGGATGCGGCGGCGCGCTTTGAAGGCGCTGTGCATCAACGACGGCAACAAGACCGTCGACGTGCCGTTCATCGAGCACATGGTGCGGCGGCTTTACGCCCGCCTCTTTCCCGAAAAAAGCGCCTTCGAGCTCTGAAGGCTACAGCTTTAAAGGCTACTCGGCCGCCTCGCGCTTCGTGTCGCCGTTGCCCTCGTGGTTGCCGGCCGGCGGCAGCCAGCGTAGGACCGGCTTGCGGGCCGCCTTGGTTTCGTCGAGGCGGCGTCGCGGTGCGAGCTGGGGAGAAGCCTTGAACATCGCTTCAGCCGTGCCGCTTTTGGCCTTGCGGGCCAGCGACAGCAGCGAGTTGACGAATTGATCCAAGGTCGCCTTGCTTTCGGTTTCGGTCGGCTCCATCAGAAGCGCACCGTGGACTACCAGCGGGAAGTACATGGTCGGCGGATGCACGCCTTCGTCGATCAGCGCTTTGGCGATATCCAACGTCGAGACGCCGGTGCCTTTGAGGAAGCGGTCATCGAACACAGCTTCATGCATGCACGGGCCATCAAAGGCCGGCGTCAGTTCCGCCGACAAGCGAGCCAGCAGATAATTAGCGTTGAGCACGGCGTCGCCGGACGCTTGTTTCAGTCCGTCCACGCCCATGGCCATCATATAGGCCACGGCGCGCACAAAGACGCCGAACTGGCCGTGGTAGCCCTTCATGCGGCCATAGCTTTGCCGGGCTTCGCCGTGACCGGCGTGCTCCTCAACATCAAAACCGCTTCCAGCCGTCACCACCATCGGAACCGGTGCGAAGGGTGCCAACTTGGCCGAGAGCACCGTCGGGCCCGCGCCGGGACCGCCGCCGCCGTGGGGTGTGGAGAAGGTCTTGTGCAGGTTGATGTGCATGGCATCGACGCCCAGGTCGGCGATGCGCAGACGGGCGACGATGGCGTTGTAGTTGGCGCCGTCCATGTAGAAGTAGGCGCCGGCGGCATGGACCGCCTCGGCGATAGCAATACAGTCACGCTCGAACAATCCGCAGGTGTTGGGATTGGTGATCATCACCGCCGCGATCTCCATCTTTCCATCTTGGGGACGAAGATGCGCCTTCAGCGCGGCCACATCGACGCGTCCTTCGGCGTTGGCGGGAATCGCTTCGACGGTGTAGCCGCATAGGGCGGCCGTGGCGGGATTGGTGCCGTGCGCGGATTCCGGCACCAGCACGATCTTGCGGTGACCTTGTCCGTTGGCTTCATGGGCCGACTTGATGCACATCAGGCCACAGAGTTCACCGTGAGCCCCGGCGGCTGGCGACATGGCGACCGCCGTCATGCCGGTCAGCTCCTTGAGCCATTGAGCGCACGTGTCGATGAGCTCCAGCGCACCCTGCACAGTCGAGAGCGGCTGAAACGGATGGATATCGGCAAAGCCCGGCAGCCGCGCCATCTTCTCGTTGAGACGCGGGTTGTGCTTCATGGTGCACGAGCCCAGCGGATAGAAGCCGCTGTCGATGGAATAGTTCTTCTGCGACAGGCGCGTATAGTGGCGCACCACATCCGGCTCGGACAAACCCGGCAGGCCAATGGCCTTGGTGTTTTTCAAGCCGCCCAGGCGCTCAGCGACCTTGGGCGCAGGCGGAAGATCAACGGCGGTCATGCCTGGCGTGTTGAGCTCAAAAATCAAGCCTTGTTCGAGCTGCAGGCCGCGGTTGCCGCTGGCTGTTGTCGGCATGGTCATGACAGCACCTCCTTCAGAGCGGCGACAAGCGCATCGATATCGGCGGCGGTATTGGTTTCCGTGACCGTGAGCAGCAGCACGTTGGCAAGCTCGGGGTAGGTCGGATAGAAGCGCGACGCTGGCACGCCGCCGAGAATTTTACGCGCCGCCAAGGCCTCGACTACGCCCGCGGCCGGCTTCGGCAGCCTCAATGCGAATTCGTTGAAGAAGGCATTGGGCAGCAGCTTCACGCCGGGCAATTTCTCGACCCGTTCCGCCAGCGTCACAGCCATGGCGTGATTGAGCTGCGCGAGGCGGGTGAACCCGGCTTCACCCAGCAACGTCATATGCGTTGAGAACGCAAGAGCGATAAGTCCCGAGTTGGTGCAGATGTTGGAGGTCGCCTTCTCGCGGCGGATGTGTTGCTCGCGCGTGGAAAGCGTCAGCACCCAGCCGCGGCGGCCGTCTTCGTCGGTGGTCTCGCCGGCGAGGCGGCCCGGCATCTGGCGCAGGAATTTCTCGCGTGTCGCGAACAGGCCGACGCCCGGGCCGCCGAAGCTCATGGGGCCCGCGAGCGACTGGCCTTCGCCGACAACAATGTCCGCGCCCATATGTCCCGGCGGCGTGATGAGGCCCAGCGCGACCGGCTCGGTCACACACACCACCAGCAGTGCGCCGGCGGCGTGGCAAGCCTCGGCGAGCGCGGTGTAATCCTTCAGGTGACCAAAAAAGCCCGGGGTCTGTACGACGACGCAGGCGTGTTCGTCGCTGATACGCCCGATCAGATCTTCAACGCCGGTGGGATCGGGTGCTAGGCATTCGACAGCGACGTCGAGAAATTTCATGCACGTAGCAGTGACGTCGCGATAGTGCGGATGCACATTGCCCGAAACCAGCGCGCTCGTGCGCTTGGTGAGCCGCGCCGCCATGGCAACGCCTTCGGCGCAGGCCGTGGCGCCGTCGTACATGGAGGCGTTGGCGATCTCCATACCGGTGATCAGAGCAACCTGAGTCTGGAATTCGAAAATTGCCTGGAGCGTGCCTTGGCTGATTTCCGGCTGGTAGGGTGTGTAGGCCGTCAGGAACTCACCGCGTTGAATGATGTAGTCCATGGATGCCGGTGTGTGGTGGCGATAGTTGCCGGCGCCCAGGAACGAAGGCGCCGCGCCGCAATTCAGGTTCCTCGCCGCCATGGTGGATAAAGTGCGTTCGACTTCAATCTCGCTGGCCGTGGTCGGCAGGGTAAAGCGCGCCGATGCCAGCGCCGCCTTGGGCAGATCGCGAAACAATTCATCGACCGAGCCCGCGCCGATGACGTTCAGCATATCGCGGCGGTTGCTCTCGCTTAAGGGGAGGTAACGCATGGACGATTCCTTTAATGCAAATCGGCGCAGTATTTTTCGTAAGCAGCTTGATCCATCAAACCGTCGAGTTCCTTGGGGTCCGCCAGTTCGATCTTGAAAAACCAACCTTTGCCTTGCGGGTCCTGGTTGACGGTTTCGGGCGCGTCAGGCAGCGCGGCGTTGCCCTCCTTCACCGTGCCTGAGACCGGCGAATAGACTTCGCTGGCGGCCTTGACGGATTCCACCACGGCCGCATCGCCGCCGGCCTTCACGGCCTTGCCCGCCGCCGGCACTTCCACGAAGACAATGTCGCCGAGCTGGCTCTGGGCGAATTGGGTGATCCCCACGGTGCCGATATTGCCTTCGATCTTGATCCACTCGTGGTCTTTGGTGAAGCGCATCTCGCTCATAAGAATTCCCCTACCTCTACGACTTGAAATAACGATGCGGTACGAAGGGCAGCGCGGCCACTTCGGTGGGCAGCGACTGGCCGCGCACGATCAGCGCGAGCTTTGTTCCGACCTTGGCGAAGGCGCTATCGACATAACCCATGGCGACGGGGCCGTTGTAGCTCGGTCCGAAACCGCCCGAGGTGATCTCACCGACGCGGTTACCCTGTCCATCCTGAACTTCCGTATGGGCGCGGGCGGGCGCTTTGCCCAACGGCTTGATGCCGACGCGCTTCTTCGGCGCGCCGTTTTTGATTTGATCGAGAATTTTCGCAGCGCCCGGAAACCCGCCTTCGGCGCGGCGGCGCACGCCGATCACCCAATTGAGCGCGGCCTCGCCGGGCAAGGTGCTGGTGTCGATATCACTGCCGTAGAGGCACAAGCCGGCTTCCAGGCGCAGTGAATCGCGCGCACCCAAACCAATCGGCTGCACGCCCGGCTGCGCCAGAAGCGCCTTGGCGACATTCTCCGCATCGGCAGCCGGAACCGAAATCTCATAGCCGTCTTCTCCGGTGTAGCCCGAGCGGAACAGACGCACTGGCACGCCCTGAAAGTTATCCACAGCGCTGGTCATGAAAGCCATGGTGGCGGCGCGCGGGATGAACGAAGCCAGGGTCTTGGCCGCCGTGGGGCCCTGGAGCGCCAACAGCGCCGCGGTATCGAAGCGGGTGAGCGTTGCCCGGTCCTTCAGCTTGGCCGCGATATGGGCGAAGTCGCCATCCTTGCAGGCAGCATTGACGACGAGATACAGCGTGTTCTCTTTGCCGGGCTCTGCGGGCCGTGTGACCATCAGATCGTCGATGATGCCGCCGTTTTCGTTGAGCAGCAGGGTGTAGCGGACCTGGCCGGGCTTGAGACCCTTGATGTCGCCGGGCACCAGGGTTTCCAGCGCCGCATCGACATCGGCGCCGGTGAGCTCCGCCTGGCCCATATGCGAGACATCGAACAGGCCGGCCTGATCTCGGGTATGCAGATGCTCCTTGAGCACGCCCAAGGGATACTGCACCGGCATATTGTAGCCGGCGAAGGGCACCATCTTAGCGCCGAGCGCGACATGCAGCGCTTCGAGGGGCGTGGATTTAAGACTTTCGGCGACGGTAGCTGGCACACTGGCGTTCAAGTAGCGTTCTCCAAAAGAGGTCGGAACGCCTCAGCAAACGAGACTCGGAGTCCCGGTGTTGGGGCGCCCTCCTCTGTCGGAAAACCTGAAAGATTCACCGGAAGTTGAGCTCGTGTCGCGAACTCGCCGGCTTACATCTTCGGTGAGGCGGGGAAAAAGCGCCTTGGCTTTTCCCGCCTACTTTCCAGAGTACCAATCCCTCGCGGTCCGGGTGCCTGAGAGGTTCCGAGGGCGGTTGCTCCTTCGGCGCCGGTCTCAAAACAGGGTGAGACCGAACTCTTCCACGGGGGTATGCGGTATGAGCGTAGTGTCGGCTGATTCGGCTGCCGCGGTCAATGACGGCAACACCGCAGGAATCCTTGAGGCGCGCATCACGGCGTGCGGGAACGGTTGTATTCCAGCTGTTCGTTGTCGGGCTGGAAGCCCACATAGACGTCGTAGCTGGCGCCGGCTTCGTCTTTTTTCAAAGGAATTCTGACGCTCACACTCGACTCGGTGAAAACCTCACGCGCGCCCGCCTTCGCCGGCAGCTTGTGGATAACTTGCATAATGCGCTTGCCCGGAAGCTGCGGGAAAAACTGCGGAACGGCGACGAAGTAGTAGAGCGGCGTCGATCCGCCCTTGGCTCCGGGACCGCCGGTGATCGCGAAATCGACGTCGAAAGTTACGCGGACGCTGTCCTTGCTGTAAACGCACTGGCCCTTATAGCCGAGAATTTCGGCCTGATATTCGACGTCGGCGAGATCCCGGCTGGGACCGTCCTTGAACTTGGTCAGGGTAGCGGTGGCGCTATCCACACGCACGGGAGGACACGGCGGCACCAGGCCACGGTTACAGCCGGCCAGCGCCGCCAGCGCCAGAATCGCAGGGACGCGCAGCGCCCATTTTCGAAGATGGAGAGGCCGGAACAAGCGGGGACACGCGCGGAACGGGCGGAGGGTCAACATGGCGTTCAATCTGGGGCTTTCGGTCTGGGGCGGAGTTAACATTGCTTCTGGCTGGGGTCCCAGGGTGCAAAGCTTTCACCGTGGGGCCGGATTTGCTATCAGAGCGCCCAACGGCGCACTGTTCTGTGGGCTCAAGCTGTGGTCACAAGCCGGGGCAGTCTATAGGCTGGCTTCTTGCCGCACTAGGCTAGAAGTAGCCTCCGTTTCGGGTCCTTTTTGGACCACCTTGGACTTCGTATGATGGCGCCTGCCCCTTCAAAAATGGCCTCTTTAAAGATTCTCCTGGCGGCGCCCCGTGGTTTTTGCGCCGGGGTCGATCGCGCCATTCTCGTGGTCGAGCGGGCCTTGGCGAAATATGGCGCGCCGGTCTATGTGCGCCATGAAATCGTGCACAACAGCCATGTCGTCGAAACCCTGCGCGGCCAAGGGGCGGTGTTCGTCGAGGAACTGGACGAAGTGCCGGAAGGCCGGCCGGTTGTATTTTCAGCCCACGGCGTGCCGAAATCCGTGCCGGCGGCGGCCGAGGCCCGGCACCTGCTGTACGTGGATGCCACCTGCCCGCTGGTGAGCAAAGTTCATGTGGAGGCCGAGCGTCATTTTCGGCAAGGCCATCAGATTGTCCTCATCGGCCACGCCAATCATCCCGAGGTGGTGGGCACCATGGGCCAGCTCCCGCCCGGTTCGATGATATTGGTGCAATCGGTCGCGGACGCCGAAGCGCTTCAGCCGACCGATCCCGACAACCTCGCCTACGTCACGCAAACCACGCTCTCCGTGGACGACACCGCCGAGATCGTCGAAGTCCTGCGGCGGCGCTTTCCGAAAATCGCCCTGCCGCGCAAGGAAGACATCTGCTACGCCACGACCAACCGGCAAGCCGCGGTCAAAGCCATCGCCGCGCGCTGCGATACCATCCTTGTCGTCGGCTCACCCAGCTCAAGCAATTCCAAGCGCCTGGTGGAAGTCGCGCAGAAATCCGGCGCGCGCTTTGCTTACCTGGTGGAAGACGAGTCCAAGATCGACTGGGCGCGCATTACCCCGGGCAGCACGATCGGCGTGACGGCGGGCGCCTCGGCGCCTGAAATCCTGGTGGGCGAAGTCATCTCCGCGGCGCGTAAGCGCTTCGACGTGACCGTCGAGGAGATTCCGGTGACCACCGAGACCGTGAAGTTCAGCCTCCCCCGTGTCCTGAGCACATAAACTTATGGCCGTTTACACCGAAGTTTCCGATGAAGACCTGAAAGCGTTTGCCGCGGCTTACGACTTCGGCGAAATCGTTAGCTGCAAAGGCATCGCCGAGGGTGTCGAGAATTCCAACTACATGCTGCAAACCGCTGCGGGGCCTTTCATCCTGACGCTTTACGAGCGACGCGTGGACCCAAAGGAGTTGCCGTTCTTCCTCGGCCTCATGGAACATCTGGCGCGCTCGGGCGTACAGTGCCCGGTGCCCTTGAAAGGCCGCGATGGCGAGGCCTTGCGCACACTGTGTGGACGGCCCGCCGCCATCATCAGCTTCCTCAAAGGCATGTGGCCGCGGCGCATCTCGGTCGACCACTGCGCGCCCCTGGGCGCGGCACTGGCCGGCTTGCATCAGGCGGGTATGAGCTACGGCATGAAGCGCGCAAACAGCCTGTCAGTGGCGGGATGGCGGGACCTATATGCACGCATAGTGCCCGACGCGATCGAAGGCGTCGAAAAGGGCTTGGGCCGGCTCATTAACGACGACCTTGAGATATTCGCGAATAAATGGCCCACGAACTTGCCCAGCGGAGTGATCCACGCCGACCTTTTTCCCGACAACGTGTTTTTCCTCGACGGCAAGTGTTCGGGCCTGATCGACTTCTATTTCGCCTGCAACGATTTTCTGGCCTACGACATCGCCATATGTCTTAACGCCTGGTGTTTCGAGCAGGACGGCGCCTTCAACATCACCAAAGCCAGCCGGCTGCTGGCCGGCTATGAGTCGGTTAGGCCTCTTACACAAGCCGAGAAAGATGCCATGCCGATCCTGGCGCGCGGCGCCGCCATGCGCTTCTTGCTGACGCGGCTTTATGACTGGGTCAACACGCCGCCCGGCGCCTTGGTGAAGTTCAAAGATCCGCGCGAGTATGTTCAAAAGTTGAAATTCCATCGCAGCGTGACGGATCTTTCCGCCTATGGCCTCAGCTAAGATGGACGAGAGCACGGTTGAACTGTTCGCCGACGGCGCTTGCCTCGGCAATCCTGGTCCCGGCGGATGGGCGGCGCTACTGCGCTTCAACGGCACCGACAAGGAAATCTCAGGCGGGGAAATATTGACCACCAATAACCGCATGGAACTCATGGCGGTGATCGCCGGACTGAAAAGCCTGACCCGGCCCTGCCGCGTGGCGGTCACGACCGACAGCCAGTACGTGCAAAAGGGCATCACCGAATGGATTCACAGCTGGAAGAAACGCGGCTGGCGCACAGCCGATAAAAAGCCGGTGAAGAATGTTGATTTATGGCAAATCCTTGACGAGGCGCGGGGCGCCCATCAGGTGACCTGGCATTGGGTCAAGGGCCATTCGGGGCACGCCGAAAACGAACGAGTCGACGAACTGGCCCGGGCCGAAGCCGAGAAATTCCGCAACGGACTCGCTGTGTAAACAAGTGCGACGATATTGTAACGCCGGCCAAAAATTATGGTCGTCAAATGTGGCGGGCGCTTTTCAAGTCTTGTCTTGCCACGATCTTGAGCCCATCTTATTCATCTGAGGATGACGCAAACGAAATGAAAAATGGGCTCGTCACGCGCTAAATCCGCTTCCGGCTATCTCACCGGTCAACTGCTCGTGGCCATGCCCGGCATGACTGACGAACGGTTTGAGAAAGCCGTCATATATATGTGCGTACACTCGCTTGACGAAGGCGCCATGGGCCTGATCGTCAACAAACCACTGCCCGATGTGCGCTTCGGCGACATCCTGAACAATCTCAATATCAAGCCTATGTCCAATAGCTGCACGCGCGTTCAGGTGCACCGCGGCGGTCCGGTGCAGACTCAGCTCGGCTTCATTCTGCATTCCGGCGACTACCAACGGGACGGCACGTTAGCCGTCACCAGCGAGATCTGTCTCAGCACCACCACGGAAATCCTGAAAGCCATCGCCGAAGGCACCGGGCCGCAGAAAAATCTCATGGCGCTTGGTTACGCCGGCTGGGACTCCCGTCAGCTGGATGAAGAGATCAAACGGAATGCCTGGCTCAACGTGCCGGCCGATGCGGAACTGCTGTTCTCGACGGACTACGAATCAAAGTGGGACAAGGCCATCGCCAAACTCGGCATCGCCTCGCATCAGTTATCGGGAATCGCCGGCCACGCGTAAGCGTTAGGCGCCCTCCCGCAATGCATTAAGGCCATCTAAGCTTTTTTGTTCGCCCAACGCCGCTAGCGTCGGCGTGCCGGAGAAAATTCGCTGCGCGACACGGGCGATTCCGGCTGCGTTTACATCCTCGACCTTGGCGAGAATTTCAGCGGTCGTGAGCGGTCGGCCGTAGACCATGATCTGACGGGCGCTTTGGGCGCAGCGGCTGCTGGGACTTTCCAGCGACATCAGAAGGCCGGATTTGATCTGGGCGCGGGCGCGCTTGACCTCGTCCTCAGATACAGCCTCGGTGATCTTTTTGATCTCATCAAGCAGCACCGGAACCAGCTTGGGGACGTCGTCATGCCCGGTGCCCAGGTAAATCGAGAACAGCCCGGAATCGGAAAAGGATTGCGTGCTGGAAAAGACCGAATAGGCCAACCCGCGCTTTTCACGGATCTCCTGAAACAGGCGCGAGGACATGCCTTCGCCGAGCAAGGTCGAGAGCGCGCCGAGGTTGTAAAAGTCCGGATCGCCGTGGGCGACGCCGCCGAAACCGAGCACGACATGGATTTGCTCCAGGTCGCGCGATTGCCGGAAATCACCGCCAGCATAAAGGCTCGCCACTTCCGAAACCGCCGAACGCCGCGGCAGCGCGGCAAAGGCCTTCTCCACCAAGGCCACAAAGATCGCGTGATCGACGGCGCCTGAGGCCGAGATCACCATATTGTCGGCGGCATAGTTGCTGGCCATATAGGCGCGCAGCGTTTTTGGCGTGACCGCGCGCACGATTTCCTCACGCCCCAGCACCGGCCAGCCCATGGGCTGGTTGGGAAAAGCCGCGGCCTGGAAATGATCGAAAATGATATCGTCGGGCGTATCGTCGGCCTGGTTGATTTCCTGCACCACCACGTGCTGTTCGCGCGCCAGTTCCTCGCCGTCCATGGAAGAATTCAGCAGGATGTCGGAGAGGATATCGACGGCCAGCGCCAAATCTTCCTTCAGCACTTTGGCGTAATAAGCCGTGTGATCGCGGGTGGTATAGGCGTTCAGCTGCCCGCCGACGTTATCCATCTCCTCGGCGATGGCCTGCGCGCTGCGCCGCGCGGTACCTTTGAACGCCATGTGCTCGAGAAGATGGGAGATGCCGTTGATCTCGGCGGTCTCGTGACGCGTGCCGGCGGCCACCCAAATTCCCACGGCCACGGTTTCGACCGAACTCATGGTGTCGGTCGCCACGCGCAAGCCATTGGAGAGGGTCGTAACCTGAACGGACATACTGTTCCTAAAACCGGCCTTTAACGGCGGGCGTTTTTGCGGACGAAAGCCTTCACCTGATCTAGGTCGTTTGGCAGCGTTGTAAAGCGCTCGGTGCGCTCGAACAGATCGGCCAAGGCCTGCGGTAGCGGCGGATGAATACCGGTGGCGGCTTTCACCGCCGCCGGGAACTTGGCGGGGTGGGCTGTGGCGAGGGTCAGGCGCGGCAATGCCGGATCAAGCTTGGCGACTCGGCCCGCATGCACGCCGACAGCGGTATGCGGATCGATCAGCTGGCCGGTCGATTTATAGACCTCGCCAATAACACGCTTGGTGCCGGCGTCATCCAGACGGTGGCCGACGAAAAGCTTGAGCATCTCGCGGTAGGCAGCGTCGTTCACGGTATAGGCGCCGCTTTGCTTTAGGCCGTCCATGAGGCGCGAGACTGCCGCGCCGTCACGGCCCAGACTGTCAAACAGCAGGCGCTCGAAGTTGGAGGAAATCTGGATGTCCATGGACGGACTCAAAGTCGGCTGCACGCCTTCCATGGTCATGGCGCCGGTCTCGAAATAGCGCGTCAGGATGTCGTTGCTATTGGAGCCAACAATGAACTTAGCCACGGGCAGGCCCATGCGTGTGGCGACAAAACCGGCGAAAACATTGCCGAAGTTGCCGGTTGGCACCGAGAACGCCACCGGGCGATGCGGCGCGCCCACGTGCAGCGCCGCCCAGAAGTAGTAAACCACTTGGGCCATGATGCGCGCCCAGTTGATGGAATTCACGGCCGACAGGTTCATGTCGGCGCGGAAGGTGGTATCGGCGAACATGGCTTTCACCATGTCCTGGCAATCGTCGAAGGTGCCTTTGACGGCGATGTTATGGACGTTGGATGCGGCCACGGTCGTCATCTGCCGGCGCTGAACGTCAGAGGTGCGCCCCTCCGGATGCAGGATGAAAATATCCACCGCCGCCCGGCCTTTGGTGGCTTCGATGGCGGCCGAGCCCGTGTCGCCGGACGTCGCGCCGACAATCGTGATGCGGCTGCCGCGCGCTTTCAACACGCGGTCGAACATCAGCCCGACAGCCTGGAGCGCATAGTCCTTGAAGGCCAAGGTCGGGCCATGAAACAGTTCCACCAGCCAGTCGTTGGCGGCCAGCTGGGTCAGGGGCGCTACGGCGCTGTGCGTGAAGGTGCTGTAGGCTTCGCGGGTGAGACCCTCGAGGTCCTTCTCCAGCACGCTGCCGGCCACGAAAGGCGCCATGATGCGCGCCGCTAGGGCCGGATAGTCCAGGCCCGCCAGGGCGGCGATCTCGGCCGCCGAGAATCGCGGCCAAGCCGCCGGCACATAGAGGCCGCCATCGGTGGCCAGGCCGGTCAATAAAACGTCATCAAAACCAAGCTCGGGAGCCCGGCCGCGGGTACTGACATAACGCAAGGCGTAGGGCTCCGGAAGGAAGAGGAAGGCTCCTAAAAGGGGCCGGATACTACGCGGCTGCCCACCAAGCGGCAACCACACCCCATTTCCATGGATATGGCGCGGGACCCGCATTTGCGACTCTTTTTTGAAATCTTAAGTTGTTGACAATGAGTCCGATTGCATCCGTCGCGCGCATCGTTATCGTAGTTTTGGATCGAAAGTGTGCGCTGCAACAACGGCCTCCCAAAGTATCGCGGGGCTCGGTTTAAGGCCCCTCCATGAATCAGGTCATCGTGACTCCGATCGCCCCGACCAGCAGCGGCCTCGATCTTTCCGCCACGAGCATGATGGGGATGGTGCGCTATGCCGGTGTCCTGGATATCGCATTTCAGCCGATTGTGGATATCCACACCGGACGGGTGTTCGGCTTCGAGGCTCTGACCCGCAATGTCCAGGCGCTCGGCTTTTCATCGCCGACGGAATTTTTCGACCGCTGCTGCGACGACGGCCAGCTGGCTGCGGTCGAGGAATACCTGATCACCCAGGCCTTCGATAAGTTCGTGCGAATCGAGGGCCACAAGACGCTCAAATTATTTGTGAACCTGGATGGCCGTAACATCATGGCCGGTCCCAAGATCGGCCTGGTGCTGGCCGCCTTGCGCGACCGTTACGGCCTGACCAACGCCAACCTGGCCCTGGAAGTCTCCGAGCGCCATGAACTGAGCGAGACCGAAGGCGGCCTGTCCGCGCTGCTGCATTTGCGCAGCCAGTTTGGAAGTCTGACGCTCGACGACTTCGGATCAGGTCACGCCAACCTGCAGCTTTTCTATCACGTCGAGCCGGCGATCCTGAAGCTGGACCGCTTCATCATCTCAAGCATCGGCTCCGATCCCAAGAAGGTCGTGTTCCTGCAGCACATCGTGCGCATGGCGCATCTGCTGGGCAGCCTGGTGGTGGCGGAAGGCGTGGAAACGCCGCAGGAGTATTATGTCTGCCGCGAGCTGGGCTGCGATCTGGTGCAAGGCTATGCCGTGGCCCGGCCCACCACCGCCTTGGCGGAGTTGGAGTTGAGCTACGCCAATATTGCGTCCTTGCGCAATCAGGATCGCCGCAAGGCCGAGTCCGACGTCAATTTGATTATGGGTCAGCTCGACACTACCGAGCCGATTCGCATCAACCAGGACATCATGGAAGTTTTCGACCGCTTCAAGCTCGACCGCGAACGCACTTTCTTTCCAGTGGTCGACCAAATCGGATTCCCAGTGGGCTTGATTCACGAACGCGACCTGAAGGTGATCATCTATTCCATGTACGGGCGCGAGCTCTTGCGCAACCCGCGCCGCCAAGCCGCGTCGTTGGCGGCCTTTGTGAAACCGTGCACGGTGGCCAACGTCAATGCCTCGACCGAAAAGATTCTGGAAATCTTCTCCTCGCTGCCGGAGTCCGAGGGCGTGCTGATCGTCAAGGAAAGCCAGTACGGCGGCTTCCTGCACGCCCGCTCGCTTCTGAAGATCATCAACGAAAAGAGCCTGCAGCTCGCGCGCGACCAGAACCCCTTAAGCCGCCTACCCGGCAATATCCTGATCCAGGAATATCTGGCCGCCGCAGTCGCCGATACGGGGGCCGGCTATCACTTCGCTTATCTCGATTTCGATCACTTCAAGCCCTTCAACGACAAATTCGGATTTCGCACCGGCGACCGCGCCATTCTGATGTGCGCCGACATTCTGCGCAGCGCCTTCGCCAAGGAAGGCCGTTTTGTCGGTCACGTCGGCGGCGATGACTTTTTCGTCGGCTTCCGCAACGTCGATCCCGACGCAGCCGTGATCGAAGTCCGGGAGGCCCTGGCGAAATTCGGTCACGATGTGGAGAGCCTCTATCCGCACGAAGACCGGCGCAACGGCTACATCAAGGGCGTGTCGCGTAGCGGCCAGTCGCAGCGGTTTCCCCTGCTGACCATCAGCGGCGCGGTTCTACATAAGGACGAAAACCGCAAGCTGCCGAGCATGGATAACTTGAGCGCGCTGATCGCCGAGGCGAAGAAAGCTGCCAAGCAATCGCCGGAACGACTTGTACGGGTGAATATCTAAGGACGGCGCGCCGCGGGAGCGGGCGGGTTTTGCGGCAGGGCCGCCAGATCGGCGACCAGGGCGGCATAAATTGTATCCATGCCGTGCGTAAAGGCCGCGGCCACAGCGTCCATGCCTTCGCCTTGCGCCGGCGCATTGGCGCTGTAGGTCTTCAGCAGCACCTGTTGATTGTCGCGCACGCGCCGGATGCTGACTTCGATCTCCACGGCCGCTGCGTTCTGACCACCGCGCACATGCTCCTGACCTGACGGCTTTTTTTGTACCGGTCGATTTGAGAGAATTGACCCATACAGGAGGAGCTGAAGATGACGAAACGTGGATTAGGTGCGGAGCAGGTTGTTTCCAAGTTAAGGCAGATCGAGGTGCTGATGGCGCAGGGCAAGTCTGCA
>CANJLF010000034.1 GCA_947475295.1 Fidelibacterota bacterium
GCACGATGCGTATCTTGTCTTCAGCTGAAAAATGCCGCCGGGTCGCCCGGCGAATGTCCTTGAGCACCCGCTCAGCAGGCGCCTTCGTGGTCATGGGTTTTGATCTCATCTTCGTTCCTCCGTCACTGCGATGAGACCAAAACCCTCCCTTACTCACCACCCCAATTCGGTCCCATAGGCGCTGACGCCGTACAGCCCCGCTAAGGCCCCGTCCACCTTGGCAAAAGGAGTCCTAACACCCGCCGCCAACCATAAAGACTTCGATGTCATCTCATCCTCCAATTCCAAGGCTGCAGTCTAGCAATTCCGGTCACAAGAGTTGACCCCAAAGCCCTTGGGTCCGATACTGAAGGCGTGTCCAAGGGGTGCCTCGCGAGAGGCTGAGAGGCCGCATTTCGGCAAACCCTTAGAACCTGATCCGGGTGATACCGGCGTAGGGATGGAAAAGCCGAAACGGCATCGATTCTCATCCCCGCGCAACCTGGATCTCCGGACATTATTGTAAGGAGAGCGCCATGAACGTCATTCCCCGCCCAAAAGACATGAAAGATTTGACCGTGACCTCCGGGCCCCTGCCCGCGTCGCGAAAAATTCATGTGCCGGGCCGCCTACATCCCGACATTCGTGTGGCTATGCGCGAGATCAAGGTGGAAGCTTCGGCCAAGGAGCCGCCGCTGGTGGTCTATGACCCTTCGGGCCCCTACACCGATCCGACGGAGAGCATCGACATTCGGTTAGGGTTGTCGCCCTTGCGCACGCCGTGGATCAAAGCCCGCGGCGACGTCGAGGAAATCACCGGCCGCGAGAAGCGCCCAGAAGACGACGGCCTCGCCCCGGGTGAGACGACGCACGTACCGGTGTTCGACCGTGCCGGCCGCAAGCCCTTGCGCGCGAAGGCGGGGCAAAACGTCTCGCAAATGCATTACGCCAAGAAAGGCATCATCACGCCGGAAATGGAATATGTCGCCATTCGCGAAAACCTGGGGCGCGAGAAGGCGCTGAAAGAACTGCGCGACGGCGAAAACTTCGGCGCATCTATCCCCGACTTTGTGACGCCGGAATTCGTGCGCGATGAGATCGCGCGCGGCCGCGCCATCATTCCCGCCAATATCAACCACCCCGAAGCCGAGCCCATGATCATCGGGCGGAACTTCCTGGTGAAGATCAACGCCAATATCGGCAACTCGGCGGTGACATCGTCGGTGGCCGAAGAGGTCGACAAGCTGGTGTGGTCGATCCGCTGGGGCAGCGACACGGTCATGGACCTGTCGACGGGCCGCAACATCCACACCATCCGCGAATGGATCATGCGCAACGCGCCGGTGCCGATTGGGACCGTGCCGATTTATCAGGCGCTGGAGAAGGTCAACGGCAAAGCTGAGGACCTGACCTGGGAGATTTTCCGCGACACGTTGATCGAACAAGCTGAACAGGGCGTGGACTACTTCACCATCCATGCCGGCGTGCTGCTGCGCTACGTGCCGCTGACCGCCAAGCGGGTCACCGGCATTGTCAGCCGCGGCGGCTCAATCATGGCGAAGTGGTGCCTCTCGCATCACAAGGAAAATTTCCTCTACACGCACTTTGAGGACATCTGCGAGATCATGAAGGCCTATGACGTGTCGTTCTCGCTGGGCGACGGCCTGCGTCCCGGCTCCATCGCCGACGCCAACGATGCGGCGCAGTTCGGCGAACTGGAGACGCTTGGCGAGTTGACCAAGATCGCCTGGAAGCACGATGTGCAGGTGATGATCGAAGGCCCGGGCCATGTGCCCATGCACAAGATCAAAGAGAACATGGACAAGCAGCTGGCCGTCTGCGGCGAAGCGCCGTTCTATACGCTGGGTCCGCTGACCACCGACATCGCGCCGGGCTACGATCACATCACCAGCGGCATCGGTGCGGCCATGATCGGCTGGTTTGGCACGGCCATGCTGTGTTACGTCACGCCTAAGGAGCACTTGGGTCTGCCGGACCGCGACGACGTCAAGGTCGGCGTGATCACTTATAAAATCGCCGCCCACGCCGCCGATCTGGCCAAAGGCCATCCCGGGGCGCAGTTGCGCGACAACGCCCTTTCCCGGGCGCGCTTCGAGTTCCGCTGGCGCGACCAGTTCAACCTGAGCCTGGACCCGGAGACGGCGGAAGATTTCCACGACCAGACGCTGCCCGCGGAAGGTGCAAAGATCGCGCACTTCTGCTCCATGTGCGGGCCGAAGTTCTGTTCCATGAAAATCAGCCAGGAAGTCCGCGAATATGCCGAAAAGGGCATGGCGGAAATGTCCGAGGCTTTCAAAGACTCTGGAGCTGAGATTTACCGCGAAACCAAAGTGAGCTAGGTTCCGCGCTATCATCGTCTCTTCGGCCTACGGTTAGTGCTCCCCAGCCGTAGGCCGCATTGTATTTGGACCCTTGATGACAAGTTCTTCTTTCGAGAAACTGACTGAGGCCATGGAGTGTCAGAAGGCCGGACAGCTCGACGAGGCCGAGCGCCTGTGCCTTCAAGCGCTGGTCGAGGAGCCCAATAACGCCGACGCCTTGCAACTGCTGGCGGTCGGCAGGTTTCTGGGCGCGCGGCACAGCGAAACGCTTGATGTGCTGGACGTAGCGCTCAAGCTCAATCCCTTGAGCGTGGAATTCCACGTCATGGCCGGGCATAGCTTGCGCGCCCTTGGCCGGCTCGACGAAGCCGCGACACATTATGCGCGGGCCAGCGAACTCAATCCCAACATCGCCGAGATCCGCGTCATGCTGGGCTGGAACTTGCGCGCGCTGGGGCGAAACGACGAGGCCATGGAGCAATACCGCGCGGCGCTCGCGATCAATCCGGCGCTGGCCGAAGCCCACAACAACATGGGCGTGCTGTACCACGACCGCGGCGAATTGGGTCCGGCCATTGCCTGCTATCGGGCGGCCATCGCCCACCAGCCCAACCATACCGAGTCCCGCCGCAATCTCGCCGCCGCTTTGCGGGCCGAGGGGCGCACTGAGGAAGGTCTCGCCGAGTTCGAGTCCATACTGGTCACCAAGCCCGACGATGCCTATGCCGCGCTGATGATCATGCACAGCGCGCGCGAGCTTTGCCGCTGGCGCGATTTCGACGTCATGGCCGCGCGGGCGCGCGAGCTTGCCGAAACCCAAGCCGGAAAGTTCTCGCCGTTTTTGCTGATGGGATGGCCAGTACCGCCGGACCTGTTGCTGAAGGCCGCCAAGGCCTATGCCGCGACCTTTACGCCGCCCACTTCCTGGAAATCAGTGCCCTTGCACCCGGCCGCGCCCAAAACCTCGGGCAAACTGCGCATCGGTTATTTTTCACCGGACTTCCGCGAACACGTGGTCGCGGCGGTTGTCGCGGAAGTGCTGGAATGTCATGACCGCGCGGCCTTTGACGTCATCGGCTATTCTTACGGCCCCGACGACGGCGGGCCGCAACGCAAGCGCATCGCCGCCGCCTGTACATCCTTTGTCGATGTTCGCATGCTGTCCGACGACGATGCGGCGAAAAAAATGCGCGACGACGGCATCGACATTTTGATCGATCTCAACGGCTATACCGGCAATATCCGTCACCAGATACCTGCCCGCCGCCCTGCGCCGCTGCAGATCAACTGGCTAGGCTATCCGGGCACCACGGGCTCGCCCGCCATCGACTACCTGGTGGCCGATGCCTTTACGATCCCCGCGGGCGCCGAGGTCCATTACAGCGAGCGCATTATCCGCCTGCCGGGCTCGGGCCAGCCCCACGACCGCACGCGGACGATCGCGGCGAGCAAGCCGCGTAGTTTTTACGGCCTGCCGGAACAGGGCTTTGTCTTCTGCTCCTTCAACCATCCGCAGAAAATCACGCCGGAGATTTTCCGCGCCTGGATGGGAATGCTGCAAGCCGTTCCCGGCAGCGTCTTGTGGCTGCGCGCCGACCGCGACGAAGCCGTGCGCAATCTCCGGAGCGAAGCCACGGCCGCAGGTGTGGCGGCTGAGCGCCTGATCTTCGCCCCGCGGATGCCCGACCAAGCCGACCATCTGGCACGCTATCGTGTGGCCGACCTGGCGCTCGATACGTTTCCCTATACTTCGCACACCACGGCTAATGACGCCCTGTGGCTGGGATGTCCGATAATCACCCTGGTGGGCGATACGTTCCAGGCGCGTGTTGCCGGCGGCATTTTACGCGCCCTTCAACTGCCTGCGCTCGTGACCAAGTCGCTGGCCGCCTATCGCGATACCGCCGTAAGACTGGCCGCGAAGGGCCAGGAGCTGGCGGCCCTCAAAGCGACGCTGGCTGCAGCGCACGGCAACGCCGCCCATTTCGATACTGCCAAGTTCACGCGCCATCTGGAGGCCGGCTATCGCGAGGCCTGGAAGGTGCGGAACGCCGGCGAGGAGCCGCGCCACATCACCGTCGCGCCGCAATGAGCAGGGTGCGGTAATGGCGCAACGTCGCTTCCGGCTCGCAAAAATCTTTTTGGCGGTCGTGGCGGCGGTGATCGTTTTGCCGGCGCTGATGGTTCTGCTGTACCGGGTCGTCGCACCACCCGCGACACCCTTGATGCTGCTGCGCGGCGGAAAGATCAGTTACGACTGGGTGCCCCTGCCACGCATGGCGCCGGCTTTGGCGCGCTCGGTACTCACGGCCGAGGATGAGTCCTTCTGCACCCATCACGGTTTCGACCAAGCCGCGATTCAGAAGGCCCTGGATCAATATCTTGACGACGACGACCGCGAGACCTTGCGCGGCGGCAGCACGATTTCCCAACAGACCGCCAAGAATGTCTTTCTCTGGCCGGACCGCACCTGGCTGCGCAAGGGCCTCGAAACCTGGATGACGCTTTACGTCGAAGCGCTATGGCCCAAGCCGCGCATCATGGAGGTCTACCTGAACGTGGTGGAGTGGGCGCCCGGCGTTTACGGCGCGGAAGCGGCGGCGCGGCACCACTTCCACAAAAGCGCGGCGGCGCTGTCACCCCATGAAGCGGCTTTGCTGGCGGCCGTGCTGCCCAATCCGCGCAAATGGAATGCCTCGGACCCGGGACCCTATGTGCGCGCGCGTTCGGAAACACTGCAGGCGCGCGCGACCCGGGTTGGCGGGCTGGCCAGCTGCCTTAAGCTTTGAAGTCGACGGGACGTCCTGGCGGCCGCGGCGCCTTATCATCGGATTCCATGACACGGAGCCCCCGGCCGCACCGGTATGCGGGCAATCACAGAATAGCCCGCCGCATAATCCATCCACCGCTAAACCGCAGCACAAATGTGGGCTAGATAACAACGGCCGCCGCCTCGTTCTCCAGAAGCCGCATGATGGACAGCGCAGCGATATGCGAGGTCTTGGGATTGTCCGGCGACGGGTTGGCCTTGATTTCCAACGTCAAGGCGCCGAAAGCGCCTTCGACCTCCAGCTGGTGAACATTTTTGGTGACGCCGGGGTCGGCCACCAGCACGACGGTGGTGGCTTCGAAGCCGAGGCCTGCCAGCGCCGCTGTGGCGGCGACATTGGCGTTCTTTGGGAAGGTCAGGGCGGCCTGGCGGGCGTTGCCGGAGAAAATCACCGTCGGCGCGGCAATTTTATCGAGGTCAAAGGTTTTCTCCGCCGGCGTACCCTTCCAGGCCTGGGGCGGCTTGGCGGAGCGCAGCGTGACCTTGGTGAGACCCGCGAGCTTGGCGGCGGACAAGGCGTCGACGCCGGGCAAAGCGCCGGCGACAAGCTTCACGCGAGCGGTGGAGCGCTCGGCCGCGGCCTTTACCATGTCCCACAGCGCGGCATCGGCGAGGCTCCCCGTGGACACGATGATCAGATTGACGCCGGCGTCGAGGATCGGCGCTGCATAGGCGGCAACGGCGCTATGACCGGCGCACTCGACAACGACATCGGGCGCAAAGGCCAGCAGCTCGCCAAGGGAGTAGACAATCGGATAGCCGCCGCCGGAAATTTTATCGACCGGCAGGCCAAGCGCGGCGACCACCTGGAGGGTTTTGCCGCGCGAAGCGCAGAACTGCGCGACAAGCTTGGCAATGGCGCCGTTACCGAGAAGCGCGATCTTCACAATGAGAGTCCTATGGACTGAGCCGACTTGAAAACTAGACTCGATCTAGGCGTCAAGCAATCGAAGCCACAGCGCGTGTGGCCATCACGCCGATGAGATGAGCGCGATATTCCGATGTGGCATGCAGATCGGCATTCAGGTCGTCGGGCGGAACCTGGATATTCTGCAGGGCGCCTGCGGAAAAATTCATGGCGAGCGCGGCTTCCATCGTCGGAACGCGGAACACGCACGGGCCGGCGCCGGTGACGGCGACGCGCATACCGCCCGCGGTTTCGGCCACCATGACTCCGACGACGGCGTAGCGTGACGCCGGATTGCGGAACTTCTGGTACGCGGCGCGGCGCGGAATGGGAAACGAAACCTTCACCACCAGCTCGCCCGGTTCCAGAGCAGTTTCAAACATGCCAGTAAAAAAGGCCGCGGCAGCGATTTCGCGCCGCGAGGTGTGGACCGTGGCATCGAGCCCAACGACCGCCGCGGGGTAATCGGCGGCGGGATCGTTATTGGCGATGGAGCCGCCGAGGGTGCCGCGATTGCGCACTTGCGGATCGCCGACCTGGGCGGCCAAGTCGGCCAGAGCGGGAATGGCCTTGCGTACGTCGGCGGATACGGCCACGTCGGCATGACAGACGCCGGCGCCAATAGTGACAATGCCGTCAGCAACCGTAATGCCCTTCAGGGCGTCGAGCGCCGCCAGATCGATGAGCGCCGAGGGTTGGCGCAGGCGCTGCTTTAACGTCGGAATGAGAGTCTGCCCGCCAGCCAAAAAAGCCGCGTCGCTGTCGGCGGCAAAAGCTGCTTCGGCTTCGGCGACGGTCTTCGGACGCTTGTAATCGAAGGCGTACATCAGATATTTCCAGCCAGATCTCCGACCGCAAGGCCCATGGCCTTGGCGCCGGCGGCGATGGATTTCACGATACTTTGGTAGCCGGTGCAACGGCAGAGGTTGCCTTCGAGTTCGTGGCGAATAACCGCTTCGGTGAGGACCGCGCCGCGATTGCGCTCCACCAGCGCCAAGGCACTCATGATCATGCCCGGCGTGCAAAAGCCGCACTGCAGGCCGTGATGTTCACGAAAGGCCGCCTGCATGGGATGTAAGGTGCCGTCCTTGGCCGCCACGCTTTCGATCGTCGCCACGCGAGCTCCGTCGGCTTGAACCGCGAGCGTGGTGCAGGCTTTGACCGAACGCCCGTCCAACTGAACCGTGCAGGCGCCGCACTGGCTGGTGTCGCAGCCGACATGGGTTCCGGTGAGCTTCAGGGTTTCGCGCAAGTAATCCACCAGCAGCAGGCGCGGCTCAACGGACGCCGTCTTAGTCTCGCCGTTCACGGTGATGGTAACGTCAATCATGCGGCGGTCTCCGAACCCGCCGCCAGCTTCGAGAAGCTCGCGAAAAATTCATCGGCCAGTTTCTTGGCGGTGGAATCGATTAGGCGTCCGCCGAGCTGCGCCAACTTGCCGCCGACGGCGGCATCGACATCGTAGCTCAACACTGTGCCAGCGGGCCCTTCGGCGAGACGCACCTTGGCGCCGCCCTTGGCGAAGCCGGCCACGCCGCCCTTGCCCTCGCCGCGAATGGTATAGCCGTTGGGCGGGTCCAGGTCCGAGAGCGTCACAAGACCTTTGAAGGAGGCCTTCACGGGGCCGACTTTAGCGGTGACGGTGGCTTCGATCTCTGTCTCCGACAGGCGGGCGATGCTGTCACAGCCGGGAATGGCCGCTTTCAGTACGGCGACGTCGTTGAGGGCCGCCCATACGGCGGCGCGCGATGCCGGAATCGTATATTCGCCCTTCATTTCCATAGCCGACGCCCTTGCCCACACCTGAAGGTCAGGGTTTGCCCGGTGTCGCGAAAAAAAGCAACCGCGTGTATTCCCTTATTCAACGGTCCGCCCGACCCTTGCGGATGGCGGCGCGGCCGAAACGCGCGCGCACCGCGTCCATGGCGCGTTCCACTTGCGCATGATGGGGGGTGCCGGCTTCGCCGCCGAACAGGTCCGGCGGATCGGCCAGGGCGGCATCGGTCAACGTATCGACGCCCACGCCGATGAGCCGGAAGGGTCCGGCTTTGGCTTCCTTCAAGAGCAGGGGTTCGGCCGTGCGGAACACCACCTCGGCCAGCTGCGTGGGCGCGGCCATGCGGTGATTGCGGGTGCGCAGCTTAAAGCGCGTGGTTTTGAGCTTCAGGGTCACGGTACGGCCCGCCAGGCCCTGATGCTTGAGGCGGTCGGCGACACGTTCGCACAAGGGCCACAGCCGGCGGCGCAGCTCGGCCACATCGGCGACGTCGGTCTCGAAGGTGGTTTCCGCTGAAATGCTTTTGGCTTCACGGTCGATGCTGACGGCGCGGTGATCGATGCCGCGGGCGAGCAGCGCCAGATGCGCGCCGGTATCGCCGTAGCGCTCGGCCAACTGGTTTTCGGGACGCCGCTGCAGATCGCCGATGGTAAACAGGCCGTCGACCTTGAGGCGGTCCGCGAGCGACGGCCCGACGCCGGGAAGTTTGCCGATGGGCAAGTCGTGGAGAATCTGCACGGCGTCGCCCTGGCCGATGACAAAAAAGCCGCGCGGCTTCTGAAAGTCCGAAGCCATCTTTGCCAGGAACTTGTTGTAGCTGAGACCGATGGAAACGGTGATGCGCACCTCGCGCTCGATGGCACGGGCGATATGGGCCAGCGTCCCCGCCGGCGAACGGCCGAACAGCGTGGCGGTACCGGAGAGATCCAGGAAGGCCTCGTCCAGGGACAAAGGTTCCACCAGCGGCGTGGCGCTATCGAAAATTTTTCGCACCTCCTGGCTCGCGCGTTTGTACTTGGCCATGTCGGGCTTGATGACCACGGCCTGCGGGCACATCTGCAGCGCCTTGAACATCGGCATGGCCGAGCGCGGACCATAACGCCGGGCGATATAGCAGGCTGTGGACACGACACCGCGCCGGCCGCCGCCGCCGACCAAAACAGGTTTATCGGCCAGCGCCGGGTTGTCGCGCTTCTCAACGGCGGCGTAAAAGGCATCGCAATCGATATGGGCGATGGAAAGCCGCCCCAGCTCCGGGTGATGCACCATGCGGTCGGAGCCGCAGCGCGCGCAGGCGGGCAGCGGCATCGCGGTTTCGGCCAGGCAATCGCGGCACAGCGTGGTAACGGTCTCGGGAGCGGAAGACGCCATGGTGCAAGTTTATGCCCAATACTGCGGCTAAACCACCCGCCCCTCACCTTCCCCGGGGCATTGACTTCGGCCTGGGAAAGCCTCAATTCAGGGCCTGAATTTCAAGGGGTACCTAGCGTGAGCAATCGCAGCGGCGGGCCGACACGTTGGAATATGCCGGACCGGCCGCGCAGCAAGAACTACGCCTATCTCAAGCGTACCTACGCCTTTATGCGGCCCTATGTGCGCCAGTTGTGTTACTTCGGCGCGGCGCTCGCGGTAACCTCCATCGCGACCTTGAGCATCGGCACGGGTCTTAAGTTCGTCATCGACCGTGGGCTTAGCGCCGGCAGCGCCGCCATGCTGGATCAGGGCTTAGCACTTTTGATCGGCATCGTTCTGGTCATCGCCGTCGGCAGCTTCTTGCGGTTCTATTACATTTCGTGGATCGGCGAGCGCGTGGTGGCCGACATCCGCACGGCGGTCTTCAACCACATTCTGAAGTTGAGCCCGGGATTCTTCGAGACCACCAAAACCGGCGAGATCCTCTCGCGCCTGACCACCGATACATCGCTGTTGCAGCAGGTGATCGGGTCCAGCTTTTCCATCGCCATCCGCAATGCCGTAGCACTTGTGGGCGGCGTGGTCATGCTGACCGTGACCAATATCAAGCTGACAGGCTTGGTGGCGCTGGTGGTGCCGGCGGTGATCGGGCCAATCATCTGGTACGGACGCAAGGTGCGCAAACTCTCGCGCGAGACCCAAGACCGCGTGGCCGATGTCGGCTCCTATGCCGAGGAGAACCTCAATGCCATCCGCACCGTGCAGGCTTTTGTGCACGAAGACATCGACCGCGATTTCTTCCGCCGCAATGTCGAGAACGCCTTCGCCACGTCCATGAAGCGCATCTTTGCCCGCGCCATGCTCGGCGCGGTCGTGATCCTTTTGGTTTTCGGCGCGATCTCAACCGTGGTTTGGGCCGGTGGGCGCGACGTCATCTCCGGCGAGATCACGCCGGGCGCGCTGTCGGCTTTCATCTTCTACGCCATCATGGTGGCGGCGTCCGTCGGCGCTATGACCGAAGTCATGGGCGACCTGCAGCGCGCCGCCGGTGCCACGGAACGCCTCATCGAACTGCTGGAAATGAAGCCCGACATCATGGCGCCGCCTGCGCCCAAATCCATGCCAGCGCCGGCGCGCGGCGCGGTGGATTTCGAGAACGTCACCTTCCACTATCCTTCGCGCCCCGACACCGCGGCCTTGAAAGGCCTCACGCTCGCCGTGACGCCGGGCGAACACGTGGCGGTGGTGGGGCCTTCAGGTGCGGGCAAAACGACAGTGTTTCAGCTGCTGCTGCGTTTTTACGATCCGCAATCGGGCACGGTGCGCATCGACGGCATGGACCTGCGCGATGTCGATCCGCGCGAAGCCCGCGCGCGCATCGGGCTGGTGTCGCAAGACCCGGTGATCTTCGCCGCCGACGCCATGGAGAATATCCGTTACGGCCGCCCCACGGCGACGGATGCGGAAGTTCATGCGGCAGCCGAAGCGGCGGCGGCCATGGAGTTCATCACCAAGCTGCCCGAGGGCATGAAAAGCTTTTTGGGCGAACGCGGTGTGAGATTGTCGGGCGGGCAGAAGCAGCGCATCGCCATCGCCCGCGCCATCCTACGCGACCCGGCGCTCTTGCTGCTGGACGAAGCCACCAGCGCGCTGGACGCCGAGAACGAACGCCTGGTGCAGACGGCGCTGGAACGGCTGATGGTGGGACGTACGACCATGGTCATCGCCCATCGATTGGCGACCGTGGTGAACGCGGACCGTATTGTGGTGATCGACGACGGTCATCTGGTGGCCACGGGCCGCCACGATCAGCTGCTGGTCAGCAATCCGCATTATGCCCGCGTGGCCGCGCTGCAGTTCTCGGCTGATGGCGGCGCAGTGTCAGACGCGGCGCAGTAATTCACGCCCAGGTTTTCTCGCGCAACTTGGTTTGATCCATTTTCCGTTGCGCGAACTTGCCCGCGAGAAAGCTGTAGAAAAACCAGTCCTTAAACCCAAAGGGGACGAGGTGGTATAGCAGCTGCTCAGAAAGCGTCCAGTTGACGGCGGTGCGGTCGCTGCGCCGGTTAGACGGGACGCACCACAGATCGAAGTCGTAACGCGCGCGGCCGATCTTGAAGATGCGCTGCATGACCTCATGATCTTCCAAGACGAAAGGCCATAGAGCAGTGGAAAATCCGCCGGCTTGGCGCAAGGCCGCCGTGCGAAAATTTTGCCCAAACCCGCCGGTATGGGCCTGACGGCCGAGCAGCCGCGCGACCAGCATGGTTTTGATTTGGCGGCGGCGTGCGGATCCACGGTCTGGCGGGCCGCTGAGGTTGCTCGCCATGACCGCCACAACATCAGGCGATGAGTCAGCAAAGACCGCGGCGCAGCGTTTCAAATAGTGCGGCGGATAAAACGTGTCGGCGTCGCAGAAGGACACAAACTCCGTATCGACCTGGGCCAAGCCGCATTCCAGGGCATTGATTTTGCCGGGGCGCGGCTCGTCTACATAAACCGGCGTAATACCCACACAGCCTTTCAGAAGCGTGCGGCAAAGGTCCGCCGAGCCGTCGGTGGAGGCGTTGTCTACCAGGATAAGCTTAAAGGGTCGGAAGTCTTGCGCGATCAGCGAAGCCAACGTGGCCAGCAAGTACCCCCGCTCATTGAAGTACGGCACCACGACTGACCAGCCCGCCATGTTAGTCCCAGTCCCGTGAACTTACGCGCCGTTGGCTTTTCACCGTGCCGCGCTTGGTTTTGTTATCGGTGCGTTCTTTGCGCGCGGTTTTGGTGGGCCGCGTCTTGACGCGCTTCTTGGGCGCAATGGCGGCTTGGCGGATCAATTCCAGCAGGCGGTCGATGGCGTCCTTGCGGTTCATCTCCTGCGTGCGGTGCTGATTGGCGGTGATGACAATCTCGCCTTCGGTCGTGGCGCGTTTACCGGCGAGATTGATCAGCCGCACCGCCACGGCATTGGGCAGGGACGGTGAGCGGCGCGCATCGAAGCGCAACTGCACGGCCGTGGCGACCTTGTTGACGTTCTGGCCGCCCGGTCCGCTGGAGCGGATAAAGCTGAGTGAAATCTCGGCTTCGTCGAGATTGAGCGTGGCGTTGACGGGAATGAACGGGGGCATAATTGATCTTGCGTAAAGATGCTTGCTTAAAGGCCATGGACACTTAGTTTAGCGCGATGAGCGCCGTTGCCCAACCCACGATGATCAAGCCCGACATGACCTTCGCTGAATTGGTGGAGAATTTCGCGCTATTTGATGATTGGGAAGACCGCTACCGCTACCTGATCGACTTGGGGCGCAAGCTGCCGCCCTTCCCCGCGGCGCTGCAGACCGAGACCAATAAAGTGCGCGGCTGCATGAGCCAGGTGTGGATGGTGCCGGGTCATCCCAATGGGGAGCCCGAGAAGTTCGCCTTCGCTGCCGACAGCGACGCCCATATCGTCAAAGGCCTGATCGCGGTCTTGGGCGTGTTGTTTTCAGGAAAAACGCCGGCGGAGATCGCAGACACCGACACGGACGCCGCCTTCCGCACATTGGGCCTGGACCAACACATCAGCCCCAGCCGCCGCAACGGCCTGGTGTCCATGGTCGAGAAAATTAAGGGGTATGCGAGGGCGGGGTAAAGTTGTCCCTCCCCCTGAAAGGGGAAGCGCAAAAATGTACCTGGCACCCAAGTAACCGCCATGCGGTTCCGCACCTGAGTGCCAGGTACATTTTTGCGCGCTACGCTTCGCTCGTCCGGGATGACAGCCGCGTGACTACGCGAACAGCTTCCGGTCCAGCTTCTTGATGAAGCTCCAGGGATCGGCGTCCGGCTTGCCGAACAGGAAGCCTTGCACGTATTCGACGCCGCAATCGCGTACGAATTCGAGGCCTTCCTTGCTGTCGACCATCTCGGCGATGGTTTCCACGTCCATGGTTTTGCAGAGCGTGGTCAGCGCCCGTAGGAAGGCGCGGCCCTTGGGCGCGGTCTGGGCGTTCTTCACGGCGCTGCCGTCCAGCTTCACGACGTCGACTTCCAGAACACTTAGATACTGGAAGCTGGCCGCACCGGCGCCGAAATCGTCGAGGCAGACATGGAAGCCTTTCTTACGCAGGCCTTGGACGAAATTATTGGCCTGCACCAGATCGGCGACGCGCGCCGATTCCGTGATCTCGAAGAACAGGAAGTTGCGGAGCCAGGTGTCGGCATCCAGCATCGCATGCAGGTCTTTGCTGTACTGATCGTTGCCGACCGACATGCCGGAAATATTGACGGCGATGGCGACCTTGTCAGCGCGATTCTTGCGCAGCCAATCGACGCATTTGCGCATCATGGCAATGTCGAACTCGGTGATCAGGCCGGTCTCTTCGGCGAAGGTGATGTACTTGTAGGGCGATTCCTCGAACTTGCCGTTGAAACGCACCAAGGCCTCGTAATGGTGCACCGACCCGGTGCGCGCATCAAGGATCGGGTGAAAGGCGATCTGGAAATCGTTGCCGGAGGTGAGATTGCGGAAGTTGTTCAAGGACTGCACGGCTTCCTTGACCAGCTTGTCCATATTGCCGGCGATGTCCTTGACGTTGAAGCTGTCGCCGACCTGTTCCTTGAAATGATTGATGGTGTAGACGAGGCCCTTGGCAAGGTCGCGCTCGCTGACATTCGTCATGTCCATTTCGACGGTGGCCGCCTGGACTTCGACGCCCTTACCTTTGGGATCGAAGGCCTTGGTGGCTTCGGAGATCTTGGCTTCGAGAGCGGCAACGTCGAGGCCGGCTTCGTGGACGATACCGAACTTGCCGTCGCCGACTTCGCCGGCGGAATCCCCGCCTAACGAATTGGCGCGCAGGGTTGTGCCGACGGTATTGAGCAGGACCTGGCGTTCGTCTTCGCTGAGAGTGCTATAGAAGTCCTGGAAGCCAGGCATGTTGACGAGGGTCAGCTCGCCGCCGCCCTGCATCTTTTTGACCGCCATCTCGGAGAAGGAATCTCCGGATAGAAGGCCGGTGGATTTATCGCGTTCGACGCCTTCCTCGGTGTCGCCCTTTTCATCGAGATGGGCTTGGGTGCGCAGCGCGAGGAAATAGTGATCTTTCAAATCCGGCAGCATGTAGCCGGCGAAGGCGACGGGCGGCGTCAGGCCTTTCTCGCCCTGCAGGCGGATGGTGACGTTGTCGATACGGCCTTTCTTAGAGGTCATGAAGAGAAGCTGATCGACCAGCACGCGGTCCTTCGGCGAGACCATATCCATGAAATTTTTGCCGATGAGGGCCTCGGGGCCCACGCCCAACAGAGCGTTGGTGGCGCCTACGGCGAACAGCACACGGCGCGAAGTATCAAGCTCGACAAGCATGTCGGCCCAACAGAAGGCGAAGGCGACGAAACGGTCGCGGGCGGAGGTCGGCGCATTCATGGGAAGTTTGGCAGCGTCCCTAGGGTCAGGACCCATTAAATCTCTTGCGAGCTGAGTGATCGATTGATTCAATGGCGACGCACACGGAGGTGTCGCCATGGACGATCTGTTTATGCTTTCAGAGGCGCAGATGCGCCGTATCGCGCC
>CANJLF010000035.1 GCA_947475295.1 Fidelibacterota bacterium
AGTATTACAACACGAAGAGACCCCATTCGGCGCTCGGCTATAGACCACCGGCGCCGGTGGCATATAGCCCGATTCCAACGCCACTCGATCAGACCGCTATCATGCAGTAAACTAACATTACGACTGGTACAGAAAATCGGTCAGGTCAAATGCGCTCATAAGCGCTTTTTTTCGCGCGCTTACGATATTGCGGTTTTCGGGAAGACTGATTTCAACATGACTAGCCACACCCATCAGCGCACGCCGGACAGCGCGCCAGGGTCCGCCCATCAGGACCAGACGCGCCGGCTTGTGGGTGCCATGATGAAACTGTCCGGGCGCAGCGCTACGGGCCTCGCGCGGGCTGCGGGGCTCACGCCCTCCACCGTCAACCGCTTCATGCATCATCAGGTGCGCCACACACTCAGCCAACGCACCATGCTGGCGCTCATGACGGAAACCTTTCTCGCCATTAAAGACCGGCCGCGGCCATCACTCGACGCCACGGCCCTGGCCGACCTGGCGCCGGCCATCGCGGTTTATGAACAGGGCATTCTGGAACTCGCGCCCGATTTAGCGCCGATATTGACGGAAGCCAAAGCCGCTGCCAGCGGGCGTTCGGGATCAGCGTCAGAGCCGGGCAATCTCGCCAATCTGCCGGTCGTGATGTCCGCGAGCCAGGGCATCAACGTTCCGGCCGGGGACTTTGCTAAGGCGCCGCTCAAAACCCGCTGGCCATCGTTCCTCGAAGGCGACCCGCGCGCCTTCGCGATCTTGATGCCCGACGCCAGTATGATGCCGCGCTTTGATGCCGGGGACATGCTGTATGTAAGCCCGGCCCGCAACCTCGATGGCGAGAAGGTCGACGTGGTGCTAGACCGCATCGGCGGCGGGTTTCTGATCGGAAGCCTGGCCGGCATGACGACGACAGCGTTGCGTTTATCCACGCTTTCACCCCGGGCCCGCGAGCAATCCCACGATCGCGCCAAAATCCGCGGCGTCTACCGCATCGTCGGCGTTCAACGCCTCGGCGGTTAACCGCTCAAAATCAAATCGCCCGGCGATGGATTGCGCCGGGCGAGATGAAATTTCAGACCTTAGCGTGAGGCGATCAGAGGCGGCTCTTGACCTTCTTGATCGCCGTGCCGAATAGCACGTCATCGGCCGGCACTTCCTTGGTTTTCGCCAAGGGGCGCGACACCCAGGTCTCGTTGATGAGATCGCGCCAGGTCACATTGTTGTTGGTGGCGTTACCGCCCCAGGAGCCGCAGCCCAAAGACAGCGTCTGACGCATGCCGTTCCACAAATTGCCGCTGTTGGAATAGCCTTGCGGCTGATTGATCATCACGCGCGAGGTTTTGGTCGCGAAGGCCAATTTCATGATGTTGTCTTCGTTGTGGGAGTAGATGCCGCAGGAATGGCCCTGCCCCTGATACTTCTGCGCGCCGTTGGTAATGGCGATGGCTTCGTCGATATTTTTGGCTTTATAGAGGGTCAGAACGACGGACAACTTCTCGCCCGAAAACGGATAGTCCGCGCCGTAGCCGGTTTCCGGAACGATAAAGAAGGTCTTGCCGGCCGGCAGATTGATGCCCGCAAGGCCGGCGATCTTTTCCGGCGGCTGCGCGACGATGTCGACACTGAGATGACCATCGACAAACATCGTCGCCTGCAGCTTCTTCTTCTCTTCCGGCGAAACCAGGTAACCGCCCTCGGCCTGCAGGTTCGCGAGCATCTCGTCGTAGATCGAGGCGAACAGCACCACGGCGTTGTCCGCCGAACACGACGCCGCCAGATCGACCGTCTTGGACATGCGGATTTTTTGTGCCGCGTCCTTCAGGTCGGCGGTGTCGTCCACAGTGATGACGGCGTTGCCGACGCCAACGCCCAGCGCAGGCGTGCCGCTGGAATAGGCGGCTTTCACCATCGGATTGCCGCCCGTGGCCAGAACGCGGTCGCATTGTTTCATCAGCTGTTCGGTTTTTTCGACCGACGGCGTTTCGATGCCGATAATCAAATCGGCGGGCGCGCCGTAATCGACGAGTGCTGCACGCATATTGTCGACGACCAGCTTGTTAGTGAGCTTGGCGCGCGGATGCGGCGCGATAATGATGGAGTTGCGGCCCTTGATGGCCGAGATCGCCTTGATGACCGGCGTCGCTTCCGGGTTCGTCGACGGCGAAAGCGCGCCAATAACACCGACCGGCTTCGCGATTTTGATTAAATTGCGGGCCTTGTCTTCTTCGATAATACCCACCGATTTGTCATTGATGATGTCAAATAGGGCGTAGCGAGATTTCCGGGAAATCTTCATGAACTTGCCCTCGTAGTTGCCGAGGCCGGTCTCCTCTACCGCGGACTTGGCGATTTTTTCCGCCATGCCGGGCTGAGCGCACGACCACACCAAAGCGCGGATCAGTTCATCGACCTGTTCTTGGGTATAGTTTTCGATCTGGGCCTGGGCGGCCCGGGACCGCTCGATCAATCCCCGGATTTCAAGCGCGGCCGGGCTCGGCTCGGGCCGAGCGGTGTGGGTATCGGGCATGTCGAAGCTCCCTGTATTTTTTGCGCGAAAGGCTGATTAATGGCGGCAATATAGCAATATCAACCATTGAAACAAGGGCCGAACCGGCAATCTTGAGATGCAGAAAAGCTAGGGCTGGCATGCATTTACGGGGATTTTCGCGACATAGCGCTGACAAAGCGCCATGCCCTGCTAAGGCCAGGCGCGCTACACTTCTAATATGGCAGCCAAGTCGTTCAAGTCTTGCGCGATGATATCTACCGGCACGGCCGGTGTTGACGCCGCCTTGCCGAGGCCGAATTCATCGAGCCGCGCAATGCTGGCCGTGCGCATACCGCAAGCGGCCGCGCCCACCGCGTCGCTTGTATGCGAAGCCGCGAAGACCATCATGCACGCGCTGGCCGGAAGTCCAAAGGCTTCGGCGGCGGCGAGATACACGCGCGGTTTGGGTTTGTAGTCGCCGGCGATCTCCGCCCCAAGAATTGCATCAAAGCGTAGGCTATTGCGGCGGGCGAGATCGGCCAGCAGCGCGATATTGCCGTTTGAGACCGGCGCCATGAGAAACCGGCGCCCCAGCCGCGTCATCGCAGGCGTGAGATCCGGCCAGCCGTCGAGGCGATGCCAGGCCAAATTCAAGTCGTGAGCGACGTCTTCCGGCAAGTCACGGATGCCGAACCGCGGCAAAATGAGATCAAGCATCCGGCGGTGCAAGACATCCAGCCGGGCAAAAGGAATGCGGCCCGACCTTACGTCGTCCATGGCCGGGTCGTATTCGGCCCGCCAGGCATCGGCGAAGGCGAGCAAATCGAGCGCATAGCCGCGCGGCTTCAGAAGGGCTTCAGCTTCGCGCGCGATCCCGGTCCGCCAATCAACGAGAGTGCCGAACACATCAAAGAACAAGGCCTTCACACCGTACGTGGCGCTGCCGGGTACATTGCCATTAAGGGTATCGCTCATCTAAAGCCGTTCAGAGGGAATGACCGGAAGGACAATATGCGACGGCGTGGCCGGAGCCAGGTGAATTTCATTCCGCGCGACAACCGGTGCGCTTTGCTCACCGGCCGGCGCGAAGGTGTTGGGATTGACGTCGAAATGAGGAAAGTTGCTGCCGGCGACGTCCACGCGAATGCGATGCCCCTTGGCAAACACATTGCTGGTCGGAAAACCCGTGATCGTCACTTCGTAGACCTCTCCGGGAACCATCGGCACCGGCCTTTCAAATGACTCGCGGAACCTCAAGCGCAAAATGCCGTGAGTCAGGTTCATGACATAGCCCGCAGGATAGTCTTCATTGGGCGGGTAAACATCCATCAGCTTGATCGTGACGTCGGTATCGCGGGCCGATGACGAGACCCAAAGGTTCGCTGAAATGGAGCCCGTGACTTCGATGTCTTTGGTCAGGGGTGCGGTTTGAAAACTCACGACGTCGTTTCTGTCGGCCAGCGCGCGGCCCGGAACCACGGTCAGAAGCTTCGTGGCCACCTCCCGCTGGTCGTATGCGCCCGCCTCCATCCAAGGAGACGCCGACGTTACCGCTCCGCCGATGGTGGGAACGGGGTTCTTGGGGTCATGCGTCCATTCGACAGAGGATGCCGCCGTCGGCGACTGGCGCGACAAGCCGCCATGGTCATCCATGAAAAATGGCGTCATCATTGTGCCGGGGAGCGGCCAGGCAGCCTCGTCGCGCCACCTTCCACCGTGATCCATCCGGCCGGTTGACGTGCGGCGTCCGGAGCCCCCGCCCATGACAAAGACTTTGACCGGTCTTCGAAGAGGAGTCGGCATCCGCGAGCCGCGCAGATGTTCATCAAACCACGCCAGGCGCAAAGCCATATAGTCGGCGGCGACGTTACCATCCAAAACCGCCGCCGGCCCGAAGTCCACGTCGCCGGCATAAGAGACTGATCTTTGCCCGTGCGTCCAAGGGCCGAGGATGAGCTTTGCGGCGCTAGAATTTATGGCCACCACGCCGCTGTAGTTCTCGATTGCGGTGCGGGCGTAGGGGTCATACCACCCGCTCATATGGACGGTTGGAATTTGGGCCAACTTCGCATAGTCGCCCGCCGCGTAGAGGCCGTTCTGACGCCAAAAGTCCGAGAAGCACTCCTTGGACCACTGCTCCAGAATATAATCTTCGTACTCGGGCGCAGCGGCGAGCGGCGAATGCCCCTTTCGCCACGGGTTCACGCGCAGCCAATGAGCGACGTCAATGGCATCGAGGGCGGCTTTCCGTTTGGGGTCGGCGGCGGTCTCCGGCGACAAACGCGCATGTTTTATGGCCCAGGTCAGCTGCTTCAGTTCAAAGGCGCCGCCCTGGCGGATGCCGCTGTGATAGGCGCTGGAGAATCCCCCGCAATCAAGGAACATCGCTTTCAATCCGGGCGGCGTAAAGGACGCCATCGCCGTTTGCACATGCGCGCAGTAGGACAGCCCCAAAGTTCCAATGGACCCATTGCACCAGCTTTGCGCCCGCAGCCATTGGACCGTGTCGACACCGTCCGGCCCCTCGTCGAGGTACTTGGTGAAAACCCCTTCTGACTTGAATCGCCCGCGGCAGTCTTGAAGAACATAGGCGTAGCCCGCACGGGCGAACATCGCCGCGACTTCCGGCTTTGACTTGGGCACAGGATCAGCCGCGCTGCGGTCCGCTTTGTTTGTCTCCAATTTTCCGTAGGGCGTGCGTTCCAGCAGAACCGGAAATGGCCCCGGATTTCCGGCGGGTCGATAAATATCCGTGGCCAGCTTTGTGCCGTCGCGCATCGCGATCATGACGTCCCGCTCAACGGCGACGCCTTCAAGCGCATCGGACTCTAACGTGGACGACGGCTTCATGGGGCCTACTGAGGCACGGGAGTCGGCGCCGCGGTGTCTTTCTGTATCAGAACACTTGCGGGAGGTTCATAGGATGCGGGGGCGCCGGGCCCGACGGGAAGTTGAAAACCGGACCACACTAAGAGCAGCAAGAGCCCACCTACCAGAAAGCTCGCGCTATAGGGGAGCATCAATGAGATCATCGATCCCACGCCGAAATCCGGGCGCCAACGCTGGCACAAGACCAGCGCCAGCGGAAAGTTTGAAGCCAACGGCGTGACGATATTGAAGATCGAGTCTCCCATGCGATAGGCCGCCGTCGTCATTTCAGGAGAAATCTTTAGGAGCATAAGCATCGGCACGACGATGGGCGCCATGGCGCTCCATTTAGCCGACGCGGACCCAATCACCAAATCGAGCCCCGATGTCATAAGGAGTATGGAGCCAAGCAGGGCGTTATTGGGGAGGTTGAGGGACCGCAAGGCTTCGGCGCCGTGGATCGCCATGACGGGCCCGAGGTTGGACCAACTAAACATCGCGACAAAGTGGGCGGCGAAGAACACCAGCACTATATAAGGTGCGACATCACGCAGGCCGTCGCTCATCATTTTCACAATATGACGGTGGGTTCGCACGGTCCCGACCGCCGATCCATAGGCCCAGCCCGAGGCCAGAAAAAGAAAGGTAAAGCCTGCTACCAGCGCGCGGTAGAAGGGCGTCAGTCTTTGCGGACCCGCCGCCTCTTCATCAAACAGCGGCGTGAAGCCGGGCCAATACACCAGCGCCGCAAAAATCATCACAACAACGGCTGCGGCCAGGCCCGCCCGGCGCAATCCTTGCCTTTGCTGAGTTGTGGATTGCCGAAACTCGTTGCCCGGCATTTCGTTGATGGCGCCGTCATGCTTCCAGGTTCCCAGGCGCGGCTCAACGACACGGTCGGTGATAAACCAGGCGATCGGCGTGAACAAAACGCCGATGGACACCGTAAACCACCAGTTACCGAGGGGATTCATGACGTAAGCAGGATCGACCAGCTTGGCGGCGGCCTGGGTGATGCCCAGCATCAAGATGTCAAACTGGCCGGGAATGAGATTGCCCGCAAAGGCTCCGGAGATGCCGGCGTAGGCGATGGCAACCCCCGCCAACGGATGGCGGCCCGCCTCGGCGTAGACCAATGCCGCGAGCGGTATGAGAACGACGTAGGCCGCATCGGAGGCGTGATGAGACAAAAGCCCGATGATGAAAATCATCGGCGTCAGCGCGAACTTAGGAACGTCGCGCACCGCAGCGCCCATAAGCGCGCTAAACAGCCCCGTGCGTTCGGCAACCGCGGCACCCATCATGACGACCAGCACTAGGCCCAAGGGCGGGAAGCTTGTGAGCGTGTTCGGCATATCGACAAAGAATCGCGCCAGGTTCTTTTCCGACAGCAGGCTTTCCACGGTGATCCGGGCGCCTGTCGCAGGCTCGATGGCGCTCAAGCCCGCCCGCGCCGCAACGATCGAAACGGCGATGATTGCGAGAATGCAGCCGACAAAGATGAAGGTTGGGTCCGGCAGTTTGTCACCCGCGGCGGCGATCCGATCGAGCAACCCTCGGCGTGATCCTTCGCTTTTCTGCTGATGGTTCAAGGCGTACCCCCCCGCGCGTAAAAATGCAGCCCCCCGCCATATTATTGCAGATTCGCGTTCGCCCATACTTTTTTGGTATGAACAAGGCAGCCAATGGCGGATTGCTTATGGTCGCATGAGGCAGGGGAACTCGATGAAACGCCGCTCATTTGTGGCCGGTAGCGTTGTTGCCGCGCTTGCGTATCCGAGCCTTGCGGCAGCGCCAGCGAGCGTCAGGGTTGCCCTGTTAGGACAGTCGCTGATCGAACACGATCTCTCCCCTACCCTCTGGCCAAGCCGCCCGCAGATCGCCGCCCACCTCAGCGCCTTCGATGTCTGCTTTACAAATTTCGAGACCGTCATACTTGGTCCCCATGCACAGCCGCCGACGCGAGAAGCGCTCACGCTACACACCGCCAAGACTGAAGTGTTTGAAACCTTAAAAGCGCTCAAAATTAATCTGCTGGCCACGTCCAACAATCATGCCTTCGATTTAGGCAGTGGCGGCATTGCGGATACCGTTGCCGCGCTGCGCGCCGCCAAACTTACCTTCGCGGGATCAGGGTCTAATCTCAAGCAAGCAGCGGCACCCGGCATTTTAAAGACCGCCGGAGGATCGGTCGCGTTGGTGGCTTTCGCGACCGGCAAAGTTCGCGAGGGCGGCGCGGCCACAAACGAGCGCCCCGGCGTCAACGAGCTGCGGCGCACGGCCGCCGGCACGCCGCTGGAGGAAGATGCCAACCGCATCCTGCAAGCCATCGCGGACGCACGGCAGTTGGCATCGATTGTGATCGCCTATCAGCATAATCATGATTGGGAGCCCGTCGAAGTGCAGGTTCCTGAATGGCAGCGCGCCTTTGCCCGCCGGTGCGTCGATGCCGGAGCGGCGGTTTTTGTCGGCCACGGTGTACCGATGCTGCAGGGCGTTGAAGCCTATAAGGGCGCACCGCTGCTTTTCGGGCTCGGCAATTTTATCTTCCAGACAGAAAAGCTGCCCGGTTCTTACGAACCCGAGTGTTGGGAAAGTGTTTTCGCCGACTGCCAGTTTGCCGACGGCCGCTGTCTGTCGGTGAAGTTTGTGCCGATCACCCTGAACGAGGTTGGCCTTAAAGGCCCCGCGGACATGGAGTCACGAGGTACCCCGTCGCTCGCCCGCCCTGAAGAAGCAAACCGAATTCTCGGGCGCCTCGCGGAATTGTCGAAGCCCTTCGCTACGCGGTTCCACCCGCGCACAGGCAACGCGCCGCTGGAACTACTTTTGTAATCGAGCCGGAAACGGCTTGGTCCCGAGCGCGCTTTGCGAACGCCCGGGACCGGGCGCCGCATTAGAAGTTCACGCTCACTTCAGCGCCGAAGGTACGCGGCGGATTAGAAGTTGCCGTGCGATAACGCCACGCCAATGACAACGACCCCAATCACCGCGACGCGGCAAGACTCGTCGGCATGGCCTGGTGGGGGAGTCATACGAAGGTCGCAAGACTCTTCGGCGTCAATTGCGTTACGAATCTATGACAATTCGCGCATGCCCGATTTATGACGGGTTTTTGGCTATATTTTAGGCCGACTTTCACTAGATTTGCGCTGAGCGGATTTGAACCGCTGATTGGCTCACTCTTCGCAAATTTTCGGGCGCCGATTTTTATGCAGTGCTGGATTGTCACAATACAGACCACTGAGGCTGAACAAACCAATCGGCTTACTTGGACAATGTATACGTATGAGACATATGATCGCAGCAAGAAGCGTATTGCCGCGAACGATCTGATTTTTTTGCGCGATCAGACGCGCCTGCTCGCTGTCGCATACGTTGAGCGCGCGACGGCCGAGAAACTGGAACAGACCGTTCCCAAGTGTCCACATTGCGGAATCGCGCAGATCGAAATGCGCAAGAAGAGCGGCATTCCCTACCGCTGCTTTTACGGCCATCAATTCATGGAGCCGACAGAGACTCCACAGTCAACAACCAGACACACCGTACACTTTGCGGATAACTGGGCACGCATCGCCGCCCAAATTGAATCAGCCGAGTTGCGTCCGTTTGAACTCACCAACAGCCGTCATGCCAAACTCAAACTCGCTCATATCGGCGGACTCTGCGCCTATGTCGCACGCCGCGATCATACGGTTGCGCCCCTCTTGAAGACATGGCTGCGGACCCGCACGCTCGAACTCGGCGATACCGATGCCGCCGAACCCGTCGCCGCACACCCCATGTCCATCTTCGATGAACAGGAGCGACCGCATCAAGCCATTCGCGCGCGGCGCGGCTTGGCCTCGTTTCGCGACAAGATCATCAACCGCTACGGTTCACGTTGCATGATTTCGGGCTGTACGGTTCTGGCGCTGCTCGAGGCTTGCCACGTCAGCCGCTACCGCGGACCGGAAGACAACCACCCCGCCAACGGAATTCTTCTGCGCAGCGACCTGCATACCCTTTTTGATCTCGATCTCATTGGGCTGGATCCGTTCCACCTGACCGTCATCATTGACCCCAGCTTGGTCGGTACGGAATATGAAAAGTTCGCCGGCGCACGTCTACTTCTCGCCGGTGAAAAGGGCATAGATATGCGCGCCATGAGATCGCGATGGGAGCAATTTAGCCAAAAGGCAAGCCAAGTCACGCATGGCGTTGCCTTCGCTGCACTTGGCTTACAAACAGCGCTACCCCAGCTTCAATAGCGAGCCGCCGGGATCATTTGGCAAAAGCGGCCACCAGTTCGACGTGGTGGGACCACGTGAATTGGTCAACGACCTTGACGCTCTCCAACGAATATCCGCCGTCGACCAGCGTGCGCGCATCGCGGACGAAAGTCGCGGGATTGCAGGACACCCCGATGATGAGCGGCGCCGTGCTTGCAGCCAGCGCCCGGACCTGATCCGCCGCGCCGGCCCTGGGCGGGTCGAAAACAATGGCGTCGTAACGGCCGGCTTCACCCGGTTGCAGCGGCTTGCGGAAAAGATCGCGCTGCACCACCTTTAAAGGCTGAACACCCTTGGCTTTGTCGAGGGCCCGGACGCACGTGCCGATCACCTCGAAGGCGTCGACCGGGCCACGCGCCAGCATCGGCCCGGTGAAAGTCCCGCAACCCGAAAAGAGGTCGGCGAACTTTCCGGTTTGCGGCAGCAGTTCCATCACGGCAGCGACCAGCGCCCGTTCGCCCGCCTCCGTGGGTTGCAGAAACGCCAGCGATGGCAGCGCCACATCAAGCGCGCCAAATCTCGCATGCAACGGACCAACTTCAATCATGGTCTCGGGCACGGCATGTTCGCGCGGCCGCCACGAGATTCGGTTAATTCCGGGCACCTGCGCGAGCTGCGCAATAGCCTCGTGCACGGCCAAGTCGGGTTTACCCTTCTTGCCGATGGGGCCGGTTATGACAATTTCAAAGCGTCCGCCCACGGTTTGAACAAAAATGTCGGCGGTTTTACCTTCCTGCAAAATCGGAACAAGCGCCGTGACCAGCTTCGCGCGTAAATCCATGATCGGCGGATCGGCGGTCAGGCAGGATGCGATGTCGGTGACTTGATGCGAGCGGCGGCGGAAGTATCCGAGCGTAACGATATTGTTCTTCTTAGCGGCCGCGAAGGTGACCCGGCGGCGGCGGCCCGCCGGGAGAAACACCGGCTCGTGCCAGACTTTTGGGACTAAGCTTTTTCTCTCAAGCGCCGTCCGGACAATCCCAACTTTCCAAGCCAGATAAAATGCGTCGCTGGCATGCTGGAGTGTGCAGCCGCCACAGACGTCATAGTTGGCACACGGCGCTTTGGCGCGGTGAGGCGAAGCATCGATCAGCTCGATCACATCGCCGCGCAACAAACCGCCCGCGCCCTCGTGAATTTTTGCCCGAACCACATCGCCCGGCAGCGTGCGATCCACATAGACATGCCCGCGCTCCGACCGGTGCACGCCGTCGCCTAAAGGGCCCAATTCATGGATTAGGAGGTCTTCGAGCATTTTAATTATAATCAATACCTTAGAGGCCGCGCCGCCAGACCCGCGCTGAAAATTTGTGTCATGATAGTTTTGCGGGGTACATGTTAGCCTAGAAGCTCGCTTGGGGAAGGAAATCAATATGAGTCGCGTCCACACTCTACTCTTTCTGGCTCTAGCCGCCCTTGCCGTCCCGGCGTCGGTTCTGTCGCCCGGCGCCGCTTATGCGGCCTCGTCGGCGCAGGAAATCAGTCGCGACGCCGACGCGGCTTTGCAGAAGCTGTACAAAGCCAATGACGTCGCCGAAAAAATCGGCGCGCAGGCGACCGCCATTTTGATTTTCCCCAATATCGTCAAAGCCGGATTGATCGTCGGCGGCAGCTACGGCGAAGGCGTGCTCAAACAGGGCGGCAAGGTCGTCAACTATTATAGTTCAGTTTCGGCGTCTTACGGCCTGCAGGCCGGTGCGCAGTCCTATGGCTACGTGGTATTCTTGATGAACAAAAAGGCCGTCGACTATGTGAATGAGTCGAAGGGCTGGGAAATCGGCGTCGGTCCCACGGTCGTTTTGGTCAATGAGGGCGTCGCCAAGAATTTGTCCAGCACCACCTTGCAAGACGATGCGTATGCTTTCATCTTCGGCCAACAGGGCCTGATGGCGGGCATCAGCATCGAGGGTTCGAAAGTCACAAAGATCAAGCGCTGAGATCGCCCGGCGCATTAGCCCCACTGAAACCAGCACGGTCCACCATGAGTCAAGCTTCCGAAAAACCGCTTACGCGCCTGTTGTCGATGGCGGTTAAGGTTGAGACGCCCGAAGTCAAAGCCGTGCTTCTTTCATTTCTTTGTAACTTCGTGCTTCTCGCCAGCTATTACATCTTGCGTCCGCTGCGGGACACCATGGCGACCGTCTTTGGCGCTGAGGAACTTGAGAATCTGTTCACCGGCACCTTCGTGATCACTTTTCTTTGTGCCCCGATCTACGCCGCCGTCGCGGCGAGAGTCCGCTTAGAGCGTTTTCTGCCGGGGCTGTTCTGGTTCTGGCTTCTCAATATTCTCGTCTTCTACGTGCTGTTTCAGGTCGCACCCCAAGATCGATGGGTGGCCGCCGGTTATTTTTGGTGGTTTAGCGTCGTCAACCTGTTCCTTATCTCGGTCTTCTGGACGTTCATGGCGGATATTTTCTCCACGCGGCAGGCACCGCGATTATTTGCGTTCATCGCCGCCGGCGGAAGCACAGGCGCCATCGCAGGCCCGATCATCACGACGCTGCTTGTCGAGACCGTTGGCGCGGGCGGTCTTCTGCTGATCGCGGCCGCGGGGTTCTTGGTTGTGATTTTGCTCATCCATCTGCTGATGCGCGAAAAGGAAAAGCTGCGCATTACCAAGCAGGATGTGCAGCAGACCACCCTCAATCACACTCTGCCGGGCAACCCGTTCCGGGGCTTTGGTCTTTTGATGAAGTCGCCTTATTTACTTGCTCAGGCCGCATTTATGTTGCTGCTCACCTGGGTGGCAACGGTCACCTATTTCCTTCAAGCCGATCTCATCGCCAAATCTTATGCCGGGGTGGAAAGCAGGACGATCGCCTTTGCCAATCTGGACCTGATCGTGAATGTTGCCTCGGCGCTCATTCTTATCTTCGGGCTGGGACGCGCCATTCAGCGCTTTGGTATTACCGCCAGTCTTGTTCTCACGCCTGTTGTCATGATGGGGGCTTTCTGCGGTCTCGCCGCCGCGCCCACACTCTTGATGGTGCAGATCACCCGCGCCTTGCAGCGGATCACCCAATACGCCATCGCCCGGCCCAGCCGCGAGATCCTGTTCACGGTGGTTGATCAGGAAAGCCGGTACAAGGCGAAAAACGTCATCGACACAGTGGTCTACCGCTTTGGCGATCTCAGCGCCGCTTGGATGCAAGCCGGACTGCGCATGGCGAATTTCGGGGTGTTGGGAGCCGCCGCATTGGGGCTGGCGGCGTCTGCGGCCTGGGCGGCCGTGGCCTTTGGCATGGGGCGGCGCTACGAAGCTGTCCGCGACACCGACAAGAAACCGTCGGAGGCTATTTCCGCGGCCTATTAGGCGGGAGATCTAACTCCGGCACGTCGAAAGCTCGCGGCGCAAGGCCATCGGCGTATGTCGACCACATATGCTCATAGGCCCATTCCAACTCGCGCGTCTTACGCTCGGAATCAAAAAGACTGGAACTGTCCCGCAAGTGTTCAACGCGGCGGCGCAGCGCTTTGAGCGCACCCGGCGTATTGGCCAACTTTACGACAAGGTCTTCATATTCTCCGGCCGTCGTCGTTATCAACTCCGGAAGGCCCATCACGCTGAGTAGGCTTGCGCCGACGCGCCCAAAGAAGGTGTTGCCGATGCGGGTCGCGATCGGGCAACCCATCCATAGCGCATCGCTCGCCGTTGTGTGACCGCCAAACCCAAACGTATCGAGCGCCAGGTCCGCAACGCCGTAGCGGCCGAGGTGTTCGTCGTAACTGCAGTGGGCGGCGAACACTAAGCGGTCCGGATTTATTCCCCGCAGCGCGCTTTCGGCCCGCAGGTTCTTTTCCACGTCCTTGCTCCAGGCGCGAAGCCAAAGCACGCTGCCTGGCACGCGCGCAAGTATTCTCATCCAGACATCAAAAAGCCGCGGCGTAAACTTGCTGCTGGTGCTGAAACTGCAAAAGACAACACTGTCATTCGGCAATCGGTGGTGGGCGCGCGAAAGCGGCGGCGGACGCACGCGTTTGCGGTCGTTTATCTGGTGACTTCCAGGCAGGCGGACAACTTTTTCGGCGTATGTACGGCGTCAGCGCCTATGGGACCGAATTGGGGTGGTGAGTTAAGGAGGGTTTTGGTCTCATCGCAGTGACGGAGGAACGAAGATGAGATCAAAACCCATGACCACGAAGGCGCCTGCTGAGCGGGTGCTCAAGGACATTCGCCG
>CANJLF010000036.1 GCA_947475295.1 Fidelibacterota bacterium
ATGGCGAAGACTTCGTCGGGACGGACCGAGCCGTCCTTGGGCGGCAGGTCGCGGATATGCCCGTAGGACGCCAGCACCTTAAAACCATCCCCAAGATACTTGTTGATGGTCTTGGCTTTGGCCGGGGATTCGACGATCACGACCTTCATTTAAACGTCCTACCTTTATCCATTCCGAGGCAGCAAAAACTGCCTTCCGGGGAGTGATTCTGGCTTCTTGAATTTGGCTGTTAGCGCGGAAAAGTTAAAAAATTCAAACCGTTCCGATTAATGCCACCCGGTTGCCAGGCAACCTCTCCAGCCGCCCCGCAAGCTCCAACTCGAGGAGAACGGACGCCAAAACGGCGGCTGACACTTGGCACTGCCTCATGACTTCGTCAACAGCAGCCGGGGTCGTACCCAGGGCAGCCTCGATCTTGAGGCGTAGGGCAGGGGTATTATTTTCGTCAATAGTTTCAGTATGTTGAGAAGTTTTTGGAAGCTTTGAAGAAAAATCTGCGGTCTGAACACTTAATACAGGTAATTCACACAAAATATCTTCCGCAGATTGTATTAAGGTCGCGCCTTCCCGAATCAAGCCGTTCGGACCGTGGGCGCGGGGGTCCAGCGGCGAGCCGGGTACGGCGAAAACATCGCGGCCCTGGTCGGCGGCGAAGCGGGCGGTGATGAGCGAACCGGAGCGCGGGGTGGCCTCGACCACCACCACGCCGCAGCTGGCGCCCGAGATAATCCGGTTGCGACGGGGGAATAAGGCCGCTAGCGGCTCGGTGCCGGGCGGCAGCTCCGAGATCACCGCGCCGGCCTCGGCGATGCGGGCGTAAAGATCGCGGTGCTCGGGCGGATAGATCACGTCCGTACCGCCCGCCAGAACGGCGACTGTGATGCCGGTCGTCAACGCGCCTTCGTGGGCGGCGCCGTCGATGCCGCGCGCCATGCCAGAAATCACGCCGTAGCCGGCCTTGGCCAGATCGGCGGCAAGCACCTTTGCGAACTTGCGTCCGTTCACTGTGGCATTGCGCGCGCCAACGACGGCGATCAAAGGTGTGGCGAGGGCCGCCAGATTGCCTTTGACCGGCAGCAAGGGTGCTGGGTCATCAAGGGCGGCAAGCGGTTGCGGATAGCGCGGGTCGGTAAAGGGCAAGTAGTGCAAGCCGGCTTTGGTGGCAGCTTCGAACTCCCGTTCTGCGATGGCGGGCTGAGGAATGTCGCCTTGCTTGCGCATGCCCCAATCGGCCTGACGCGCGATGACTTCGCGGGCCGCGCCAAAGCGTTGCAGCAATTGCTTGAAGGTTTTCGCGCCGATGCCGGGGCAGCGCGCGAGTCTGATCCAATCGATCAGCTCGGCGTATGCGGCATCGGACTGCATGTCAGCTCTTCGCCCCGATGCGCGGTTCTTCGCCCTTCAACAGGCGGCGCAGATTGGCGGCGTGCCGGACCCAGCCCAATACGCCCAAGGCCGCAAAGGCAATTGCTTCATGGAAGCGCCCCATCATCACGGCATAGACCGGTGCAAGCGCGAGCGCTACGAGTGCGGCCAAGGAGGAGATGCGGAAAATCACCGCGACGGCGAACCATGTCAGGCAGGCCATGATGCCGACCACCGGAGCCGCGGCGATCATCAGACCGAAGGTGGTCGCGACACCTTTGCCGCCTTTGAACTTCAACCACACCGGAAAGTTATGGCCGAGCACGGCGGCCGCGCCCGTGAGTAGCGCCAGAGGCACCGCCTCCAGGCCGAAGAAGGCTTTGACCAGCAGCACAGCGATGGCACCTTTGCCGCCGTCCAGGATCAGCGTGGCGAAGGCGAGCCCCTTGTGGCCGGTCCTTAGAACATTGGTTGCACCGATGTTGCCGGACCCGAGGGCGCGGATATCGCCGACGCCGGCAACGCGCGTCAGCAGCAGGCCGAAGGGAATGGAGCCTAAAAAGTATCCGACGATGAGGCCGGCGCCGTAAAACCACAGCGGAAAGTCTGTGGTCATGGCGTGGTCCCCCCTTGCAAGATTAGCGGGCCTTGGCGGCGCGCTTGGTTTCTGCGGTCGGAGCGGCTTCGGGCATGTCGTTGAAGACAGTCCGACCATCGACGACGGTGCGCAAGACGCGGCCCTGCACCGGGCGCCCGTCGAAGGGCGAGTTCTTGGACTTGGATTTGAATTTGTCGGCGATGACTTTCCAGCCCAGGTCCGGATCGAAGACCGTGAGATCGGCTTTGCGGCCCTTGGCGAGACGTCCCGCTTCCAGGCCCAGCAGCGCGGCGGGCGCGATGGTCAGGCGGCGCAGCACGTCGAGCAGGCTCATATCTTCGTTGTGATAAAGGTCGAGCGACACCGCCAGCAGCGTTTCAAGTCCGCTGCCGCCGAAGGCCGCTTGCGGGAAGGGCAGGCGCTTGCTGTCGGAATCCTGCGGCGCGTGATCGCTGGCGACAGCGTCGATGACGCCGCTCTTTAAGCCTTCGACAATGGCGCGGCGGTCTTCTTCGGCGCGCAAGGGCGGCGAAAGCTTGGCGAAGGTGCGGTAGTCGCCGACGGCCAGTTCGTTGAGGGCGAAGTAGAACGGCGCGGTATCGCAGGTGACTTTCAGCCCATCGGCCTTGGCCTTGGCGATGATCTCCACACTGTCGGCGGTGGAGATATGGGCGGCGTGGTAGCGCCCGCCGGTCATGGCGACGAGGCGAATGTCGCGTTCCAGCATGATGATCTCGGCCTCGCGGGGGATGCCCGAAAGTCCCATGCGCGTCGCGATCTCGCCGGAATTCATGACACCGGTGGCCAATGTCGGCTCTTCGGGATGCTGGATGATCATCAGACCGAAGGTGGCGCAGTATTGCAGGGCGCGGCGCATGACCTGAGCGTCTGAAATGGCACGGGTGGCGTCGGTGAAAGCCAGAGCGCCGGCTTTGGCGAGCAGGCCCATCTCGGCCAGTTCCTTGCCTTGCAGGCCCTTGGTGACGGCGCCGTAGCAGTACACTTTGGTCAGCGCCAGCAGACGCGCGCGGCGGGCGACGAATTCCAACGTCGGTTCGTCGTCCATGATCGGATTGGTGTTGGGCAGAGAGACCATGGTGGTCACACCGCTGGCCACCGCCGCTTCGCAGGCGGTCTTGAGACTTTCCTTGTGTTCTTCGCCGGGCTCGCGCAATTGCACGCGCATGTCGATGAGACCGGGCGACAGGCACATGCCGGCGCAGTCCACGACTTCGACATCCGCCGGCAATTTGCCGTCAAACAGCTTGCGGCCCACATCGACGATTTCCTCGCCGCTGGTCAGCACTTCGCCGGGCCCGTCATAGCCCGAGGCCGGGTCCAACACGCGGGCGTTGATGTAGGCGATGCGGCCGGGAGTGGCGACGCTCATGTCCCGGTCCTCCCCAGAATGCGGTTGTTAGAGGTCTCGTTGTGCGCCATGGCGTTCTTGGCCAGCACTTCCAGCACCGCCATGCGCACGGCGACACCCAGTTCGACCTGTTCGCGGATAACGCTGCGCTCGACGTCATCGGCGACGTCGGAGTCGATCTCGGTGCCGCGGTTCATGGGGCCGGGGTGCATGATGAGCGCATCGGGTTTGGCCTGGGCCAATTTCGCACGGTCGAGGCCGAAGAAGTGGAAGTATTCGCGCACCGACGGAATGAAGCTGCCGCGCATGCGCTCGTTCTGCACACGCAGCATCATGACGATATCAACGTCCTTCAAGCCCTTGGCCATGTCGGTGAAGACCTCGACGCCAAGGCGGTCCACCGCCGTGGGGATCAGGGTGCGCGGCGCGATGACGCGCACGCGGGCGCCCATGGTCAGCAGCAAAAGGAAATTCGAGCGGGCGACGCGGCTGTGCAGCACATCGCCGCAGATCGCAACCAAGAGGCCGTTCAGCTTGCCTTTGCGGCGGCGGATGGTGAGCGCGTCCAAGAGCGCCTGGGTAGGATGCTCGTGGCTGCCGTCGCCGCCGTTGACGACGCCGCAGTTGACCTTGTCGGCCAGAAGTTTGACGGCGCCCGAGTCCGGATGGCGCACGACCAGCACGTCGGGGTGCATGGCGTTCAGCGTCACAGCGGTATCGATCAGGGTCTCGCCCTTGGAGACTGAACTGCTCTCGACCTGCATGTTGACGACATTGGCGCCAAGGCGCTTGGCCGCCAGCTCGAAGGAGGTGCGGGTGCGGGTCGAGTTCTCGAAGAACAGATTGACGATGGTGCGCCCGTGCAGGGCCGTGCTGGTCTTCTCGGGCCCGCGGTTGACGTCCACGTAGCGGTCCGAAAGGTCCAGTAAATAATTGATTTCTGCGGGGGTGAGCCCCTCGATGCCGAGGAGATGACGGTGCGGAAAAGCAGGGTCACGCATAAGCGCGGACTATATGGGCCAGCCCCAGATAGGGCAAGCCAGAAGGCACGCTAAATCGGGACAATCCGCATGGCCTCTAAGGCCCCCTGCAGGATGTAAGCGGCGGCGGTTTTATCGACCACTTCGGCCCGGCGTTTGCGCGACAGGTCGGCCTCATCGGTTAACATGCGCTCCACGGCCGCCGTGGACAGGCGCTCGTCCCAAAAGGCGACGGGAATGTCGCCGCGATTCAGCATTTCGGCGGCAAAAGAGCGGGTTGATTGGGCGCGCGGGCCCTCGGTGCCGTCCATCTGTACGGGCAGGCCAAAGACCAGGGCGCCGACATTATATTTGGCGATAACCGCCTCCAGCTCGGCGGCGTCCTGGCTGAACTTGCGCCGGGCAATGGTTGAGAGCGGCGAGGCTATTATATAAGTGGTGTCGGACAGGGCGAGGCCAATGGTCTTGGTGCCCAGATCCAGGCCCAAAATGGTCTGATTCCGGGTCAATTTCGCCTTAAGTTCGCTGGGCTTGCAGATCGCCATAGTGAATGTTACGCAACTCCCGCTTCGGGTTGTTTTGACCGGATTTTGGAGAGATTTAGCGGATGTCGTTGGATAAAGCCACCATTCGGAAGGTCGCGACCCTGGCCCGGATCGAGGTGCCCGAGGCTGAGCTCGACGCCACGGCCGCGAAGCTTTCCGGCATCCTCAAGTGGATCGAACAGCTCTCGGAAGTGAATACCGATAACGTCGCCCCCATGAGCGGCGGCACCACCGACCTCGCGCAGTCCTGGCGGTCGGACGAGGTTACCGACGGCGGCATGGCCGACAAGGTGCTGGCCAATGCGCCCGATGCGCAAGACGGCTTCTTCGGCGTGCCGAAAGTGGTTGAGTGATCCCAGTGACGTCCCTCACCTCCCTGACCATAGCGGAAGCGCGCGACCAGCTCGCAAAAAAGGAATTCACGGCCCTTGAGCTGACTGAAGCTCATCTCCAGGCCATGGAGAAGGCCAAAGGGCTGAACGCGTTCATCACTCCCACGGCGGATATCGCGCGCGCACGCGCCAAAGAGTCCGACGCGCGGCTGCAAAGCGGCAAAGCCGGCGCGCTGGAAGGCATTCCGCTTGGAATCAAAGACCTGTTCTGCACCGAAGGCGTGCAGACGACGGCGGCCTCGCATATTCTCGAAGGCTTCAAGCCGCCTTACGAGAGCACCGTCAGCCAGAAGCTGCGCGACGCCGGTTCGGTGATGCTGGGCAAGTTGAACCTCGACGAGTTCGCCATGGGCTCGTCCAATATGAGCAGCTACTTCGGCCCGGTGAAAAATCCGTGGAAAGCAAAAGGCCGCAGCGATGATCTGGTGCCGGGCGGTTCGTCCGGCGGTTCGGCGGCGGCGGTCTCGGGCTATCTTGCGATGGGCGCGACCGGAACTGATACCGGCGGCTCTATCCGCCAGCCCGCGTCCTTCTGCGGCATTGTCGGTGTGAAGCCGACCTACGGCCGCTGCTCGCGCTGGGGCATCGTCGCTTTCGCCAGTTCGCTCGATCAAGCCGGACCCATGACGCGCAGCGTGCGCGACGCCGCCATCATGCTGAAGGCCATGTGCGGCCACGATCCCATGGACTCAACATCTTCCCCGCGCACCGTGCCGGATTTTGAAGCTGTGCTGGGCCAGGGTGTGAAGGGCCTGCGTATCGGTATTCCCAAAGAATACCGCCCCGACGGTCTCAACAGCGAAGTGGCAGCCCTGTGGGACAAGGGCATTCAATGGCTGAAGGACGCCGGAGCGACCACCGTCGACATCAGCCTGCCGCACACAAAATACGCACTGCCGACTTATTATATCGTAGCGCCGGCGGAGGCATCTTCCAACCTCGCGCGCTACGACGGTGTGCGTTTCGGCCAGCGCGTCGACGGCAAGTCCCTGGACGACATGTACGCCAAGACCCGCGCGGCGGGCTTCGGCACGGAAGTCAAACGCCGCATTCTCATCGGCACCTATGTGCTGTCGGCGGGCTATTACGATGCCTATTACCTGAAAGCCCAAAAAGTCCGCGCGCTGATTTCCAAAGACTTCGCCGACGCCTTTGAGAAAGTCGATGCCATCGTCACGCCGACGGCGCCCACGGCGGCCTTCGGCATGAACGACAAGCAGGATGATCCCGTCGCCATGTACCTGAACGACGTGTTCACGGTGCCGGCATCGCTGGCGGGCATTCCCGGCGCATCGGTGCCGGGCGGCCTTACCAGCGAAGGTCTGCCGCTGGGTTTGCAGGTGCTGACCAACCGCTGGGACGAAGAAACCATGTTCCGCGTCTGCCAGACGCTTGAAGAGGCTGCGGCCTTTCCGTCGCTGAAGGCGCCGTCATGAGTTACCTCATCAAAGGCGAGAGCGGCGACTGGGAAGTGGTGATCGGGCTTGAGGTTCATGCCCAGGTCATCTCCAAAGCCAAGTTGTTCTCGGGCGCGCCGACCGACTTCGGCGCCGGGCCAAATACGCAAGTCTCCTTCGTCGACGCCGGCATGCCCGGCATGTTGCCGGTGGTGAATGCCCATTGCGTTCAGCAAGCCGTCCGCACAGGGCTGGGCCTGAAAGCTAAAATCAATCAATACAGCGTCTTTGCACGCAAGAATTACTTCTACGCCGATATGCCGCAGGGCTATCAGATTAGCCAGTACGACAAGCCAATTGTGGGCGAGGGGACGTTGATCCTCGATATGCCCGACGGGTCCACGCGCGCCATCGGCATCGAGCGCCTGCATCTCGAACAAGATGCGGGTAAATTGATTCACGACCGTCAGCCCAAGCAGTCGCTCGTCGATTTAAACCGATCTGGCGTTCCGCTGATGGAGATTGTCTCCAAGCCCGATCTGCGTTCGCCGGAGGAAGCCGGGCTCTACCTCAAAAAGCTGCGTTCGATCTTGCGCTACCTCGGTACTTGCGATGGTAACATGGAAGAAGGCTCCATGCGCTGCGACGCGAACGTCTCGGTGCGCCCGGTCGGCTCCACCGAGCTGCGTACCCGCTGCGAGATCAAGAACGTCAATTCCGTGCGCTTTGTGATGCAGGCCATTGAGCATGAAGCTATGCGCCATGTGGAGGTGTGGGAAGGCGGCGGTAAGGTTGATCAAGAAACCCGGCTCTATGATTCCAACAAGGGCGAGACGCGGCCCATGCGGTCGAAGGAAATGGCCCACGATTACCGCTATTTCCCGGACCCCGACCTGTTGCCGCTGGAATTTGATGACGCTTTTGTTGCCGGCATAAAGTCGACGCTACCGGAATTGCCCGACGACAAGAAGGCGCGCTTTATAAGCGCTTACGGACTGTCGGCTTACGACGCCGGTGTGCTGGTAGCTGAGCAGGAGAACGCCGACTACTACGAGGACGTGGCGAAGAAGTCGGGCGACGCCAAGCTTGCGAACAATTGGGTCGCGAATAACTTGTTCGGCGTGCTTAACACCAAGGGCCTTGCCATCGCGCAAAGCCCGGTGAGCGCCGATCACTTAGGCAAATTGCTTGGGCTGATCAAGAGCAACACTATTTCTGGCCGCCAAGCCAAAGACGTTTTCGAAATCATGGTCGAGACCAGCCGGGATCCCGACGTGATCGTGGCTGAGCGCGGGCTGACACAGATCACCGATACCGGGCCTATTGATGCGGCTATCGACAAGGTCATGGCCGAGAACGCCGATAAGGTGGCGCAGTACCGGTCCGGCAAAGTGCAGCTCATGGGATGGTTCGTAGGCCAGGTCATGAAAGCCACGCAAGGCAAAGCCAACCCGGCGCTGTGCACGGAACTGCTGACCAAAAAACTGGCGCCTTGATGAATTCTCCCGGCCCCAAACGCCGTTTCTTCAGTACAGGCACGGCGGTGGTTTTGGGACTGGGCCTGGTGCTTTTGCTCGGATGGTTCGCCTATCAGCCGATGATCCCGCCGGTCTGGCTGCATGATCTTGCCGCCGATATCGCGCTCCGCGCCGCCGCCGATCCCGACGCGCCGCTGCCGCGAGATTCCCGCGAGGCTTCGCCGCGCGGGTTGGCGGACTCGCCCTATATCTGTGTCGCCAAGATTGTGCAAAAGCCCTGGGACCATATCGTCGCCGTGACGTCGGACGAAGATTTGCGCGCGCATCCGGTTTTGACGGCGGCGACGTGGCCGAAGAACAATCTGGAGGCCGTCATCACGGAGATGGCGCGCGACGACCGCTATCAGATTCTTGTTCTGTTGAAGGATAACACCGTCATCGACGCCGAGATGTTCTACACATTTTGGGCGGACCTGGAGAGCGTGGCGCGGCCCGAAGGCTATACGCCCGAACAGGCGATTTTCACGGCTGCCAGCAAAAACGGAGTCTATGTCGTGAGCGCGGCCGACGATGCGCCCCCAGAATCCTGTCGCTGATATGCTTGTCACTAATCGCGAGGTTTGAACAATGATCGACCTTTACACTTTTCCAACGCCCAACGGATTCAAAGTCTCCATCATGCTCGAAGAGTTGGGCCTTGCGTACAATGTGCTTAGCGTCAACATCATCAAGGACGAGCAGTTCAAACCGGAATTCCTGAAGATCAGCCCCAACAACAAAATCCCTGCCATCGTCGACAGCGACGGTCCTGGCGGCGAGCCGATCAGTGTTTTTGAGTCCGGCGCGATCCTGGTTTATCTCGCGCAGAAAACCAAAAGCCCGCTGCTGCCGTCCGATCCGCGCGGCTTCACCGCCGTCATGGAGTGGCTGTTTTTTCAGATGGCCAGCGTCGGTCCGATGTTCGGCCAGATGAATCACTTCGGGCGTTTCGCGCCGGAGAAAGTTCCCTACGGCATCACGCGCTATACCAACGAAAGTAAACGTATCCTCGGCGTGATGGACAAGCGCTTGAGCGAAAACGCTTATCTTGCCGGCGCGGCCTATTCCATCGCCGACATTGCTTGCTACGGCTGGGTGCGGTCCGCCGAGACCTATTTGCAGAGTCTCGACGCATGGCCTAGCGTCAAACGCTGGGCCGACGTGCTGGGCGCGCGCCCGGCCGTGCAAAAGGGCATGCTGGTTCCGAAGCTGAATTAGAAAGCGTAGACCAGTGCCACCTTGCTCAGCGTGTCGGTGCGTTTCACCCCGACCGGCGGGCTGGTGCTGTAGCGGGCGTTGATAGAGATGCGCGCGGCGACCTTGCGAATTAGCGTGCTGGTGACGGAGAAGGTATTTTCGATCTTGATACGTTCGTCGTCACCGGTGACCAGTGCCTCGTTGGCCAGTTGTGCATTGTCGGACAGTTTGTATTCGACCGTGGCCGTACCGCGCGTGAAGATCTGGTCGTCATGGCCGGCCGTACCGCGCAGTGCGGCGTGCCGGTAACCGCCAGCCAATTCCACCGAGAATTTGAGGCGGTCGGTGCGGACGAAGCGATAACCGACGCCGGGGCCTATTTCGGCCTCATAGCTGAAGCCCGAAAACCGGTCGCGAATGTATTGCGTGAAGCCGAGTACATAAAACTTGTCTTTGGAAATATCGTAGTTGCTTTGTGCGGCGCCTTCAGTGCGTTCGGCATTGATCACGCCATTTTCGCGCGCGAGGTTGGCCAGCAGCTTAAAACGGTCCTGGCGATGCTCGGACTGCAATTGGAGTCTGCCATCGAGGTCAAGCGCCTGCCGGTCGGTATTGCCGGTGGCAAGGCTGCCACCTAAGGCGATCTGACCGGTCCAACCCAAGGCGGGCGGGGTGTCGTCGGCCTTGGCCGATATGTCGGGCGCGATCACGCTCAGAAGGGCAGCGAACCCGGCCGCTGCATCCCGGCAAAAGCTCGTCGCACGCGTTTGAAATTGCGCCATCTTTTGGACCTGACGGGATGATGTGCGAGGGCCTTTTAGGCCTCCGTGGCCGGGTTGACAACACCGCATGGAGCGGCCATGTTCCGGCCCTCCACGGACCCGGCCCACTGCACTGTTTGTGCGGGATTTTGGCCCTTGTCCTAGCGTTGGAGGGGTGGCCGAGCGGCTTAAGGCGCTGGTTTGCTAAACCAGTGTAGGGAGTAATCCTTACCGCGGGTTCGAATCCCGCCCCCTCCGCCACGCCATCTAAGTAATTGATTCTCTTCCTTAAAAAATCGCGTTTATGCGGCGATTTTCGCTGACTTTGGGTCTCCGGGAATCAATGCATCTCTATGCAGTTTGAATTTCAGACCGGCAGTCTCCGGGCGTCATCCGAAACTGTTTCCAAGCCTCCAGCGTCTGAACACTACGTGCTCAGACGAACGTCTCCGGGAACGGAGATTTATGGCCGCATGCGCGCATTGGCAATGCAGCCTAGTCAAAAGCAGTGTGGGGTAGACTGGGTCAGAGCGGCGGACGAATACCAACTTCGGCGTCGTAACGCACGGGTTTGCGAAACGCGTATCTGAAGAACGCCAAGTGGACACCTTCAAGACGTGGTACACACAGGCGAACTGAAAAGGTGCTTTGAGTTTTACTGCAACTTTCAAAATGCGCTCCGCTGGCGAAGTCATCAACAAATGTCCACCGAAAATCTATAAGCAATGAATAACACATTAAATTCACAGCGAGAGTCGGAAGCGGCTGAAATAGCTAGGAAAGGTTTCGCGCTGCATCAGCAAGGTCATTTAGCGCAGGCAAAGCAGGTATATGAGCAAGCACTAGCAATGCAGCCTACGCATTTTGACTCGTTGCATTTACTAGGTTTGATTGCTTATCAGCGCAAAAATCTTCACGATGCTGTGGAGTTGATTGGCAAAGCGATTGCAGTAAATTCAACTTGTGCTCCCGCATACTCTAATCTTAGCGCTGCGCTTCAGGAGTTAGATCGTCCAGAGGAAGCAGTTGCGAGTTGTGACCGCGCTATAGAGCTGAAGCCTGACTACGCAGAGGCTTACTATAACCGCGGCGTTTCACTACAAGCCTTAAGTCGTCTGGAGAAAGCAGTCGACAGTTATGACCGCGCTATAGAGCTAAAGCCTGACTACGCGGAGGCTTACTATAACCGTGGCATTTCGCTACAGACCTTAAATCGTCTGGAGAAAGCCGTCGCCAGCTATGATCGCGTTATAGAACTGAAGCCTGACCACGCAAACGCTTTCTATTACCGTGGCGTAGCGCTCCAGGAGCTAAATCGCCCAGAGGAAGCCGCAGCCAGCTATGACCGCGCTGTAAAGCTGAAGCCTGACCACCCAGAGACTTACTATAACCGGGGCGTTTCGCTAGAGACATCAAATCGTCTAGAGGAAGCCGTCGCCAGCTATGACCGCGCAATCGAGCTGAAGTCTGACTACGCAGACGCTTACTGTAAACGTGGCTTCGCGCTCGATAAATTAAGTCGCCTAGATGAAGCGGTCGCCAGTTATGAGCGCGCTATAGAGTTGAAGCCTGACTACGTCGAGGCTCACGTCAACCTGGGAAAAGTGCTCTATAAATTAACGCGCGCAGAGAAAGCTGTCGTCAGCTATGACCGCGCTATAGAGCTGAAGCCTGACTGCGTTGCGGCTTACTCGAATAAAGCACTTGCTTTGTTGCTCATGGGTAAATTTGAACAAGGTTGGGAGTTATTTGAGTGGCGTTGGAAAGGGGGCGCTTTTATGTCGCCAAACCGCGACTTCCCTCAACCACTTTGGCTAGGCAATGAAGATATAGCGGCGAAAACCGTTCTCTTGCACGCGGAAGGGGGACTGGGCGACACGCTGCAGTTCTGCCGCTATGCCAAGCTTGTTAAAAACAAAGGAGCACAAGTCGTATTAGAGGTACCAAAAGCGCTGCTTACCTTATTGGCAGGGCTAGAAGGCGTTGATGAGGTGGTGGAAAGCGGTAAAGCGCTGCCTGCATTTGACTATCACTGCCCCTTGTTGTCATTGCCGCTGGCATTTAAGACAAAATTGGACACCGTACCGTCGCCGCAGGGGTATTTGAGGGCAGACCCTATCAAAAGCTTAGCTTGGCGAGAGCGTTTAGGAGCAGCCACCCGGCCTAGGGTCGGTTTGGTGTGGGGCGGGGGTTTTAGTGCTAATCGAGATGAGACGTTCGTCGTACCGTTACGTAATATACGGCGCAATATAAAGTTGACGGAATTTGCGCAAGCGTTGAGTCACCTGGATGTAGACTTTTACAGTTTGCAAAAAGGTGAACCAGCGGAGAGCGAGATAAGAGGGCGGGAGAAAGAGTTTTGGCCAAACGGCAACTTCATTAATTTCACCGGCGAACTCAATGACTTCAGCGATACGGCGGCGTTGGTAAATAATTTAGACATAGTGGTATCAGTAGACACATCGACGGCTCATCTGGCGGCGGCGTTGGGCAAGCCTACTTTGATCCTCAATCGATTTGATACTTGCTTTCGCTGGATGTTGGATAGAGATGACAGCCCTTGGTATGCGTCAGTTAAGTTGTACCGGCAGAATGAAATTGGGGATTGGTCGACCCCGCTACGGCGGGTTTGCCGAGATTTGCAGCGCTTAAGCTGATGTGCCCCTTTGAAGTGGTCCATCCTGAGGTATGGTTTTTTGAGGAAGACCACAATTCCCGACTGCGCGATGGCCGGGTCGTCGAAATCCGCGGAAATAAGGCGATTTCCTCGCAAGGTGGGGCAGGGACCTCAATGTTTTCCCTGAAAAATACCTTGATAGCAGGGAAAGCCAGCTCCAGGCGGGAGCTTCAGCACATCGCGACTGCGCACACCGCCACGCCTTTTTAATTGTGCAGGATCAGCTCCTTAGAACTCGCGATTTGCGGGCGGAAACGCGCATTTCGTTGTCTCCAGTTCTGGAATTTTGAAGTTCCCCAGGCGTAATTTCCACCCGCCGTCTCCCGCGCAATTTCAAACAGTTCCCAAGTCTCCGGCCGCTGCGCACTAGGAACTCCTTTTCCAGTCTCCAGGAACGGAGATTTTCCATATGACTGTCAATTCGCTTCCAACCGCGACCCCTCTTTCGCGTCCAATAATGACCCCCTGGTTGGTGGGTTGGGGTTGTCCACGTAGTCCATAGAAGGGGCCCGCGCGTGACGCGCAGTGGCCACACGCACGACGGAGCGGCACGCGCGGGAAG
>CANJLF010000037.1 GCA_947475295.1 Fidelibacterota bacterium
CAGACTTGCCCTGCGCCATCAGCACCTCGATCTGCCTTAACTTGGAAACAACCTGCTCCGCACCTAATCCACGTTTCGTCATCTTCAGCTCCTCCTGTATGGGTCAATTCTCTCAAATCGACCGGTACAAAAAAAAGCCGTCAGGTCAATGCGGATCGTACCCAGCGGCGGCGCCGAGCCCGCGCCCACCGCCGAAACCAAACCAACCTAGGAGTATCGCATGGGCCGCCTCGACGTTCTTGTCGCCAATCAATCGGTTCCTTCGTGGCGGCCGGTGTCCTGGTCGCTTATGGGCTTCATCGGCCTATTTTTCGTCTGGTCGATCTTCGCGCGCTTCGACGAAGTTGCCGTCGCCACGGGGGAAATCGTTCCGCAAGGCAAGATCAAGACCATCCAGCATTTGGAAGGCGGCATCATCGAGGACCTCTTTGTCCAAGATGGCGATATCGTGCGGGTCGACGCGCCGCTCGTACAGATCAACTTGGGGCAATTGGCCAGCAGCCGCGAGGAAACACAAATTCGTCTCGACGGCCTTTTGCTTGCGAGGGCCAGGCTTTTGGCCGAGGCCGAAGGCAAGCCGCTGGCGCTTCCACCCGAGATTGCCGCACGCCAGCCGCAGCTCGTGGCGGCCGAGCGGGCCACCCACGAAGCGCGCTTGCGAGAATTGACCTCGACCGAAGCGGTGCTTGTCGGCCAGGTTCATCAGCGCGAACGCGACGTCAACGACGTCAACGCACGTTTGGATGCGGCCGAGAACAATCTGACGCTGGCCCGCGAACGCCTGACCATGTCCGCGGATTTGCTGAAAGACGGCCTGACGTCGCGAATTGAGCACAATCAAGCGCAAAGCCAGGTCGAGGGATTGATCGGCGATGCTGCGTCCTTACGTGAGGGGCTGCCGCGTGCGCGTGATGCCCTTGGCGAAGCCCGCGAGCGAGTCAAGGAACTGGCGTTAAAATTCGGCCGCGAGGCCCGTGAGCAATTAGTGGAAACCGAGCAGAATATTGCCCGTACCCAGGAGATTCTGAATACAGCGTCTGACCAGCAAACGCGGGCGACTATCAAAAGCCCCATCACCGGCATCGTGAAGAATATGCGCTATCACACCATCGGCGGCGTGGTCCGGTCCGGCGAGGCGATCATGGATATCGTGCCGTCGGAGGACGCCCTGGTCGTTGAGGCAAAGCTCAATCCGGTGGACCGCGGCTTTGTCCGCGCCGGCCAGAAGACCGTGGTCAAGATCGACACATATGATTATGCGCGCTACGGCGGCATCGAAGGCGAAGTGATTGCGGTGGCGCCAGACTCAACCGTACCCGAAAGCGGCGCGCCGTTCTTCAAGGTCATTGTGCGCACCGCCACGCCTTATCTCGGCGATCCCAAGGACGGCTATGTCATCACGCCGGGCATGGGCGCCACCGTTGATATTCATACCGGTACAAAATCGGTGATCGAATATCTGGTGCGGCCGGTTCTGAAGCTGAAAGCCGAGGCCTTCCGCGAACGCTAGAGCGCGATTGCTCTTTGTTGAATCGAAATCGCGCTTTAAGTTTTGTTTGGTCGCATTTTAAGCGGGAAAACCGGAGTCCACTTTTCCCTAAAATGCTCTAGGCCGACTTTTTCACGGCATCGCGCGTGAGCCGCATCGTGTATATGAAGCGGTCGGCGGGATGCAGGTTGAACGTCACCTCAATCAGACGCCCTCCGGACCCGAAGTAGCGACGGGTGATCAGAAGCGCCGGCGAATTGGCCGGGACACCCAGCGTCGCCGCGCGTTCCTTGGGAACCACCGCGGCCTGAATGTCCTGCTGGATCTCGACGACGGATTCTCCGTACTTGCGTTCGATCAGCGTGTAGATCGCGACCCGGCGCACACCGATGTCCTTGGTCACGCCGCCAAAGGCTTTGTCGATGTAGATGTCGGTCCAGGACGTAGCGCCTTTTTTGTCGGCGGTGTGGCGCACGCCCTGTATATGCATCCATGTCTTGCCGGGGCGCGATCCCAGCTGTTCCGCCAGGTCGGCATCGGCGGTGACGCGGACGGCCGATGAGACGTCCAGAACGGTCTCGCCCGCGTATTGCGCCAAGTCCGCCAGCGAGGGCAATGACTGAGAATACCGTGGCTGCGTATTGCGGGCTTCGACGCGCGTGCCGACCCCGCGCCGTGCGCTCAACAGGCCCTGCGACCGCAGATGACGAATAGCTTCGCGAATAGTGTGCCGGCTGACCTTGTACTCGGCCCCAAGTCGTTCCTCCGTCGGCAACAGGCTGCCGATGGCGAATTGTTTGGCGTCGATGGCTTTGATGAGGCTGTGCGCGACCTGCATATAAAGCGGTCGGCGCGCGGGACTACGTTTTACCATTACTTCTCCGTCGGCGGCGCAAAGGCCAAAGGGCCTTTGGGGGGTGGGCGCTGCTCCATATCAAGGCATTCTATATTAAGAAGCTTAGCGTGGCACGTCATTGCGTCCTGTTGTACGGATGTTTGCGGGCGTTACAGGTTATTTATTCTTAGGCGTGACAAAAAAGCCCGATGGTTGCGAAAGTAATCCCCCCTGTTACACTTCTAAGAATGTGGCTTTGTTGGTAAAGCTGAAGCCAACTTTTTACATTGCAGCACCTATGTCCGCTTCAACGTCGCATACGCCGATAGAACGCGCGCGCCCGCTCTTGGGAACGCGCGTGGATATTAAGGTTAGCGGTCTTCCTGAAGCGGAGGCGCAGCAGGCGATAGATGCCGGCTTCGCCGCCATCGCCGAAATCCACGGCCTGATGAGTTTTCACGAAGCGGCCAGTGACGTTAGCGCGCTCAATCGGGACGCCGCCCACAGGGCCGTCGCGGTAAATCCCCATACTTTCGATGTGATCCGCCGCGGCCTGGCACTAGCCGCCGCATCCTGCGGGGTATTCGACATGACGGTGGCCGCGCAGTTGGTCAGCTGGGGTTTTTTACCGCGTCCCGAGGGAAGTCCCGACCCAGACTTGCTAGGTTCCGCGAGCGATATTGAGCTGCTGAGCGAAGACCGCGTCCGCTTTCATCGCCCGCTGTGGATCGATTTGGGCGGTATCGCCAAGGGCTATGCCGTCGACCGGGCGGTAGAGAAGATCCACGCCATGGGCGCGCTTCAATGCTGTGTCAACGCCGGCGGCGATTTGCGCGTAGCGGGCCCCTTGAGCGAACGTGTGTTATTGCGTACCGACGCGCCCGGCGATACGGTCCCTGTGGTAGAAATTGAGAATGGGAGCCTCGCCAGTAGCAGCGGTCGGGAGCACCTGAAGCACTATGAGAGCCGCGAGGTTGGGCCGCATCTTCACGGCGTACAGCGGCTAACCGTCGGTACCCAAACCTTCGTGTCAGTCGTGGCGGAGGAATGTGTCTGGGCGGACGCCTTGACGAAAGTTGTGCTCGCGCGCGGCGCGGAGGCTGAGTCGGTTCTGCGCGCCTACGGCGCAACCGCATATCTTCAGAGTGTCAGCGGAAGCTGGCGGGTGATTGGGGGAGAAACGCTATGAGTTCGGAAGAGCGAGGGCCTCTGCGTTTGTCCCGCCGTCGACGTTATACACTTTATTTCATTTCCATCGGCGTCTTGCTGACCGGCGTTTTGTGGCTGATCTACCATTATTTTATGCGTACCCAGGGGCCTTTCGGGTACCAGAATAATCCGCTGGAAGTGTTGTGGCTGGAATTGCACGGCGCATTTTCATTCGCGTCGTTATGGATGTTCGGCCTGCTGTGGAGCGTGCATATCGTGCGTGGCTGGAACATGCGCTGGCGGCGCTGGTCGGGCGGGGCGGTGGTGGGCGCCGTCCTGCTGCTGACGATAACCGGCTATATGCTTTATTATCTCGAGAGCCGCGCGTGGCGCGACTGGACCTCAATCGTGCATTGGGTCGTCGGCCTTGCGGGGCTTGTGCTGTTTTTTATCCACTGGCTTTCGAAGTCGCTACCGCATCAGCGCGAACATGGGCCTTATCCGTGGCCATGGTTCCGCAAACGCCTTCCCGTGGAGTCATCGAGGTAAGCCGCTCGCTTCAGAGCGCGATTGCTTTTTGTTGAATCGAAATCGCGCCCTAAGTTTTGTTTGGTCGCATTTTAAGCGGGAAAACCGGAGTCCACTTTTCCCGAAAATGCTCTAGATGCTGGGATGCCAGACCGGCTGGGCACCTTCGACCCGCTGACGCACCTTTATGCGCTGCTGCAACAGGCCTGCCGGAACGCGGCTGCCGAAGCGGGCGAAGAAGTCCTTTTGGTCGTCGATCTCGCGCAAAGCCGAGGTTTGGTTGACCTCCATGAGGTTTTCGAACTTGGCTTTGTCGTAGCTGAGACCGTCCCAAACGATGTCCTGGAAGCGCGGCATGAAACCGAATGGGCTTTCAACCGCGCCGGCGCGGCCGTGCACGCGATCGACGATCCAGGCCAGCGCTCGCATGTTCTGGCCGTAACCCGGCCACATGAATTTCCCGTGTTCATCCTTGCGGAACCAATTGACCCGGAAGATCAGGGGCGGCTTGCCGACTTTGTGGCCCAGATTGAGCCAGTGGGTCCAATAATCGGCCATGTTGTAGCCGCAGAAGGGCAGCATCGCCATGGGATCGCGCCGCACGGCGGCTTGGTTGTCGGCTGCCGCAGTAGCCTCGGAGCCCATCGTCGCGGCCAAGTAAACGCCGTGATCCCAATCCAGCGACTGGAAGACCAAGGGGAAGGTGTGGCTCATGCGGCCGCCGAAAATGAAGGCCGCAATGGGCACGCCTTTCGGGTCATCCCAGGCGGGATCGAGCGTGGGGCAGCCGGTAGCGGGCGCGGTGAAACGGGAATTGGGGTGCGCGGCGAGGGTCCCCGATGACGGCGTCCAGTCCTGACCCTTCCAGTCGATCAGGTGGGCGGGAGGTTCGTCGGTCATGCCTTCCCACCACACGTCGCCGTCGTCGGTGAGGGCCACGTTAGTGAAAATGCAATTGCGCTCCGTCAGGCGCATGGCGTTGGGATTGGTTTTCTCGGACGTGCCGGGAGCCACGCCGAAGTAACCGGCTTCCGGATTGATGGCGCGCAACTGGCCGTCGGCGCCCGGCTTCACCCAGGCGATATCGTCGCCCACGGTCCAGGCTTTCCAGCCCTCGAAGCCCTTGGGCGGAATGATCATTGCGAGGTTGGTCTTGCCGCAGGCGCTAGGAAAGGCAGCCGCGACATAGGTTTTCTCGCCTTTAGGCGATTCCAAGCCGACAATCAGCATGTGCTCGGCCAACCAGCCTTCGTCCTTGGCCATCACGGAAGCGATGCGCAAGGCAAAGCACTTCTTACCCAGAAGCGCGTTGCCGCCGTAGCCGCTGCCGAAGGACCAGATCGCGTGCTCTTCGGGGAACTGGACGATGTACTTCTCGTCATTGCAGGGCCAACTCACGTCCTTCTGGCCGGGGACCAGAGGCGCGCCGACCGAATGGATGCAGGGCACAAAATCGCCTTCGCCCAGCACGTCGAGGACCTTCTTTCCCATGCGGGTCATGATCCGCATATTGACCACGGCGTAGGGAGAATCGGTGATTTGCACGCCGATATGGGCGATGTCGGAGCCCAAGGGGCCCATGCTGAAGGGAATGACGTACATCGTACGGCCGCGCATGCAGCCCGCAAACAGGCCGCGCAGGGTCTTCTTCATCTCTGTTGGATCCGCCCAGTTATTGGTCGGACCGGTATCGTCCTTATTGGTCGTGCAGATAAACGTGCGGTGCTCGACACGCGCCACGTCGGCGGGGTGGGACCGGCAGAGATAGGAGCCGGGGCGCTTTTTTTCATTAAGTTTGATGAATGTCCCGCCGCGGACCATAAGGTCGCACAGGGCTTGGTTCTCGGCGTCGGAACCGTCGCACAGATGAATGTTGTCTGGTTTGCAAAGCGCGGAGATTTCCTCGACCAGAGCCTTCAGCTTGGTATTACGTGTGCCCGCAAGTACGTTATTGCTCATTTCTCGATTAATTCCCGTAGGGTAGTGGCGGAGGGCGTTTTCCGGTCCCGGTCCGGCGGTTCTGTCGTGCGGCATGTCTTTCGCACTAGAGCGGCGGGTAATGCAAGGGGGGGATTTGAGGGACTTTTAGAATCGCTTAAAAGTAGTTTTTTTGTGCTGCAGTGCAGCCTAAAAAACCCCTTCACACGGCTCAAAAAGCAACGGCACAACTCACTGTTGTGACCGGTTTAAGGTTCTGTGGATAACTTTTAGAAAAAGCGCGGGTGTCCGTCAAAGCCCCACGGACACCCGCCGCGGCAGGCCCCTAGATTGCGCTCGCGCCGCGTTCACCGGTACGGATGCGAACGACATCTGAGATAGCCGAAACAAATATTTTTCCGTCGCCGATCTTGCCGCTCTGGGCCGCTTTACGAATGGCCTCTATAGCGGGTTCAACCTGTGCATCATCGACAACGACGTCGATCTTCACTTTAGGCACCAAATCAACAACGTATTCAGCGCCGCGATAAAGCTCGGTATGCCCTTTCTGGCGACCGAACCCTTTGACTTCCAGGACCGTCAGACCCTGTACGCCGATATCGTTCAGCGCCTTCTTGACGTCGTCGAGCTTGAAGGGCCGGATAATGGCCTCGATCTTTTTCATTGCGTGATCTCCTCTTTATAAGGTGTGCGTAACGCGTGGGGTAACGATCAGGGTCCGTGAGGAGACTGTACCCCACGGACCCGATTTTCGTTAGCTCACAACCTCGCCATGCAGGTTGATGTCCAGACCTTCGCGTTCGACATCGGTGTCGACGCGGAGCCCGACAATCAAGTCCACGACTTTGAGGATGATAAAGGTGGCTACCGCGCAATAGGCGATCGTGACGCCGATCCCGTAAAGCTGGGTGACGACCTGGCCGCCATTGCCTTCGATCAGGCCATGAGCTTCGATCGGGCTGATGGCTTCGCGGGCGAACACACCGGTCAAGACCGCACCGATGATGCCGCCGACGCCGTGAACGCCGAAGGCGTCAAGGCTGTCGTCGTAGCCCAAGGCATGCTTCAGGCTTGTGGCACCGATGTAGCAGCCCACGCCGGCGACCAGACCGATGATGAGAGCACCCATCGGATCGACGAAGCCCGAAGCCGGGGTGATGGCGACGAGGCCGGCAACCGCACCCGAGATGATGCCGAGAACACTGGGCCTACCCTTAAGCGCCCATTCGGCAAACATCCAAGCGAGGCCCGCGGCCGCGGTCGCGATCTGTGTCACGGCCATGGCCATGCCCGCATTGGTGCTGGCGGCAACGGCGGAGCCGGCGTTGAAGCCGAACCAACCGACCCACAGGAGCGAGGCGCCGATGACGGAGAGAACCAGATTATGCGGCGGCATAGGCTCTGTGCCGTAGCCGAGACGCTTGCCGAGAACGAGCGCGCACACTAGACCGGCAACACCGGCGTTGATATGCACGACCGTACCGCCGGCATAGTCGAGCACGCCCGCGGAACCGAGGAAGCCGCCGCCCCAGACCCAGTGAGCGACCGGGGAGTAGACCAACAGGCTCCAGAGGCCAACGAACACCATCATCGCAGAGAACTTCATGCGATCAGCAAAGGCGCCGGCGATTAGGGCCGGCGTGATGATGGCGAAGGTCATCTGGAAGGTCATGAACACGGATTCAGGAATTGTAGCAGCGAGGGCGTTGGTCGAATCCAAAGCCATGCCGGCCAGGAACACTTTACTGAAGCCGCCGAGGTAAGTGTTCATGTCCCCGCCGTCCGTGAAGGCGAGGCTGTAGCCCGCCACCATCCAAAGCACCGTCACCAAACAGGTGATGGCAAAGCTCTGCATGACGGTGGCCAGGACGTTCTTCTTGCGGACCATGCCGCCGTAGAACAACGCCAAGCCGGGGATAGTCATCATCAGGACGAGCGCCGTGGAGGTCAGCATCCACGCCGTATCGCCGGTATTGAGCGCCGGAGCCGCTGCCGGTTCTTCCGCGGGCTCGGCCGGTGCCGCCTCGGCGGGCGCGGGTGCGTCCGCCGGGGCTGCGGTTGCTTCCGGTGCGGCCACCGGTGCAGCGGGTGCTGCATCTTGAGCGAACGTGGGATGGGACAGCGATAGCGCCGCTACTGCCCACATTATCGTGAGTAAGGTCCTCATAGTCTTCATTGGGTTGTCTCCCAGTTCTGAATGGGTGGCCTTAAAGGAAGGATTTTTGGATTAAGGTTAGAAAGTCCGCTTGATGGCGACCACGAAACGATCGTCGGCCAGACGGCCGAGATAATGAGCGTCGGTGTTGTAGTAACGGACATCGACGTCGAACCAGGTCGGGACGTGCAAGGTGCCGCCGAGGTTCCAATCAGCGTAGTCATGAATGCCGTTTGTCAGCATCCAATAGTCGGCGCCGACGCTCAGGCCGAATTCCGGAACAATCGGGATCGAGACGACGCTGCTCAAGTAGGTCGCAGAACCGGTCTTGCCGAAATTCTCAGGCGTGTAGTTGACGCCGAGGGTCAAGGCGGCGATGCCAAAGTCGTAGCCGGCTTTGCCGTAAACTTCCCACAAATTGTAGTGAGCGGCTTTGGGCGCGCCCGGATACCAGTAAAAGATGCCGCCGAGATCATATGTGAAATTCTCGATCTTGCCGCCGTAGCCGCCGTAGAGGTCGACTTCCGTGGTGGCGCCGTTGCCGTCAGCAAAGTTCAAAGACGAACCCCACGTGCCGAAGTGGAAGCCCATGCCAGTGTCCCAATCAAGGCCGCCTTGGACAGCTGCATTGTGGTTAGTCTGCGTGACGCCGCGGAAGATGTAGTCGTTGGTGAGCGCGATGTTGCCGGTCAACGTGCCGGGCATCATGCTTTCGTCTTGGGCAAAAGCCGCGGACGATACCGAAAGGGTCATTGCTGCAGCGAGCAGCCCAGTCTTCAGTGCTTTTTTCACGTGTATACTCCTCTAAATTTAGGTGGGGACTTGGCGCATTCGGCGGCGGGAGGTCCGCTTGAACAGGCCAAATCCTTTAGGGCACCCCGGCCCGCAGGAGTGTGTAGCAAGCCACGTGCCAGCTTTGTGCGACGCAACATTTCAATGGCTGGCGTGGCGTTTCCGCAAAGTGACAAAAAAAGGGCGGAATACCTTGCGATGCAGCACGGCCCGCGAACCCCTGATGGATATCCGAGTTGCCTGTTTTTTAAGCGCCATAAATAAATGACTATATTTTAGGCATAATGTGGTCGTTTGCTATGCGATGGAGGAACAGGGCCTCTTCTGCGGCGTTATTATTTCTGGCTGGCGGTGGCGCTATAAAAGGCCTCAGCACCCTCGTGCAAAGGCAGGGTGACGCCGCGATGGGACGAGGCGACCTTCATCATCGCGCTAAAGGGGCTGCCGGCTTGCATAAAATCAAGTTCGGTGAAGACCCTCTGAAGTAGCGCTTCGGCTTCCCGCGGGGCAATTTGAGCCGATGATACTAAAAGCGCGGCGACGCCAACGGTCACGATGGGCCGGCCCTGGCCGGGATAGGTTTGGGCGGGCACAGTGACGGCGACATAGTTTGAGGTGCCGGTCGTCAACAAAGCCACGGCGTCGGCATCCAAGGGTAAAAATCTTACCGGATTGGCCACGGCGAAATCGCGCAAGGCCGGGGACGGCGCGGGCGCCGTCAATATAACCGCATCCCGTTCGCCACGCTTCAGGGCGGCCAGAGCCGCGTCGATAGGCAACTCGTTCGGGGTGGCGGCGAGGGCGGCGAGGGAAACCCGGTGGGCGCGCAGGATGTCGCCGGCTTCCAGCGCTGCCGCCGTTCCGCTCCGCACAATCGTCACGCGTTTGCCGAACAGGTCAGCGACCGAGGCAATTGGGCTGGTGCCCATCACAACCACATGCAGCGCTTCCGGGAACAAGCCCGCCAACGCGCGTAGATCTGGAACCGCGCCCGCATGTTCGAAGGGGCCTTCGCCTTTGGCCGCCAGCGCCGCCTCGTCGCCGCGCAGAATGACCGCGGTGACCGCGCCGTCGCGCAACAGCCGCAGATTTTCGAGAGTGCCGCGCGTTGTTATGTTGACCATGGGCCTCGCGGGCGTGTTGCCGGCCTTCACGATCGCATCAAATACGTTCCAGTAATTTTCATTGGCAGGGCCGCTGGCAACCGCGAGCCCACCATTTTTCCGGGCAAGCCGCGCCGCCGCCGCCTTAACCGCGGCACTTAGCTCATCGGTCAACACCGCGCTAGCCGGAGCAAAAATCGCGCGAGCGGTCATCGCCGTGACTCGCGCCCATTGCTGCAACAGCGCAAGGCGGCTTTGCGGCGGCAGCACGGATTTAGAATCCTACATCGACGCAGCGCCGGCTCTCAATTGCCATTGCTGTCCGATCCTGACATAGGCCAGCGCACCGGTCACGTGAACGACGTCCCCGGCCTTGTTCCCGCCGGCTTTAAGTCCCAGCAGGTCTTGGGCGCGCGCACCCAGCAATTGTATCAGGGTCGCGGCGTTGGCCTGGTCCCAGGCCCCGAAGTCGTAATCGCGCTTGAGGCGCAGATCCGCCGTGTAAGCCACTGTACGATTGTCGCGGGCAAAATCCGGGAACGTGCGATGGTCCAGGCGCTCGACACGAACGACATCCATAAGGCCCGGCGCGTAACCCGTATCGACATAAGCCGCGAGATCGGATGTCAGGGCATCCTTGGTTGGCGATCGGTCGCATCCGCTGAGCGTCACCGCCAGAAGCACAATCGCGCTCGACGCAAAGCCGCGAAAGAGCGAACAAATGGCGGGTAGGGCGCGTGTCATTATCGCCGCGGACGGTCCAGAAAATCTTCAAAGGCTGAGGCATGCGCGTCCAAACCTTTTTCCAGCATCGCGCGCATAAGATTGTCGCCCAGCTTGACCGCGCTGGCGAGGGTATCGGGGCGCACGCCAAGAACGCCGGCCAGCAGGCGCGCGCGAATCTCGGGCTTAGCTTCATCGAAAATCTGCCGCGACTTTACAATGGAGAGCCCCGACACGAGGTCTTCGTCGCCGTTTTCCGCCAGGATCTGGCGCGCCGTGGTGAAGGCCGTAAAATCCAGGAGGCTCGGCGACAGCCGTTCCGCCTTGGCCAATAAATCCTCGGCAGCTTTGCGCTCGATCAAGTCCGCCGACGAGCTATAGGCGCGGGCTTGTTTGAGGCGCGCGTAGGAAACGTCGCGCCGGCCGTCGGATTGGGCCGCCCACTCGCTTTCGCTCACCAAGCTGTCTTCGGGAAACTCCATCTCGACGCCGTTGGACGACGTGCAATAAACCGTGCCGCCGTCGACGACTTCAACGGTGTAGGAGCGCCCGTCTCTGGCGTAGGCAATGGAGCCCGGCGAAAACTTAGGTGCCATGACGATCCCCGGCGACAGGTGTTATTGCCGTCTGACCCTAGCACGAAGACGATCATGGTGTCCGGGATACGTCTTATCGGCTGCGGGTGCTGCGCAGGACCGGTCTCGATGCCGTTTCTTTCGCCTCGGCGGCGGCATCGATGCGCCGCTGCAAATACGGCGAAAAATGCCCCCGATTGGCGGCTTGAACTTCGTCGCGCCGCCAATCGTCGGCCAGCACGCGGTTGCGGCAGGGCTGCTTTACACAAGCGCATTCGAATTCGAGGAACGGGCTCGAATCCGTGGCAGCGTAATCAAAGGTGATCTCTTCACCCGGCTTAATGTGGCGCAAGGCCACCAGCGTGATTTGGCCCTGAAGGCCGCAATTGGGTTGGCAGCAGTGATTGATCAGCTCCGCCGGGTCGATGCGATCAAGCGGCGCCAGATACTGATCGTCCTCGACCTGGACCACATAACGGCGCGTCTGCGGAGGGAGGGCGGCGGCGATCTCAGCCGGAACGATGCGTCCGCCCCAGACCGCGACGACTTCGCCGGCTTCGACCGGCTCCACGGCGAAAACCCCCTGGCCCGGTTTGTCGCTGCACAGGCGCACCGTCAATTTGGGCGACAGGTGGTTGGCGGTAGGCTTGTTGTCGCTGGGTGCGTCCATGAAAATATGAAAAATATGGTTATGACTGTTTTTGCAATACGAAAATCATGCGGCGCGATGCCGGCGAATTGTCCATGCGCAAGCCCGGGATAAAATCACCGTAGCAGTCAATCAGCCGAAAGCCGCCCGCAAGTTTGGTGAGTGCGACCAGTTCCTGGGGCGAGAGGTATCGCTCGCGCGCTTTATCACGATAGAGCGTTTCCTCGCCGTTCTCGACAACACGCATCACGGTCTCGACTTCCGCGACCTGCGTGAATGCATCATGTTTTGGATTGTTGACGGCCCATTTGATCTCGACTTCGGTCCCGTTCTGTCGGCCGGCATAAACGTGATTGCCGTAGCCGTGCATGGAACAGTCGCGCGGATGCGTCAATTCGAACAGATAAATGCCGCCGGGCGTCAAGTTCTTCGCCACGGTGCGGAAGTGATCGACGATGTCGTCGTTCTCGGCCAGGCAGTCGAGACTGTCGTACATGGTGATGATGGCATCGACCGGATGGGGCAGCGAGAAGCCGCGCATATCGGCGGCGATCCAATGAATGTCGACTTTATCCAGCTTGGCCTTATCGCGGGCAAACTCGATCATTTCCGGGCGCAGATCGAGGCCGAACGTCTCAACGCCCTGTTTGGCGAAGGCGCGGGCGTGATAGCCGGGACCGCAGGCAATCTCCAGCAACGAACCCAAAGCGCGTCCGTTCAGGCGCCGGTATTCGCCAAACACAAACTCCACTTCGCGGCTGATGTCGCGGTTGAAGGCGATATCGTAGTAGCCAGCGCGGGCGTATACCTCGTTGAACTCGGCCATTAACAGAACCCGGTGACGCCGGCTTCTCCCCAGTACATCCCAACTGACGCGTGAGCATGCCAGCCGCCCGGCAAAAATCAATTGGTAAAGCAGCGCAAAACGTACCGTACCGGGTAAGGGGCGGCCCGCTGGCTGGTGGGCGGGTGGCCTAGGACCGCAGCTTTTTCCACCACCGCCCGACGGCGACGGTCACTTTGCGCGTAAAGCGGCGGACGATCGGGATGTCGATAGCCAGCACGGCAAGACCGAGCGGGATCATCCAAAAACCGAGGATGGGCATGACCTGACGGCTTTTTTTGTACCGGTCGATTTGAGAGAATTGACCCATACAGGAGGAGCTGAAGATGACGAAACGTGGATTAGGTGCGGAGCAGGTTGTTTCCAAGTTAAGGCAGATCGAGGTGCTGATGGCGCAGGGCAAGTCTGC
>CANJLF010000038.1 GCA_947475295.1 Fidelibacterota bacterium
CTATTTCATCCATGCTTTTTTGGACGTCGTTCAACGTGGCTTCAACCTCTTGAACGGTTTTTGGCTCTTGAGCCATTACGTTGTCGGCCCGTTCCACCATCTCCTTCATCTGCTGTAAGAATGGTTTTTCCTGTTGAGCCTGTGCTCGCTCCAACCACAGGCTTGGCATAATCGCAATTCCTAGGAACAGCACATATGCTTTCATGAGACCCCCGCGTTGAAAGGATCGGAGGGGGTCCGAGTTCATGTTACTGACCCCTCCGGATTTCTAGCAAGCTCTAGTCTTACTGTAAGTTGATCTTGTAGCCTTACGCAACCGACGCCGCCTCCCCGCTATCATTTTCCAGAATTTTCGATGTGGTCCCGACGCCAATCTTGAGCATCTTGGCGATCTTACAGATCGACATTCCCTGACTCCGAAGCAGTTTCACAGAGCTCACGACGGCGTCGTTCACATTGGACGGGCGACCCAGCTTCTTACCCTCTGCCTTGGCTCTGGCCAGTCCGGCGTTGATCCGCTCACGGATGACCTCGCGCTCAAACTCAGCAAAGACTCCCAGCATTTGGAACATCATTTTTCCTGATGGCGTGGAGGTATCGAGCCCCTGCTTGTGGATGTAGAGGTCGATGGATTTGGAGCGGATATCGTTCAGGATGGAGACTAGGTCTTGGAGCGACCGACCGAGCCGGGAAACGTCCCATACTAGAATGCCGTCAATCTCCCGGCGGGCGACCGCCTTCATCAAGTTCGCCATCGCTGGACGGTCCTGGACCGACTTGGCGCCGGATACCCCGTTGTCGATGAATTCTCGGGCGATGGTCCAGCCGCTCTTACCGGCAACGTCCCGTAGCTCTAGGAGCTGATTTTCGGTAGTCTGGTCGGCAGTAGAAACACGGGCATAGAGGGCAACTTTTTTCATAAGCAAAACCTCCGAAATCTATACGGACAACCTTTACGTGTGATTTACGTGAGGCATTCGTAGTTTAAGTATTCCATGAAATAAACAACTTTATTATCGCCCCTTATGTTGGTAAGGGGGAGGTCCGCAGTTCAATCCTGCGCGGCAGCACCATTTTTCCTTAGCGAGCGCAGCGAGCTTAGGAAAAATGAGTGCCACGGAGGCGCCCAAGCGCTACGGAGGACCGCGAAGCGGTCCGAGTGTGCCGCGCAGCGGCCGAGTGGGCACCATTTTCCCCGATCTAATTTGACTTCTTAATCAGCGGCAGGCTGTCGAACAAATCCAATACGGCGTGGAAGTAGTAGGCCGTGGGATTGGTCACGCAGTAATTCCGAATGCGTTGCTGATTTCTTTCCGGATTACTGGTCAGATCGCGGAAGGCATAAGGGCCTTTCGCGTCAAGCATGCTGATGATCCCTATATTGAAGCCGGACATGTAGCCCTGGGCCCAATTATAAAATTGGCTTTCCGCCGTTTTGGGGTTTGCCCCATAGGCGTTGATATATTCGGTACAGGTGATTGTCCCAGCCCCTGCTAACTGGCCGCTGTCGGCCGCCATGGCCTGCGCGTTCATAACAAGAGTTGCCACAACCACCAAGGCCCGCGATTTCATCGTCCGCTCCATCATTGCCCAAGCTCTCACCATACTTGGCCGGGAGCTGAATACCAGGATGGTCTTCGCACAAAAGAGCAAGCGAGCCCCGTCACCGCCCCTGTTACGCACTGTTGCCGACGCGCGTTAGTAGAGTTTGCAGATCAATGTTCCGAGGAAGGCCACCAGCGCGTCCTTTGCCGCCGGCGTCAGGTTGAGGCGCTGGGGGTTGTCGTGTTATCCACAAGCTTCTTTTGCAGGTTTCTCCGATGAAGCGCGCCAACGATATTTTCTCCAGCCTCGGCACGACGGTGTTCACCGTGATGTCGCAGCTGGCGGTCGAACATAAAGCCATCAATCTTGGCCAGGGTTTTCCCGACAGCAACGGCCCCAACGACGTGCGCGCCAAGGCCGCGATATTCTTAGACGATCAACCCAACCAATATCCCGCGATGATGGGCGTGCCTGAGTTGCGCGACGCCGTCGCGGCCCACGCCAAACGTTTTTACGGCCTCGATGTCGATTGGCGTACGGAAGTCATGGTGACCTCGGGCGCCACCGAGGCGCTGACGGCATCGCTCATCGGCTTGATCAATCCCGGCGACGAAGTGGTGCTGATGGAGCCGCTCTTTGACAGCTATCTGCCCATAGTGCGCCTAGCCGGCGGCATCCCGAAGCTGGTCAGGCTGACGCCGCCCGCGTGGGAACTGCCGCGGGCAGAGCTGGCGGCGGCTTTCAGCGCTAAGACCAAAGCCATCGTCATTAACTCGCCCATGAACCCCAACGGCAAGGTCTTCAGCGCCGATGAACTGGCGTTCATCGCCGACCTTGTGAAGCGTCACGATGCTTATGCGATCTGCGACGAGGTTTATGAGCATCTGATCTTCGACGGCGGCAAGCATATTCCGCTGATGTGCCTGCCGGACATGCGCGATCGTTGTCTTAGAATTGGATCGGCGGGGAAAACTTTCTCGCTCACCGGCTGGAAGGTGGGCTACGTCACCGCCGCCCCGGCCCTGCTGCAGCCCGTCGCCAAGGCCCACCAGTTCCTGACCTTCACCACGCCGCCCAACCTGCAGCGCGCGGTGGCTTATGGGCTGGGCAAAGATGATGCCTATTTCCGCACCCTGGCCGACGAGCTCGAGCACAAGCGCGACCTCCTCACAGCCGGCCTGCGCAAGCTGGGCTTCGGCGTCGCCACGTCACAAGGCACCTATTTCGTGAGCGCCGATTTCTCCAAACTCGGCTTTAGCGGCGACGATATGGATTTTTGCCGCGCGATCACCGTCGAGGCCGGGGTCGCGGCCATTCCCATCAGCGCGTTCTTTGAGGGCGACGGACCTTCGACTTTTGTCCGCTTTGCTTTTTGCAAGCAGGACAGCGTACTCACGGAAGCGCTGGATCGCCTCGCGCGCTTTATCGCCAAGTTTCAGATAAGGTAGCGCCATGTCGTTGCAAGACGATATCAACGCGCTGATTGTACTTTTCAATCAGGGAAATCTGGCGGCGACAATAGCCGGGGGCGAGGCGCTGCTCGCGCGCGAGCCGCAGCCGGCGGTCGTCTATGAAATTCTCGCGGCGGCGCATTTTGGATGCAAGCAGTCCGAGAGGGCCGCCGATTGCCTTCGCGGCGCCATCAAAATCGCGCCCAACAATGCCGTCACTCATTTCAATCTCGGCGCGATCCTAAATGGCCTGGGGCAGAAGGCCGAGGCTATCGCCTGCTATGAGCGCGCCGTGCAAATCAAGCCCGACTACGCCGAGGCGCTCCATAATCTTGGCAGCATCTTGAAAGGTGTTGGACGTACGGACGAGGCTATCGCCTGCACACAGCGCGCCCTGCGGATCAAACCCGACAACGCCGAGAGCCATAACAACCTAGGTGTCATGTTCCAGGAGCTCGGCCGGAAGGACGAGGCCATCGCGTCCTACCAACGCGCTCTGCAAATCAGTGCCGGCAACGCCGAGATTCATAACAACCTCGGCGTCATGTTGAGCGACACCGGGCGCAAGATCGAAGCGGCGGTCCATTGCGAACGTGCGCTCAAGATCAATCCTGCCTATGCCGAAGCACACAACAATCTGGGTGTGGCGCTCCAGGACCTTGGGCGCAAAGACGAGGCCGCCCTGCACTACCGCCGCGCCATTGAGATTAAACCCGACTATGCCGAGGCCCATAACAATCTGGGCGTCACACTTCAGGAGCTTGGGCGTCTAGATGAAGCCATCGCGTGCTACCAGCTTGCCCTGAGGATTCGGCCGGACTATTCAAACGCACGGGTGCAGAAACTCCACCAGCAGGCGCATATCTGCGACTGGGACGGGGTCGGCGCCGACGCGGACTTGATACCATCGCTGGGCATCGCCGGCGGCGCCGTCGCGCCGTCGCCCCTGCTCTCGCTTGAGGACCACCCAGCACGCCATCGGCTGCGTTCGGAAAACTATGCCGCGGCCAAATACCGGCAAGCGGCCCTGCCCGCGATTCCACGTCCGCGCTTCAGGCCCGAGCGGTTACGCATTGGATATTTTTCGGCGGACTTTCACAATCACGCCACCATGTACCTGATGGCAAAACTGTTCGAGACCCATGACCGGGGGAAATTTTCGTTACACGCTTACTCCTATGGGCCCGACGAGAACGACGCCATGCGCCAACGCCTCAAGCGCGCCGTCGACGTTTTCCACGATGTGCGGGTACAGGGCGATAAGGACATCGCGGAGCTCGCGCGCCGGGAATCCATTGATATCGCCGTTGACCTCAAGGGCTACACTCAGCACGCCCGCTTAGGGGTTTTCGCCTACCGCGCCGCGCCCATTCAAATGAGCTATATTGGGTATCCCGGCACCATGGGAGCGCCCTTCATCGACTACATCGTTGCCGACGCCGTGGTCATCCCCGAGGAGCAGCGACAGCACTATTCCGAGAAAATCGTCACCCTGCCCCACAGCTATCAGGTCAACGACAACACGCGCGCGATCTCCGATCGGACGATGCAGCGGTCAGAAGCAGGACTCCCGGCAACCGGTTTCGTATTCTGCAGCTTTAACAACACCTACAAGATTACTCCCGAAGAGTTCGATATTTGGATGCGCCTGCTGCAAAAAGTCGACGGGAGTGTTCTGTGGTTGCTGCGCGCAAACGTATGGGCCGAGGGAAATCTGATACGCGAAGCCCGGAAACGCGGCATTCCTGCCGATCGGCTGATCTATGCCGACCGTGTGCCCCTCAACGAACATCTTGCCCGTCATCGCCTGGCCGACCTGTTCCTCGATACTTTCACCTACAACGCCCACACGACCGCGAGCGATGCGCTGTGGGCCGGGCTGCCGGTCATTACAACACCCGGACAGGGCTTTGCCGCGCGCGTGGCCGCCAGCCTATTGAACGCCGTCGGCATGCCTGAACTTGTGACGCCCTCAAAGGACGCCTATGAGCGTTTGGCGCTAAGCTTGGCGACCAACCCCGACAAGCTCGCGGCGATAAAATCAAAACTTCTGGCGAACCGCAGTACTAAACCGCTCTTCGACACAGAGCTATTCGCGCGACATATCGAGGACGCCTATGAGCAGGCGTACAAAAGGTGGCTCAATGGCAAGGATCCTGACGCCCTGGACGTGAAACCCATCCAGCGACGTTAACCGGACTATTTTTCCTCGCCGTCGGCGGCAAGAACCGCCAGCGCCGATACGAACGCTTCACGCTTCGGCGGCGTCAAACGCTCAAGCCGCGTACCGACAATGTCGCAGATCGTCCGGTGCGCCTCGCGCGCAACGCGCAGGCCCTCGGCGGTCAGGGTCAACTTAATGCGGCGGGAGTCTTCGGAATCGAGGCTGCGTTCCATGAAACCGCGCTCGACGATCTGGTCGAGGTGGCGCGTGATGACGCTGTTGGGCAGGTAAAGCGCCTTGGACAGCGCGCCCGGATGCACGGCGCCCAATTCGATGTGCCGAATGATAAAGTAGAGGCGAAAATCGATGCCGAATTGCTCGGCCAGGATCGGCTCGAGCTGGCGCGCGAAATCTATATGCAGCTGCCGCAAGGTCCGCAGATAAAGCGCGGCCTGTTCGGCAAGCTTTTCGCGTTCGGGGGCAGGCTGCCTGGTCATTCGACCTCTGGATATTTCACAATTTGAAATATTCCAGGAGCCGAATGGATGCAAGTGACTTTCGGGAACCGCTTGACTCACCCCGTAATTTGCCCGACCACGCGGCTATGAATGTCGCGATTTCCGAGGCGGCCCTGAAAACCCTCAAGACGTCCGCCGACCTGGTGGATGGGGGGTTCGTCGCGGCTGACCAGGTGACTGATCTGGATGCGGTTTTCGCGCGCTACGCCACCGCCATACCGCCCGCTCTCGCGCGGCTGATCGCCCATCCCGGCGATCCCATCGCCCGCCAGTTCGTTCCCGACCTAAGGGAACTGGATGTCAGCCCGGAAGAGCGCACCGACCCCGTCGGCGATCATGTGCATTCGCCGATCAAGGGCATTGTCCACCGCTATCCCGACCGGGTGCTGCTGATGCCGACGCTGACCTGCGCGGTCTATTGCAGGTTTTGTTTCCGGCGCGAGACCGTAGGCAGCGACGGTGGGCTTTCGGCCGATGAAATCGCGGCGGCGCTGGGTTATATCGCCGCCACGCCCGCCATCTGGGAAGTGATCCTGACGGGCGGCGATCCCCTGGTGTTGTCGGCGCGGCGCATCGGCGAGATCATCGCAGCACTTGATCGTATTCCCCATGTCAAAGTCATCCGCCTGCACAGCCGCGTGCCGGTCGCCGCACCCGAGCGCATCGACGCAGGCTTGATCGCAGCCCTGAAGCAAACCCGCAAAGCGGTCTATGTCGGCATTCACTGCAACCATGCCGCCGAGTTGACCATCGAGGCCGTGGCCGCCTGCGCGCGCTTGGCCAACGCGGGCATTCCCCTTCTGGCCCAGAGCGTGCTTCTGAAGGGCGTCAACGACACCGCCGAGGATTTGGAAAATCTATTCCGCGCGCTGGTGGCGGCCCGGGTCAAACCCTACTACCTGCATCAACTGGATTACGCGCCTGGCACCGGCCATTTCCGTGTGCCGCTGGAGCAAGGGCTGGCCCTGGTTCAAGCCTTGCGCGGACGGGTTTCGGGCCTCGCGCTGCCGACCTATATCCTCGACATCCCCGGCGGCGCGGGCAAGGTGCCGGCCGACAGCGGGCACCTCTCGCCGGAGGGCGACGGCACTTATATTGTGCGGGAACCTGTTACGCGGGATTCGGCCAACGGCCGCCATACCTATCCCCCGTCCGCCCCGGCAGAGTAAATCCCTTCGCCTTTATGACGAGGATTGGGAAAAGCATTTCCGGGCCTTGTGAGGCGCAGCCCAAGGTGGTGAGATAAGGGCCTGAACATCTCAGCGGGAGAATACCATGGCCGCGAAACATCACCAGATTCTCATTGTCGGCGGCGGCGCGGCCGGCATCACCGTGGCGGCCAGATTGCGCAAGGCCGAGCACAACATCCCGCTGGATATCGCAATCATCGATCCGGCTGAGTCGCACTACTACCAGGCGGCTTTCACCCTCGTCGGCGGCGGCGCTTACAAGCTGGACGATACCCGGCGCAATGAGGCGGATTTGATTCCGACCGACGTCGCCTGGATCAAGGACGCGGTGGCCAGCTTCCAGCCGGACAGTAACTCCCTGACGCTCGCCGACGGCACGACGATTTCATACGCCTATCTGGTGGTCTGCCCCGGTTTGCAGATCAATTGGGGCGGCATCAAAGGCCTCAAGGAATATATCGGCCGTTACGGCGTCTGCAGCAATTACTCGCCCAATACGGTGGAATACACCTTCGAGCTGCTGAAGAGCTTGAAGCCCGGCGCCAAAGCCTTGTTCACGCAAGCGCCCATGCCGATCAAATGCCCCGGCGCGCCGCAGAAGGCGGTTTACCTTGCCGCCGACTACCTGGCCAAGAGCGGCATCCGCGACCACTGCGAGGTGCGCTTCCTGACGGCGGCGCCGGCCATCTTCGGCGTGCCGTTCTACGCCAAGGAACTGGTGAAAGTGGCCGAGCGTCACAAAATTCTGCTGAGCTACAATCACAATCTCGTCGAAATCGACGCCCGCAAGAAGAAGGCGGTCTTCGCCGTCACCGCCGGCGAGCAGCAAGGCCAGACCGTGACGCTGGATTACGACATGCTGCACGTCACGCCGCCGCAAAGCGCGCCTGATTTCGTCAAGACGAGCCCTCTCGCCAATGCAACGGGCTTTGTCGACGTGCACGCCAACAGCCTGCAGCACTTGAAATACAAGAATGTCTTCAGCCTGGGCGACGCCGCCGGCACCGCCAATTCCAAGACCGCCGCCGCCGTGCGCAAGCAGGCGCCGGTGGTGGTGCGCAACCTTCTGCATCTCATCAAAGGTGAGGCGATCGAGGAAGCCTACGATGGCTATGGCGCGTGCCCGGTGACCACAGCCTACGGCAAAGTGCTGATGGCCGAGTTCATTTACGGCGGCAAGCCGACACCGACACTCCCGCTGGACCCGCGCAAGGAGCGCTATGTGAACTGGTGGATCAAGACCACCGCCACGCCGCTGCTCTATTGGGATTACATGCTGAAGGGCCGTGAAGCATTCCCGGCGCACAACACATCTTACGTTGATCCCGCGGCTTAGCTTGAACGCCCTCGTCCGAAAACTCGGGCTTTCCCTGCCGATCATTCAGGCGCCCATGGCCGGCACCTCGACGCCGGCGCTGGCGGCGGCGGTATCCAACGCCGGCGGTCTCGGCTCCATCGGCGTCGGCGCCGGTACTGCGGAAAAGGCGCGCGCGACGATTGCCGAACTCCGCGCCGCCACTAACCGGCCCTTCAACGTGAATGTCTTTTGCCATCGTCCCGCTGCGGCCGATCCGGCGCGCGAGGCCGGCTGGATCGCCAAGCTCGCGCCGACTTTCAAGCGCTTCGGCGCGGAACCGCCGCGTCAGCTGCGCGAAATCTACAAAAGCTTTGTTGCTGACGAGGCAATGTTCGAGCTGTTCATGATGGAACGCCCGGCGGTGGTCAGTTTCCACTTTGGCGTGCCACAAGCCGCAAAGATCGCGGCCTTGCGCGCGGCCGGTGTCACGCTGCTGGCGTCCGCGACCAATCTTGAGGAAGCCCGGATCGTCGCCGCGGCCGGCATCGACGTCGTGGTCGCGCAAGGTTACGAGGCCGGCGGACATCGCGGCGTGTTTGATCCGGCAGCGCCGGACGAGCGCCTCGGAACCCTGGCGCTAACGCGCCTACTCGTGCGCCATCTGAAAATCCCGGTGATCGCCGCCGGCGGCATCATGGACGGCGCCGGTATTGCCGCGTGCCTGATGTTAGGCGCAAGCGCCGCCCAGCTGGGCACGGCGTTCATCGCCTGCCCCGAGACCGATGCCGACGGCGCTTATCGCGCCGCATTGTTGGATCGGGCCAACGTACATACGACCATAACCGCTGCGATCTCGGGCCGCCCGGCACGCTGCATCGTCAACAAGTTCACGGAACTGACCGCCGATATGCCCGAGGACGAAATCGCCCCTTATCCCATAGCCTATGACGCCGGAAAGGCGCTCAATGCCGCAGCCATTGCCCGAGGCGAGCTGGGCTTCGGCGCACAATGGGCCGGTCAGGCCGCGGCGCTGGCGCGCGTTATGCCGGCGCCGTTACTCATGACGGAACTGCGGCGGGAAATGGAGCAGGCCTTCGCGGCGCATATGCCTGCCAAGTAAGGCGTCAGCTGCGTAACTGCACATTTAATTCCCTCCTTTCCAGAGACTCGTTAGAGTGCCCCCTTCCTACGTCGCGGAGAGAGCCGTTCATGAAGTTCGGTTACGTTTGTACGGGGGCGATGCTCATCGCCCTACTCTCGGCCTGTGCGACCGAGCCGACTTATAGAGTCGCCGACATTATCCAGGCCCGCGCGCTTTCAAATCACGGCATGGATTTGTTCGTCGCCGGCGACACCACCGGCGCCATCAAGGCGCTCAACGCGGTGATCGCTTACGGCTCCATCAATGCCGACGACTACGCCCGCCGCGCCGCGGTTTACGGCACGCAAAAGAACTATGACAAAGCGCTGGCTGACGCCAACCGCGCGATCGAATTGGAACCCAGTTGGCGGCGTTACCTGGAACGTGCGGTGATTTATCAGCGCACCGGCAGTTATGCCGCCGCCATTGACGATCTTGACAGCGCTGCGAACATGCAACCCAACGAAGCCGAACTTTTACGGCGGCGTGCCTATTTGAAAATCGTTGCCGCGCGTTTCGACGGCGCCATCGCCGACTATGAAAATCTCACGCGGATTTTGCCGCGCAGCGATACCGGTGCCGTGGGGCGCGGTGCGGCCCTTTACCTCGCCGGCCGTTGGCCGGAAGCCGTGGCGCAGTTCGGCGCCATGCTGGAGAAGCGCCCCGACGACGGCCTCGCGGCCTTGTGGCTGGCAAAGGCGCGCCTGCGAAGCCAGCAGTTCATGTCCTGGGACGAATTGGAACCCCACGCCGGACCAGAACCGGAATGGCTCATGGCGCGCGTCCTGCTGACGGTGGACTCCAATACCGAAGCCAGTCAGCAGGTCGCTAAGGTCGACGCCTGCGAGCGCGCCCTGTTCATGGGACTGTGGCGGGTGGTGCATGCCAAAGGCGACAACGCCGCTTCCGACTTCCAGGCCGCCCAACAGGCTTGTCCCTTGGACAGCATTGAAGCCAGCGAAGCACGGGTAGAGCTAGCCCGCTTGAAAGTCCCAGCGGCACCTTAGTTAGCTTTTTCCGCACGCGCCTTAAGGCTCTGTGGGGCCGCGCGACGGCAACAAGCCGTGTTTGCGCAGCGTGTTGCGGAATTGGTGATAGCCCAGGCCCAAACGCTTGGCCGCCACGCGCTGGTTGTGCCGCGCCTCGCCCAGCGCCCGCGTCAAGAGATCGCGCTCGAACCCGGCCACAGCGGATTTGAAATCGGACGGCAACGGGCCCGGAGGCGCGGCAGCAGTGGTCTCGGCGGACGGCGGGGCATGAGGTGTGGCTGTGTTTCGCGACGTTGGCCGAAAAGGCGACGCGAAAGGGTCGAACACGATAGTGTCGATTGGTGCAGCTGCGTTGGTGCAATAGGCCACCGCGCGCTCGGCGACATTTTTCAATTCGCGCACGTTGCCGGGCCAGGCATGGGCTTCCAAGGCCGCTTTGGCGGCAGCGGAAAATCCAGGAAACGCCGGCCAGCCTAAGTCCTTGGCCATGCCCCGTCCGAAATGCTCGGACAACAGCGCAACGTCGCCGGCGCGCGCGCAGGGGCGGCAGCGTCAAAACATCGAACGCAAGGCGATCCAGCAAATCTTCACGGAATTTTCCGGCGGCAGCCGCGACGGGAAGATCGAGATTGGTGGCTGCAACGATACGGACCGACACGGTTATGGTTTCATTGCCGCCGAGACGTTCAAACTCGCCGTACTCGATCACGCGCAGAATCTTTTCCTGCACCGGCAGACCTGCATTGCCGATCTCATCCAGGAACAGCGTGCCGCCGTCGGCCATTTCAAAGCGGCCCAGACGGCGCTTGCCGGCACCCGTGAAAGCGCCGGGCTCGACGCCGAAAAGTTCAGCCTCCAAAAGTGTTTCCGGAAGGGCCGCACAATTGAATTTGATGATGGGACCGGCCCAGCGGCGCGAGAGAAAGTGCACGCGGGCCGCCGAGAGCTCTTTGCCGGTTCCGCGCTCGCCGATGATCAGCACCGGCCGGTCCAGGGGCGCCACCCGGGAAAGATGATCCAGATGCGAGAGAAAGGCCGGGGACTCCTGACCTGACCGATTTTCTGTACCAGTCGTAATGTTAGTTTACTGCATGATAGCGGTCTGATCGAGTGGCGTTGGAATCGGGCTATATGCCACCGGCGCCGGTGGTCTATAGCCGAGCGCCGAATGGGGTCTCTTCGTGTTGTAATAC
>CANJLF010000039.1 GCA_947475295.1 Fidelibacterota bacterium
ATCAACTCGGATCTCTACGACACGTTCGGCCGCACCTACCGCGCGGGCGTACGCTTCAAGATGTAACTTCGCGAAATCCGCGGCCGGGCTTAGGTCCGGTACGTAAAGACAGAAAGCCGGCCATTGCTTCACGCAGTGGCCGGCGTTTTGGTTTTAGGAGTCCCTTGTCTGTTCGGGGAATGCTGTCAGTATTCCCCCATGCCGCCGTTTTCCGTTCTAGACCTCGCTCATATCGTCCAGGGCGCCACCCCGGCGGACGCCCTCCGCAATACCCTCGACTTGGCGCAACATGCCGAACGCTGGGGTTACTCCCGCTATTGGCTGGCTGAGCACCATAATATGGTCGGGATTGCCAGCGCGGCCACGGCGGTTGTGATCGGCCACGTGGCGGGCGGGACCAAGACGATCCGTGTGGGCGCCGGCGGCATCATGTTGCCCAACCATTCCCCCATGGTCATTGCCGAGCAGTTCGGCACCCTGGAATCCCTTTATCCTGGGCGGATTGATTTGGGCCTTGGTCGCGCACCCGGCACGGATCAGCGCACGCTCCGGGCGTTGCGCCGTGACCCCGGCAACGCCGAGAACTTCCCCCAAGACGTTGTGGAATTGCAGGCGCTTTTGGGACCCGTCCAGCCTGGGCAGGCCGTCCAGGCTGTGCCGGGATCGGGCACCCAGGTCCCGCTCTGGATTTTGGGTTCCAGCCTGTTCGGGGCGCAGTTCGCGGCTATGCTCGGGCTACCCTATGCCTTTGCCTCGCATTTTGCGCCCGATGCTCTAATGCCGGCACTGAAGGTTTACCGCAGCGGCTTCAAGCCTTCCGCGCAACTGGCGCAGCCTTATGTGATGGTTGGGGTAAACATTGTGGCGGCGGAAACCGACGCTGCGGCCCGCCGGTTGTTCACGTCAACACAGCAAAGCTTCGCCAACCTAGTGCGTGGAACGCGCGGGCAGTTGCCGCCGCCCATCGATGATATTGAAAGCTACTGGTCGCCGGCCGAGAAGGCTCAGGTTTCCGGCATGTTGAAGTACGCCGTGGTGGGTTCGCCAGCGACCGTTCAACGCGGCTTAGGGGCCTTTCTCGATCAGACCCAGGCCGACGAAGTCATGGTGGTGTCGGCGATCTACGACCACGCGGCGCGGCTCCGGTCTTACGAAATTCTAGCAGATCTTCGCGGTAGCCTTAAACGATCCGATTAACCCACAGCATTGACAGCACCGCGGCCATAACCACGAAAAACGCGGCAGCACCCGCGAAGGCGCCGGTCAGCTCGGTTTGCTTGGCTTCCATGACGAGCGTGGTGGTCAACGTCTTATAGACCTTGTGCAGTTCTTCCAGATTGCCGGCGCGGTAATAGGCCCCGTGCGTGATATCTGCCACGCGCTTCAATGTCGGTTCATCGAGTCTGACGCGTGTTGTATGGCCTTCGAATTCGACAAGGCTGCCTTGCTCCGATCCGAACCCGACCGTGAACACGCGTACACCGCGTTCGGCGGCGGCTTTGGCCGCGGCGACCGGGTCGGTGCCCATATTGGTTTGGCCGTCGGTCAGCAGAATGATGACGGCCGAGGTGAAGGAGCCGGCCATCACTATCTTGGATTCCTTGGGCTCCGGCGGTGGGGCTTCATCGAGCGAATAGCTGCTCCCGCGCCACATATCGTTTTCGAAATCCTCATTTCCGAAGATGTTTGCCAGCGAGGTCATGATGCCGCTGCCCATGGCGGTATAACGCTGCGGCGTCAGGCGCGAGATCGCCGCGACGATTTCCTCGCGGTTCTCCGTGGGCCGCTGAACCGTCATGGCGTTGGACGAAAACGCCACCACGCCGATGCGGGCGGTCGTCGGCTGATCTTTCACGAAATCGATGGCGGCGGTCTGCGCCGCGGATATGCGTTGGGGCGCGACGTCGGTCGCCTTCATGCTGCCCGAAACGTCCATGGCCAGAATGATGGTTCCGCGCTGCGAGGGCAGGGTAACGACCGCAGCCGGTCGGGCGATGGAAAATATTGCTATGCCCAAGGCCACCAGAAAGAGGAGGGGCGGCACGTGACGCCGGATTTTCTGGCCCCGACCGATAGCGCTCTTCAACAGCCCTATATGGGCGTAACGCAGGGCGTTCTTATTCCGTCGGCGCATCAAAAGTACATATGCCAACGTTAAAATTGGCAAAAAAGCTAGTAGCCACAACATCTTAGGCGCAAAAAGAATCATCGATTCCTCTTTTCGGGTGCCCGTGGAGGCCTAGCAGCCTGTCACCTAACCATACGCTATATGCGGTTAGGGGAACATCGTCCTTAGGCCGAAATTGTCTCTGGAAACCACAATATTACCCTTAAACCCTGTCCCGACGGCGGATTTGCCAGGGAAATACGGATTTTGAGCCGTTCCGCGATCTGCTTGGCGATAGCTAGCCCTAAGCCGCTGCCCGGCGTAATAGCCCCGGCGAGGCGATAGAACCGCTCAAAGACCTTCTCGCGCTTGTCCTCGGGGATTCCAGGCCCGCTGTCGTCGACGATGATGCTGGGGGTCGTCTCCTCCTGCACAACCCGCACCGTCACGCTGCCGGCCGCGGGCGTGTATTTGAACGCATTGTCGAGCAAGACTCCGATAAGGATGGCTGCCAGCTTGCTATTGGTCATCGCCATCAGATTGGCATCACCTTCTAACGCGAGCGAAATATTCTTGCCGACGGGCAGGGTGCGGTTCACGGCGATGGAGGTTTGCGCCAAGGCGAATAAATTCACGCTTTCCATCGGGGCGTCCTGCGTACCGAAACGCGCCAACATCAGTAACTGTTCCACAACCGCCGAGGCGCGGGCGATTCCGCCTTCGAGTGCGCTGACGGCCTCCTGCCGTTCGGGCCCACTGACGGCCCGCGCCGCCAGTTGGCTTTGCAGCCGGAGGACGGTGAGCGGTGTCCGGAGCTCGTGAGCCGCATTGTCGACGAAGTCGCGTTCTTGGGCGATTGTGCGCTCCAGCTTTCCAAACAGGCCGTTGAGGGCCGAGAACACCGGCACCAACTCTGCGGGCACGCTGTCGATATCGATAGGGGACAAATCGTCCTCGGACCGCCGGTCTATGGTGTCGACCGCCCGGGTCATCTCACTTAAGCCGATATCGATGCTGAGAAACAAGGCCGCCAGCAGAACGGTCACCAGGCCGATCAACGGGCCGGCCGCGCCGAGCAGCATCTCGCGGCGCAATCGGTCGCGGCCGGATAGGTTCTCGCGGACCTCGAAAACCAGGTCACGCGAAGGGCTTTGCAGGGCATAGATGCGCCACGGTATCTCGCCCATAAGCACGTCGCTGAAGCCGACCTTGGCTGGGGGCACGGATTCCGGCGGCGCGTTCTTGGAGCGGCTGATGAGGCGGTCGCTGACCCAGATGCGGAAAGCGCGCGTATCGGCGTAATCCAGGATCGTGGCTTGATCCTCGGCCGGCAATTCCGCGACCAGCGAGCGCAGATCTATTTCGGTTTCGGTGACCTCATCTCCGCCGACGCTGTTCTCGCGGATTTTGGACCACAAGATCTCGGCGTCGGAAATGAGCTTGGCGTTATATTCCTCGGAGATTTCCTTCTGCGCCCCTCTGATCACGATCACCTGGACGCTGAAAACGGCAGCGACCGTCAAGGCGGCGATGAGAATGAAAAGGCGCCGCCTTACGGAAAGATGCTTCACTGCTTAACCAGGTATCCTATGCCGCGCACGGTTTGAATGAAGTCTTTGCCGAGTTTTTTGCGCAGGCTGTAGATCGTGACTTCAACCGTATTACTCTCGATTTCCTCATCGGGGCCATAGAGCTGCGTCTCGATCTGGGTCTTGCTGACGATCTTGTTTTTGCGCTCGAGCAACTGGGTCAGGACTTTCAGTTCCTTGACCGTCAGAACGTGAACCGCGCCGGCCTTTCTGACGACCTTGGCATCGGGGTCCAGTTTGATATCGCCGCAGTGCAGAACACCGGCCGGCTGCGTCGGGCCGCGGCGTGCGAGGGAGCGCAGGCGCGCTAGAAGTTCGTCGAAGTCGAACGGCTTGGTCATGTAGTCGTCGGCGCCGAGCGCTTTGACCTTCTGGGAAGTGGCGCCCATGGCGGTGAGAATAATAATAGGCATCTTCTGGGTATTGGGCTCGTCACGCAGAGTTTTCAGAACCTCGGCGCCACACATCTTCGGCAAATTCATATCGAGGATCATAACGTCATAGGATTTGTCCCGCGCCATGTTCAATCCGGCTTCACCGCAGGTGGCGAGAGCGGGAATGTATCCCGCTTGGCCAATGCCGCGGTTTAAGGCTGAGCCCAACATCGGATCGTCTTCGACAATTAATACACGCATGGGTGCCGCGCTAAAATGGGTGCCGCGCTAAATTGAGTTGCTAGGATGCGTCGGAAATGAACCCGACGCAGAACACCCGTAATGATGTAACTCTCGTTTGCTGCTCGCAAGGCTTAGGATAAGCCGACTCCGTCATTGACGGCGGTTATTCCATTACAAAGAGTCCAGAAATACCGGCGGCCTGCGCCGGTGGCCTATAGCCCCATTCCAGTACCACTCGAACAGAGCCAAAACATGCGGTAGACTAACATCACGACTGGTACAGAAAATCGGTCAGGTTATTGTTCGCCGATCGCATCGTCATACCCGAAGCCGCCTATGCAACCATATTCAAAACCTGCCAGCGTGGCGAAGCACCGCGAAGCACCGCGAAGCTTTAGCGTGGAGCCTTGAAATGACGAGCAATCCCCGGATTTACCGCGTTGCCGTTATAGCCGGCGACGGCATCGGCAAAGAAGTAATGCCTGAAGGCATTCGTGTGCTCGAACGTGTGGCGGCGCTTTACGGCTTCCGGGTTGAACAGCAGTGGCATGACTTTTCCTCGTGCGATTACTACGCCCGTCACGGGCGCATGATGCCGGAAGACTGGAAACAGCAGATCGGCAATCCCGACGCGATATTTTTCGGCGCGGTCGGTTGGCCTGAGACCGTCCCCGATCACATCTCCTTGTGGGGCTCTTTGCTGCAGTTCCGCCGGGAGTACGATCAGTATGTCAATCTTCGCCCGGCGCGTCTTTTGCCCGGCGTGGTCTCGCCGCTGCGTGGCCGCGAGGCCGGTGATATCGACTTCTGGATCGTGCGGGAAAATACCGAGGGTGAGTATTCGGCCGTGGGCGGCCATATGTTTCCCGGCACGCCGCGCGAAATCGTCGTTCAGGAGACGATCATGACGCGGCACGGCGTCGACCGCGTCTTGCGTTATGCCTTTGACCTCGCCAACCGGCGTCCTGCCAAGCACCTCACGTCCGCAACCAAATCAAACGGCATCGCCATTACCATGCCGTTTTGGGACCAGCGCGTGGAAGCCATCGGGGCCGAATATCCTGACGTGAAGTGGGATAAGTATCATATCGACATTCTCACGGCCCAGTTTGTCATGAACCCGCAGAGGTTTGACGTCGTCGTCGCGTCCAATCTGTTTGGCGACATCCTTTCCGATCTGGGGCCGGCGTGTACCGGCACAATCGGCATCGCGCCGTCGGGCAACATCAATCCGGAAAAAACCACACCGTCGCTGTTCGAGCCGGTTCATGGATCAGCCCCGGACATTGCCGGCAAGGGCATCGCCAATCCCGTGGGTCAAATTTGGTCGGCGGCCATGATGCTTGAGCACTTGGGGGAGGCCGCGGCCGCGGCCTCGATCATAAAGGCCATCGCGCAGGTCCTGCTTGTACCGGAATTGCGTACGGCGGACATGAACGGCCGTGCGAATACCGTGACCTGCGGCAAAGCCATCGCTGAAGCTCTCTCCTGAGTGCGGAACCATTCTTTTGCGCTTTCCGTTGACTAGGAAGGCGAGACTGTTCCGCGTTTAACGGAAACAAGGAGATTGGTCGTGATGAGACCTGCGATGGCCGGCACTGCGTTTCTCACGCTGGCTGGCCCGGCTGCGGCACCCGGGTTTTGCCGAGAAGTTACCGCCGGCGCCACTACGGCCAATAACCCTCGCGATCGAAATAAGCGACGAGATCTTCGATCTGCGAGAGGCTGAGCGGCTTCGGAGGCATGGGATAGTGCTGCATAGTCACGAATTGCCGGAACTCGTTGCGGGTCAGTTTATGTCGTCGAATGATTTCACGAAAACCCGGAGGTGTTACTTTTCCTGCCGGAAGTCCATCGCTGAAGTGGCAGGTACGGCACCGGTCTTCAATGCGTCCCTTGCCGGCATCGGCGTCCCCGGCAGCCATGGCTGCCAAGGAGATAAGCATTGCCGCCATACTGCCGAGCGTCAAGTCGCCGCCGAAATAAGCCGGCGCGGCGGACCACCATCGGAACGACAATCGACAGCCAGCCGGTCCCTGACGTGATCCAGGTGAGTTGAGCGAGAGATGTGGATATGCGCCGCATGGTGTCGACGATGGCGGCGAGCGCGCCCTCGAGATGCTTTTGTTCGTCGCGTTCACGGCCATGAAGGGCGATGCTCTCGCCGGATTCATTAACCCGAACGAGAGCGAAGCGGAACTCGGCTTCCCGCGCATATCGTTCGACATTCAAGGCAATGAGCGGGCGGCCGACGAGCCAAGTCGCACCGGACCCGACAAAGGCATAGGCGAGGGCGCACCAGACCGTATAACCGGGGATCACGATGTGGTGACCAGCGACATCGAACGCCATCTGCGTCGACAGGCCCCACAGCACCCCGACAAATGCCGTGAACTGGAGAACGGAATTGATCGCCCCGCAACCGAGATCGGCGGAATAATCGCCCAGCAGGCGCGTGTCTTCCTGTATGCGCTGGTCGGGATTGGCCGCATCATCGCCGGCAAAAGTCATCTGGTAGATGCGCATCGGCTTGAGCCATTCGGCCAAGATGGTGACGCGACACCCACTCCCGCAGCCGGAACTTGAGGCGTTCCTGCAAGAAGGTTTGCGCGACCGTAAGCGCCAGCATCACACTTACCAGAGGCACAAAGACCCAAAGACTGTGGGTAAAGTCCGGTAAATCTTTTTTCCCGATCGCGTCAAAAAATTGGCCGTACCACTTATTGAACCGCACCTGGCCGACCATGCTTGCGATCGTCGCTATGATCCAGCCAATCAGGAACGCCAGGACGATTTTGAGCCTTTTGCGTCGCGCAGCGCGCGCGCAAAGAGGGCCAGATCGCGCGTAATACTGAAATCGTGAGCCGGCGCGGTCGCGCTACCGTCGGCAATCGAAGGCTGGACACCCGCGATCGGAATCGCTACCGCGAGGGGCACAGATCCCTGAGAGGCCTTTCGCTTGCTCTCCTCCGCAGCGCGCAAAGCCTGGGCCTTGATGGTCGATGAGAGATCCGCCGTCATTTATGCGGCGCAAGGAGCTGAGATGAACGCTGTCGGCCGATGGCCCGCGCAAGCGGGGACGTGCGCACGCCTGTTCTTTGTTTACGCAATATGCACGTCATCCGGTGGTGTCCGCCGTTCTCTATGCCCTTGGATGTAACGCGCGTGGCCGATTAACGTCGCGAAACCCTATTTGGCGAGAGGTGGATGCGCCGGAGAAAGCCGCCGGGCGGACGTTATTATGTAATTGAGTCAATTACTTACAGGAACACTCCGCGCTGATCTTGCGACCGCTACGCCCTATCCAGCCCTATCGAACGCCGTTACAATCCGGCCCACGTTTAGGCGGGGCTGCCCTGGCGCCTGGGAGCCCTATTGGTGAATCGCCGGTCGCAATGATTGGGCGCAACAAGGGGATAAAAATCATGAAGTCACGCACACTTGCCGCCATGTCGACATCGGCGGTCGCGGTTGCGGCGATCGCTTTCGCCGCGGGTTGGTCAGCGCAGCGCGCGCCCGTCGCCAATGCCGCGGGGGCGCCGAATGCCGGGATCCCAGGCCCGGTCAATCCGCTCTGGCACGACGGCAAGATCAAGAACTACTTGCCCTATATGTCCTGGCCTGAAGTCGACGCTCTGCTTAAGAAGTCCGACATGGTGATCATCCCGGTGGGCGCCATGGAGCAGCACGGCCTCGGCGGGCCCATCGGCACCGACTACCTCAACGGCACGCAGCGCGCTCTGCTTGTTGCCCAGCAGACCGACGCGCTGGTTGCGCCGATCCTGATCCCCGGCCAATCGCCCTACCATTTGGAGTTTCCGGGCTCCATCGCACTGTCTTCGGAAACCGTGGAGCGGGTCTATTTCGAAGCCGCGCAAAGCCTCATCAAGCAAGGGTTCCGCCGGTTCCTGTTTCTCAACAGCCACGCTGGGAATAACGCCATCACAAGCTTCATAGTTGATCGCATCAACCAGGAAACCGTGGCGGTGGCCGTCGAGCTTGGCGCCGCGGCGGCAACCATGCGTCAGCCGGGCGGCGGCGGGCGCTCAGCCGATGATGCCGGAAACTTCGATCGGCACGGCGGTGTGGGCGAGACTTCAGCGTCGCTCTATTTGACACCGGGGCTCTACGATCAAAGCGTCGCGCGGCCCGCGAAGCTGACCTATCCGCCGCACCTCGCGGCCCTGGTTCCAAAACTCAAGGCCGGCGACCGCGCGGCCGAGCTGGTGTTCCTGGCCGAAACGCTGAAAGGCACCGTGACCGGCAAGCGCACCTCGACGCGCGAGATGTCCGACACTGGATCATGGAGCGAACTCGATCCCAAGACCGCTACCGCCGAAGCCGGGCGCCGCGCCACCGAATCTTTCGTGACCTCGGCGGTTGCCTTCATTAATCACTGGAAGGAGCTGCGGCCGCTCGGCGCTAATGGCTCGAACTAAGGGGCCCGCACTAAAAAAGGGGCGCGCTCTAGTTTTTATGCGCTTTGATGATTTCGGTCATGGTGATGCCGAGCCTGTCGTCAGCGACCACCACTTCGCCGCGTGCGACGAGGCGGTCGTTCAGGTAGACGTCGACGGGCTCGCCCACCGTGCGTTCCAGATCCGGCTAGCCTGCGACGGGCGATCTTCCAGGGCTTCCGGCCCGCCCGTCTGATACTGATCGTACCAGCGATAGAACGTCGCCCGCGGCACCCCGATCCGGTCCAGCGTCCTGCGAGCCGACAGGGATGATTGCTCGACGATTTTGATGATCTCGACCTTCTCGGATGCGGGATACCTCATGCGTCGTTTCCCCCATCCGCGATCATGCTTTTTTTAAGAATACGGAGTTCGAGTGCCTGCTCGGCAACG
>CANJLF010000040.1 GCA_947475295.1 Fidelibacterota bacterium
GCAGACTTGCCCTGCGCCATCAGCACCTCGATCTGCCTTAACTTGGAAACAACCTGCTCCGCACCTAATCCACGTTTCGTCATCTTCAGCTCCTCCTGTATGGGTCAATTCTCTCAAATCGACCGGTACAAAAAAAGCCGTCAGGTCATTGACGAGGGTCGGCCTTTCTTACGCCAGGATACCTAAGAATTGGTCAATTCCACACCCTTCCAGCGCAAGCCGGCCGGGCTACAAAATCTCCGGTTGATTTTTTGATATAATAAATCCATTAACTATTGTGTATTTGGCACCGTCGGGGCATTGGTCTGTGCCCCGCGCGCACCCGGTCATTCGGCGCGCTTCAGGGGGTGAAATTGAGGCATTGCCGCCCTCGCTTGGTGAGGCCGGGCGGTGCGCGGGCGCGGACGGTGAAACCTAGGCTTTCCTGCGAATTTCATTGAGAATTTGTCATATCAACACAGGACTGCCGCTCCGGGAGCGGTTGTTGCTATAACAGCCCCGCCCAATCGCCGGCTTTGCTGTCAAAGCGAAGCCGAGAGGTCAGGTGTTAGCTATTATCATAAGGGGATTTCTGAATGGGCGGCCGCAAGAAGATCAGGACCGTTAGCGTACTCTTGGCGTCCGCTGCTGCATCGGCCTTAAATATTTCGTCGTCGTTCGCTGCTGATCTTACGATTACCGACGCGCGCACAACCCCGGTCGACACTACCACCGGCGACGGCACGGGACCCGGCAATATCACCATCAGCAGCACGGGCTCGCTCTCGGTCACCGCCGACTCCGCGGCGACGATCAACAGCAGCAATTCGGTTTCCCTCGCCGGCGCGGTCACCAATGCGAAAGAGAGCAACGCCACCGGCGTGCTGGCGCTGACGACCAAAAACGGCGTGGCCAATAACATCACCGGTTCGATCTCGAACTTGAGTTCAATTAATGTGACGGGTCCGGCGACATCCAGCACGCTGATAACCACCGACGTTTTCAATGCCGGCATTAAAGTCAGCGGCCTGGGAACCTTCACCGGCAATATCGTCAACGATTATAAGGTCGATACCACCACGAGCCTCGCGTCCAGTGGATCGATTTCAGTCGGCGGCCATGCCTCGTCGGGCATATTGGTACAGAGCAACCTTGTCGGTTCGGTCACGAACCGGGGCGCGATCACGGTTTACGGCAACCACAGCTACGGCATCGCAACAACGGGTCGTATCACTGGCAGCCTGCTGGCCGACGGAAATATTTACGTCGGCAGCACGGATAACGTAGGCGTCTATGTTGGCGGCGGAATCGATGGCACGGCGACCATCAGCGGCGGGATCACCGCCGGCACCGGCGCCATTCTGACCAGCCCCGACGGCATTAAGGTGACGACGATTGATGCGACACCCGCGAAAGCCGGCGTTTGGGTGGCTTCGGATATCACACAGGGCTTGACGGTTACCGGCAATCGCATGACCCGGGCCGAGGAAAGCGCCGATCCCACCGCGGCCGGCCTGGCAACACCGATCGACGCCAACATCGCCGTGGTCGGCGGTCCGGCCGTTCTCATCATGCAAGGCGGACTCAATACGACGCTTAGCAATATCACCATCGGCGCCGGCGCAGAGGGCTACGCCTTCAGGAACGCGGGCAACATTCTGGAGGACGCCACAGTCAAAGGATTGGCCGCATCGGCGATTACCATCCAGGGCGCCAGCAGCGGCGGCACGAACTACGCCACGACCTTGACCGGCGGCCTATGGAACGACAAGGGCAACATTGAAACGACCGGGCAAGATGCACAGGCTGTCGCCGTTAGGATCGGCAACTACGGCATCGTCCCCAGAATCCAGAACGACGGCGATATTTTCGCCAGCGCCATAGACTCGAGCACCAACCCCCTCACCGGCGCGGCCGGCACCAAAGGCGGCGATGCCTACGGCGTACTGATCGACCCGCTCGGCTCGGTATCCACCTTTACCAATACCGGCAGGATCATCGTGACGGCGCAGGGCCAGGCCAGCAACGTTTACGGCGTGATCGACAAGTCCGGCACCCTGACCAGCTTCACGAACACCGGCTTTATGAACAACGTCCTGCAACTCGGCGGCACCGGCAAGATTACCGGCGTGGATCTGCGCGCCAATACCAGTGGCATAACATTCTCCAATACCGGCACCATCGTCGGTGAAGTCTATTTGGGCGCGGGCAACTCTTCGGTTTCCATCGTCGGCAAGGATGCCAGCGTCACCGGCGGCATCACCTTCCAGGCCGGCGCGACCAAGTCCGGCAACAACACCCTTACTGTGAACGCCGGCACGGTGTTCGGTCTGATGGATGTCGGCAACGGCACCCATACGGTCACCTTGACCAACGGCGCCAATGCCAAGGGCGGCCTTGCCCAAGGCACCGGAGCGCTGACTTTCTCGATGGACGCCTCGCAAGTGAGGTTTCTCAGCGGGCATCCCATCAACGCCTCGAGCGCTACCATCACCGGCGCCTCGACCGTCACATTCGACATCGACAACAGCGCCGCATCGCTTCCCAACGGCATCCTGCAGTCCGCGGGCACCGTGAGCATCGGCGCCGCCTCGAAGATCGTCGGCGAGTTCACCGGGCTCATCGACGGCCAGAAGGCCATTACCGTCATTCGCGCGGGGACCTTGGCGCTGGGCGCGCCCCTCAGTCAGATCGCGACATCGCCCAATTCCTTTATCAACTCCTCGTCGTTCAGCATCAGCCCGACCAATCCAAATACGCTGCTGCTGAATGTCCGGCGCAAATCGGCGGCCGAGCTGGGTCTTGGCCCTAACGGGGCAGCGGTCTACGACAACTTCACTACGGCGCTCAATCAAGACGTCCCGCTCGTAACCGCGATTTCCGCCATCCAGACCGCCGCCGATTTCACGGCGGGATTACGCCAGCTTATGCCGGACTCCAGCGGCGCCTTGCAGCAGGCTTCGTTGAACAATCAGGACATGGCGAGCGGCGCGATCCGCCGGCGCCTGGTTGGTGTGGCAAGGAACGGCATGCCTGACCACGCCGCCGGCGACGTCTCCAGCTTCTGGGCCCAGGCGCTGGGCGATTTCAGCAATCAGAAAGCCCATGGCGAGCAGGCCGGTTTTGACGTCTGGGGATTGGGCATCGCCGTCGGCGCCGACATGCCGACCTTCGACAACACGACAAATCTTGGCATCAGCTTCACCGAGACATGGCACTCGACCAACCTAAAAGTTTCACTCCATTCGCCGGTTCAGTTCTACAATACGCAGGTCAACCTTTACGGCCGTTATAGCGGCGACGCCCTGTACATCCAGGCCAGCGGCGGCGGCGGCTATAACACCTACAACCAGCGTAGAAAGGTCATCATCGGCGACGTTACGCGGACGGCCGTCGGCAAATGGAAGGGCTACGAGTACGGCGGCGAGGTGGAAGTGGGCTACGCGACCAGGTTCTCAGCATACGAACTGACGCCCTTTGTACGCGGGGCTTACCTGAAGACCCGCGAGAACGGTTATACCGAGACCGGCGGCGGCACCGGCATCGACCTGACCGTCGGCGACCGCAATCCTGAAAACGCCCGCGCCTCGGCCGGGTTCACCTTGGACCGCGATTTCCCGATTTATTACGATTCCTACGTTGAAGCCGAAATCCGCGGCAATTTCACCCGCGAGTTTATGAACGATCCTTACGGCGTAACGGCGCAGTTCGCGGTCGGACCGTCGTTTACCAACTTCAGCACCGAGCGCAGCCCTAACCGGGCGAATGTGGGTGTCGGCGTCGCGCACAAGGATAGCTACTCGTCGGTGAGCGTGGATTACGACGCCGAGATCAGCAAAGGCTATCTGGCGCATAAGGTAGCCGTTACGGCGAGGTTTAGATTTTGAAATCAAACGCTGCGGCGAACGCACTTGTCTGTTTGGCCCTGCTGGCGGTGTCCGCTTGCAGCAGCAGCTCTAGAGTCCCTAACCGCGACGCCGGCGTCACCATCGCCGGCATTGACGGACGTGTAACCCTCATCCGCCCCGGGCAGGATACCAACGCCGCCTACAGCCAGGGCCTCGATCTCAAAAACCAGGGAAATTGCCCGGCCGCCATTCTTAAATTGCGCCCCGTCGCCAACGCGGGACCAGGATATGAGAACGCACAGACGGCGTTAGGGACCTGTTTGCTCAATATCGGCGCAAAGAATGGAGAGCTCTCGGCGGATTACCTCGACGGATTGACGTGGCTGCGCCGTGCTGCCGACGCCGGGTGGCCGGAGGCGCAAGGCGCGTTGGCAACCGCCCATGCGTTCGGGCCGACGGCAATCCGCAACGGCGAGGAAGCCGCCTATTGGTTTGCGCTCTACCAAACTAATCCCAACAAGTCGCGCGTCGGCTTTACGCCCATGGCCGCTGCGGACGTCGATGCCGTCGACAAAGCCCTGACGCCGGCTCAAAAAACTGCTGGCGAAGTGCGCGCGGCCCAGTGGCAGCGCCAAGTGTGGTTGCCCCCGATCCAGCAGCCGCCGGCTGGCCCTGGCGCTGAGCGTGAACTGGGCGGATCAGGTGGATTTGGCGGACGTGAACAGCGCAGGCAGGCCTTTCCGGCTGCATCACCCTGACGCTGCGCCCCAATGAATAGCGTTTACAGCAGCGTCGGGTTCGGCGCGTCGCCGTAGACCGCTTTCGGATCGAAAGTCTTTTCGGATTCTTCAAAGTGCAGATTGTCCACCGCCTTGGCCACGTCGCCGAGCGGCACCGAACGGTAGAAGCAGGAGCGATAGCCCACATGGCAGCTGGCGCCCGAGCCGGCGACGCTCACGCGCAGCCACACGGCGTCCTGGTCGTCGTCGATGCGCATTTCCACGACCTTCTGTGTCAGGCCGCTGGTGGCGCCCTTGTGCCAGACCGTTTTACGGCTACGGCTGTAGTAATGCGCTTCGGCGGTTGCGATGGTCTTGGCGAGCGCTTCGGCGTTCATGTAGCCGTGCATGAGGAGCTCGCCGGTCGTGGCGTCGGTCGTGACAACCGGAATCAGGCCGCTTTGATCGAACTTCGGCGCAAGGGTTTTGCCCTCTTCCACCTGTTCGATGCTGAGGCGGCGTCCGAACGCCTGATCCTGGCCACTCATCGTCGTCACTCCTGGATAAAAACCGCGATTTCGAGGCAGGATATCGCCTCTAACTGTGCGTTTTGCAATCCCTTAGCCGATGCGCTATCACCCGGCTTAGAATAGAGGCTCGCATGGGGCCTGCCGCCGCGCCGGACAACAGACCTATGTCATTGATTTTATACAATACTCTGACCCGGGCGAAGGAGCCGTTCACCCCAGCCGACCCGGCTCGGGTGACGATGTATGTCTGCGGCCCGACGGTCTACAACTACGCCCATATCGGCAATGCGCGCCCCGCCGTGGTCTTCGATGTGCTGTTCCGCCTGCTTTCGGCGCGCTATCCAAAGGTGATCTACGCCCGCAATTTCACCGACGTCGATGACAAGATCAACGCTGCCGCGAAGGCGCAGAACGTTCCGATCAAGACCATCACCGATAAGTTCAAGGCTATCTACCAAGCCGATACAGGCGCGCTCGGCGTGATGCCGCCGACGTTGGAGCCCTGCGCCACCGATCATATCCCGCAGATGATCGCGATGATCGAAACGCTCTTGAAGGGCGGATACGCCTACGAGGCCGAAAGCCACGTGCTGTTCAACGTGCCGTCCTTTCCGGCCTATGGCCGGCTGTCGGGACGCGATCGCGACGACATGATCGCCGGCGCACGCGTCGAAGTCGCACCCTACAAGAAAGACCCCGCCGACTTCGTGCTGTGGAAACCCTCGACGCCGGACCTGCCGGGTTGGGACAGCCCCTGGGGCCGCGGCCGTCCCGGTTGGCATATCGAATGCTCAGCCATGATCGAGGCGCATCTGGGCGCGACCATCGATATTCACTGCGGCGGCCACGACCTGACCTTCCCGCATCATGAGAATGAAATCGCACAAGGCACATGCGCTCACGGCGGCGCGACCTATGCGCGTGTCTGGATGCACAATGGCTTCCTGACCATGGACAAGGAAAAGATGTCCAAGTCCTTGGGCAATCTGTTCACGATTCATGAGCTACTGGAAAAGGCCCCGGGCGAAGCGCTGCGTTGGGCCATTCTCTCGGCCCACTATCGCCAGCCCTTGGAATGGTCCGACGAAACGATTGCTCAGGCCAAGACCACGTTGGACCGCGCGTACCGTGCGCTGGAGCAGGTTGCGGACATCACCGCCATTCCAAATGTCGCGCCGACCGCGGTGATCGCGGCGTTGGAGGACGACCTCAACACGCCCAAGGCCATGGCCGAAGTGGCGGCCATCGTCAAAGCGCTCAATCAGGCCACCGCGACAGCCGATAAGGCGCGCTTAAAAGGCCAGCTGGTCGCCGCCGGCAATCTGCTGGGCGTGCTGCAACAGCAGCCTGCCGCCTGGTTCGGCGCTGCCAAGGATTCATCTGGTGTCGATGCCGCCGAGGTCGAACGCCTGATCGCTGCGCGGCTGGCCGCGCGCAAAGCCAAAGACTTCAAGGAAGCAGACCGTATCCGCGATATGATCGCTGCTCTGGGCGTGACTATCGAGGACCGCGCCGACGGCACCAAGTGGCGCGTGACGGAGTAAAAGCATGAGCACCGTATCGCCCGCCACCGCCAAATCCATCGCCATGCTGGAAAAGCTGGTGAGCTTCGATACGGTTTCGCGCAATTCCAATCTCGCCTTCATCGACTTTGTCATCGATCTTTTGAGGCAACACGGCGTCGAGAGCCGATTGGTCCATAACGACGAACGCACCAAGGCCAACCTGCTGGCCACCATCGGGCCGCGCGTCGAAGGCGGCATCGTATTGTCGGGGCACACGGATGTGGTGCCCGTGGACGACCAAGACTGGCGCACCAACCCCTTCGACGTGGTGGAAAAAGACGGCCTGCTCTACGGCCGCGGCACATCCGACATGAAAAGCTTTCTCGCCATCATCCTGGGGGCGCTGGACACGCTCACGGCGGCACCCTTGAAGACGCCGCTGCATCTTGCCTTCTCTTATGACGAGGAAGTCGGCTGCCTGGGAGCGCCTTCGTTGATCCGCCTTCTGAACCGCGAATTGCCGCGCCCCAGCGCCGTCATTGTTGGCGAGCCCACCGAGATGAAAGTGGTCAGCGCCCACAAGGGTATTACCGGCGTACGCACGCTTGTGACCGGCTTCGAATCTCATTCCTCGCAGATCCACCGCGGTGTCAGCGCGGTCATGGTGGCGGCGGAATTGATCCAATTCCTGCAATCCCTATCGGCTGAAGCCGCCGCCAAAGGCCCCCACAATCAACTTTTCGAGCCGCCTCACAGCACCATCACCGTCAACATCATCGAAGGCGGCACGGCCATCAACATCATGGCCCACCACTGCACGTTCCAGTGGGATATCCGCGTGCTGCCGGAAGACAATCCCAGCCGCTACATGGACCGGTTCAACACCTATTGCCGCGACGTGGTATTGCCGCGCATGCGCGCCATCGCGCCAAGCTGCAATATTGAGACCTTCGCGCGCGAACCCACGCCGCCCCTTAAGGCCGAGCCAGAATCGGAAGCCGAACGCCTGTGCCGCATGCTGACCGGGGACAATGTCACGCGCGCAGTCTCCTTCGCCGCCGAGGCCGGTCAGTTTCAGCAGAGCGGCCTGTCGGTGGTGATCTGCGGGCCCGGCTCCATCGCCCAGGCCCACCAGCCCAATGAATTCATTTCCGTCGCGCAGGTCGACCTCGGCACGCGCTTTCTGCACGACCTCGTGAAGCACTTGGCCCGCTGACGTTCGGCCCGCTGATTTTTGGAGGGGGGGGGGGGGGGGGCAAGCACCAGGACAACCCCCCCAAAAATAAAAAACCCCACCACAAGCCCGCC
>CANJLF010000041.1 GCA_947475295.1 Fidelibacterota bacterium
AGTATTACAACACGAAGAGACCCCATTCGGCGCTCGGCTATAGACCACCGGCGCCGGTGGCATATAGCCCGATTCCAACGCCACTCGATCAGACCGCTATCATGCAGTAAACTAACATTACGACTGGTACAGAAAATCGGTCAGGTCAAGGGGATAGGGCCTTTTACGTTGTCAGCGCGGCAGATCGGTAGCGCCCATCAGGAACTCGTCAACGGCCCGGGCGGCTTGGCGCCCTTCGCGGATCGCCCATACCACCAAGCTTTGTCCGCGGCGCATGTCTCCGGCGGTAAAAACCTTGGGCACCGATGTTTGATATTTGAGCGTATCGGCCTGCACGTTGCCACGCGCATCCAGCGCCACACCAAGGTTCTTAAGCATCCCGCCGTGTATGGGATGCACAAACCCCATGGCCAGCAAAACCAGTTCCGCCGGCAAATCGAAGGCCGAGCCGGCAACTTCCTTGCCGTTCTCCAGACGCACAACGGTTTGCGTCGCGACGTTTCCGGCCGCGTCACCGCCAAAAGATTTAGTCGCGACGGCGAAATCGCGGTCACATCCCTCTTCCTGCGAGGAGGAGGTGCGGAATTTCAGGGGCCAATAGGGCCAGACCAGCGGCTTGTTCTCAGCGTCCGGCGGACGCGGCATGATTTCAAGCTGCGTGACGGACTTGGCGCCCTGACGGATAGAGGTTCCGATACAATCTGAGCCGGTATCACCGCCGCCGATGACCACGACATGCTTGTCCTTGGCCGTGATCACCGCATTGGCGGGAATTGTATCACCGGCGACGCGCTTGTTGTTCTGACTGAGGAAGTCCATGGCGAAATGAACGCCTTTGAGATCCCGTCCGGGAACCGGCAGATCGCGCGGCGCCTGGGCCCCGCCGCTTAAAATCACCGCATGGTGATCCCTCAGCAGTTTTTCCACCGTGATATCGGCGCCGACATTGCTATTGGGCCGGAAGACAACGCCTTCGGCCTCCATCTGCTTGATGCGGCGGTCGATCAGATGCTTTTCCATCTTGAAGTCGGGGATGCCGTAACGCAGCAGGCCGCCGATACGGTCATCCTTCTCGAACAGCGTCACGGCGTGGCCGGCGCGCGCAAGCTGCTGCGCCGCCGCCATGCCGGCAGGACCCGATCCGACGACGGCGATTTTCTTGCCGGTCTTGCGCACCGGCAATTCGGGCTGAATCCAGCCCTCAAGCCAGCCGCGGTCGACAATCGAGCACTCGATGGACTTGATCGTCACCGCATCGTCGTTGATGTTCAGCGTGCAGGCCGCCTCGCACGGCGCCGGGCAAATCCGCCCGGTGAATTCGGGAAAATTATTGGTGGAGTGCAGAACGTTGAGCGCGTCGCGCCAACGCCCTTTGAACACCAAATGGTTCCAATCGGGGATCAGGTTATTGACGGGACAACCGTTATGGCAAAAGGGAATACCGCAATCCATGCAGCGGGCACCCTGCCCTTTGACTTCGTCCTCGGCGAAGGGTTTCGTGAACTCGCGCCAATTGCCGACGCGCTCCGCGACCTTCTCGTAGCCGCGATCTGCGCGGCTTATTTCAAGGAAACCGGTGGGCTTACCCATGGATCTTAAAGGTCCCTTTTTCCTCGATCTCGCGTGACCGCGAGGCCGCCAGAATCTTGAGCGACTTGCTGTAATCGACCGGCATCACCTTTAAAAACTTCGGCAAATAATAATCCCAACGATCAAGGATCTGCTTGGCGCGTGCGCTGCCGGTGTAGTGGCGGTGACGCTCGATCAAACGATAAAGACGCGGAGCATCCTGTTCGAGGTGATTGGCCATGAGGCCGCGCAAGCCTCCGTCCTCACTTTGGCCCACGGGCTCGGGCCTCACCGGCTCCAGACCGACCATCGACATATTGCAATGCTTCTGGAAGGTACTGTCGTCGTCCAGCACATAGGCGATGCCGCCGGACATGCCGGCCGCGAAGTTGCGGCCCGTGCCGCCGATCACCACAACCACACCGCCGGTCATGTATTCGCAGCCATGGTCGCCGACGCCTTCGACAACCGCGAGGGCACCTGAGTTGCGCACCGCGAAACGTTCACCGGCCACGCCGGCAAAATAGCATTCGCCCTGGATGGCGCCGTAAAGAACGGTATTGCCGACGATGATGTTCTCGGACGGCACTGCTGGGCATTCGGGCGGAGGGTAAATCGCGATACGGCCGCCGGACAGGCCCTTGCCGACGTAATCGTTGCCGGCGCCGGAGAGTTCAAAGGACACGCCGTGCGCCAGGAACGCTCCGAAGCTTTGCCCGGCGATACCCTTGAATTTGATCGAAATGGTGTCTTCCGGCAGCCCGGTATGACCGTACTTGCGCGCGACTTCGCCCGAAAGCATGGCGCCGACCGTGCGGTTGACGTTGCGGATCGGCGACTCAATGATCACCGCTTGCCCGCTCGAGAGCGCCGCGGCGGCTTTGGCAATCAGCCGGTGATCCAGCGCCTTGTCCAAGCCGTGATCCTGGCGTGCGAGATTGCTGGTCATCACGTCACGGCCCACCTGGGGCTTGTAAAGCAGGCGCGAGAAGTCGAGGCCTTTGGCCTTGTAATGGTCGACGGCGCGGCGTGTATCGATCAGGTCAACACGACCGATGATGTCACCGATCCGCCGCACGCCCATCTGCGCCATGATCTTGCGGGCTTCTTCGGCGATGAAGAACAGGTAATTGATGACGTGCTCGGGTTGGCCGGCGAAGCGCTTGCGCAGGATCGGGTCCTGGGTGGCCACACCGACGGGACAGGTATTGAGATGGCATTTGCGCATCATGATGCAGCCGAGCGCGATCAGCGGCGCCGTGGCGAAGCCGAATTCGTCGGCCCCCAGCAGCGCGCCTATCATCACGTCGCGGCCGGTGCGCAATCCACCGTCCACCTGCACGGCAATGCGGCCGCGCAAATTGTTCAGCACCAGGGTCTGATGGGTTTCGGCCAGACCAACTTCCCACGGACTGCCGGCATGGGTCAGCGACGTCAGCGGTGACGCGCCGGTGCCGCCTTCAAAGCCTGAGATTGTCACGTGATCGGCACGGGCCTTGGCGACGCCGGCCGCGACCGTACCGACGCCGATTTCCGAAACCAGTTTGACGCTGATACGCGCCTGCGGGTTGACGTTCTTCAAGTCATGGATCAGCTGCGCCAGATCCTCGATGGAATAGATGTCGTGGTGGGGCGGCGGCGAAATCAACCCGACGCCCGGTGTGGAGTGTCGAACCTTGGCGATGGGGCCATTGACTTTGTCGCCGGGCAGCTGACCGCCCTCGCCGGGCTTGGCGCCCTGGGCCATCTTGATCTGAATGTCGTCGGCATTGACCAGATATTCGGTTGTGACTCCAAAGCGCCCTGAGGCCACCTGTTTGATCGCCGAGCGCATGGAATCGCCGTTGGCCATGAGCTTGAAGCGGTCGGGCTCCTCGCCGCCTTCGCCGGTATTGGACCGCCCGCCGATGCGGTTCATGGCCACCGCAAGCGTGGTGTGCGCCTCGCGGCTGATGGAGCCGAAGGACATGGCGCCTGTGGCGAAGCGTTTGACGATCTCGGCGGCGGACTCGACCTCGCTGATAGGGATCGCGGCGGCGGCCGTCTTGAATTCAAACAGGCCGCGCAAGGTCATCAGCCGTTCCGACTGATTGTTCATCAGCTTGGCGTATTCGTCATAGGTTTCGGCGCTGTTGGCGCGCGCGGCATGCTGAAGCTTGGCTACCGTGTCCGGCGTCCACATGTGGTCTTCGCCGCGCAGGCGCAGTTGGTATTCGCCGCCCGGATCAAGCGCGTCTTTTAAGGAGAAGGCGTTGCCGAAGGCCAGACGATGGCGCTCGACGGTCTCTTTCGCGACTTCGGTAAGGTCGACACCTTCCACCGGCGACGACGTTCCGGTGAAATATTTGTCGATGAAATCGCTGGACAGGCCGATGGCATCGAAGATCTGCGCGCCGCAATAAGACTGCAAGGTCGAGATGCCCATTTTGGACATCACTTTCAGCATGCCCTTGCCGATGGCTTTGGTGAAATACTTCTGCAGCTTGTCGTCCGTCACGTCGGCCGGGATCTCGGCGCCGCGCATGGCCGACATGGTCTCGAAGGCGAGGTACGGATTAATCGCTTCGGCGCCGTATCCGGCGAGCGTGCAGAAGTGGTGCACCTCGCGGGCCTCGCCGGTCTCCAGCACCAGGCCGGTTTCGGTGCGCAGGCCCTTGCGGATCAGGTGATGATGCACGGCGGCCGTGGCTAAGAGCGCCGGAATGCCAATGCGGTTGCGGCTGACGCGGCGGTCCGACAGGATCAGGATGTTGTAGCCGTCCAGGACCGACTTGTGGGCGTCGGCGCAAAGACTATCGAGGGCCGGCTCCATGCCCTCCACGCCGCGCTCGACCGGATAGGTCAAATCGAGTGTGCAGGTCCTGAATGAATCGCCCAGCAGCTTGTTGAGGTGGCGGATCTTCTCAAGGTCACCGTCGGTCAGGATCGGCTGGCGCACTTCAAGACGCACGTGCGAGCCCTCGGCATCAAGACCGAGAAGGTTTGGCCTGGGCCCGACGAGCGACACCAGCGACATCACCAATTCCTCGCGGATCGGATCGATCGGGGGATTGGTGACTTGGGCGAAGCATTGCTTGAAGTAGGTGTAGAGCAGCTTCGATTTCCGCGAGAGCACCGACAGGGCCGTGTCCGTACCCATCGAGCCTATGGGATCGTCACCGGTCAGGCCCATGGGGGCGAGAAAGCTGGTGAGATCTTCCTGCGTGTAGCCAAAGGCCTGCTGCCGATCAAGCAGCGTCTCGTTGGAAACTTGGCGCTCGGTGGACGGCGGTGCTGCCAGATCCTCAAGCACGAACTGAGTTTTTTCGAGCCAAGCCTTGTAAGGCTTCGCTTCGGCCAGCGAGGCCTTGAGTTCAGCGTCGTCAATGATGCGGCCTTGCTCAAGGTCGATCAGGAACATCTTGCCCGGCTGCAACCGCCACTTCTTGACGATCTTCTCCTCGGGGATATTGAGCACGCCGGCTTCGGAGGCCATGACAACGAGATTGTCGCTGGTCACGAGGTAGCGTGCGGGGCGCAGGCCGTTGCGGTCGAGGGTGGCGCCGATTTGCCGGCCGTCGGTGAACGCCAGCGCGGCGGGACCGTCCCACGGCTCCATAAGGGCAGCGTGGTATTCGTAGAACGCGCGGCGCTTCTCATCCATCAGCGGATTGCCGGCCCAGGCTTCGGGGATCAGCATCATGACGGCATGGGCCAGCGAATAGCCGCCTTGCACCAGCAGCTCCAATGCGTTGTCCAAACATGCGGTATCGGACTGCCCTGCGGCAATGAGAGGCCACAGCTTCTCCATGTCGCCGCCGAACAGCGGCGACTTCATGGCGTGGCGGCGGGCTTCCATCCAATTGAGATTGCCGCGCAGGGTGTTGATTTCGCCGTTGTGGGCCACCATGCGGTAAGGATGCGCGAGCCGCCACGACGGGAAGGTGTTGGTCGAAAAGCGCTGATGGACCAGCGCCAGCGCCGAAACCAGCCGCGGATCGTGAAGATCCAGGAAATAGGTGCCGATTTGCGGCGCGAGCAGCATGCCTTTGTAGACGACAACCCGTGACGAGAAGCTGCAGATATAGAACTCGTTCCGGTGTCCGGCCTTGTGGGTCAGGACGATATTCTCAATCAGCTTGCGGATCACAAACAGTTTGCGTTCGAAAACGTCTCCGGCACGGGTATTGGCATTGCGGCCGATGATGACTTGGCGGATCCACGGCTCGCTGGCCTTGACGGTCTCGCCAAGACCCGAGGCGTTGACCGGCACGTCGCGCCAGCCAAGCACCTCCTGCCCTTCTTCGGTGATGACCTTCTCGACAAGCATAATCGCGTCCCGCGCCGCGAGCGGCGCCTTAGGCAAAAAGATCATGCCGACGCCATAGTCGCCGGCGGGCGGTAATTTCACGCCCTGATCCTTAAAAACCCCGCGTAAAAACGCGTCCGGGATCTGGATGAGGATGCCGGCGCCGTCGCCCGCCAGGGGATCGGCCCCGACCGCACCGCGGTGCTCGAGATTGACGAGAATCTGCAAACCTTGCCGCACGATATCGTGCGACTTCTCGCCCTTGCTGTGTGCAACAAAGGCAACGCCGCAGCTGTCGTGCTCGTTCTTGGGGTCGTAGAGCCCCTGTCTCGGCGGCGTGCTCATAAAGCAACAGTCTCCAACACCGTCTCGGGCGCCTTGCACACTTCGGCACCCCACCTTAGCGCATAGTCCCGGCTCATTGTGCAGGCGGATCGCCCCTTCGCGGTCGCGCTGCCAATCGACGCCGAGTACATTGATGCGCAATGAAAAACGGCCGTCCCCAAGGCCGGCAAAAGTATCAATAAACGACTTCGAGAGGCCGTCAAGTACCCCCGCCGGGCGAGCCTTTGGCGGCGGTCCGCAAAGGCCTGGGAAGATAGGGCTTTTTGAAATCAGCCGCAGGGAGTTGCGGGGTCGAGCTTAAGGCCAGCATGCAGCCCCTGGCGGTATCAGCCGGCGGGAGGCGCTAAGACCAGGGCGATGGTTGAGAGGATTTTTTGTATGCCCTGGACCATTTGGCTGGACGACAGGGTGGATCCCGAGATTAGGCCGATATTGTCGAAACGCGCCCCGCGCTTCTTGCCGTAAAACTGGGCCCGCCATTCCGGGATCGTAATACCGTTATAGTTCTCGAGGCATTCCAGGATCTCGACCTGATCGACCGTGCCTTTCGGCGTGATGGCCACGGCATAGCTGATCCAGTCGTCCTTGCCCCGCACCTGATCGATGATGAACCAGCCGCCCGTGGACACGCGCCAGGCTTTCACCTCGCGCGAGTAAACATTGACGTTAGTGTCTCGGATGATTTCGTTGAATTGGTTCTGGTCGAGGGTAATGAAATTCTTCTCAAAAGTAGCACCCGGGAACATCAGTTGCTGGGCCTGGGCGATATCCATGTAAATCTTGGCCTGCGCGGGAACAGCGCTGGCGACAATCGCGGCCGGAACCAACAGAAACTGAAATCGCATCGGTCTATCCGCTCATGGGCTATGACGCCCGGTTCTTAGATCTAAGCGCGGCAAGCTTACAGCAGGACAACGCCCGGACTCCAGATTTTGCCCTTACCGCTTTTGGGACTCGATATCGCGGTTTCGTAAAATATCATTATAAAACAATTAGGTAGATGGCGCGGCGGATTCGGGCTTGGCCAAGACCGCGATGAAATACCCGTTATGCCAGTCAAAATTCCTCACAACACGCCAATCCTTGATCGGCAGCAGATGTTCGGGACTGTACGGCGTCAGCGCCTATGGGACCGAATTGGGGTGGTGAGTTAAGGAGGGTTTTGGTCTCATCGCAGTGACGGAGGAACGAAGATGAGATCAAAACCCATGACCACGAAGGCGCCTGCTGAGCGGGTGCTCAAGGACATTCGCCG
>CANJLF010000042.1 GCA_947475295.1 Fidelibacterota bacterium
CCCGTGAGACAGCGGAAAATAAGGCGCGATACGGCGCATCTGCGCCTCTGAAAGCATAAACAGATCGTCCATGGCGACACCTCCGTGTGCGTCGCCATTGAATCAATCGATCACTCAGCTCGCAAGAGATTTAATGGGTCCTGACCCTAAGTCATTGGGTGACCCTAGAGTGAACCAACTAATTGAGTTGTTGAGTGAAAGGTCGCGCACGTCGGAGCAACAGCCGAGCCTAAGATATATCAAAGATGCGACCGAAACGCTTGGCGTAGCGATGAGTCGTCGCCATCACCTAATTTTTGGACGGCGTGGCGTTGGAAAGACCGCGCTGATGGTAGAGGCCAAGAAGCTTCTAGACGCCAGAGGTGCGGCTACTTTTTGGATCAACATCCAGACAATGCGCACCTTATCTGCATCCGAAGCATTCCTGACAACCGCAGCGCGTTTATGCGACATTCCAGCGCTATATTTTTCCGGCCGCTCAAAGCCACCTTTGAGCGTTGATCAAGCAACTCAACTGCGCGCTAGAATCGATGACATATTACGCGCCGGAGGCAAACAGCTAGATCAAATAAAATTACTTATTCCATCGCTGCAGCAACTATTTAATCTTCTTGGAAAGGAGATGCAGCAAGACGTTTACTTATTTTTGGATGACATTCACTACTTAGCTTCAAAAGAGCAGCCCATTTTTTTAGATATGATTCATGCAATAACTCGCGACAATCCAGCGTGGATCAAGGCGGCCGGAATTAAGCATCAATCGCGCTGGTTCAGCGATAATCCGCCTGTTGGACTTCAGACTGGTCATGACGCAGGCATAATCAATCTGGACGTAACACTTGAACAGCCAGCAAAAGCGCGTGATTTTTTGTCCGACATTTTGCAGACGTACATTGCGGAGGCCACACTGCCAAGTTCCTCGGATGTCTTTTCGAGGGAAGCTCTTGATCGTCTAGTCTTGGCGTGTGGCGGCGTCCCGCGAGATTTTTTGATATTGAGCGCGACTGCTATTCAAGTGGCCCGCCAAAGACAAAACGCTCGAGCCACCGGTATGCAGGATGTAAATGAAGCCGCCGGCCAACTTAGCCAGATCAAAATGCAAGAACTTGAGGATGACGCCGCCTCGTCCGCAGGAACCGCTCTCCCTCGGCTAGGACTGCTGTCAAAATTGAGGAATTTTCTTCTTGAGGAAAAACAAACAACGTATTTCCGAGTTGATTTCCGAGACAAGGAGGTGAATCAAAACGCTTATGAAATCATGCAGAGTTTGATGGATCTACGGTTTATTCATCTGATCAATGGAAGCTTATCTGACGAGAGGCAAGCTGGAAAAAAGTCAGAGGTGTATATGTTGGATCTGAGTCAATTTTCCGGCACGCGATTTAAGCGAAACCTGAGTGTTCTAGACTTTACTAAAGGCCACTTAGTATTAAAGAATACTGGCGCTAAAGCGGAACCGCGGACTGGCGATACGCCAAAAAAGCTTTTGGGAATATTGCGGCGCGGACCGCTCTTTTCCTTAGATGCGGTTCAAGGACATCAAATTAAGCTGTTATAATTCACCCTTTTCCCCGAGGCCCCAAATGCTGAGCCGGTGCAACCCAAACATTCGAGTGATCCTCTAAGTTAATTTTTGAATTGGTCGGACTGGAACGGTAGTGGAGGCCAGACGACGTTCATATCTTTCAACTCCGCGCTACACCACCCGCGTGCATTCGCGCGCAAGCTCGCACGCCAGAGCCCAGCCGGAACTTAAATCCACGACCTTCGTTTAATTTCCGTAATCGAAATCAACAGGAGGTCGCTATGGGTAAAGGTATCATCTTGTGGCTGCTGGGCGTGCCGCTGTCGGTCATCATTCTGCTGGCGCTGTTCACCCATATTCTCTGACCCGCGAATCCCAAGCAACGCCGTCCCACCATCCCACGTCCTAGGATGTGGGATGGTGGGACGGCGCTCTGCGCATTTATGCGGCCTTATGCTGTGAATAGCGGGGCCCGTGTCTAAATCTGCTTGCCGTGGCCTGCGGAAATTCTATGTATCTGCGTAGGCCATCATGCGCCTTCTGCTCATTAGGTTCCTGAAGAAGGAAGCCTAGGGAAGTGCATTTCTAGATCCCCCTCCCTTACCCCTCCCCCTCACCTCCGCTCTGTCCCGCTTTCCCATTCCCTAAGGGCTGGGATGATGGGACGGCCAAGTCGCGTTATTTTGTAACAGCGGGTAGGGGCGTCTCATATCGGCGCCATCTCTCCTATGGTCAGGAATGGTTGGTTTTCGGCATTAGCAGCCGGGGCTGAACATGGAGACGGGGGGGCTCGTCGCGGGTCGCGATTGCGGGGAATGCACGATGTGCTGCGTCGTGCTCGGCATCGATGATTCGGAAATTCAAAAGACCGCGAGCACGCTCTGCCGCCACTGCACCGGCAGCGGCAAAGGCGGATGCTCGGTCTATGCCAATCGCCCGCGGTCCTGCCGCACGTTTTTCTGCGCTTGGCGTCAGCTGGGCATGCTCGACGACGACTGGCGGCCCGACCGCTCGGGCATTTTCGCCTTCTTGGAACCCTTTAAACCCGACCCCGCGGAGGTGTTGGACCCCGGCCAACCGCCGCCGCAGGCGGCTATCACCCTGATGCTCACCAACCGTCCAGAAGTGACCGTGCGTGAACAGGCCTTTGTGATGCTAGTGAGCCTTCATGCCGCGAACGGGCTTCCGGTCTATCTCAGCTTGCCGGCGCCGCCGGGATACATGCCGCATCGGGTGCTGCTGTACAGCAAGGCCCTCACCAACGTCGCCAAGCAGAACCCGGACCATGTGCGCGCCGTGCTGGAGCAAGCGCTCGCGTTCATGGCGTCGCAGCCTTTTCGGCCTCAGGTCTTCCAGAACCGCGGCAACGATGTGAGCCGCTGAGGATTTCGGTTCAGACGCCCTCGCGCAGCCGCCGTGCCGCCCTATCGACGGCGGCCTGGCGTTCAGCTTGGCGCTTGGCTGATTTAGCGCGCGTTTTGGCGACCAGTTCGGGCCCCGCGCGCTCGGGGTCGCCGGCGTCGAAAGGCGGCTTAGGATTGTACTCAATGGCCAGCTGGATCGCCTTGGCGACGTCTTCGCCGAAGGCCTGCGCAGCAACGACAAAGGCGAAGTCGATGCCGGCCGTCACACCGCCGCCGGTGATGATATTGCCGTCGACGACAACGCGGTCGGCCACGGGGATTGCGCCGAAGGCCGAGAGCATCTCGCGGCTCATCCAGTGGCAGGCGGCGCGTTTGCCGGTGAGCAGCCCCGCGGCCCCCAGCACCAAGGATCCCGTACAGACGCTGGTGAGAAAGCGCACGCCCTTGGCCTGGCGGCGGATGAAGTCGAGCACTTCCAGGTCGTTCAGCAGCGGGTTCATGCCGCTGCCGCCCGGCACGCAAATCAGATCGAGTTGCGGGCATTGGGCGATCGTGGTGTTGGGCAGCATCTGCATGCCGCCGCCGGCCGTGATCGGTGCCAAGTCTTTCCAGATGAGATGAATCTCGACATCCGGAAACTTCGCGAACACTTCGTAAGGCCCGGCGAGATCGAGCTGGGTGATGTCTGGGAAGATGAGTAGGCCGATATGAAAGGTCATGGTCGCCTCGCTGAAACGCCGGCGGCCCTTATACCCGGTCCGGGCACCTTGAAACATCCGGCCATCAGGCGCGCGTTTCAAGGGCGATTTTTCCGCCCGGCATTCGATGTTTTATTTATCCAAATCAGCGCGTTAGAGCTTCCCCTGATGATCCTTGACACCCCCACCCCCCACCCCTATGTTTCGCGCGCTTTCGCGCCGCAAACCGTGGTTTTTCAGGGTCTTTTCAACAATGACAGACCAGGACAAAGCCAAACTCGAGGATGTCGGCGCGCGATTAAAGGCCATGCAGGACGCTGTGGCCGAGAAGAAAGAAACGGAACGGAACGTAGAGGAATCGGCGCAAGGGGTTGGGGTCGGGTTCAGAATCGGGATCGAGCTGGTGGCCGGCGTGTTGGTCGGTGCGGGGCTCGGCTGGTTCATCGACAGCAAACTCAACACCAAGCCGATTTTCATGCTGGCCTTCATCGCGCTGGGTTTTGCCGCGAGTGTGCTGAGCGTGATCCGCATCCTCAAGAATCTCGATCAGGCCGTGGGCCTGGGCCGGGCGATACGTGAGAAGGATGCGAAGAACGCGCCGCCGCCGAAGGGCTGGGAAGACGAAGACGACTAACGATTTGAGCGCCGCGCCTACAGAAATAATGCGTAACCGATAAGGTAAGACGACCGATGGCAGCCGAAGGCCACAGCCCCATGGAGCAGTTCAAGATTGAACCGCTCATCCCGATCCACATCGGTGGCACCGACATCTCCTATTCCAATTCGGCGCTGTTCATGACCTTCGCGGTCATCGCCACGGCGCTGCTGTTCTGGGGTGCGACACGCCACCGCACCATGGTTCCGGGGCGTCTGCAGGCCACCGCCGAGATGCTGTACGAATTTGTCGCCGGCATGGTGAAGGAAAACACCGGCGTCGAGGGCATGAAGTACTTCCCGTTCGTCTTTACCCTCTTCATGTTCATCCTGTTCGGCAACATCTTCGGCCTGATGCCCTACGGATTCACCTTCACCTCGCACATCATTGTCACCGCGGCCATGGCGGTGTTCATTTTCGTCTGCGTGACCATCATCGGCTTCGCACGCCACGGCCTGCACTTCTTCTCGCTGTTTGTGCCGCCCGGCGCACCCTTGGGCATCGCCATTGTGCTGGCGCCCTTGGAGCTGTTCTCCTACCTCATCCGCCCGGTCAGCATGAGCCTTCGTCTGTTCGCCAACATGCTGGCGGGCCACGTGCTGCTGAAGGTGCTGGCGGGCTTCATCATTTCACTGGGCGTGGTTTTCGGCGTGGTGCCGTTCCTGGCGGTCTTCGGCGTGACATTGCTGGAGATCATGGTCGCGGTCATTCAGGCCTACGTCTTCGCCCTGCTCACCTGCATCTATCTCAACGACGCTATTCACCTGCACTAGGAGCATTTTCAGGAAAAGTGGTCTCCGGTTTTCCGGCAGAAAATGCGACAAAGAAATAGCGCAGGTCCAACAACTCAACTTTTCATCAAGGAAGGATTACGAACATGGAAACAGAAGCAGCAAAGATGATCGGTGCGGGCCTTGCGGCCATCGGCGTGCTCGGCGGCGGTATCGGCGTCGGTCAGGTCTGGGCCCAGTACATGAACGCGGTTGCGCGCAACCCGTCCATGGAAGGCAAGCTGCGCACTCCGGCGTTCCTGGGCTTCGCGCTGTCGGAAGCCACATCGCTGTTCGCGCTCGTCATCGCGCTGATTATTTTGTTCGGCTAAAGCCGAAGGGCTGTTCGGTTAAGCCAAACAGGCCCATCCTGTTCACGCTCTTGTAAGGCGATCCCGCTATGCCGCAGTTTGATCCATCGACTTTCGCGTCGCAGCTGTTCTGGCTGTTCGTGATGTTCGTGGCGCTGTACTGGATCGTCTCCAAGATCGCCGTGCCGCGCATCGGTGAAGTTCTGGAGCAGCGCGCCCGCGTCATCCAGGACGATCTCGACCGCGCGACACAACTGAAGGCCGAGACCGATGCCGCCGTGGCCGCTTACGACAAGGCCATGGCCGAGGCGCGTGCTCAGGCTTACGAGCACATGCGGGTTATGCAGGCGGAGATGAAAGCGGTCGCCGATAAGCGCACCGCCGACGTCGCCGCGCAAGTGACCAAGCAGATCGGCGAGGCCGAGGCGCGCATCGGCGTGGCCAAACAGGCGGCGCTCGACAGCATCAAGGGTGTGGCCGCGGAAACCGCGCGCGATGTAGTGGCCAAGCTGTCCGGACTTTCGCCCGACGCCGGTGCGGTTGAACAGGCCGTCGCGGCGGCCCTTAAGGAAGCGCGGTAAACGGCCATGGAAGAGTTGCATAATCCAGAGTTCTGGGTCGCCATCGCGTTCCTGCTCGTGGTCGCCATGGTCTATCGCCCGGCGGTGAAGGCCATTACGTCAACACTCGACGAGCGCGCCGCCAAGATCCGCTCGCAGATCGAGGAAGCCCGCAAGCTGCGTGAGGACGCGCAAGCGCTTCTGGCCGAATATCAGCGCAAGCAGCGCGATGCCATGGCCGAAGCCGAGAAGATCATCGCCCAGGCCCGCGGGGATGCCGAGCGCCTGAAGGTCGAAATCGAGAAGGATCTGGAGCACGCCATTGAGCGCCGCAAGCAGCAGGCGCTTGAGCGCATCGCCCAGACCGAAGCCCAGGCGGTCGCACAGGTGCGTAATACAGCCGTGGACGTGGCCCTGGCCGCGGCCGAAAAGCTGATCCAAAGCAGCCTCGACCCCGCCAAGAAGCAGGCGCTGACCGACAAAGCCATCAGCGAGCTGCCGGCCCGCTTAAACTAGGGTCAGGACCCATTAAATCTCTTGCGAGCTGAGTGATCGATTGATTCAATGGCGACGCACACGGAGGTGTCGCCATGGACGATCTGTTTATGCTTTCAGAGGCGCAGATGCGCCGTATCGCGCCTTATTTTCCGCTGTCTC
>CANJLF010000043.1 GCA_947475295.1 Fidelibacterota bacterium
GGATCGCCGTCCATGGAGCCGAAGTTGCCCTGGCCGTCGATGAGCGGCACGCGCATCGAGAAGTCCTGGGCCATGCGGACCATGGCGTCGTAGATCGATTGGTCGCCGTGCGGATGGTATTTACCCATCACGTCGCCGACGATGCGCGCCGACTTGCGGAAGGGTTTATTGAACTCGTAACCCGCCTCTTTCATCCCGTAGAGGATGCGGCGGTGAACCGGCTTCAAGCCGTCTCTGACATCAGGCAGCGCGCGGGCCACGATTACGCTCATGGCGTAATCCAGGTAACTGCGGCGCATTTCGTCTTCGATTGTGACCGAAATCATGTCGAAGGCAGGGGGTTTCGGACTTGTCTCGCTCACCAAATGACTCGCATAGATTTACACCAAAAATGCGCCCTTTCCCGGTCGGATTTGCTGCACTGCAACCGACGGAAACGGCCCTTGTTCGAAGTTGCCGCGAAGCTCCCCTAGACCGGCCGAAATCAACCGGATTAGCCAACAAAATCTAGCAGATAAGGAAAGGCTGCCGCAATGTTAGTTGACGGCGTCCGCAGGCTCATCCCAGCGCCAAGATCCGCGAAATTCTGAAAATATATTTTGCCGCTATAATAGTCTATTAGAGATGATATCTCATCTTCTATGAGAACTTTATAAAGGAGGTCCGCGGGCCCGGAAAAGTCCCCTTCCTCCGGCCCAGCCAAATTACCGCATTTAGGGACGAGACTCGGGCGCAGCGCACGGCCCGCGGGATCAGTGGATCGGGTCTAGAAAATATGCGCCAAGGGCGGCTATCGCACTAATTTTGTGCGCTGCGGTATAAAATTTACCTGGGCGCCTTGAATTCATGCGGCAGCTCACCGGCGATATGCGTAATGGCCTTGCCCTCGGCCACCTGATTCAGCAGCCCCCAGGCATAGACGCTCAACTGGTTGGCATGGGGCGCATAAGCCACCAGCTCCAGCAGGTGACGGGCGTCCGACGTCTGGCCGGCATTGGACAGCGCCACGGCGGCTTCTAGGCTGATGTCATCCACCTGAGGCGCCAACTGATGGGCGAGTTTCAGCACATTGAGGGTGTTTTCCGAGGGCGCCGTGGTGTTGGCCAAAGCGCCCGAGGCATAAATGTAAAGCGCCGGATAGTGATTGGGGTCCAGCTTGTAAATCGCGCCCGCCAGGGGCTTGGCCTCGGCAAAGAGCCGGGCGCGCTGTTCCGGGTCTCGGCGCCCTTCGATGATGTAGCGCGCGGCCTTGAGGTAAAGCGCCTCCACATCGTCGGACTTTTGCGCCAGAACCTTTTCGAGGGCAGCGTCAGCCTTGGGCAGGTCGCCGTACAGCATTTCACCCGCGGCCAATGTGCGCAGCGCCAAGGCATCGCTCGGAAACTTGGCGGCTTGCTTGCGAATATGCCTGAGGTCTTTCGCACCGAAATACAGGTTGCCTTCGTCCTGCTCTGTCAGGCTGTTCATGACGAATTGCGCATTGGGCATTGGGCAGAAGCAGCGTATCGGCGGACGCCGGCATTGCCGTGATCGCGACTTCGGGCTTGGTTTCGCCGCGCGGCAAATTGTGAATCACCACATCGCCTTTGGCGAGATAGGCCTTCATGACTTTGTCGAAATCCGCGAAGTCCATGCCGAACTGAGAAGTGAACGCAGCGGCGGTTTCTTCGCCGCGCCCAGCAGCCTTCAAGAAACCGTCCAGCTTCGCGCGCCGCGCCGGGTCGTCCATCATGTAATGGGTGACAAGCCAGCTCTCGGGATAGAACATGCCCATGTCGCCCTTGTCGTGCTCTGGCGGAATGAACAGGTTTTCCACCGGCAACCATTCCCGCGTCTTCAGCGGAAACACACGCGCCAGTTGGAACTTTCCGACTTCGATTTTTTCCGGCTGAAAGCTGACGCCGGAGAAATACTCGGCCATCCCTTCGCTGGTCCAATTGGGATAGTTGGCCGGGAAATACTGGTACACAAAATGATGGGTGTACTCGTGGAAGATGATCGACTGGGCCGGCAGCCAGTTCTTTCCGCCGACGTCTTTGCGCACGGCGATGGCGATGGTACCCGAGGTGCGCGCGAGATAGAGGCCTTGCACATCACGCGAGACGCCGGGCGTCACTTCGCGCAGCTGCTTGTTGTTTTTGACGAGATAGATCGTGAGTTTGTTAGGGGAAGGCGCGGCCTTGGTGCCGGTCATCCGCCGCAAGAGCCCGTCGTATTCCTCGAGCTTTTGGGTGTAGTCCTTGAGTTCGTCTTCGCTGCCATCGCTATAGATGACGAACAGAGGGCTCTCGGCTTTGAGCCAGCGCGCGTGAGCGGCCATCGGCAATGTGCCGAGGCGTAGATGGCGATACAGGCAAGGAAACGCTTCAGAAACGTCGACAAAGACCCCAACAAATCCCCATCCCCCATCAGACACCGCAAAAAAAATCGCTGAACCGCTGAAAGGTGCGGGAACTTTTCCCCGGGATATCCGTTTTTACAGAAATCCGCCTTGGCGCGGTTCGCAGTTCAAAAACTGCCACGTGTCGGCGTGTCCTGACAAATTACAGGTTTTCCACTGGAGTTTGCGCGCGCCTGCATCTCAGGCCTGTGCGCGCTAAAGGGGAAATTCGCTAAATTTCGTTGGCCGAAAACGTCCGCTTAGAACGGAATGTCGTCGTCCAACTTATCGCGGCCGCCACCCGAGGCTTTGGCCTTGGCGCCGCCTTTTGGCGCATAATCATCGGCGCCGGAATCCCAGCCGCCGCCGCCTTCATCACCCATTCCCCCGCCTGGGCCGCCGCCGGCACTGGCTCCGCCGCCACCGCCGCCTTTACCGTCGAGCATGGTCAATTCGCCGCCATAGCCCTGAAGCACGACTTCGGTCGAATATTTCTCGGCGCCCGACTGGTCGGTCCACTTGCGGGTCTGCAAGGAGCCGCTTACGTAGACCTTGCTGCCCTTCTTCAGATACTTCTCGGCGATTTCCGCGAGATTTCCGAAAATAACCACCCGGTGCCACTCGGTTTTTTCCTTTTTCTCACCGGTGGCTTTGTCGCGCCAGCTCTCGGAGGTGGCGATGCTGAGATTGGCGACTTTGCCGCCGTTCTGCATGCTGCGGACTTCCGGGTCCTTGCCCAAATTACCGATAAGGATGACTTTGTTGACGCTGCCGGCCATGCTGCTCTCCTAGAGACTCGCTCGTGATTTACACTCCCGCACCTTATAGGCCGGGGCAGTGCTGCGCGAGCACAAATAGATGATTAATTTCAATTGCTTATAAGAATTTTTTATCCACAGGTTGCCCTCGCTGGACGTTCCGCGTATGAAGGCAGTCACGGTGAAACATAACGAGAACATTTAGCCATAATGCCCCCCAATAGCAAGTCCCCAAGTTCTGATACCCGCCACCACGAGATCCGCGTCCGCGGTGCGCGCGAGCACAACTTGCGCTCCGTCAACGTCGACATACCCCGCGACAAGCTGGTGGTGGTCACGGGACTTTCAGGCTCGGGCAAGTCGTCGCTGGCCTTCGACACCATCTATGCTGAGGGCCAAAGGCGCTATGTCGAATCCCTCTCGGCCTATGCCCGCCAGTTCCTGGAGCTGATGCAAAAGCCCGATGTGGATTCCATCGAGGGCCTGTCGCCGGCCATCTCCATCGAGCAGAAGACCACCAGCCGCAATCCGCGCTCCACCGTCGGCACGGTCACCGAGATTCACGATTACATGCGCCTGCTGTGGGCCCGCGTCGGCGTGCCCTATTCGCCGGCCACGGGCTTGCCCATCGAGGCCCAGACCGTCTCGCAGATGGTCGACCGCGTCGTGGCCATGCCCGAAGGCACACGGCTTTACCTGTTGGCGCCCATCGTGCGCGGCCGTAAGGGTGAGTACCGCAAGGAATTGCAGGAACTTCAGAAGAAAGGTTTCCAGCGCGTCAAAGTCGACGGCACGCTGCATGAGATCGCCGACGTGCCCAACCTTAACAAAAAGCTTAAGCACGACATCGAAGTCGTCGTCGACCGCATTGTCGTGCGCGATGGCATTCAAAGCCGCCTCGCGGAATCTTTTGAAGCGGCGCTTGGCTTGGCTGACGGCATCGCTTTCACCGAAAACGCCGACGCCAAGGGCGATGCCGGGCGCACCGTGTTCTCGGCCAAGTTCGCCTGCCCCGTCTCCGGCTTCACGATTGATGAGATCGAGCCGCGCCTGTTCTCCTTCAACAATCCCTTCGGCGCCTGCCCGGCCTGTGACGGCCTGGGTGTGAAGATGCTCTTCGATCCCATTCTGGTGGTGCCCGACGATACGCTCAGCATCGAGGACGGCGCCGTGGCGCCCTGGTCCTCGTCGTCGGTGCCCTCGCCCTACTATCTGCAGGCGCTCAAAGGCGTGCTGGCCCACTACGGCGCAAAGATCGATACGCCCTGGAAGAAGCTTCCCACCAAGGTGCGCGACGCGGTGCTGGGCGGCACCGAGGACGAGATCACCATCAAGTTCAGCGACGACGTGCGCAAGTACGAGACCCGCAAGGCCTTCGAAGGTGTGCTCAATAATCTGCAGCGCCGTTGGCGCGAGACCGAGTCCGCCTGGATGCGCGAGGAGTTGGAGAAGTATCAGACCAGCCAGCCTTGCGAAGTCTGTCACGGCCATCGCCTCAAACCCGAAGCCCTGGCCGTCAAGATCGAGAAGAAGAATATCGCCGAGATCTCGGAGATGAGCATCTCCGATGCCGCCAAATGGTTCGCGGGGCTTTCCAAGTCCCTCAGCAGCAAACATATCGAAATCGCCCGGCGGATTTTGCGCGAGATCGACGACCGCCTGCACTTTCTCAATAACGTCGGGCTGGATTACCTGACCCTCGCCCGTAATTCCGGCACGCTGTCGGGCGGCGAGAGCCAGCGCATCCGCCTGGCCTCGCAGATCGGCTCGGGGTTGACCGGCGTGCTCTACGTGCTGGACGAACCCAGCATCGGTCTTCACCAGCGCGACAACAACCGCTTGCTGGATACCCTGCGCCGTCTGCGCGATATCGGAAACACGGTGCTCGTTGTGGAACACGACGAAGACGCCATCCGCAGCGCCGACTATATCATCGACATGGGCCCCGGCGCCGGCGTCCACGGCGGCAAGGTGGTGGCCGAAGGCGATCTCGACGACATTCTGAAATCCAAGGACAGCCTCACCGCCGCTTATCTTAATGGCACGCGCGAAGTGCCCGTGCCCGAAACCCGCCGTAAGGGCAACGGCAAGACGCTCACGGTCAAAGGTGCGCGCGCCAACAACCTCAAGAATGTCAGCGTCGATTTCCCGCTGGGCACGATGACCTGCGTCACCGGCGTTTCCGGCGGCGGCAAGTCGTCGCTGGTATTGGAGACACTCTACAAAGGTCTCGCCAAGCACCTTTACGGCTCGCGCGATATTCCGGGGCCCCATGACAAGATCGATGGCATGGCCGCGCTCGATAAAGTCATCGACATCGACCAGTCGCCCATCGGCCGCACGCCGCGTTCAAACCCGGTGACCTATACGGGCGCGTTCACGCCCATTCGCGAATGGTTCGCCGAACTGCCCGAAGCCAAGGCGCGCGGCTATGCGCCGGGACGTTTCAGCTTCAACGTCAAAGGCGGGCGCTGCGAAGCTTGCCAGGGCGACGGCTTGATCAAAATCGAAATGCACTTCCTGCCCGACGTTTACGTCACCTGCGATGTCTGCAAAGGCAAACGCTACAACCGCGAAACCTTAGAGGTGCACTTCAAAGGCAAGAGCATCGCCGACGTGCTCGACATGACCGTCGAGGAAGGTGTCGAGTTCTTCAAAGCCGTGCCGACCATCCGCGAGAAGATGCAGCTTTTGAAACAGGTGGGCCTCGGCTACATCCACCTGGGCCAGCAGGCCACAACGCTGTCAGGCGGCGAAGCCCAGCGCGTGAAGCTGGCCAAGGAACTCAGCAAGCGCGCCACGGGCCGCACGCTTTATATCCTCGACGAGCCCACCACCGGCCTGCACTTCGAGGACGTGCGCAAATTGCTGGAAGTGCTGCACACCCTGGTCAACCAGGGCAATACGATGGTGGTGATCGAGCACAATCTCGAAGTCATCAAGACCGCCGACTGGATCATCGACCTAGGCCCCGAAGGCGGCAGCGGCGGCGGCGAGATCGTCGCGGTGGGAACACCGGAAGACGTTGCGGCGGTGAAGGCCAGCTACACGGGACAGTTCTTGAAGGAACGCTTGAAGGCGGCGGTGAAGACGAAGAAAAGGGCCTAGGGTCAGGACTCATTAATCATAGCCAGAAGATGACGGTTGCGGCGATATAAATGGCTGACATGAAGGTGTGGGCGCATCGGTCGTAACGAGTGTGGATGCGTCGCCAGTCCTTGAGCCTGCCGAACA